>NZ_BAAGVR010000029.1:0-9593 GCF_054780775.1 Larkinella ripae
AGGTACGACAATTGTCCGAATCCTCTATTTTTCACTGTCCACTTTTCAGGGCCAAGGTCAATCTAAAAAAATTGGATTCTGAACCGATATATTAACCCGGAGTAGTAGAGGTTTCTGCCCTATTATTGATTAGTCAGTAAGCTATGAATGTTTGATATTGCAAATTGTAGTAGCCAACTGTTTAAGTAGAAAACTCAAAACCTTTGTGGCTATATATTGATCATACTTCAATCAATGCCGGTCGAAAAACTGACGGGTTTATCCAATATTCCCCGCGTCCTTTCTTACTAATTATGTCAAAACGTGCTAGTTCCAGCAATCCTTTGTTCACATACGTCCGAGGTGAACTTAGCTCTTCTGCCAGCTGGTTCAATGTTGCAGACACATAGCCCTCCCCGTTCAAGTCGCTTGCCAATTTTAAAAGAACGCGTAATGCAATAGGGGTAAGAGTCGCTAACTGGCTGGCATAATAGCCTCTTGCTGTGAAGATAACTGTCTTTTGCCGCGATTTAACATCTCCAAATGGATTACGGTTGTGATAGCGCAGAACGTTGGCGGCCATAAGTTCTATCTGTTTTAGATTAATAGGCTGACTAGTAATCTGTTAACAAACTAAAGCCAACTTTAGTGCAGAATGTAGCAGATAAATAACGTTGGAAGCTGTCTTCTGCCTAAATTCTGCCAACCGTAACATTATTTTACGAGTCCAACTATTGTTTCAATTAGAGAGCTACTTTGCCTACATCAATTCAAGCTTTTTGCTGATTTATCTTTCTGCCCTGCCAAAAGTGATATGAGCATCAGGCACTTTTGATAATTACTCTAACATTCTATTAATTTGTAAATTAATAGCGTTGTTAGCAGTATTGGGGTTTATACCATCATTGGATACTCCCTTCCCGGTCTGCGGGCGTGCAGCTGACAGCGCTATTTCTGTTTCGTCAGATAGCTTGAGAAAAGCCTAAACGATTGAAAAATCTCCATTTCCCCACAAAAGTGATAGCAAGAAATAAAACCTAAAACTTCTCCAGGTAAATCAATTAATTCCTGTCTGCCGCGGATCTCCGCTTCACTACCCTATTAATTTTGAGTATATCTAAATGCAATATGGGGCGGCATTAAATAATGGCTAATTGCAAAATGATATGAAATCTATCAGGCTCTGTCGAAAGCTGCTTAAACGGCTGCAAAGCGTATATTGGAATTACTACTACAACAATCCAATGCACAAAAAGCGATTGGAGCTAAAATATAAAGATCATTACATTCATGTCTCCTATTCCAAAGAAGCTAAGCAAGCCTGGGCATATGAACGGGAAAGGAAGCGAGTAATGGAAATGCTTGGTCCCCGGGTTTTTAAGCTGGACGAAGATTTTTGACTGCTACTCAGTTTCTAAAGTGGAATTTTATCTGGGTCAGTTCAAGGAATCTCAGGATAAGAAAAATGATCGAACAAGCGCAGCCGGAGACTGTACCCTGACTCTCCCCCGGCTCGGCGCTCGTTTTTTCCCTACCCCCCGGGGTGCTCGAATTTGGACTGCAAAAAGGGATTCCTTACTTTCCATATTGTGGATAATATATCGTTTGAACATTTAGAAAATAGCTGGAAAACTGGCAGTAGACAATAGGGTGTCGGCGCTCTAATCTCTGAATAAGTCGGCACCAGGGAATTTTCACCGACTCAGTATTCAATTGGATTGTCAAGCTGTGATGTCAATGTGGGCTACTTGCTTTTGTCTGATTAGGATAAACATTAGGTTCATCTATTGGGCTTGCTAACCCATACTGTATGCCGTCAAGAATCGTTTTTTGAGATTTGGTAAAATTAGGCCAGTGACTGGCGACCATTTCCAGCGCCTGAATACCCTCCTTTTCATTTATCCGACCAACGGCAACATACCCGCCAATCAGTCTGGCCGCTTTAAGCAGATGAATATGCCGTTGTCCTTCTCCTGCCGATTCGGCAAAGCGTACAATGCGAGTCAGAAGCTGGCTAGTTTCCTTTGAGAAGTAAGCTAAAGCATGGGATGGTCGCGGCCTGGGTGGGGGCAAGGGCGTATAGCTTCCGCTCATTATAGTTGCCTGTTCGTTCATATAAGGCTCGGGATCGTAGCTGACAAAACGCAGATCACAGGGATTGCCACCCTTAGAGGGATCCAGGTTAATTTCAAACCGTTCTCCGAACAAACGCTGCAAATAACGAAAATGGGCGGCCAGGGTTTCGGGAGTTTGATTTTCTGGAAGCCGAACCACGAACCATAAGCCTCCACGCACCGAATAGGCGCAGAGCACAACATAAGCCAGCCGTGCCACATGCTGTTTTAAGTCCGCCATATCGACCCCCTGGTTATCTTTCAGATCAATATCGCCCATCAGCATCGGCCACTGCTTTACGATTTTCTCCTTGAAAGTCGTCTCACGCTTGCGATGGTGCAAAAGAGCAACCGGCGTAAAGGCAGGCAAGCACTTCTTCATTTGATCCTGCCTGGCCTGGTCCGGTTCCTTCCGAATTAACTCCACCGGCTTCTGATAATAGTTGGTAGTGCACATCCGGCGTAGCGTGGTCTTTTGGGTCGGAACGTTACCAAACGCATGGTGCTGGTGGTCATACTCAAAATAGCTGATTGGGCAATCCAACAGACTTGGCCAATTACTTTCCATTTGGCTAGTAGTTTAATTCAGGTAGTTTAGTTTAAACTAGTTTACTAAGGTGGGTTTAAACCAGTTTAAGTAGTTTATATCTCCCCTTTAGGGGGGATTAAACCAGTTAAACTAAACCAGTTTTTTGCTGCGTTGAATCAGTGCTTTCAAATCCGGAAAGGTTAAGTACGTAGGTGGTACCTTCCTTTGTCAACCACCGCTGATCCTGATAAAAGGTCACAAACCCTTTTGCTTTGTTCTCCCCAAATTTGTAGCCCAACGATTCGGCAGCCCCTTGAATTCGGTGGACGGTCGTTTCATACTTTCCTGGTTCCACGCCGTCAAATGCATTCCGCAAAATGGATTCATGAACTTCATTAGAAAGTGAACTCGGTGTGATGATACGAGATGCCTGGTTTGGATTTACCTGCATAGTGTCCTTTTTAACCGACGTTTTCTGTCTGCTTACCCAGTCCTCCCGGACGTAGGGAAACTCGGTCTCATCAACGGAAAAGGCGAAGGGCTCGAAATCCCGATCCCGGCAGTATTCAGGTTTCACAACGGAAATAGTCTTGTCCAGCGGATCGGTCGAAATGGACACCACCGTTTCGGCTTTGTTTTGTAATTCGGTTCCCAAAGCGCCCCGGGCCATCTCATTGCCTTTATTCATGTGCAGGACCGTCAGGATGTGAATATTTCGCTCGGCGGTCCACGTTAACAAATCACCAATCCGGTCGGTTGCTTCGGTCTGGTCGTTAATATCTTTGACCAGATCCCGAAGGCCATCAATGACCACCAGGCCCACGTTCGGGGTGTTGTATATTTTGTGTTTGATCATTTGTAGTCGTTGCTGGGTAGAAAGAGGACGCAAAGCAAACGTGTGCAAATTGTCGGGGGACGGGTTACCTGCCAACCGGCAGATTCGTCTCACAGCGCGCAGAACATGAAAACGCCCCTGTTCGGTGTCGAAATACAAAATGGTCCGCTTATCAGCTTCGAATTTGCCTGTCATCCGCAAAACCGGATTACGACTTAAAGCAGCCCCAACAGCAATGCTAACGGCAAATGTTTTTCTGGATTTCGCTTTTCCAATGAAAGCGGAAATATTACCCAGCGTTCCAAACGTGATTTCACCACCCGCCGGAGAAACTACCGTGAGACATACCGAATCGGGAGGTATTTCCTCGTCGGGATGAACTCGGAGCTGTTCACCCAGTATTTCGTAATCCAATTGACTACCCTGATGTGCATTGCAATCACCTGCGAGCGGGTCGTCCCGAAAAATAAGGTTTGCGGTCTCGGCCAATTCGGCATCTGTCATATCCATAATTGCCAGCTGCTTGATATTTTGATGCTCAGTGTTCATTCGTAGCCCGATTTGATCATGCAGAGATGAACCCAATGTTAACCTTGATCAACAAACGCTACTTACTATACGCAAACGGGTTTGTATACGGGTATAAACGTTAATGACTAAACCACCAAGGGTTGGTTCCGGTCAAGGTATTCGGTCAGCGCCAGGGTTGCGATTTGTTTGAGGGACTTTTTCGTTTTAGCCGAATAAATCCAGACCCGCTCCATCAATTGCTCATCAGCGTTAAAATTAACCCGGACCTGTTTACTGACTGCTCCCATTTTCTGCGGCTCTTTAGACTTCGGAGTGGGTGTTTCCGCCATGGGCGTAACAATAACCGGTGAATGAAAGGGTCGAACTTCCTGTAAAGGGGTACTCGTAGACTGTTTTTTCAGCTTGTCGGCCCATTTGGCCACCGTGTCAGCGTAATTCCCATTTGTTTTCATACTATCTTCTATTGGTTTAATTGCTGTAGAATTTCACTGGCCAGGGCCAGCAGTTCGCCTTTTGCTTTCTCATCGTCGGAATTGAAAATTCCGGATGTCATTGGGCTACGGGTATAGCTAATTCGCTGGCCAATGGTCGAGTCCAGTATCGGTATTGAGTACGTATTTTTAAGAAGCTGGCGTATTTCTTCGGTAACGCTGGTTCGGGGCATGACCATGTTTAAGACGATTCCGGCTTTAATTCGTTGAAAGGTGGCCCTGGTCTTTTCGAGTAGGGTAATCGTGGCTTTAATCGCCATGACATCCAGAAAGCCCGCCCTGGTGGGGATCAGAACGTAGTCAGAAATGGCAAAAAGCTCGGGTAAGCGGGGTGTCAAATACGGTGGGGTGTCGACGATCAATAGGTCGTAGCCGTCTATAATCTTTGCGTCTAAAACGTCATCCAGTTGAACCAAGTTTATCTTTTCCAGAAAGTCGGTCATACTATAAATTGAGCCCTGAGGGTCGGTATCAGCAACTGCAACTTTCAAATCGGAAGCTAGTCCGTAAGCAAGATTGAAAGACAGGGTCGATTTTCCGACTCCGCCTTTTTGATTGGCAATCGTGAGGATATGCATAAAAGTGTTTTTGCAGATTTACTCCTTTCTCCAATTAACCTAATACGGAAATGGGAAAGGCGGCAATGTGGATTTATGGAAATGAAGATTTGAATCAATGTATACCCAAGAAAAAAATTAGATCCTTCGCCGGTATTTTGGCGAAATGCTCAGAAGAGCAAGAACCTCATCCCGCTTGTAGCGAACTCGGCCGTTGATTCGGATAGGGGTAATAATTGCTGGGCGATCCTGGATGTCGCGCGACCAATCATGTAGGGTGACGAGGCTTACCCTGAAAAGTTGGGCAGCTTCTTTCCTTGTTAGAAAATCTGGAAGGTTTTCTGAAGTTGTTGGTGATGACATTTGTTCAGCTAGGCCAGCCTTCATTACTAATCTCATGTCCTCCCGCCACATCTGACGCATTTCGTCGATAGTGACGGGAATAGTAATCCATGTCTGATGCATAAACTTTATCGGTTTGTTTATGCAAGTTTACGGGCTTAAACTCAGGGGGAAGGGTCTGGGGGATCCCCCAATTTTGTTATTTTAATAAAATTTTTTCAAGGTCTTTGCGGTACTTTTCTATTTGATCTATTACACTAAACGTATTTAATAACCTAGCTGCTTCCTCCACTGCTGTGAGGTCTTTAAGCTTTTCTTTGGCTTGTTGATTGGTTAAATTTTTACGTAAGTGATCGTCCAATAATTCGTTTACTTTCTTAGTAGCACCGGCTCCACCCTTTAAATTATTTTTATAACTTAATCCAGTTAATAATGCGATAGCTTTTAATTCGCTTGCTTCGTCAGAGTTGATAGGTTTACGAGGGAATAAATCAGCTTTCTGTAATAGTCGAATAAAGAGTAGCTTTTGAAGAGCTGTCAACCCTTTTTCAGGTTTATTCAATTCAAGGCTTTTATTTGGTTCATCTGAACTGAAATTGTCATTTAGTTTGATCAACTCCGAATAGTCATTGTAAAAGGTCGATGAAGTTATGAAGTCAAGTAGGACTTTTTTTGCATTAATGAATATTTGTTTTCCATTATCGATTAAAATAATAATACGCTCTTTCGTGTTCTCTGAAAAATACTCTTCATCTACAAGATATTTATCAAGATATTTATTCAAATACACGCCTTCAGCATACATTGTAGCAAAATATTCGTTCCCAAATTCATCTTGCATAAGAACACGATCACCTCCTTCCTCTTCATTTTCATTATTCTCTGATTTATTAAAAATGAAGTTTACTGATAGAATATAATCTAAATAATTGTTGTAATCTATTTGAAAAAAAGAGTCAATATTGTTTACAGAATTCGCAAGTTTTTTCAAATATAAAACACCCTGTTCATTGTGTATTATTGACATCAAATTATGTTCAATCTCATCTCTTAAATCAGAACAAATGGAACTCAGTTTGTAAGAGATTTTTTTTAAAACTAAAATATCACTTTTATTGATATGCATATTGTTATAAATATTTTCAACATTATCAGGGTCTGACTTTTGCATCATTTTTGTGCTTATCACAACAAGTGAATAATATGATAATGCTTTATCCCATTCTTCGAATAAAGCATTTAGCTGATCCAATTCAGTAGTTATTATTGTCATAAAGAGTGTGAGGTGTTTTTATATTTTATACTTAATTATACGTTGGTGATGTATAATATTAGACTGCTTTATGAAGAGGCTTAATAATGTCTTTTGAAATTCCACCCTGAAAGTGCGGATGTGCCAACATTCTAAGCGCCGTTTCCTCCTTCGATACTTTAATATATTTCATGAATGATGTCTCTGTTTTGTGGCCAGTGATTTTCATGATATCGAGCGTTGGGACGCCAGCTAGGTATGCATTAGTTGCAAACGACCGACGGGCAGTGTGTGAAGTGACGAGGTTCCATTTTTCAACTGTTTTCGTAATTCTCATTCCGCCTTTGGTGACCGATACCTGAACTATGGCTTTCAGTCCAGCCCTTTTGGCGATTTCCTTTAAATGCTCGTTGAATTTCTGATTACTAATCACTCTGGGTAACCCATCCGCATATTTACTGCATATGGCCAGCACATTTGGATTGAGTGGAATATAAACCCGTGTGCGTGTTTTTTGGGTTTCAACGGTCAGTATCCGTCCACCATGGATGATGTTCTCTGGTTTTAGCTGTGAGAAGTCAGAAAATCGAAGACCCGTATAGCATCCGATCAAGAAGGCATCCCGTACGTTGTCCAGACCTGGTGTTTTGCTTAAATCAAGCGCATACATTTTTTGTAACTCATCGTCGCCGAGGTAAATGCTTTCTGTTTCTTCCTGGATCTTTTTAAAATCCTCGTGACGGAATGTCTCGTTCTGATGAAGTTCATCTCTATAGGATTCTTTCAGAAAGATTTTGACGTTCTTGATGAAGTTTCCAATGGTATTGACAGCAAAGCCTTGTGAGGTGAGGTACTTTTTAAATTTGCCGTAGAACGTCAGCGTAAAGGCGTCGAAGTCTAACCGGGTTGGATAGACCTTTTGGTATTCTTTAAGTCGGTTGAATGTAGTCGTGTAGTTTTTTACGGTGCCCAGCGTATACCGCCTGTTTTGGCTAGTCAGCCGTTTACCGGTTTTACAATCGTCGAGAAATTGCTCGGTGAATTCAAAAAATGTTGGAGCCTTAGATCTCTCATCTGGCGGTGGGGTAGGGGTACGGCCGAACTCCTGATCAAGGAATTCTTTAACCCGTTCTACCGTCGGTTCAAGTTGTGCCAGCTTACATTTGGCAATAATGCGTTTAAGGGCTGACTGATAACGCTCAAGCTGGGCATTGATTCCTTCAAACGGTTCCCGCAGAAACCGGCTTCTCTGATTGGTCTGCGCGCGCTGCAACTTTGAATCCCAATCGGCTGGTAAAACCTTCTCACTCGTCGCGTACTTTAGACGGTTGCTCTTATAACGGTAAAGCAGGATTATAGGCGTGGGAGTGTTGCTAGACGGTTCCCTGAGAACGAACCGGGCCTTGTCATGGCTGGCCTGCATAATGGAAAAAGCTTCGGGTTAAATGCTGAAAGTAAATATACGAAAGGGGACGCTTTGGGGGACGCTTTGACTTAATTTATTTTAATTCTTTTTCGTTAAGAAAAGTAAAGAATTAATATATAGTGCTCAGAATGATAAGATGTTATGTAAAAAGAAGGAAGGGCAGATTAAAAAGTATGTAATCCCTTCGGGTTCACGAACTAGTTCAAAAACGCCTTATACAGCTTGTATAAGGCGTTTTTTGGTTTCTCATCTCGTTCCGAATGGTATTTTCCACCCCCTAAATTCCGAATTTGATCCTAATGGGAACGACACAGAATTTTGTTAAGAAGCTGATTATCAAAGACGATTATGTGAAGAAAGATGGATCTTCACCGCTGTACATTTATGTCAGTATTGACGGAAATAAGGATCGGCTTCCCGTGAAGCTTTCCTGGCCACCATCGCATTTTGATAAGAAGGCCGGGAAGATTTTGGCCCGCACGAAGGGCGATAAAGATCATTCGGATTATCAAATGATGATCGATTCGGAAATGGCGAAAGTGAACGAAATCTTCAAAGAATACCGCCTATCCGGAAAGACGTTAACGATGGAAGCCCTGATCCGTGACTTCAATAGCTTTTCATCCAGGAAGGACTTTTTCACGTTTGCGCAAAAGGATATTTTGGAGCGTTACAAACGAAAGAAAATTGAACTGGGTAGCCGGAACGCCCACCTTAGTAGTATTAATAAGTTTAAGGAATTTGTGAAGTTTGAAGCCGCGAAACAGAAGAAAAAAGGGAAGGAAGCCGCCCAGCCGGATCCGGTTGAAATCCAGCTACCCTTTCACGCCATAACCCCGAAACTACTGGAGAATTACCGAGCCTACATGAAGGCCGAATGTGGTAACGTTCCCAGCACCGTCGAAAACAATATGAAGAATATTCGGGCGTACGTGAAGCGGGCGCTACTGGCCGGGAATGTTTTCGATGATCCTTTTAAGGTTGTGAAGGTTACCAAACCGGAAACGAATCCGAACGTTTTGACGGAAGAACAACTTCAGGCGCTACTGGCGCTATATCGTAAGGATTCGATTCCGGAAGCCTGGCAAATCGTCCTTCGCCACTTTTTATTTAGCTGTTTTACCGGGCTTCGCATCAGTGACGCAAAAACCGTCAACCACGAAAATATAAAGGGTGATTGGCTGGTAATCATGCCGAAAAAAACTATGCGGTATCACAAAGTGATCCGGATCCCTCTTCATCCGATGGCCCGCGTACTTATTAATACATCGCTGGGCCGCCTGTTCGACACGTATTCCGAACCTTACACAAACCGGGTTTTAGACAAAATTGGCCAGGCCGCCGAAGTGGATTTTAAAATCACTACCCACACCGCCAGGCACACCTTCGGAACGCTCTTTATCGAATTGGGTGGAGATGTTGTAACCCTAAAGGAATACATGGGCCACGCCAACATTCAAACGACTATGAAGTATGTCTGTATGTCGTCAAATGAAAGTGGACAAAATGGGTGAAAATGAGAAGAGACAATTCAGTA
>NZ_BAAGVR010000030.1:0-422370 GCF_054780775.1 Larkinella ripae
AGGTACGACAATTGTCCGAATCCTCTATTTTTCACTGTCCACTTTTCAGGGCCAAGGTCACCTTTTAAACTGGAGTCAAAACTGGGGTGGTCCTATTTAGCTATACTGTATTTATGAGAGTTTGATGAAAAAGGTTTTTTAGGTCAATCTGTGAATGGTAGCCTAACGATAAGTGCAGTCTACGGACGTTATAATACTTTTCTATATGATTAAACTATACATTTTATCTTTTTTAGCAGAATTTATCCTTTTTCCAACCTACGACCTTCCTATTAATATTGATTTCGTATTTTCAACCATTCATTTAACGTTATTATGACAAATACAAAACTGGCTCAGAAAATACGTACACTGCCTGGATTGACCGACGCCGAACGTTCAGACCTATTGTCTCTGCTCAATGAAAAAAAGAAATATGGACTGGTCTGGGAAGAGAAACCAGAACAGGTTGAAGAAGACCTCCGAAATAAACTTCCCGTTCTACGAGAAGTAACCAGTCGGCGCATTGTGGCTCGGCAAAACGAAGGCACTCTCAAGAAGGAGGACCTAACAGGGCAAACGGCCCTGAATTTCGACTATATCGGTTCGGAAACCAACCCATTGTTTGATCAGGTTCCCCAACCGCCCCATCACTTGCTAATTGAGGGCGATAACCTTCACGCCCTGACGGTGTTGAATTATACCCATGCCGGAAAAGTAGACGTCATTTACATTGACCCACCCTATAACACCGGCAACAAGGATTTCAAGTATAATGACCGCTTCGTGGACCGCGAAGATTCCTACCGCCACTCCAAATGGCTCTCCTTTATGCAAAAACGGCTCGAATTGGCCCGTAATCTTCTCAAACCAGAAGGCGTTATCTTTATTTCAATTGACGATAATGAGCAAGCGCAGTTGAAGCTGCTTTGTGACAGGGTTTTGGGGGAGGAGAATTTTGTAGCGAATGTGATTTGGCAGAAAATTGATAGCCCCAAAAACACTGCGACACATTTTAGTGACGACCACGAATACATAATAATATTTGCTAAAAATAAGGTCCAATGGCGACCTATTAGATTGCCTAGAAATGTTGAGATGATTGCTAGGTATAAAAATCCTGATAATGATTCTCGGGGGCCTTGGTTATTAAGTGATATGGCCGCTAGAAATTTTTATTCACTCGGCAAATATGCTATTACAACACCCTCTGGCCGCATAATAGATGGTCCACCTGCTGGCAGTTATTGGCGAATCAGTGCTGACAAATTTACAGAGTTGAATAAAGACAATAGAATTTGGTTTGGACCCAATGGTTCTAATAGGCCTGGAATAAAACGGTTTTTATCAGAAGTACGTGATGGGGTTATTCCACAAACATTATGGACATGGAATGAAGTAGGTAGTACTCGTAATTCTAAACAAGAGTTTAGTCAATTAATGTCAGCGGGAGCTAATGAAGATCTGTTTGTAACTCCAAAACCGACGAAGTTGATGCAGCGCATAATACAGGTCGGTGCTCCAAAAAACGCACTCATTTTCGATTTCTTCGCCGGTTCAGGCACAACCTTACACGCAGTAATGGCCCTGAATGCCGAGGATGGCGGAAACCGGCAGTGCATCTTAGTCACCAACAACGAAAACAACATTGCCGAGGAAGTTTGCTTTGAGCGAAACCGGCGCGTGATCGAGGGATATATCAGCAATAAAGGCGTAGCCGTTTCCGGCTTAACCAATAACCACCTTCACTACTATCAGACAGCTTACGTTGACCGGGAGCGCACTCAGACCAACAAACGCGACCTGATGAGGCTGGCCACCGAACTGCTTTGCATCAAGGAAAATTGCTTCGTAGAAACCTCCCAACTGGCTTCGATACGGCTTTTCACCAACGACCTGGCCACGCAGCACGTTGTCATTGTTTACGATGAAGACGCGATTGCGGACGCGGTGACGATTATTCAGGATTTGCCGCACTTGAACCCGGTGAAGGTTTATGTGTTTGCCCCCGGCCCGTATCCCTACACCGACGATTTTGAGGATGTGCTGGACCGAATCGAACTCTGCGCCCTGCCAGAAGCCATTTATCAGGCTTTCGGCCGGTTGTTGCCCCCTCAGGGCGAACCTCAGCCCGTAGAAAACGATTCTGAAACTATAACCGCGTCCCTGCCATTACCCTCATGATTGTCTTAAAACCTTATCAGGAAAAGGCCGTTTCGGGCCTGTTGGAAAACGCGTTCGATATTCTGCTCAACCCCGGTTCCCGGCGGCAGAAAATGGTTTTCAAAGCACCCACCGGCTCTGGCAAAACACTGATGATGGCCGACTTCATGCGTCGGCTCACCCTGGAGTTTCCGCAACGGGCGCTGGGTTACCCTCGGTCGCAGGTCGCGTTTGTGTGGCTGGCACCCAACCAGCTGCATACGCAGAGCTTCGAGCGGTTTCGGGCCGGTTTTCAGATCGATCAGACACTGCGCCCCGTTGAGTTTGACGATGTTCAGCAGTTTCTGCAACCCGGCGACGTGCTGTTCCTTAACTGGCAGTCGGTCAACAAGGAAAAGAATGTGTACATCCGCGACAACGAACACGACCGCACCCTGCAGCAGTATATACACCGCACCATTGGCGAAGGCACCGAACTCATTGTGGTGCTGGACGAAGCGCACTTATTTGCTAACAAGGGGAAGCGGGCGCAGGAGTTATTGAACGTATTGCAGGCTAAAATCGAGATTGATGTTTCGGCCACTGCCTTTTTCGATTCCGACAACCGAACGGTTGTCAAACGGGCCGATGTGATTAAAGCCGAAATGATCAAAAAGCAGGTATTACTCAACCCAGACCTGAATGCTGTCGAACAGGTAACGTTTGGCGTTTCGCTTGACGAGTACCTACTCACAAAGGCGCTGGCCCGGCGGCAGGAACTCAAGGCGTCCTATCAGAAATTAGGAGTTGCGGTAAATCCTCTACTTCTCATTCAGCTTCCGAATGATACGGCCACCATGAGCAGCGACGATCTGATCATCAGGAATGAGGTTACAAACTGGCTGGGTACTCAGCATGGTATTACAACCGCCAACGGGAAACTAGCGGTCTGGTTATCTGATGGAAAGGATAAAGTCAACCTGGAAGGTATCGAAGCCCCGGACAATCTGGTCGAGGTTCTGTTATTTAAACAAGCAATTGCCCTAGGCTGGGATTGTCCTCGTGCGGCTGTGCTCCTGATTTACCGAAAGCTGAATGCGCAGGCCTTTACGATTCAGACCGTGGGCCGAATCCTGCGAATGCCCCATCAAAAACACTACCCCATTGACCTGCTGAATGTCGGTTACGTCTATACTGACCTGAGTCGCGATGTTATCCAGGTTGTGGCCGACGATGTAGACTATATTGTCCAGAACCGGGCCATCCGCCGGGCTGATTACATCGACATAAATCTGCCATCTGCCTACATGGAAAGCCGGTTAATCCGAAACCGGCTGGGAGCTAAGTTCAGGCGCTGTCTGGAGGATGTGGTAGAGAATAACTGGAAATGGAGCATTAAAGGGGATGACTGGCAAGCCGACAACCTCCGCCGGATGCAGCAGGTGTTAGTCGAAATCAACGTCGATAATATCGAGATTCCGGTTCCTGCCGATGTCGTGCTAACGGGCGAGATCGAGGTTGCACGTGCCGAACACACTGAACGTTTTGCCAAAACGTCGGAAGAATTACGGGTATTATTCCGGCAATTTTGCCACCAGAATGTGGGCGGGTATGGCCCCGCCGAATCAACGCCGGTTCTGGAAGGTGCTCTCCTGTTTGTCTTTGAAAAATACGTCGGTTATTCGGCTGGTTCAGGCGAGGTCAAGGCGATTAAGACCATACTCTATCCGCAAAACCGTCCTCACTTTGCCGATGTAATTGAGCAGGTGCTGGCCCGCTACGAAGAAGTGATGCAGCAGGAAGCTAAAAACAAAAGCAAACAGGTCGAACGCTATGCCTGGGATGTGCCGGTCGAGCGCGCGTATAACGAACTTTATGAAGCTAAAACCAGCGAGTCCCACGTCCTGCACCCCTTTTATCAGTACAAGTCCGCTTCAAATCCTGAAATAGATTTTGCTGATTTTTTAGCGGAGCAGGAACCGAACTTGGAGTGGTGGTATAAGAATGGAGAGAAGACTAAAGCCGATTTTGCGGTTCCTTATCAAAAAGCCGACGGTACGGCATCCTTGTTTTACGTTGACTTTGTAATCCAGCTTAAAAATGGCACAATTGCCCTTTTCGATACCAAAACCCCCGGTTCTGATCCAGATTTCTGCGCCAAGCATAATGCGTTGATTGGCTATTTGGAAACCTTAGGGCAGGAGCGCAGCAAAGCCTATGTAGGGGGTGTCATTGTGCCAGTCGGTGTGGGTGATAACCGGCGATGGAAATATTCGCCCTTCCGTATTTCATCGGCAACGGACACAACGGGCTGGAGCGCGTTTTTTCCGAAAGAGTACGCATAACCCTATTTATTCATTCCCAACCCCACCTAATGCCATATGGCTATCCTGGACAACCTTTCTAAAAACTATGCAACCCTGATTCAGGAAATTGAATCTGGTCAAATAAAGATTCCTCAATTTCAGCGCAACTTTGTTTGGGAGATAGCTAAATCAGCGCAATTGTTAGATAGTATGCTAAAAGGTTATCCCATCGGTACATTTATTTTTTGGCGCACTGATGAAGAATTGCGAGCTGTGCGGGACATTGGCAATATTCAGTTACCAACACAGAAACAAAATGAATTTGTTAATTATGTCTTGGATGGGCAGCAACGGATCACATCCTTTTTCGCGGCCATAAAGGGGGTTTCAATCAAGCGTGACCGCAATCGTATTGACTATTTCGCAGACATTTATGTAGACTTAGCAGCTAGTTCTGACGATGATATTGTCACAACTGATCTGACAAACCGTAATTTAGAAGCTTGTATTACGGTTACCGATTTGATGACGAGTAATTATAGGCGACGTTTGAACGATATCCCTGAGAAATACCACGATAAAGTTGATGAGTACCGATTATTGCTGCAAGGTTACCAATTTAATATTATCTCGCTTAGAGGGGCATCGATTTCGGTTGCAACCGAAGTATTTACACGGCTTAACGTGGGTGGAAGAGCTTTATCTCTGTTTGAGATTATGGTAGCCAAAACATATCTAGCTCCTGACCCAGTAAACTCAGAATCTTCTGGTTTCGATTTGGCTGTTCGATATGAACAATTACTTAATGAACTGCGCTCGGTACAGTACGACACATTGGCTCCGGCAACCGTATTGCAAGCCGTAGCGATGCTAACAGTGAAAGGTTGTACTCGCAGACAAATTTTAGATATTAACAAACATATATTTACTGAAGCGTGGACTCGTACAGTTCAGAGCATAAAACTGGCTGTTGATTTTCTACGAGACTACGGGGTACTTGTATCCCAACTACTACCATATAATGCTTTGCTTGTTCCACTAAGCTACTTCTTTGATAGGCATCCGACCCGGCCATCGGGTGAAATGCTTCACCGATTAGAGGATTATTTCTGGCGTTGTTCGCTAGGTACCCGTTACTCTTCATCTGTAGAAGCGAAACTAGCCAGCGACGTTGAAAAAATTGACAGGATTTTAGCCGGTGAGCAACCCCGTTACGAGTGGTCAGTTGACGTATCGCCAGAATCTATAGCACGAGAAGGCTGGTTTAACGCCAGTCGCAGTTATATCAAAGCTATTTTGTGCCTGCTGGCAAGACAACACCCTCGTTCCTTTAAGACTAATCTTAACGTTAGAGTTGATAACGCTTGGCTTAGCGTGTCATCTTCGAAAAATTACCACCACTTTTTCCCGAAGGCCTTTTTGAAGAAGCATTTTCCCACTTTTGATTATTGGCGAGTAAACCACATTGCTAATATCACCATTGTGGATGATTATTTAAATAAAAACGATATTCGAGCCAAATCCCCTTCGCAATACATAAACGAATTTTCGCATGAAAACCCATCCATGGATTTGACATTAGCTACCCATTTAATTGGCGATTTAAATGAATATGGTATCACAGACAACGACTATGAACGATTCTTCAACGCCCGTATTTTACGCATTTCTAATTTACTAAATCAGTTATTGATCAATCAGGCTACTGACCATCAAATACAGATAGAGTTAACAGAAGACGGAGAATCGGTTGATCTTGTAGACACACTGGAAGAATAAATAATATATGAAATTAAAAAGGGTATTGATTGCACTTTTAGAGCCTACTGTAACCGCTCCGTTTTCACTTGATTACGTATAGGTGTCCAAGCTACAAATCTTTGAGAAAATGACTATAATATCGCTGCCTATATAATGACAATGGTTCATCCTTATTTTTTTCAAGTAATCCTTTACACCATTCTGTTCTTCTGAGTCCATTATCTGAGGGGGATATTAGCGTAGTTAGATGTATTTTGGAATCAAAATAATTTAGAGAGGATTTTACATACTTATTAAATTTTTCTTCAACCCAACGACTCGTAAAAAAGATACGACTTATCTTGTTATGCTTTAAAATTCCGTCGATAATCTCAGTATTCCAACTTTTTACAATTAAATCTGTGTCAATAGCACTGTCCTCTTTTCGGTAAGTTCTATATACTATATCTGCAACAGCCCATTGATTATTTTCAAACCAGATTAGCACTTCTTCAGACTGATCTGGCCATTTAAAATCGATTCCTTTTGCTGTAATAAATAGATTCCAAAATTTATTGCTCTTACTCCCATAAAAAATGGGAACGTCACCCCTCGTCTGAAGCTGTTTTTTATGAGTAAACTTGTTTGGGGGGAAACTTCCAAGAATTAAATAGCGAGCATTGTTTGTTTGAAGTGGAAATCTCTTCCATGGGTGCTCCTCTAGCACATCAATATAGGGCTTTGCAGTTGGCTTTCTTCCCCTATTCATATTTATTTGCTTTGTTTATCTTGACTTAATATGTGTTGAGAGTTGTAAATTATTTTTAAAGCAGTGTTATTGACTTTTACCCTGCCCACTTTAGCTGCCCAGTTCGAGACTGTTGCCCATCAGAAAAAGTAATCGGAGTTGATTGGTTACAAAACTCATCGAGGAATCCTTTAAGGGCATGGGCCGTTTCCAATGCTTTTTTCTGTTCCGGCACATGCGCTGCCAGATTGGTAGGCATGATGACGATGCATTTAGCCATGGCCCTAGAAATGGCAACGTTGGTTCGCTCCAACTGCATGAGGAACTCCTCTTCACCGACAATGATATCGGTATCTCCAACTCCAAATGATACGAGAATCGTATGACGCTGACCACCCTGGAATTTCTCCACAGTATCAACAGCACTATTGATCTCATTCAGTTCCTCGGGAAAATACTTGCTTAACTCCCGGATGATAAGCGCCCTCTGTGCGCGATGCGGAGTAACAATGCCAATACACTCTTTCCAGAATGATTCAACTGTCGGCGGTACATGAGTTAACACTCCCCTCCCATTGAGTTTATCGCTGGCTGTATTCCGTAGACAGTAAACGATTGTGGCTACAATCTTGGCTTCGAATTGGTTACTCTGGGAAGCCAACTCATCGTTGTGTAGCATGGTTAGGCCGACTTTGTGTGGGTCGAGGAGGTCTGGAAGGCTATCGAACCATGGTAGGTCGACTGGTAGCTGGTTCTGCAAGGACTGTACTTCCTTTAGCAGATGAATTCGAGTATTAGGGAAGTCAGCCCGTAGGTTGGTAGGATAACCAATTTGACGAGCAAACTGAACGATGGCGTCAGCCGATCGATAGTTCACTAATAATTTATTCTGAGTTACATAACCTTTAAATCGGCCAATCAAATAGGACTGAATGCTGCCAACCAGGTATTCAGCACCAACGGGCGGTTCAAGGGCACTAATGGGTGGCATTTGCAAATGATCGCCAGCAATGACTAATCGAAACTCTTCCTTTAGGGTTGCCAATGGACCAAGAGCCAAGGTTACGGGAACTTGTGAACTTTCGTCGAGAATAACAAAGTCGAACAGGGGGCATACTAAGATATTACCCGCTAACTCATTAAACTTGTGGGATTGGTGACATGTAGTGGCAACTATAGTTATGGCTCGATCATTGGATAAACTCTGAGAGCAATTTTCCCAGTCGAGCGAGGAATTAATTAATTGAAAACTGGTGACTTTTATATTGGGAACTATTGACGAAAAAGCCTTCGGGTCTGTTGAACGAGAATAGGCGATAAAAACTTCACAACTAACGGTAGCATCCAATTGAAGTAACACCAGCAGACGACCAATCACCTCTTCTATTGCTTTATAGGTAGGGCCACAGATTAGCATATTCAGCCCCTGACCAGTCTGAGTAGCTTGTTGAGTAACTGCATGCGCCAATACAGAAAGCGTACTAGTTTTGCCAGTTCCCGGCGGCCCCCAGATAACAGTTAGTCGATTCTGCAAGGCGTGTAGAACGGCTTCCTGTTGAGAATCATTTAATCCTGAATCGACAACTAATTTGATAACTTCGGCACGTTGCTTATCATGGAGTGGATATGTATTATTCTGTAAGGAAGTTGCGTCCCAAAGTACACAAGCAGCCGGACTAATAGGATCTCTTCCAGGCTTGGAGGGGGATACGACTCCCATGGCACTTTGTGATCCGGGCGCCGGCTGGGCTATTGATGGGTTTCTAATCTGCTGTATTATTTTCAGAGTAGTCTCGTACCGTTTAAAGTTAGATACGCCGTCCATTAAATAAATACCTTGATCAAAACTTAAGCCGCAGGGTCCTTCTAAAAATGGAATCAAATCGGGGT
Organism: Larkinella ripae; assembly: GCF_054780775.1. Lineage (NCBI taxonomy): Bacteria > Pseudomonadati > Bacteroidota > Cytophagia > Cytophagales > Spirosomataceae > Larkinella > Larkinella ripae. The sequence goes on from NZ_BAAGVR010000030.1 coordinate 8,806, forward strand.
CAGTTGAAGTAAGGGCTATTTCGGCCTGCATCATGTGGCGGTCAAAATGCACTATACGACCTTTCAATATCGAATAAAGCGGTAAGTAAAGTCTTTGCGGAGAAAATCCTTTATAATCTTCAGGTCTCCCAAATCGAATAGCACGAAGCAAAGGAAAAGCGGGTACCGTTTCGAGACCCACAGATAAATAACTGTCGCCATCCTGCAACTTTACTTCAGCGGAGTCAGGACTTACGGTATAAACCCGATTCCCATTAGGCAAAACTTGCACTAAAGTGGTTAAACGGATAGCTTCAAAACTGGATTCGAGGGACTCAGGTGGTTCAGCCATTCGGACCATGTCTTCGTTGTGAACAATGGCGTATTCGAGTTGATCCCACCAATACCATAATTTGCTGTCAAAAGCCACTGAGCGGGTTCCTTGCGGTAGCGACATGTTTACCTCTTTTGCATTGGTAATTAATCGGCCTCTAAAGTCGATGTGCAACCGAATGATAACACTCTCTAGCGCCCGACATTGCCATTTTATAGCGTTGTCATAATCAACGATAACATTGGTACGGGTAATACTGGTTCTACCACGCTTTATAGTGGGTGCCCCGCTCCAGATTTCATAGATACGCTCCTTAGGAATACCGTTGGTGAGTGTCTCTAAATAATATGAATCCAGTTTCCTAGGTGGTGCATCACCAAAATAATAGTGTTCGACGGTGTTAGCCAGTGTCAGCGTATGAGTTACTGGTGTAAAGACATACTGCCTAATGATTTCGTCAATAAAGACGATAATAGGACTATTAACATCTTCTGGACGCGCCATAAGCTCGTCAGGAGGAAACAGCCAGGCTAACGCACGTTCACGGCGTTCAAGTAGACTGAAAACTGACGGAAGGTGACGGCCGATGGCTCCGCAAAGCTCTTTATATTGCCGTCGTTCCCAGAAGGCTATTTGTGCTTGGATCTTTGGCTCGAATCCCTCCCGGTGGAAAACCTGTTCCGCCCGATCAATATAATCAGCTAACTGAGACAAAAAAGCCGCAAGTGCAGCCCATTCGCTTGAGCTAGTCTTGGTATCCACGATAAAAGCGTTCGTGGCTAGACGAAGCGGCGACGGTTGGTTTTCGGAGCGATAGGGAAATGAAAGACTAGCTACTAATCCCAGTCCTGTCAATAATCCAGCACTGGCGTCAAAATTAACGGTAGCACTTACACGCAGCCGAGTATTATTTGCTAGGGTGGCTAATTGGGAGACAGGGTCAACTGAGGTAGTACTGCTGTTTAGATTTCTTGCTCGGATAGGCAAATGTCGACGTTCGCGACGCAGCAAAGAGTGGTCGCGGTAGACAGGCTCATGGCCGGAGGTACTAGCCACATCCTGGACAGTTGAGTACCCTACGTTAGCGAGTGTTTTTCGTGCGCCACGCGTTAGGCCAACGAGTCGGCTGAGGTGTTCGGTGCGGATGGCATGTGGTATACAGTAATGGTCAGGATGGGTGGTGATTTTCTCGGCATCCTCCGGATCGAGCCATTGCCTGTAGCCCAGCCAGTCACAGGCAGAACAGCGAGCGTCGACATGCCAGTCTAAATGTGTCCAATCGGTACGGCCTTGCGCTAGGACACGGGGAAGATCATCTTTGAAAAATCGGCGGACAGTCTGAATAAAAAAATTAAACTGTACGGAGTCACAGTCATCTGTCAACGCCTGTACAAGTTGATTTGGGTCAGCGGTTCTTTTTTTAACCTCGGCCATAAGCTTTGAGACCCCCTCAGTCGACCGAGTCCACAGTCCGGGTTGAGCAGAAACTAGATATTGTTTTTCTAAGCCGAGACGATGTAAGTAATTAACCAGCATGAACGCGTAGAGTGTCACTTCAGCTGAGTAGCTGGGATTGGCCTCGGCGGTATGTTTGACATCAAGAACCACAATAGCTTTCCTAGGGTCCTCAGAGGAGATTTTCTGTCTACTACCGTTGGGCAGGACCTCTTCCTCGTTGGGAAGGTTATCCCTGATTATTAAAATATCCGGGATCAAGTCGGCCATTGGCGGGATAACGTCAATGGTTGCTGCATCCAGCCCAAGGTTGGAAAGTGCTTGTTGCCGAAACTCTTGTGGAGCAAACTGCCCCTGAATCAGGAAACAGGGTGTTATCGAAACTTGTGAAAACAGACGCCCTAAATTCTCACTTCTCCATTCGTTGTCTTGTTTTTTGCCCAGTAAAGCATTTGGGAAGGATTCGGCCAACAAATTATATTTTACTTGTTCAAAGTCTACGCCGGCTTGCTGTAGAATACCTACACCCGGTCTGGCTTTTAGAGGTACGGGAAGGTTATACTTTTTGAGTATAGTATCACTATGAAGGGTCAGGTAAAGCATCTTATCGCATCGTGTACGCGAGTACATGGATAATTGCTTTTTGGCTACTTTCAACTCTTGTATAGATGGAATCATAGAATAGCGATGCTGAATTTATTCAACTTTGAATACGAAATCTAATTCCTGTTCAGCGGAATTTGTGGAGGCTATTTTACCCATATGGTTGGCCTGTCGACGGCGCCCTGATGAAGCTCCTGCACTAGATATACTTTTCAGACGCCAATTCACATCGAATTGTCGGACCGACTTTTTGATTATTTCTTCGGGGTCCGCTTTTTTACTGGCGATCGTGCCCATTCGAATTACCACCTTACTGCCAGGTCGCATCATTGGGGTTACATTGCTCCATACTTTCCCTAAATTGTAGATGAATCGATCACCAGCACTAGTACCTAATTGCTCACCATGGTAGTAGGAAACCTGCGGAGGACCACCCACAAACCAGTTACGAAGCCATTGATCTTCAACATAGGTACCCATTCCAAAATAAGGAGGTGAGGTTACTAGGGCGTCGAATTGATAGTGAAAAGAGGTAAAGGTTCGGGCATCTCCAAGCTGGGCTAGCCCTATAGTTTTGGGTATTTTAGGATTGTAATATCGAGTAATACGCTCTTTAATAATTGCCAAAGTATTGATTGGCCGTGGTAAAAGGCCATGTTTTTGCCAGTATTGGACGGAATAGTCCGGTTTCGAAGAAAACGTCCTAGGCATCTGATTCGAAAAGTAGCTATCTTTTGTTTTGGGTTGAGGCCCATGTAACGCGCCAAGGATAATTCCCCGCAGAGCGGCCGCTTCGTCAGTGTCGATTTCTAATAAGGCAGTTCTGAGTTTGACTAAATCAATGAGGACGTTTCGATCGTACGCCAACTCCCAGAATAACCCTTGGGGTATGTCAGCTCTCAAGGACTGGGATAAAATTTCCTGAGCAAGTTGTGCAACTGAAACTGGTCTAGGGGAAGCTAGTTTAGCTTTGGCGATGGCTATAGCAACAGGATTCGCATCAATGTTTAAGGAATTCAGCTTTAAGAGACGAGCCGCAAAGGCCGTAGTGCCCCGTCCACAAAATGGATCGAGTACCCATGCGTTTCTCCTTATTCGTGAAAGGTGACTAAGAGGAAAGTCAAGGGGAAACATAGTATAATAAGGACAGATGGCGTTCAAGACAGCACTTGCAATAGTTTTTATTGCCATTTATGTGTTTTTACTAGTGTATAAACGATAGATTAACCATAATTAAGTCATATCCCTCAATTATTCAAAGTAAAGAATGATTTAATATTAAAAAATTATATAAATACCGATCGAAATATCCTAGTATATGGCCATGCGGTAACAACACTATTTTAGTCTTAAGCTGTAATTAAAAATTGGTTAACTTCGAAATCGATCCCGACTAACCTGTCAGCAAAATTAAGATTATCTACAACTTTAAAACCGACTGGTATACATGGGTTTAAAGTAAAAACGGGTTCTTTTATTTCTTATTAACCTATATTCTTTCATTTGAACAGCTGATCCAGTAATATATAGGGATCTTTGGTACCATCCATTTCTTTATATCTTGAATAAAGTAGCTAGCAAGGTCAGACTTTACCTAGCTGCACAGAAAAAGTTATCTTTACCATTGTAATGAAGTGAATATCAGTATTGGATTTTATCCTATCATTGGATATTCGCTTCTCGGTCTGAAGGCGTTTGGATAACAGCTTCATTTCTGACTAGTATTTTCCCTTTTTGAACAGTTTAAAGATTTCAGCAGCAAAGAATTTAAGTCTTTACGTGGGGAGGCATTACGACTAGTTTTTGTGATTGTTTTTCAAAGTTCTGGTTCCAACCTGACACCCATAATCGAATACATGCGCAGGGGCAAATCCGACAGCTTGTTCAGAATTTAAGACAATTCTTCGTTGAATAAATAGTGGCAAAGTTGCCTAGGGGTCCGGCCTGCGGTGCTGCCGCTTGAGTCGCATCCGGAAACTTTCAATAAATTGACAAAACCGCAGCGTCGAGGGTCGCTTCAAATATGTCTCTTCTAGGGATATAGCTTCTTCTTTGTCGGACTTCTTGATATGGATAAAGATTTGTTAAGGTAAACGAGCCAGTTGGATTAGGAGTAGTAATGAAACACAGTGCCGTCCGCGCTAATGCGGCCAGTTGAGCTGGCCAGCAATTATATGCATCTTCCGGTCAATCTGGCCCGCGCAGTCGAAGTATTTTTTCTGGGTGTGGTCATTTCATTAAATGGATAAAATACCACCCCGGTACGGAAGTGCCGAGGTTAACAACTGAAAAAAACAGGCCGTAAAACCCGCGGATTGACCGCCCAATGACCCCGTTTCATAGGAGCAATCACTTCATTTTTTCTCAACTCGGCCAAACCCCTACGAACCATCACACAAGAGCAGCCTATACAGGCTGCAATATCCGCAGTGGAGGCTTCAACCGTGCCGTCCGGCCCTAACCGCTTTCCCAAATAGATTAACAACCGCAGCGAAACACCTTGCATGGTGTAAAGCACGCTTTCGGTGTAGTCATCGGGGGCAATAATGGCCAGTTGGTGGCTGTTTACGGTTGTTTTCCAGTTCCTCGGATACATACAGTTTCGACAGAAGGCTGAAAGAATCAGGCAAATCCACTAAATCGTAGGGTATCAGCAAGTTAAAATCAATATCGCCAACTTCCAAACATTTGTTGCAGAAATTTGCCCAGGTGGGACAGTCGACCGCTGGCGGTCTAACTCCTTCAGAGCAAGCTTCACACGGTAACCGTATACTTTTTTTCAAGAAGGAGGATAAAAAACTTACTCATACCTATATACGTTAACAGTTAACAAAAATGGATAACCGTAAACTTCGGTAAGGTGAACTGCCGAAAAGGGAGCCTATTGAATGGTTTCTTTATGAATATTTACAACATGTATTTTTAGATTGATAAAGAGAAATTTAGATTAGGTTACTCAAGTACCTATATGAATATTAGCTTATCTACGTACCAATTCTATAAAATTAAGCTTCTCGGGTTGTGGGCGGTGTATTTACTTAAAATCAGGACGTTAAACTGGTTGACAGGTACATCACGCATGTACCTAATTTCAAACCGCAATCGGTAGTAATCTATAAACAGAATAATGAATTCCAATATGACATACGCAAGCCGCATTAGACAAACTTGAGAAAAGGAAAATTGCAAATACATCATTTGTATATCACCCACGACCATCCGGCAAATTCGAGAGTTGCTAAATTGGTTGCTGTGCCTCAAACACAACGTAATGTACAGTTGGTACGTGCCTATGCTTGACGCCGAGAAAGACAAGAAGTTACGACTTAGGAACTGTCCGAATTTTGTTACAACTACCCTTCCAACCAACCAGGTTTACGATGATAATCATATCAAACTGAAATGCTGAACCTATTTATTATTGAGCTCCGACAGGAGGCTTCAGCATTTTTGGATTGCTTCTGCCGGGTAGAACCATAGAAGAACGGGAACATTCACTTTCAATACTGAAGGACTTGCGGTTCCTTGCTGGTTGCATGATAATTGTCCTTCTATTGGCTCGATACTTTTCAACTCCACCCGGCGAAAAGTTCTACGACTTTATTTATTCATGATTCTGTAAATGGCCTCGGTAATAGCTGGGAGCTTATCTTTTACGGATTTCATTAATTAATTTATACTCGCTATATTGTCAATATCTTTGTGATCAAAATTTCTCCAAGTCTCTTTGTCTTTATCCCAAGAAAAGTTTTCATTATTTATATGAGTATCGTGTTTTAATTTTAAATTAGTACATATTTCATTAAAAGTAGCTCCTAAAGTTTCAGCATTGTTACCTAGAAATAAAATTCCTAAATCGTTGATATGTATAAAGTATTTCTCATAACTTCTTGATTCAATACCTACTACGTACTGGTTTATAACAGGACACATTTGTATGAAAGGAATCCTAAGAGTATTATTTTTTGCAATATCCTTTAATAAAGCTTCAATACTCAAATCTTCTAGCTCTTCGTAATTGCCTATCAACTTGTATGCTCCGATGATGTATGGAAGTGTCAATCCTGTTGCAATCTTACCCCTGCTTTTTAAACCTAAAATAAGTTTATACCAAAATGGAATCTGTGCATTTGTCATAATATAAGTAAAATTAAAATTATCACTATTTTTCTTATTTTTTCAGTAAGGTACGCCTTTACACGATAATAAATATCCCGTTGCACCGTAGACACTAACACTCATTAACGATAGAGAATTCTTTGTTTTATTTGCTATCTGGCAGATGTAGGTTTAAATAAACAGACTGTTGTATCAATTGAACCCTTGTTTTGACTGTAATAGGCAAAGTAGCCATCTAATGATACAAATGATTGATCTCCTTTTCGCTCTAGTGTGGCAGTACCTTGGCTTGTATTCTCCTTATCATCAGCGTAGTAGTAAAAAGTTAAAAGAGCGTCATGATATCTTCCTGAGATTGTATATTTCTCTCCGATATGATCCCCACTCGTGAATTCAAGTTTGCCAGAAATGTAATGTCCCTTCTTATCAATTTCCATTCGTATATCATGAACTTTGTCTGAACTAAACTTTAATTGAGCCGTCCATACCTTGCGTAACTTAACGCTATCAAATAATTCCATTATGGAAGGATGTACATAAGACCTCCATAGAAGGCCAATTACAAAGGTGAGTATCAACCAAATTCCATTTTGAAACAAGGACTCAATTAATTTCTCCATTTTTGAGTGAGGTTTAAGGATAATATTTTGACAGTCAAGCATTTTTAAGGCAATATAAAGCATATTTATTTCACTTTTTAATACATAGAAAAAGTACCTTGATACGTCTTCCTTTCCATCCTTTTGATTCCCTACCTTGCCAGTATCAAAGTTCAGCAGCGGTTTTGCCAGCCATACCCAGCCGCACGTTGCAGTTTTAATTTGGTTAAGCCATGGAGGGTCAGTTTAATGGGAAGAAATATAACAGCTTGAAGACCTGCGTCAGAAGAGCTCGTACTTTCTGAATCTGTTCTGGCGTAATCTTACTGGCCCGGTTACCGGGTTCAAATGAAGCCGGATGCCCTGGTTAAGAATAAATACTTCGAGCGCGGGTGCGGTTGGATTATGAATATAAGGCACACCTGCTTGTTTGCAACAGCTGGTGGTGAAATTCACTCCAGAAGAAGCAGTGTCGAAATTACCTTATCGTCGGATTCGAAAACATTGCGCCGGGTGCTGGGTGGATACTTATTGCTGGCATCTTCTGTCAATCCATAATCGGCTAGCCACCAGGCAGGACCCGTTTCAGTGAGGTAGCCCTTTGGAACCACACCACCGGTGGGAATTCTTGTACTGCGTGCCACTTCCAAAGCAATCTGGTCGACACCCGTCTGGCCGCCGGAGATGCCTTTTTCGACTCGGTAGCCGGTCATTGTTTTTGGTTTTGGTTTGATCGGGATTCAAAACGTAGGATTTTTCCACCTTATAGAACCAAGGTGTAACCCCGGAGTTACGTTTTAGTTGGAGTACTGATTGTAAGGCTGGTCTCATCCTGAAGCGCGGTCTTTTTTTTGCTTTCAGCATAAGCACGCACTTCAAAAAACAGCATGGCGACAAAAAGCAGGATCAGGTGCAACAGGGTAAGGATGGAGAAAACTGCCAATGGAATAAGAGTATATATGCCTGATATGCCTGGCGGTGGGGTTCCATACGTGAAAGCGGATTTAGCAAATTGGGTTCGACAATTGATTTTTTGACCAAACCCGTAAAAAATTGATAATCAATTGATTGTGTAAAATTAACACCAACTACAATTCATATTTTTCAATGTCATTATACTAAAAATCAGGCAATTAACCAGAAGCTTCTGAAAGTTTAGACACCTTTTTGCGAATCTTCGAGCGAGAGAAGAGGGGGGTGCTGATCCGTCACCCCCCTTCCTTTTTTCTAAAAATTTAGAACAAAGACTTTTTACAAAATCCTTTCACGCGAGCGCCCGTACACAGTAGTCTGGCCATGCCCGGGTCCTCGGCGTGTTTTGTGCACACCCCCGGGGTGCTGGCATATTGGCTGGAAAAAGGGATTCCTTACCAAATGAAATCCGTAAGGCGCTGTACTATTTAAGATTTGAAAACCTCCACGCACCCGGCAGCTGATTGTAGCAAGTGGGGTGACCTAGTGGTAGGGCTGGGCATGGCCTTCAGCTCAAAGGTTGCCTGCTGTCAAAATTCACTACGGAATTCCTACCTTTGAACATCCTAAGAATCTTGCGGGCGAAGGTTTTGACCCCCTGCGTTTTATCTATGACGAGCCGTTCCGACAGAATTAAGTTGTTCGTACTGGCGTAGAACCAGTCGTAGCGTCTCAGTGCAGCCAGAACCTGCTTGGTTTTTTTGGCATCGGGTTCCCGGTAGGCTTGCATGCTTTCCAGCAGTTCGGCATACTGACTAATTTTCGGCGGCAGCGCTTCGGGCTGGTCTTCCTAGTCAAACAGCCATTCAAACTGACAAAATGGATCAAAGGGGTTAGGGTCCATGGCATTATTCCACTCCTTTCTCATGTCAGGAAGCTTGCCGCCCAAAATGTCCAGACACAATTGCCGGAGTTGGGTCAGCTGTTCATACAGGTAATTGCCCTGGTTGTAGGCTTTGATAATCTTTTCGAACTCGGCAGCAGATGGATGATCCAGTTCAGAATACTCAGCGTCTTTCCAGTTGAAGGAGTAATAGCGGAGCGTGTCAAACTCGGAGGTCGTGTGTTTTTGCCACAGCTTGATGTGATTTAAATTGAGATGATACATGGGGTTGGTTGTTTAGTTATGAGATTGTGTTAATTTGTAGCTATCAGGCAGATTTTAGTTTGTTTTTGAGACTGCTCGCTAAACTGTGTCACAGGTGAATAAAGGGAAGAAAAACTCTAACTTTCACCATCATGACCAACGAGTTCGATTTCGAGGCCTTCAAACAGGCCGCTATCAAAGGCCTTTACGAAGGTAAACCACTCACAGGCGAAAACGGCCTGTTTGCCCCTTTACTCAAACACTTTTTAGAGTCCGCTTTGGAAGGGGAAATGGATGGGCATTTGACCCAGACCCGGCTCAGCGAGCAGAATCGTCGAAACGGCAAAACCACCAAGCAGGTTAAAAGCAGCGCTGGCCCCTTAGACTTGCAAACTCCGCGTGACCGAACCGGCAGCTACCACCCCCAAATCGTCCCTAAGCGACAGGTCGTCCTTACACCCCAACTTGAACACAAGGTGCTTTCCTTATACAGTATGGGCAATAGCTATGCCGATATTAGCCAGCATCTGTTGGAAATGTACGGTTATTCGTTGTCTGACAGCGAATTAACGGCTATTACCGATAAAGTCATTCCGGCCCTGCGAGAATGGCAGAATCGACCTTTGGAAAGCTTGTATACGCTAGTATGGCTGGATGGCATCTACTATAAAGTACGCTATGAGGGCAAGGTCGTCACTCGCGTACTTTACAGCATTATTGGTCTGAGTTTGACTGGCAAAAAGCAAGTACTGGGGATTTATACGGCTGAAAGTGAGTCAGCTAAGTTCTGGCTCTGGGTATTGACTGACTTGAAACAACGGGGCGTAGACGACCTGCTGATTACGGCACCGGCCGCCCGGCTGTGTGGACGGCCTCAAAGGCTTTGATACCGCCATCGCCAGCGTTTTTCCAACGGCTACTATCCAGCTTTGTATCGTCCATCAACTTCGGAATAGCTTTCGTTTTATACCCGATAAGTTACTGAAGGAGTTTGCTCGGGATCTCAAGACGGTTTACCAAGCTCCCAACCGGGAACAAGGCCTGGAAAACCTGTTGTTGGTGCAAGAAAAGTGGAGCAACGCTTATCCTAAAGCCATACAACCTTGGCTGGAGAAATGGGACGTACTGTCTCCCTTTTTTGACTATCCAGCCGCTATTCGCAAAGTCATGTACACGACTAATACGGTCGAAGGCTATCACCGTCAGTTACGAAAAGTCACGAAAACCAAGGGGGCCTTTTCTTCAGATGTAGCGTTACAAAAACTCGTCTATCTGACAATCCAGAATTTGCAGATTAAATGGGAAACAACGACCTATAATTGGAAAGAGGTCATTAATCAATTCAGTATTATATTTGAGGAACGCATCAAATTTCATCGCTTCGAATAAAACCTACTGACACAGTTCAGCGAGCATTCCCGTTTTTAGAGCAAGAGGGAGTTTTGACGGACTCTTGCTCATTCTAAAATCTTCTAAGGAAGATTCTAAATGTTTCTAAAGAAATTATTATACGTGTATATGGCTGAATATTAGATATTTATATGAATAGTCTCCGCACGTATTTCTTACTATCGCGCACGCCATTCTTACTTTTCGCGCACGCTATTCTTACTTTTCAGCCATTTTGCGCACGCTATTCTTACTTTCAACACCAGTTAGAATTGATATCCCATCTATACATCAGTTCACCGGTTTTCCCTTCTATCTCCGTAGGTAGATGGTTCAGAAGCCCAACATCAACTGCAATTCGAATTGCCTCATCAACTTTCTTTTTTACAAATTTCAAGCCTCTTTGTGGATCTTCTACCCAATGTTTTGCTAATAAATAATACAGGTTTGGGATGTAAATTGTCGGGTTGTAATTTGAATTATTACGGTTTGCCCTCAGATGGGCTAGGTAATCCAGAAACGGCAAAACAACGTCAGATAGCCGCTGGTTTCCTCCGTTTGCTTCATATATTTTATCGAGATAACCATATGGGTATTCAGCAAACTTTCTGTCTATTTGATCAATAAAAACGGGATGTAGCTTCAGGACTAGATATGGTTTTTGCCCAATAGATGTTCTGAGGACCACTTTCATGATGGGTTCAAATTCATAATCAATACCTCCACCGCTAGCGTTGGTAGGCACCAAAATCATTTTTCGAAAATCCGTCTGAAAGCTCATGGCAAGTTTAAGAACAAAGTCTTTTTCTGCCGTATTCGCTTTTCTGGCTCGCCCAATATATACCTGGGTGAGTTTGTAGAGTGGAAATGAGATGGTAGCCGTCCGCTGATCAACAAGCCGGCCATCTTCTTGGATTCTGGTTACAAATCGTTGGTCAACATTTTCCGTTTTGTTTTCAAATTCTTTGTTGGGGTCCGCGTTGCCCGTGTAATAATCTTCCTTGTCGGGATTTTCTGTGTTTCGACTTACCTCTTGAAGCACTTGGGAAATAGAGATAACTAATTTATGCTCCGTAGCGGAGAGGGTTATCCGTTGATTGAGCCGATCGTTGAACCAATTTTCATCAATACCCTCTAATTCATCCTGCTTTATTGATAAAAAAATTGGAAGCTGTAGAGGATTAACCTTGTGCTTTAACACAACCTGCTTCTTCTGGGCTTTTCGCTGGCTATTTTCTATAAATATACTTGGACGCCTAAATTTTGCTGGAGGGGTTAATTTAACAACGTCAGTGCTTTTGTATTTTTTTTTTGGGGCTTTCCTCTGTTTAGTTTCTACTCCTTTCTTTTGATCTTCGAGAATTTTCTGAATCTGCGGGCTATGAATAAGAAAGAAGAACTCTACGGCTTTGCCAACAGCTTCGCGGTTGTAAAAATGGCTTTTGATTAACGTTTTATAGAACCTGAACACCCTGTGACCCTCCTCTAACGAGGGTGGAATGAAATCACGGCCTTCTTCTACATTTTCAAAACCATCAATAAATTCTTTGAAGGTAAAATTGACTACCCACTCTTTTTTCTCGTTGATAGTTAGTGTTAGATTTTCTACAAAATTGTGAATCAATACGTGAGCCTGCCGAGCCTCAATCATTATTTCAGCGCTAACAATCGGCCTGACTGGGTTTATCGCCAATCGTTGTAAGTATAAGAGAATAACTTCTTTAGTCGCCATTTTTGAAATGACATCCAGTGTAGGTTCTATTTCAAGAAGTTCGGATCGCATCAGATGAATCTGCCCGGCCAGGGGGCTTTCGAACTGCATCTCAAAATAGGTGTCGATCATTGGCTGCTCCATTGGATCTGCTGATTTTATTTAAAGCCTGAAGTGCCTTTTGCCCAGTGGGCCTCTGGTGGGTAGTTGCTCGATATTCTGCCGGTATGACTCACATAATTCAACACCGCCGAACTGCCTGCCCCATTGGTCCGACCTTTGAGCGCTTCAACATATAATTCACCCGGACATGGCATTGCTTTTCCACCGCTGCGATCTTTTTGACCAAGTTTGGAAAATTTCCGGTCCCAGAGCCCCAGCACTAAATCAGCCGTTTGTTCGATGTCGCCACATTCTCGTAGCTTACTGCTATCAATTACTTCTTCCATATTTACCTCCCGGTTGAATTGAGCCCCCAGAATAATGGGCAAACCCGTATCAATGGCCGCTTCCCGAAGTAGCTCACAAATTGCCTGCAACTGCAACTGACGGCTTTGAAACTTCCCTTCGATGCCCAGCAACTGGATGTAATCGATGAAGACCACACCTACATTGGAATGCTTGCGTAGAGCCCGGATGGCATCGGCTAACACGGGGCCCTTTAAATTGGAATAGTGAACCCGCAAGCGACCCGTGTTGATCAACTCGCTAAAAAACTGGGCTTTGCCTGCAAGAAATCGGGGATTTTGAAAGTCATGGCCGCCCTTTTTGTAGTAGTTTTTGATGTATTTCAGGTTGGGAATACCTGCTCGAAACTCTTCGTTGATATAAATATTCAATAGTTTACACAAAATAGCTTCCCGGCTTTCTTCGTAGCTAAAGAAGTGAACCTCTTTGCCCGCTTTATCCGCTGTCTCTTGACCAATATTCAACGCCAGATTCATCATCAGGCCAGTCTTACGGTGACTCGTGCGGGCGGCTATAATGCTGAGTGCTCCAGCTGGCAGTTCCAATTCCTGAATCGTTCCGAAAGCATCTTTCAGCCAGTAACCGGAGGCAACACCGTCGGGCTCCCCTTGGATGATTTTACCGATCTCCTGCTCAGTGGGGATGGCTAAAAACCGGGTAAAATCGGGCTCCCGCTGCCGGATTTGAATTTCGGCTACTTTGCTGCTCAGAACTTCCAGCGCTTCGAGAGGTTTGCCCTGTTTCTGTAGTTCCTGGGTTTCCGTCAGCAGTTTGGCAACGGCCTGATGGGTAGCGTCCCGGGCAGCGTTGAACTGCAGTTGGTCGACTTTTGCTTTTAACGACTCGTGGGTTATGCCCAATTCCTGCAGCCCAGGGTCATCGACGAATGCCTTGATAAAAAGGTCTTTCTCAACCGGATCGGTGACCAATACAGATACAGCCTGAATGTCTTCCAGTAAGTCATTTTTTTCCTTTTCGGTCAGGCTCCGTTTCTGGGCTTCTTCCAAATCCCCGTATTTGGCAATCGTTACCCAAAGACGGTACAGATAACCTGGAAGAGCTAATTTTATCAGGTCCTGAATGGCCTGAGGGCCCTGATCCCGTATTACTTCGTCCGGATCAGTATCGATCGGTAGGACAGCCACAAAAGGTTTGATTTGAGGAAATTTCAACAATAAATCGAGGGCCTTTAAAGTACCGTTTCGGCCAGCCTGATCATTGTCAAGCATTAGGGTGATACGACGGGTACCCGCCTGAATGGCTTTTTCAATCTGGCGCGGGGAGAGGGAGGTACCGCCAAGGGCAACTACATTTTCAATTTCGACGGCCGAACAATGCAGGGCATCCAAAATGCCCTCGACGACAACTAAATCTTTATTCTTCCGCAGCGGCTTTTGATTGAACAAGAGCTGATCTTTTTCCAGACCGGCCGAATACAGGTACTTGGGTTCTTCATTAGTCACGGAACGGAAAACCATTCCGCGGACGCGTCCGATGGCATCCCGGTAGGGAAACGATAAGAGATGGGAACGGCCGGCCGTGGGATTAGATGCCGTAAATCGCAGAATCTCACTTTCGCTGTAACCTTTAATGCGCAGGTAGTTTTCAATCTGCTGTAGCGGTGCAACAAGCCCCGCTTCCATTTTGGGATATTCTTTATCAAAACCGGTTCCGGAACCCCGGAAGTACGTCGGCTTAAATTGCCGGGTTTCCACCAGATACCGCGTGACGAGCTGCGCCTGAATTGATTTACTAGCTGGGTTGTCGGGGTTATGCAGACTATCGATGAACAGATCATTCAAGTCTTCCCAGAGTTGAACCGACCGATTAAAAGACTGGATGCGCTCAGCCTGTGCCGGAGTCAATTCCGAATTCAGTAATGGAACCCCGGCTAACTCGGCCAGGCGTTGCAAAGTACCTTGCTGATCAAGCCCATCCCGCTGTTTGACGTAGTCCCAAAGAGAAATGTTACCGCGGGTATAATCAAAAATCCGGTTGGGAATATGATCAAGAACAACGACTTTCCCTTCTTTGCCGGTTGAACCGTCGACTTTTAAGCCCGATGTGGACCTCCAGCCTTTATCGAACCGAACAAAGCCGAATTCAGGTAGAGCCTGATCAAGCTTTTCAAACAGAGCAGGTATAATGTCAGTCTCCAGTATTTGCGGTGTGGATCGATTGCTCATGGTGCTTATTTCGTTTTACTTTTGCTGGTGGAAAGCGATGAGCAGCTGATGAAGTTGCCTGGCCTGCGGTTCGGGAGTTCGGGGATCAAAGGCTAGTTTTTCCAACGTTGCCAGCGAATAATACCAGTCTTTCGCATCTGACCGGTACTCGTTGTGGGAGAAAAGTGCATCTTGAAAATCTGCATCGGACCACTTTGTTTTCGCATTTACTTTGGCCCAGGCCTGTTGCTGGGCGGCCTTAATTAGCTTCAATTCGGCCGGTGTTGGGTTATCAACATTCATAAATTTGGGGTGGATTAAATAGGAGTTACCAGTTTTGTCCAGTGGCTAAATCACTCAACCAGGATCGTAAATCCTCGATAGTCTGCACGACATGGCTATTTTTCTCTGGTGGCAATTCGTTAATATCTTCACCGGGGCGCGGCACAATAATTCGACAATTAACCTTAACAATCGCTGCCCGGATAATGGTACTGTACGCATCTGGTTGAATCAGCCAGACCGAACCACCAACGGCGCTTATTTCTTTCGTAACGGCAAAAAGAAGGACCGGAGTCGATCCTTTCGGTGATCGGCCTGAAATAGTATTTTGCGCCATTGCCAGAGGGATTTTTATGAACGTGTAGTGTTATACGAACACATACTCCAGTACCGTTTCATTATATGTAATAAGCAACTGTCTGAAGTTAGTCAGATGGCTGATTTCGGTCGAGATATTCAGAGAAAGCAGTAATTGCTATTTGTTTAAGTGTCATACGTGTCCGGGCGGCATGTATCCAAACTCGCTCCATAAACTTTTCCTCTGCCTTGAAATTGACATGCACTTCTTTAGAAACAAATTCCTTCTTAGGCGGTATTTGCCCGACTGGAGCCATTGGTGGTATTTTTCCAGCTAAAGGTTCCTTTTCTTGAACAGGTCGTATTTCCTGAATAGGCACGCCACTTGGCGCTTTCAATAAGGCAGACAGTTTAGATCGTTGCTGACTTAACTGATTTTTTTTCTCTGTTAATTTCATCGTGGGATTAAGTCTAATTGATCCATGATTTCTGTCGCTAGGTCAACTATTTCAGCCTGAGCTTTTAGATCCTCCAGGTTAAAAATCCCGTTACTGATGGGTGACCTCATGTAGCTGACTCTTTGCGTGATTGTTGTATTCAGCAGGGGAATTGAGTAGGTCTCCTTTATCAGGGCTCGAACCTCCTCCGTTATAGACGTGCGGTATTGAACCATGGTTAACAGAATGCCCGCTCTTAAGCGTTTGTATGTTTTCATACTTCTTTCCAGAAGTTCAACAGTTCCTTTTATGGCCATGGCATCCAGATATCCCGGTTTGGTAGGCACCAACACATAATCTGATATCGCGAACAACTCCGGCAAACGGGTGGAGAGATAGGGCGGTGTATCGCAAATCAGTAAATCAAACTCATCCAAAATCTCGGCTTTCAACAAATCGTCCAGCTTTATAATTGTGATGTTTTCCAGTAATCCGGAAAGGCCAGATGCTGAACCCTGTGGATCAGTGTCTGCCAAGGCTACACGAAGGGTTCCGGAGAAGAAATAAGCCAGATTAAGTGACAAGGTCGTTTTTCCACAACCACCCTTCTGGGATGCTACACAAATTATCTTCATAAAGATTTGACGAAATAGTTCTTTCGTTATTCCTTGAAAAGACGATTAAACGAAAGGACGAGAAAGTGAAAATGTTAAATGACGAAATCATGATGCATTGCCACGCTGCAGGGCGCGCTTTCCAGATTTCATGTAGTTATTGGCTAATTCGGCTGTGGGTCTTGCCTGGCTACCAATTAACCATTGGTCGATGTCCGCCTGGCGGAATACTAATCGTTTGCCTTTTCGGGAGAATGGAATTTCGCGCCGTTGAACTTTACCGTAAAGGGTAGTAACTGCGGGTTTACCGGGGAGGTAATTACTGAGCTCTTCAATTGTAAAAAAACGCTCCGGAGTCGGCGGAGCCTGCGATCTCAGAAAATTCATGAGATCATCGACCTTACGACCTAATTGGTATACATAATTAGGCAGTTGGTCGAATGTGATGGATGGTTGTTCCATAGCTGACAGTTCTAGGTGTGAAACTTGTCAGCAATAGTACAGCATTATTGGGAAGGTGGCGAAAAACAGTACTGCCAGTATCAAATCAGTACTGGCAGTACTAAATCAGTATTAACTCCATGTTTTAGAAGCTCTTTTTGAGTTGTTAAAGTTTTGTAACAAGGTGAACCGGTCAAAGTTTGTAAAGTTGTCCACAATTAGGTCAATATATTTTTTTCGACATTTTCTTGTTGGTTCATATCCGTAGTTGTTCGAGCAAGAATCATAATACAAATAGAATAGCTTTGTCACAGACATCAATTCGCCATTCGCAATATTTATCGTCAATTTTTGAACTTGTGATTTTTTGCAAAATGCTTGATTAATAAATTGATTTACTTCTGCTTCAGATAAATGTGGTCGGCCATTTTTACTTGTGTTCGTTGCTAATTTCATAAACCAAGCTTCAACTTGATCCAAAGGCATAGAATTGAATAAATTTGATTTTACTGAATTCCCTATTTCGGCTGATATTTTAATCAGAGATGAAAAGTTAGTATTACGTAATGTGTCATAATATATTTGTTGAGCCTGTTCTCTTTTGTATCTGCTTTCTGCATAAAACATATTAAACTCTCTAACAATTGAATCGTTGTTCATATTTTCAAAAATCACATGAATAGGTTGATTGCAGTATTGAACACTTATCCAATGCCGAAATTCATCAAATTCAACCCGAAGCCTCCACTTGATAAAATAAAACTCTTTTTCATTCTCAAAAATGACTTTAGCCATTTGTTCATATCTGAGCAACTGAGCCTGACGTAACATGATTTCAATAGCTTCGGATTCGACCTTTTTCCATTCCCTAATTGGTATCTCAGTAAATGAAGTTATTTCTATATTCCCAGGTTTACTTCGTTTAAGACTTTCACGGTTCCTTGATTTTGTTTTATTGTCTTTATATGCCTTCGTATAGGCAATCTTTAATTCGATTGTTTTTTTTTCTATATCTAATAATTGTAACTCACCTTTTTCAATTAATATGACGTTCCCATGCGGGAAAGTTTGCACAATCTGAGTTGTAAGATATTCCTCCTTTTCCATGGATAAAAAATATTAAAAACTTAACTTAATCTTATCCGTAGCCTCCCGCTTCTTCTGGTCTACGATCTTAGCGTAAATCTGAGTGGTCTTTAACTCCCGGTGCCCCAGCATTTTGGAGACGGTATAGATATCAGTCCCCATTGTTAACTGGAGTGTCGCATACGTATGCCGGAAGCAGTGAAAGGTTATTTCTTTCGTAATTCCAGCGTCTTTAATCCATTTTTTCAACAGCTGGTTGTTATAAGCTGAATAGATAAGATCGGCAAACACCCGGTTGCCTGGTTCACCCCGCTGGCCCAGCAGCTCAAAAGCCTGCTCCGGGATCGGCAGGACTTCTACCCCTTGAGTCTTCTGTTGGCGGAACTGGATACTGTAACCACCACTGGCCGTGTGCCGGACTTCACCCCAGTTCAAATTTGCAATATCTGAAAATCTTAGCCCAGTTAGAGCCGAAAAAAGAGCGGCTGTTTTCATAACCGGAATTGCACACTCGGTATTGGCTACAGCCTGCAACTCCTCTATAGTCAGAAATTCCCGGCTTGTTTCTTCAGGCTTGATCGATGCAACTTTTGAATCCAGATCGACAACCAGTAAGCCATCTGCGTACGCTTGTTTTAAAGCAGCCTTAAATTTGTTAAAATAGGAGAGGGCTGAATTGATAGCTAGAGGTTCACCGTTTCGCCGATTGGGAACGGACAATAGATATTCTCGAAACTCGGCGCACTTTTTTGGCGTCAGATCGAACATTTTAATTGTGCCACCGGTAAACTCTTCCAGATACGCCAGGGCACTAGTCCAGTTATCGTGGTTGCTCCCCTTACGTTTGGCAGCCAGTTGTCTGAAATAATCTACAAAGCAGGTCTTACGCTGCCGGTCGGACAGAAAACCGTAGGCACCCTGCTGAACGTCGAGTTGTCGCCTTGCCCGAATGCTCTCGGCCAGGGAGAACGTTTCCCGGTTCTGATCTTTGTCGCCAATTGTTTTAGGCTTATTGAAAATGTAAAGCCCCAGAAACTCCCGCCGGGTTGGTTTACCGGTTTCCGGATGCGGTATGGCCGGATAAAAGTCCAGGTAAAGGCTGGAGCGTCCATCCGTGATGGGTTTTCGTCTCAGTTTGACTTTAATCATGGCTGAGTGGTGTTTGATAATAATTCATCGATCCGGAATTTGGGCACGTAGGCATAAATTCCGTGGTACTGCTTCGGAATTTCGTTTCTCCGGATTAGGTCGAACAGGGCTTTATCCGAAATGCCATATTTCTGGATAATTTCTTTCATGGTGTAGCAGTCGGAGAGGGGGATGACGACCGTTATGGGACCGGCCGCGGTTTTTGGCTGGTCGAATAAGCGGTCGATATCGAACCGGCGAATGACGGTACGGCGACCCAGCTTAACAAAGCGTAATTCATTCCGCTCGTTCATCCGATATAAGGTCCGGCGACTGATGCGTATTAGATGGGCTGTTTCGTTAATGGTCAGATACTCCTGCGCTTTCAGGTCTTCGATGGGCTTGGTTTTAATTCGCTCTACCCGCTTATTGCTGCTTTCCACCTTTTCTGCCCGCTTACGGGCTTTATAGGCTTTCTTGGCGCAATCGTCGCTGCACGTTTTGGAAGTAGTTTTGCGAGCTTCAAACTGTTTGCCGCACTGCTCACAAATTCGGTTAATTCGTAAATTAGAGCTCATGAGTCAGCAATTGCCAGGTTGTGCCAGTAAAGGATATTGTGTGTCAGTATGTGCCATAACTTCTCCTAAAAAACGGGCCATTGTATACAGCCCGTCAAATAGGTACAACTAAGGTACAAATATTCAATGAATAACCTAGAGGTATTACTCAGAAAATAGCACTAGTGACTGATTAAAAGGCCATCAAATAGGGTTTTACAGTGAAATAATGAAGAGATACAAAAAGTATGTTGAGCAAGATTACTTTCCGATACAGAATTTGCTGAAAATCGTCGCCAGCAAATCGTCCGTGGTGATTTCGCCGGTCAGCTCACCCAGGTGCCGGAGCGCATCGCGGAGGTCGATGGCCAGCCAGTCCTGCGTGCTGCCCGCATCAAGCCCATCGAGCACCCGGACCAGAGCCGCATCCGTCTGCGTCAGGTGTTCGTAATGGCGCAAATTCGTCACTACGGTGCTGCCCGGAATGGCGTTGGTCTTGACAAAACCGGTCAGCCGTTGAACCAGACCATCCAGATTCTTCCCGGTATTGGCCTGAATCGGCACCAGATTCTTCCCGAACTGAAGCTGCCAACGCGCCATGTCGTGGTTGGATAAGCGGTCGATCTTGTTAGCCACCAGCAGATAAGGCACCTGTCGTTTTTCCAGTTCCGTTTCCACCTCAATGATCTCCTGTTGGCTGGTTTCCGCTGCATCGAACAGGTACACGATGATGGCGGCTTTTTCCAACTGCTGACGAGTTCGCTCGACACCAATGGCTTCAATGGCGTCGGTGGCTTCGCGCAGTCCGGCCGTATCGATCAGTCGGAAGCGAATTCCGTCGATAAACAGTTCGTCCTCGATTACATCGCGGGTTGTGCCGGGAATGTCCGAAACAATCGCTTTTTCTTCGTTCAATAAGGCATTCAGGAGCGTCGATTTTCCCGCGTTCGGTTTCCCGGCGATCACCGTGGCTACCCCGTTTTTAATGGCATTTCCAACGGAGAACGAATCGATCAGCGGCCGCAACACCCGTTGAATCGCGAAAACCAGCTTTCGAAGATCATCGCGTTGGGCAAATTCAACGTCTTCTTCGCCAAAATCCAGTTCCAGTTCGATCAGGGCGGCAAACTCGATCAACTGCTGCCGCAGGGCTTTCAATTGCCGGGAAAAACCGCCCCGGAGTTGCGTCAGCGCGGCCCGGTGCGTAGCTTCCGAATCGGCAGCAATCAGGTCGGCCACGGCTTCGGCCTGCACCAAATCGAACTGCCCGTTCAGAAACGCCCGTTGGGTAAACTCTCCCGGCTGCGCCATCCGGACGCCTTCGTTCAGCAGCAGCCGCAGAATCTGACGAATCACATAATCCGAGCCGTGGCAGGAAAGCTCGACCACATCCTCTTTCGTAAACGAAGCCGGACTCCGGAAAAGGGACACCAGCACCTCGTCGATGATCGTGTTTGCTGCGTCCCGGAGGGTGCCAAAATGAATCGTGTGGGAAGCCTGTCGGGTCAGATCTTTCCCCCGGAAGAGCCGATTGGTAATTTCGATGGCTTTTTCGCCGGAAACCCGAATAACCGCAATCGCTCCTAGGCCGGGCGCCGTCGCCAGAGCCGCAATCGGCTCCTGTTGTAGAATGTCCATTCCTATACTGATCGGCCCTGATGTCCTCTGATGAACTCTGATTAATAGTAGGTTACCCAGAGGTAATCAGAGAAGATTGGAGCGTATCACTGGTTATAACTTAAAAATTTCGGGAAAATGGGGAATGAATTGGCCAGGCCCACGAGTTGTTTTTCCACCACAACCGCCGGAACGGCCAGCAAATCGGCCAGCTCATCGCCAAGGAAGAAACGCATTTGGGCCGCCGGGAGGTTCCGCAGCGCCGGTGGCGGAAGCTTTTCCATCTCCCGGAGCAACGCGCGGGTCAGGCCAACCCCCTGTTCCGACGCCCGGAATTGCCGCCGGGCAATGGCCCGTTCGAGGTGAAACGCTTCGCGCAGATTGCGGGTAATCAAGTCTTCGGTAACCCCCAGCAAATAGCCTGCAATGTTGATTTTGTGCAGGTAGGCTTCTTCCTCTTCGGGCGTCATCGTAACGCCGGTTTTGCGCAGTCCCCGGATAACAATGTACGAGAACGCCAGGTTGGTCGCGGCCATATCTTCCTGATTGATGGGGTAACCCCAGCGCATGTCCCACTGTCCACCCTGGAGCGTAAACCAGCGAATGGCGGCATGCATCAGCCGGATTTTCAGCGTGTGATGCAGGGCGTTCCCGGTTTCCCAGTTCCGTTTTCTCATCATGCCGAACACCCATTCGCCGGTTTCTTCGAGCCGTTTGTGGGTGTCCTGATGAATACGTTGCGACAGCCAGAGGACCCGCGCGCCGTCGGCTCCGGCGTAACAGTACGGCAGCGAATAACACCCCAGCGTCATGCCGACGGCCGTTTCGTTTCGTTTGAAAAACCGCATGGCGGTTTCCATTTGGCGGCTGTCGGCCCAGTCGGGGAGGTGGGCGTGGGTGTGCATAAATTCCAGCACAACCGCTGGCTGGTCCACGCCGGTCAGCTCACCCGGTTTTCCCAACCACCGCATGAGCAACCCAACACCGGCGTGACCACTGCGGGTGGCCACCGACGCAACAACGGCATCGGCCGGCGGATCGCCCTGCTGACGGTACTGATCCAGCAGTTCGTCCGGAAAAATGCGGCTGGGAAAGACGGTTTTTAGCATAAGTCCATGCGTGCGTTACAACGTATCCCGCTGCATAGAATCAGCCGGTACGGGCAGTGCTGGTTGGGTGGGCTGGGGTTGCGGAGCCGGCTGGCTGGGCTGATAGCGCTGGCCGGGAGCGCCGTATTGGTACTGCGGTTCCACGATTTCGACGCCGGTTACAAAGTATTTGGTTTCGCCGTTCCAGGGAAGCTTGACCAGTTTTTCTTCGTAATGAAGGGTCACGCGCTGACCGGTTTTAACCGCCTGGTTGATTTGCTGGGCCACGGAATCGTCCTTCACCGAAAAATCAAAATACTGGGGGGTCAGCGAACCGGTTTCACCCGAAAAACCGCCTACGTTCAAAACGCCTTCCCAGGTTTTAAAAACAAACCCCCGGCGGCTGTATTTGGAGATGGTTCCGGCGCGTTCGCCATCGCTGTAACTCCAGGCCGTTAGGTAATAAAAGATACCAAAGACTACAAACAGAAACAAAAGCAGATACAGAATCGGTCTCATGGACAACGTCGGTTTGGTGTGTTCGGCTTACAAATGAACACGTTATCGGATGGATTTGCAATCCCGCCTTATTTCGAACGAATGGCGATAACGGGATCGAGTCGGGCGGCTACGAGCGCCGGTAAAATTCCGGAAACCGTACCGATAATGCTCGAAACACCCAGCCCCAGCATGATGTTGGCCGGGGACAGAATAATTTCCAGCGTGCCCAACTTTATAAAGGATAACAAATAAACCAGCAAAATGCCGACGCCACCGCCAATTAAACTTAAAAAAACCGCTTCAAACAGAAACTGGAACAGGATCACGTAGTTTTTAGCCCCCAGCGACTTCTGAATGCCGATGATGTTGGTGCGTTCTTTGACCGAGACAAACATGATGTTGGCAATGCCAAAACCGCCCACCAGAATCGAGAAGCTGCCAATGACCCAGCCCGCTACCGTCAGCACGGCGAAAAGCCCGGAAATGGCCTGCGCGGCTGCTTCGGGGCGGTTGAGCGCAAAATTGTCATCCTGGAGCGGTTTTAGTCCCCGGCGCGCGCGCATCAGCCCCCGAACCTCGCTTTCGAGTTCGAGCAGGCCCTCATCCGTGTCGAACCCCTTTACGGCAATGTCGATGCTGGGATAAACGGAATGGTACATTTTGGCAAAGGCGCCAATCGGAATCAGGCATTTGGTGTCGGGATTGCCGCCAAAATCGAGCAGGCTTTCGCCCTTGCGTTCCTGTACGCCAATGACCACGTATTTAAGGCCGTTCAGTTTAAATTCCTGCCCGATCGGATTCTGCCCCGGAAACAGGGATTCGGCAATGTCGGCGCCGATGATGGTCACATTCCGAGCCGCGTCGATTTCCTGCTGCGAAAAATACCGCCCCTGTTCAACGGGGACGTCCGAAATCAGGTTGTACTCCATCGACGTACCCTGAACGAGCGCCTGGATGCTGTTGTTGCCGTTTTTAACCGTTACCTGCCCGCGAAAATCCATCGCAACCACCGCCTGGGCGGTTTCCAGTTTTTCGGATAAAAATTTGAATTCTTCGAGGGAGGGTTCGGGCCGCTGAAAATATTTCCACCACTGGTACTCTCCTCCGCCAAATCCCCAGGGCCATTTCTGGATGTACATGACTTTATCACCAATGCCCGACAGGCTGTCTTTGATGTTGCGTTCCAGCGAATCGACAATGGTGAAAACCGCAATAATGGCAAAAATACCGACGGTCACACCCAGCAGCGAGAGCGTGGTCCGGAGGAGGTTCGAGCGCAGGGCCTGCCACGCGAACCGGAAGCTTTCGTACGTCTGACGGAGGAATTTCAAGGGATTGCGGTTTTATGGTCAATTAAAGGTATCAGGCCGCTTGGTAGATTCCAAACGATTTACAAGCGAAGGTAGTTTCGGAGGATGTTTGGTTAGTTTTTGTAGATTAGTGGTTTACGACCGCCCAACTGATGAAAAAGAAAACGCTTTCTCTTCAAAATACCATAATTCTGTTGCTGGCGCTGCTGGGAGCCTGCCGAACGGGTTCGCAAACGCCGGGGGTTCGCCAGAGTTCCGGGGTTTACCAGTACGATAACGAAAAAAAAACGACCGTTGCCCGCAAAACCGGACCGTATTATTCGGATCGGCAGCCGGTTACCGGAAAGAACGGGATGGTCGCTTCGGCCCATCCGGAAGCGTCGCAGGTGGGGGCCAAGATCCTGAAAGCGGGGGGCAATGCCGTTGATGCGGCCGTGGCGGTGCAATTTGCGCTGGCGGTGGTGTATCCGGGTGCCGGGAATGTGGGCGGGGGCGGTTTTATGGTCTATCGCGACAAAACCGGACGGGCCTACACCCTTGATTTCCGGGAGAAAGCGCCCGAAAAAGCCCACAAAGATATGTACCTCGATTCGGCCCGGAACGTCATTCCGCAGTTGAGCATTACCGGTCATCTGGCCAGTGGTGTACCGGGTTCGGTTGATGGGATGGTGGAAGCGCACCGGCGATTTGGCAAACTGACCTGGGCGCAGGTGCTGCAACCCGCCGTCGAGCTGGCCGAAAAAGGCGTGGCCCTGACCGAGCGCGAAGCCCTGGGCCTGAACCGCACCAAAAAGTCGTTCCTGGCGGTGAATCCCACCAAACGCTATTTCATGAAAACCGACACCACCGACTGGAAAACCGGTGAGGTGCTGATTCAGACGGATTTGGGGCAAACCCTGCGCCGGATTCAGGCGCAGGGCCGGGCCGGTTTTTACGAAGGCGAAACCGCCCGCTTCCTAACGGCGGAAATGCAGAACGGGGGCGGGATTATGACGGAAAGTGATCTGAAAAACTACCACGCCGTCTGGCGCGAGCCGCTGGTGGGGCAGTATCGGAACTACAACATCATCACAATGCCGCCTACGTCGAGCGGGGGGGTGGCGCTGCTGCAACTGCTGAAGCTGGTCGAACCGTATCCGTTGCGGAAATGGGGCTGGAACAGCGATTCGACGGTGCAGGTGATGATCGAGGCCGAGCGCCGGGTGTATGCCGACCGCGCCAAGTTTCTGGGCGACCCGGATTTTGTGCAAGTGCCGGTTGACCAGTTGATTGAAAAAAACTACCTGCAAACCCGCTGGTCGGATTTTAGTTGGGCGCAGGCTACCGACAGCCGAAAGGTGAAAGGGGGCGTTTTGCCGGGGTATGAAAGCCTGGAAACGACGCATTTTTCGGTGGTGGACCACGAAGGCAATGCGGTTTCGATCACGACGACGCTGAACGGCGGCTACGGCAGCCGGGTGGTGGTGGGCGGAGCCGGTTTTCTGCTGAACAACGAGATGGACGATTTCAGCGTCAAACCGGGCGCGCCCAACATGTACGGTTTGATTGGCAATCAGGCCAATGCCGTTGCGCCGGGCAAACGGATGCTGTCGTCGATGACGCCGACAATTGTGGAGCAGGACGGGAAACTGTACATGGTGGTGGGCACGCCGGGCGGTTCGACCATCATTACGTCGGTCTACCAGACCATCCTGAACGTGCTGGAGCACGGCATGAGCATGCAGCAATCGGTCAACGCCCTGAAATTTCACCACCAGTGGCTGCCCGATAAAACGACGTTCGAAAACGGGGCTTTCTCGGACGAAACCGTGCAAAAACTTCAGGCGCGCGGCTACCAGCTCGAACAGCTCACCAACTCGCTGGGGCGCATGGACTGCATTCTGCTTCGGCCGGACGGCACGCTCGAAGGCGCTTCGGACCCGCGGGCGGACAATACCTCGGTCGGCTATTAACGTTGCCACGGTCGGGCCGCATCCGGTCTAAAACCGGGCCATTTCCGATCCGATTGTCATTCCCAATTTTTCACAGACTAAAGTTGTGGGGACGTTTAATTTTTAAACTTTGCGGACGAAATGCGGTTTTTATCACATCACCATTGAGTAAGCTACTGATTTACAATCATGAAAACGAAATTCCTTTCTCTTCTTACCCTGTGTCTGATTAGTACGGCTTTATGGGCACAGACCACGAAAAGTACGGCCAATCTGGCGGATGTGCGCAAGCGGCTGACCCAGCTCTACGAAAAAGACCAGAAAGAGCGGGCGGCCTATGATGCCGTAGAACGACAATACGGCTGGGGCGCGAAAGAAGCGCAGGACGCCCGCCAGAAAATCAAGGACATGGACAAGGAACACCTGGTGGAAGTCGAGAAGATCATTAGTCAGGTGGGTGGGTATCCGGGCAAAACCGCCGTGGGGCAACCGCTGGATCAGGTCGCGTTTTTGATCATTCAGCACAGCACCGACCGCGCGGTTCACGAAAAATACCTGCCGATGGTGACGGAAGCGGCCCAGAAAGGCGAACTGGACAAAGCCGGCGTGGCTTTCCTGACCGATCA
Organism: Larkinella ripae; assembly: GCF_054780775.1. NCBI lineage: Bacteria > Pseudomonadati > Bacteroidota > Cytophagia > Cytophagales > Spirosomataceae > Larkinella > Larkinella ripae. The sequence goes on from NZ_BAAGVR010000030.1 coordinate 35,602, forward strand.
GGTGAAGGTTCAGAAAAAGGAAAAACAGATTTACGGTACCCAGATTCACATCAATAATCAGGGACAGAAAGACGTGTATCCCATTGAAGATGAGGCCAACCTGGATCAGCGCCGGAAGCAGATGGACCTCGAGCCAATGGCGGCTTACCTGAACCGGATGGGAGTGAAGAAATGAAATGATGAGGTAGTAGTGATGAATGATGAATTGGCTAACGCATTCATACTGCACAGCAACTCATCATTCATCACTTATCATTCATCATTCTACTAAAATTTCCCGTGGTTTTTGGCAATTTCCAGCAATTCGGTAATGCCGGGTGCGGCAATTTCGTCCGGCGATTCAAACTTGATGTGGCGCAGGAGCTTGCCGGTTCCTTTGAGTAAACCATTGGGATCGGGCAACTGGGTTCCATAATTGAAGCCCAGATTAACGCTCGACGAGAGCGGGGCAATGTAACAGATTTCGTCCGACATCCGGGGCCCGGTTCCGTAGGCAATGGTTTTATAGCCGGTATGCACCGATTCGTAAGCTTCGGGTAAAATACGCTGAACCAACTCCCTGACCTTCAGAGCAATATCACGGATCTCAGGTTTGTAGTCGGCAAGAAAGGCGTCTACTGGTTTTGTCATATGAGGGCTTAGTTTGAATTAAACCAAAGTTTATCTCCAAAAAGTGCAACAATCGGGCCGATACTAATCCATTAATGCAAAAAAGAGTATTCGGCGTCCGGCAATCAAACCCCGCGTGATTGCATTCCGGGTTGTCTGTTAACTGCGCTGCATCCTCCCTGTCGGAAAAATAGTTCTGCCCTGATGTGCGTACTGGTTTTAATGAAATGATAGGCAATCCTTTATCCATTTTAAAATAGGTTAAGGACGGATAATCTTCCTGCCGTTCTGCTACCTTACCTCAAAATCATCCCATCGATTGCCATGAAAAAACAATTATTAGGGATCATGCTGCTGTTGCCGCTTGGGAGCTGGGCGCAGACAAAAGCGGAAAAACCGGCTTTAGCGCAAGGCCAGTTCCAGGTGGGCGTGAGCGTTGGAGCCGGTTGGGGCAATGCCGTTGGCGGTTTTCTGCGCGCTACGCCGTATGCACAGTATTTCCTTAAAAACAACTGGGCCCTGCGCCTGGAAGGGCGTTACAATTACAACGGCCCGAATGGCAACCAGTATCTGGGGGCCGGATTGCTTACCCAGTATCATTTCCTGCGCACGGATCGGCTATCGGTTTTTGGGCAGGCGGGGTACTTTTACGGGCAAGCCCATTATCGGTACTTCCAGCTGAATGAATGGGTTCTGGCGCACTATCGTGACCGGTTTTCGTACGGAATGGCCCACGTTGGCGTTGGTGCCCGGTATCACCTGGGTCGGCGCTGGTCGGTTAACGCCCTGATTGAGAAAAATTTGGGGTCAAAGATCAACCGGTTTTCGACCGATGGCCACAGCGCAACGCTGGGACTTGGTTTTCGGATTAAATAAGGCGGTTTTTCCGGAAGTGGCAATTGAGAAGTTGCCGCTTCAACCCCCGGTTCTCAGCCCGCAATAACACCACGTACCTCGCCAAAATCAACCTGTTTTTCGCCCGCCCAGCCGCGCAGAATAACCGCATCGCCATTGCGTAAAAAAGTCCGCGAAAAACCGCCGGACAGCGAAATGGGCCGGGTGCCGTTCCAGCTCAATTCGAGCAACGACCCGCAGCTATCGGCGGTGGGACCGGAAATGGTGCCGGTGGCCAGCACATCGCCGACGTTCAGGTTGCAACCGTTGACGGTGTGGTGCGCAATGAGTTGGGCAACGCTCCAGTAAAGATGCCGGGCGTTGGTGCGGCTCAACACGGTTTCGCCCGGGCCGTCGGCGGGTTGCAAAACCGCTTCCAATTCAATGTCAAAATGGGACTGCGCGGCTGATTGAAGATAGGGAAGGGGCGTCGGAACCTGTTTGGGACCATCGGTCCGGAACGAATCGAGCGCTTCGAGGGGAACCACCCAGGGCGAAATGGAAGAAGCAAAGTTTTTACCCAGAAACGGCCCCAGCGGCTGGTATTCCCAACGTTGAAGGTCGCGCGCCGACCAGTCGTTGAACAACACAAAACCAAACACGTGAGCTTCGGCTTCGGATACCGGCACCGCTTCGCCCAGGCTGGACGGTTTTCCGATGATAATTCCCAATTCCAGCTCAAAGTCCAGCGCCTGCGAAGGACCAAAAACCGGCTGCTGATCCGGGCCTAAAAACTGCCCGTTGGGTCGTCGGATCGGCGTTCCGGACACCACAATGGACGACGCTCTTCCGTGGTAGGCAACCGGCAGGTGTTTCCAGTTGGGCAGCAGCGGATCGCCTTGCGGTCGGAACATCCGGCCCACGTTGCTGGCGTGTTCTTCGCTGGCGTAAAAATCGGTGTAATCGCCGACGCGAACGGGCAGATGAAGGGTCGCCTGCTCCAGCGGAATCAGCACCAAATTCGCGAACGCGTCGAGCGGTTTTTCGGGATCATTCACCAAATCAAGCAGGCGCTGACGAACGGTTTGCCAAACCGGGCGTCCCAATTCCATAAAATCATTCAGCACCGGTTTTTTAAAAACCGCCTGATCAAACGACAGATCATCAAAAAAACCGAGTTGGCCGCTTTTTTCGAGGTCAAGAATCTGATTGTCAAGCCGGACGCCCACGCGCGGCCCCGTCTCGGAAGTGCTGAATATGCCGTAGGGAAGGGTCATGGGAAGGAGGAGGGAAAGGAGGAGAGGAAGAAGGGAATGAAAGTCGCAGTAGCGCTTCTTCCTTCATTCTTTCCTCCTTTTATTCATTAAAATTATGGTAAATCGAATCCATGATGCGGACGAAATGCTGGTAATCTTCTTCGTTCAGGTCGCCCCAGCCCTTTCGCCGGATGTCGACCACCGTTGGCAGCACCTCGTCGTATTTGCGCTGGCCTTCCGGCGTTAGAAAAACCAGAAATTTTCGGCGGTCGTCTTCGGCCATCCGGCGCTCGGTCAGGCCCTTTTTGCAGAGCAGATCGATCATCCGGGTAACGGTTGGCGCATCCTTGGTGGTCAGGTCCGACAGAATGTTCTGGCTAATGCCGGGATTCCGGAACAGGTGGTCGATGAGCACCCACTGATCGACCGTCAGGTCAAAACCAGCTTCGTTGAACTGCTTCTGGAGCACATTCCGGATTTTCTTGATGGTGGTGTCGATCTTGAAAAAGTAAGCCCGGTGATCGGAAGGGTGCGTCATGCGTCGGTTGGCTGTTAACGTTGTTTAGTTTTATCACACTACGAAGCAACATGACAAAAACCAACCACAAAAATAGTCCAAACTAACTGACTAGCAATTCTTCCAGCTTTTCTTCAATTTCCGGAATCGAGTGATACAACTGTTCGTACGATTCAATCACGAAGTACTGGTTTTGATAATGGTCGATGATATACGGCGTTTGCAGCAGCTTGCCGACCTCGTACGGGATGCGGTCGGGGCGCTGACTCGACAAACTGTAGGTCGTTTCGCCCGGCGACGACAAAATCCCACCGCCGTAGATGCGCAACCCGGGCGGTTCCTGAATCAAGCCGAATTCAACCGTGTACCAGTAGAGCCGGGAAATCATTTCGATCGCTTCCGGGTGATCGACGTGCGCCAGTGCGATCCGGCTCAGCGCGGCCAGAAAATCGCAAAACGGCTGATTCGCCAGCAGCGGCACGTGCCCGAACGTGTCGTGAAACATATCCGGTTCCTGCAAATAATCGAGTTGCCCGCGCTTCCGCAGCCAGGTGGTTGCCGGGAAGTTGCGACTGGCCATCAGCTCGAAGAAATCCCGGTTGGAAATCAGGCCCGGCACCGCCGAAACCCGCCACTGGGTGAGTCGCTGCAAGCGGGGATTCAACTCGCGTTCAAAGTCCGGGATGTGATCGGCCACAAAACCGACTTTATCGATGCCGTCCAGGTAATCCTGGCTGGCTTTTCCCGGCAACTGCGTCACCTGCCGTTCGAACAGCAACTGCCAAACCGCCTGATCGTCGGGGGTGTAGGTGTGGTAGGTCTGAAACATGATCGTTTAAGGGGTAGAGTTTCACGTTTAAGGTGTTAATGCGTGGCGTCAACGGGAAGACGTTAAACCTTTACCCTCAAACGTGAAACGAACTAAAGCGTTCCTCTCAATTCCTGCTCGTGTTCAATGGCTTCGAAAAGGGCTTTGAAGTTGCCTTTTCCGAAGGATTGGGCCCCTTTGCGCTGAATGATCTCAAAAAACAGGGTGGGGCGCGGGCCGACCGGTTTGGTGAAAATCTGGAGCAGGTAGCCTTCGTCGTCGCGGTCGACCAGAATGCCGAGCGCACGCAGGGCGTTCATTTCTTCGTCGATCTGGCCCACGCGCTCGAGCAGGTCGTCGTAATACGCATCCGGAACTTTCAGAAACTCCACGTTGCGGTTGCGCAAATCCGTGACGGTTTTAACAATGTCGTCGGTGGCTACGGCAATGTGCTGAATACCGGGTCCACCGTAAAAATCCAGGTATTCTTCCACCTGCGACTTCTTTTTGCCTTCGGCCGGTTCGTTGATCGGGAATTTGATGCGCCCATTGCCGTTGCTCATGACCTTGCTCATCAGGGCCGTGTAGTCGGTTGAAATGTCTTTATCGTCGAAAGACACCAGCTGCCGAAAACCCATCACGTTGGCGTAGAAATTTACCCAGGTGTTCATTTCGTTCCAGCCGACGTTGCCCACCATGTGATCGACGTAGTGAAGACCCACTTCGTCCGGGCGGTGCTCCGGTTCCCAGCTTTTATAACCGGGCAGGAAAACGCCGTTGTACTGACTTCGCTCCACAAAAACATGCACGGTATCGCCGTAGGTGTGGATGCCCGAGCGAACGACAAAACCGGCTTCATCTTCTTCGCGGGTGGGCTTCAGATACGGTTTGGCACCCCGTCGCGTGGTTTCTTCAAAGGCTTTGGTGGCCTCATCGACCCACAGGGCCACCACCCGAACGCCGTCGCCGTGCTGGTCGATGTGTTGCCCGATGTCGGTGCCGCCGTGCAAAGGGGAGGTCAGCACCAGCCGGATTTTTCCCTGAACCACCACGTACGATTCGCGGTCGCGCCAGCCGGTTTCGAGCCCGGCATGTGCCAGCGGCTGAAAACCAAAAGCGGTCTGAAAATAATGCGCCGATTGCAACGCATTGGCTACGTACAGTTCAATATAGTCCGTGCCGTTCAGGGGCAGAAAGTCGGTTTTGTCCCGGTGCGGTTTTGTTTGATTGAATTCCAGTGTTTCCATCGTCTGTTGATTTATTTCCGCCTGACCGCTCGGCGGTTAAGCAGCGTTCTACTGAGTTAAGCGGAGGGTTGTTCGAGCCACGATTGAAAATAGGTTCCATCGTCCAGTTGCAGGGCCGCTTCGGTTAGCATCAGGGGCCGGAACGTATCGACCATGACGGCGTATTCGTGCGTTTCCTTTTTGCCGATGCTGCGCTCCATCGCCCCGGGGTGCGGCCCGTGCGGAATGCCGCCCGGATGCAGCGTAATGTGGCCCGGCGCAATGTCGTTCCGGCTCATGAAATCGCCGTCCACGTAATAAATCACTTCATCGGAGTCGATGTTGGAGTGGTTATACGGCGCCGGAATGGCTTTCGGGTGGTAGTCGTACAGCCGGGGGCAAAACGAACACACCACAAAGGCGTCGGTCTGGAAGGTCTGGTGGACCGGCGGGGGCTGGTGAACGCGGCCCGTAATCGGTTCAAAATTGAAAATCGAAAAACCGTACGGAAAATTATAACCGTCCCAGCCCACCACATCGAACGGATGTGTGGCATAGACCAGCGAGTGCAGGGCGCCCTGTTTTTTGATTTTAAGCAGAAAGTCGCCGGTTTCGTCGTGGGTTTGGAGATCCTGCGGGCGTTTGATGTCGCGTTCGCAGAAAGGCGAATGCTCGAGCAATTGCCCGAACTGATTGCGGTACCGCTTGGGCGTGTAGATCGGTGAATGTGATTCTACGTACAATAAACGCGGCTGCGTAGCCAGGTCAAACTCGATCTGGTAGATCATGCCGCGCGGAATCAGCAGGTAATCGCCGTATTCGAACGGAATGGTACCGAGCAGGGTCCGCAGTTTGCCCGAACCCCGGTGAATAAACAGGAGTTCGTCGGCATCGGCATTTTTATAAAAATAATCGGTCATGGAGCCGGTTGGAGCCGCCAGACCCACAATGAGGTCCTTGTTGACGAGCAACGGAACCCGGCTTTTCAGAAAATCAGCTTCCGTCGGTTCCAGTTGAAAGCCGAGCAGCTTGCGCGAAAGCATGTTTTTTTCAACGGCCACAACGGGCGACACATCCACGCTTTCCAACACGGTTTTTACCATCGTGGGCCGGTAAAGGTGGTACAGCAGCGATGACATGCCTTCAAAACCGATCGTGCCAAAGAGCTGCTCGTAATAAAAACCGCCCGCACCTGCCGGGCCCGGCAGTTTTTCGAACTGGGTGTGCCGCTTGGGCGGGATTTTTCCGAGTGTATGATAGAATGGCATGGTGATGAAGGATGACAACTACTTGTTTTACTAACTATTGTCTTGCTTACAATATTAACGAAACGAATGGATATATTGAACAATTTGAGGAATAAATTTTCTTATAATTTGATTTTGTGGAATTCCAAGCCGTCTTCGTCATTTAATGGGAATCCGGCGACAGACCAAGCAGCATTTCCTTATTTTTGCCCGCGCTTAGACCTTCTATTCAAGATATCTCAACTGAACGAACCTGATGCAACCCACACTTCTGATTTTGGCCGCCGGGATTGGCAGCCGCTACGGTGGAATCAAACAACTGGATCAATTTGGTCCGAACGGCGAAACCATCATCGATTATTCGTTATATGATGCCATCCGGGCCGGTTTTGGAAAAGTGGTCTTCATTATCCGCGAGGAGTTGCGGAAGGATTTTGAGGAGATTTTTCTGCCGAAGCTGGACGGAAAGCTGGAGGTTGATTTTGCCATTCAGGCGCTGGATTCCTACGTTCCGGAGGAGCTGGGCACGGTCCAGCGGGCCAAACCCTGGGGCACGGGTCACGCCATGCTGTGTGCCTGGGAGCAAACCGACACGCCGTTTGCGATCATCAATGCCGATGATTTTTACGGTCAGGAAGCGTTTAAAATTCTGGCGGATTTTCTCGTGAACGATTCCGATGAGGACCTTCACGCGCTGGTTGGCTACGAAATTCAGAATACTTTATCCGAGTACGGTTCGGTGTCGCGGGGGGTTTGCGAACTCAACGCGGACGAGACGCTGGCGTCGGTCATCGAGCGGACCAAGATTTACCGGCTGGGCGAGGGCGAACCGGCGGGGCAGATTGTGTTTGAAGAAGCCGACGGCCTAACCCCCCTGACGCCCGAAACACCGGTTTCGATGAATTTCTGGGGTTTTAAACCGTCGGTTTTTCCGTACGCGAAAGAGCAGTTTGCCGACTATGCCCGCGCCAATTACCATTCGCCCAAAGCTGAGTTTTATATTCCCACGATCATGACCAACCTGATTCAGCGGAACCAGGGAAAATGCCAGGTGTTCCGGAGCAGCTCGGAATGGTTCGGGGTAACGTATCCGGAAGACAAGCCGCTGGTGCAGGCTTCGCTGAAACGCCTGCACGACGAGGGGCAGTATCCGCAACATCTCTGGTAGTTTTCCGGGAAGCCGGTTTTAGCGGATCTTACTAACTTTATTTTATCATCAGTATTCGCTAAACTTCCGGTTATTGTGGTAAAATAAGATTATTTCTTCGTTAAGTACAAGATTGAAAAAAAAGTCCCGACGCAGCCCGCCGGGACTTTTTTCATTCCATCAGGAATAGTTTGCATTATTCAATAAGTGCCAAAAAATAGTTGGCAAAAGAGGCATTTCACTTTTTAAAGTATTAGTAGTAAACAACCGTAAAGTGTTGAACTTTTCTAAGGTTAACCTTGAAATTATAAACAACTTTTTCAGAATTAATAATTAGGTAATTGACTTGTATTCAGTGATGTATAAATTTGTGTCAACAAAGCAGTCGACAAGAGTTTGGTAGGGTAAGCAAATTGTTTATTGTACTATAACGAGTCTGAATACAACCTTAAGAAAGATCATGAAAACAAATTTTGTTAACAATAACGTAAAATTAGGCTTAGCGATGCTGGCCGCAACTACGGTCCTGGCAGTAACTCCTTCAACGGCTGATGCCCGTGTACTGGACGGCCCGAAAGCCGAAACGAAAGCCAATGCGGTTTCGATCCGGGAAGTTGGTAACCTGAAATTTAAAGTAACGGTGAATCAGGCTATCGATGATAAAATCAACGTTTCGATCGCTGATGATTCCAACAACAAACTGTACAACGGCGTCCTGTCGAAAAAAGAACAGGTAGGTCGCGTGTTTGACTTGTCACAACTGGCCGATGGTCACTATACCATCGAAGTGGCCTACGGAAAAGAGCGCATTTCTCAATCATTTGCCATCAAAACGCAGGTAAGTCGTGTGGTTCTGGCGCGGAACTAAGCCTTCGGGTTTGGCCGATTTGACCCGCTAATTCTCGTCCACTTTGTCGATAAAACCAGCAAGCCGTCGGAATGTAATTCCGACGGCTTGCTGGTTTTAAATGATTAGCGAATAACTCGTTAGTTGCGTAACAGTCTATATGTCAATATTTTAAGTAATATATTTCATTATTCATTATTCATTATTCATTATTCATTCCTTCTCCCAAATCACGGTCTCCTCCCGCTCGAGCCAGGGCTGGAGGTGGGGTTGGTAGCGCGATTCGATGATTTTTCGCTTGATTTTCAAAGACGGCGTCATCATGTCGTTGTCAACCGTCCACGAATCTTTGACGATCACGGCTTTCTTGACCCGCTGATAGGTATGCAGGTTCGGATTCAGCAGATTGAGCGTCTCCTCCAGGCTTTGGGAAACTTCGCCTTTGTCGGCCTTCTGGCCGGTTTCTGACAACACGATGAGCGCAATCGGCTGCGGAAGCTGCTGCACGGCCACGCAGATCTGGTCTACAAAACTGTTTTCGGCAAACCCGGTTTCGATCAGGGCCGGCGCCACAAATTCGCCTTTGGTGGTTTTGTAAATTTCTTTCACGCGACTCGTAATGGTCAGAAAACCGTCTTCGTCCAGCGAACCAACATCACCGGTGTGCAGCCAGCCGTCGGCGTCCAGAGCCGCTGCGGTCATTTCCGGTTCCCGAAAATAACCCCGCATGGTCCAGTCGGACTGCGTCATCAATTCGCCGGTAACAGCATCAAATTTTAGCCGAATGCCGGGATACGGTTTTCCGACGCTGCCGTCGATACTCTGCCGGACGGGCATGAGCGACACCACGCCCAGATTCTCGGTCATGCCGTAAGCTTCCTGAATCCGGATGCCCAGTTGCCGAAACCAGCGAATCAGCGCTACGGGTGTGGGGGCCGCTCCGGTCAGGATCAGCCGGGCGTCGTTCAGGCCCAGCGCCACTCGCAGGCTGCGTTTGACCAGATCCGAAACCAGCGGGATGTTGAGCAGCCGGTCGAGCTGTTGCTGCGGTAGGCGGGCGAGAATGTTTTGCTGAAATTTCAGCCAGATTCGCGGAACGCCCAGAAAATGCGTCGGGCGGGCGGCCGCCAGGTTTCGGGCAAACGTCGCCATGGATTCCACAAAATAAACCGTCCCGCCCGTTATCAGGCTGAGGGCTTCCACCAGGTTGCGTTCGGCGACGTGGCACAGCGGCAGGTACGAAAAAAAGCGCGGGTTGGGCACATCGACGCCCATCAGCGGTTTCGTAGCATCGATGGCGCTGATCATTGCTTTGTACTCCATCATTACGCCTTTCGGATGGCCCGTGGTGCCGGAGGTGTAAATAATCGTGAACAAGTCTTCCGAATGCGGTTGTGGATTATCCGTCATCGGGGTGTAGGTCCGCAGAATTTCATCCCATTGTGTATAGGCCGGATCGGTCAACTCGGTTGATGTGGATTGTGTCGGAAAGGCAATGCAGCGAACGGTTTCGGGCACCCCGGTTTTCATCTCCTCCCATTTGTCCAGTTTTCCCACAAACAGCACCTGACAACCGCTGTGGTCCAGAATCTGGCGCAGTTGGCGGGCGGTGAGGGTCGGGTAGAAAGGAACCGAAACGTGGCCGCTGAGCAGAATGGCCAGATCGGCAATGATCCAGTGGGCGCAGTTTTTGGAAAGGAGACCAATGTTGCTTTTGGGCGGTAAACCCAGCGAGTTGAGATAAGTAGCCAGTGTACGAGCCTGTTTTCCAACTTCGCGCCAGGTAAAATCGAAATAGCGGTCCCCCCGGGGCTGACGCAGGTAGACTTTTCTGGGCTGTTGTTTTTCCCAGTAGTAAAAATAGTCAAGCAGCGTTTGCCCCTTCTGAAAATCAGAACGTAGCGTATTCATGTCCGAAAAGTTTGGCTGGATATTGAAAATGTAAAATAGTATTTCTTTTTGAAATAATTGTAAATAAATTTGAAATACTTCGTAAAAAACTTGCGGAGGACCGCCGTCGGATTCCGGCTGAAGGGCCCGATAGCGATTATTGACGGTTTTGAACTCTGACGGCCCACCCACGGGGAGCAACCGCCGGAATGTTGGCATCCTGCTGCGCTTTGCTTATTTTTAGCGATGGTCCGTTTGACCCGGTTTTTCCATCCCTTTCTGGCAATGCGATCTATTCTTAGTCTCCTGCTGTTGACCCATTGCTTCACGTTTGGCCAGTCGCCGAAAAACCTGAAGACCGATATTAAACTGCCGAAAGATCCGGCGTATACGAGCGCGCCGAACGGTTTTCCGGTTTTTGATAAAGCCACCCAGGTCGTGACGGCCTTCAATTTTGCCCGGCGGCAGGAGGAAAAACAGATGAAGCTGCCTGTCAACAGCCTGGGCAATCTGTCGTTGCCGGACAATTATTCGACCCTGACCCCCGCCGGTCGGGCGTTGTGGCTGACCAATGCCGAGCGAACCGCCCGCGCGGGGGCCAACTACGGAGCGGGAAAAGGACTGGGGTTGCCGCTGGAAGCCCTGGAAACCAACCTGAACGCCGTCGCACAGGCGCATGCCGCCGACATGACGGCCCATCATTTTTTCGGGCATACCAGTCAGGACGGTCGTACCGCTCTGCAACGCATCAACGCCCAGGCGGTTTTTGGCGAAAAATGTTACGAATTTATGGCGCGGGCCGAAAATATCTACATGTTCTGCTATTACACCAGCGATCAGCCGGTTTTGGAAATGCCCCCGTTCATCGTCGAGCAGGCCGTGTTTTCCTGGCTGTATCAGGACGCTTCGGTGGCCTGGGGGCACCGGGAAACGCTGTTAATTCAGGACAAGGATGCATCCGGCGGACAGGGCTTTCACAACAACCGGGGAGCGGCCGCTAGTGAAGGCTTGCTGGGGGTCGGGCTGGCTACGAAAGCCGATTACGGCCCCTGCGCCAAATTTCCGGGCTACCAGCGGGTGGGGCACGTAGTTGTCATGAATCTGGTTGATCCGGCTCCCGATTGCCCCTATTCCCTGCCATAATTTTCTGCCCCGGTCCGGTTTTCTGGCCCTTTTATCCCGTCCGCAGGTGCGGTTTTTGCGGGGGTATTCCCCTGAAAATCATCTTTTTTATTTTGTTTTTCGCCAAAATCTCCCGCTGCTGAAGTCGGCGAAAGAGGAAAACGTCTTGTCGTTGAATTTCAACGAACGGCAAGTAGAACATTTGGCTGCCCTTCTTTTATGGTTTAGTAAACTTTATCTACAAAAAATACTAAATGAGACACTTCTCCGCCTATACTGCCGAGGAGTTAGCCGCTGATGAATTGTTCATTCGGTGGGTCCAACATCCCGATGATGCTGAAGTGTCGGCGTTCTGGGAGGGTTGGCTGACTCACCATCCTGAGAATAGGGAACGAGTCGAACTGGCTCGGGATCTGGTCCAACTGGCTTCCGAACCGGCGTCGCGCCCCCTGGAAGGAGAGGAGGCACTGTCGTTGTGGGGCCGCATTCGTTCGTCGATTCAGGAAATGCCCGAATTGCAACCGTTGCAGCCCGAAATCCAGACTTGGGTCACCAATTGGTATATTTTTCGTTGGGTGAGCGCAGCCGCCGGAATCGTTTTGTTTATCGGCTGGGTGCTCTGGATGCAGGGCTCACACGCCATGGAAACCGTGCGTACGCCCAGCGGGGTGGATAAAACCGTGAAGCTGCCGGATGGAACGCTGGTAAAACTGATCGGCAACAGCCAGATCCGGTTTGCCCGGGTCTGGTCGGAAGAAATACCCCGGGCGGTTTGGCTGGAAGGAGAAGCCTTTTTTACGGTGGCGGAACGGCCCGGCTCCGGCGAAGGCAGTAAATTCCGGGTTCATACCAACACACTGACCGTTGAAGTACAAGGGACCCGCTTCAATGTATCGCAGCGGAAAAAGGGAACGCGGGTCGAACTGTCGGCCGGCAAAATAAAGCTGATGCTGAACGATGGCCCGCAGGTGATCGAAATGAAACCCGGGGAATCGGTCGAAATTCCGGCTCCGGTCACCGTTCATCACCGCACCTCGTGCCTCCCCGCTCCGGCAACGTTGCTGCCCTCCATAGCCAGTTAATTTTTCAATTTTTCACAATTAATCTCTAATCATTTAAAATTTAACCAACCAATCTCTACATGTATGAAATGCAAAATTACCATCTCTCATCTTCCCCGCTTCAACCGATCTAAGCTGGCGATTCGTCTGGGGGCTTGTGGCCTGGCGGGTCTCCTGGCCGGCAGCCCATTCGCTCAGGCTGCCAACGACGGCGGAATTGCGCTGAACAGCCTGAAAACCAACGCAACAACCGACCCTGCCCTTCAGGAACGGACCATTTCGGGTCAGGTGCTGACCTCGGAAGATAACACCCCATTGCCGGGGGTAAACGTAGCCGTCAAAGGATCAACCCGGGGGACAACTTCCGATGCGGAAGGCAAGTTTCGGCTGGCGATTCCGGACAACAACGCGGTGCTGGTTTTTTCATCGGTCGGATTTATAACCCAGGAAGTGACGGCCGGCGCCCAATCAAGCTTCAATATCAAGCTGGCCGTTGACCAGCGGACGCTGAACGAAGTGGTGGTTGTGGGGTACGGTACGCAGAAGAAGAGCCAGTTAACGGGGGCTATCTCGTCGATTGGTTCTAAAGAAATTGCCGAATTGCCCATTACCAACGCCCGTCAGGCACTGCAAGGACGCGCGGCCGGGGTTGACGTGGTACAGAACAGCAGCAAACCGGGTGCTGGCCCGGTTGTCCGGATTCGGGGCCGCCGGTCGATCAACGCGTCGAATGATCCCCTGTATGTGGTTGACGGCATTCCGTTGGCCGGTGGTATCGACGACATCAACCCCTACGACATTGCTTCGATGGAAGTCCTGAAAGATGCCTCCGCAACGGCCATCTACGGATCACGGGGTTCCAACGGGGTCGTGCTGATCACCACCAAGCGCGGTAAACCCGGTAAAACGGTCGTTAGTTATGATGGTTACTACGGTTTTTCAGACCGGCTGGGCAATATCGATGTGTTCACCGGGGCCGAATTTGCCGAATACAAGCGGGAGTCACGCCGGGCGGTCAATGCCTACACCACGGATGAAAAACTCTTTGAACCGATTGAATTAGACGGAATTAAAAATAACCGCTCGACGGATTACCAGTCCTACCTGATGCAACAGGGAAAAATCCAGAGCCACCAGATTGGCGTGCAGGGTGGCAATGAAAAAACGCAGTTTGCGATTTCCGGTAACTTCTTCAAGGACGTCGGCGTTGTCAAAAACCAGGATTTTAGCCGCTACACGTTCCGGATCAATCTGGACCATCAGATCAGTCCGAAGGTTAAAGTGGGGATTTCGACACTGGGAGTCTACAGCACCCGGAACGGGGAAAACTTCAACCCGCTGGGGGGCGCGTATGCCGAAAATCCGCTGGGAAAACCGTATGACGACAACGGCAACCTCATCTTTCTGCCAACTTCCGACGGCCTGCGCACAAACCCGATTGCCGAGGTCATCCCGGGGGCGCAAATTGATTTGACCAAACGGATGCGGATTTTCAACAGCGTCTACGGGGAATGGAACATCATCGAGGGCTTGAAATACCGGGTCAATTTCGGGCCGGACCTGACCAACCGGCGCATCGGGCGGTTTGTGGGCAGCCAGACCAACTCCCGCCGGGGTGCCGATCCGACGGCGTTTTCCTTCAACGAATACCAGTTTAACTGGACGCTGGAAAACATCCTGACGTACAACAAGCAGTTCAATCAGATTCATAACCTGAACGTGACGGCGCTGCACTCGGTCCAGAAAGACGACTACGAAACCAACACCATCAGCGTAACGGGGGTGCCCGCCGAAACGCAGGAGTTTTACAACCTGGGTCAGGCATCGCTGATCAACTCGGTTGGCTCGAACGTGCGCCGGTGGGTCCTGAACTCCTACATGGGTCGGGTTAACTACGATTACAAGGAAAAATACCTGCTGACGCTGACGGCCCGCTACGATGGTTCGTCGCGGTTTGGCGAAAACACCAAATACGGTTTTTTCCCGTCAGCGGCTGTTGGCTGGAACCTCAGCAATGAGACGTTCCTGAAATCGGTTCGCTGGATCGATCAGCTGAAACTGCGGGCCAGCTACGGTTCCATCGGTAGTACGGCTATTGACCCGTATCAGACGCAGGCGCAGCTGAACCGGTCGGCCTACGCTTTTGGTTCGGTGGGCGCGTTTGGGTACTGGCCTTTCACGATCGGGAACCCCGATTTGAAGTGGGAATCGACCACCAACAGCAACGTTGGGTTGGATTTCAGCCTGTTTAGCGGCCGGGTCTCCGGTTCGCTGGAATATTACCGGGCCGACACGCGCGACCTGTTGCTGTTCGACCAGTTGCCGTTGACGAGCGGTTTTGAGCGCGTACTCCGGAACGTCGGGAAAACCCGCAACCAGGGCGTGGAGCTAACGCTGTCGACGGTCAACGTCGATGCCCCCGGTGGCTTCCGCTGGACGACCGACTTCCAGGTAACCCGCAACCGCGAATCGATTCTGGAATTGTTTAACGGGAAAGTGGATGACGTGGGGAACTCCCGGTTTATCGGCCAGCCGCTGACCGCCTATTTCGATTACAAGAAAATTGGTATCTGGCAGTCGAACGAAGCCGAGCAGGCTAAAAAGTACCAAAGCGCCGTCGGACAGATCAAAATTCAGGATACAAACAACGACGGGAAAATCGACCCGGCCGACCGCGTTATTCTCGGATCGCAGGTGCCTAAATTCAGTCTGGGTCTGACCAACCGGTTTGAATACAAAGGGTTTGATTTGTCGTTCTTCGTGTTTGCCCGGGTCGGTTATATGTTCCGCAGTATTTTCCACCAGGATTTCCTGACGCTGGCGGGCCGGTATAACAGCCTCGATGTGGATTACTGGTCTGCCAACAACCCGACCAATGAGTTTCCGCAGCCGAACCAGAACCAGGAGTTTCCGCCTTACCGCTCAACCCTGCTGTATTTTGACGGAACCTTCGTGAAAATCCGGAACATCAACTTCGGGTACAACGTCCCGGCCAAACTGACCGATAAACTGGGCATTGGCTCGTTGCGGGTGTTTGCCAGCATTCAGCAACCGTTTATTTTCTCGGAGTACCGGACCAAATACAAAGGGGTCGACAGCGAAACGGACGGCGATGTGAATGCTGATCAGTCACCGGCGGTCCGCCAAACCACTTTTGGTCTCAACCTGAAATTCTAAGCGGGATTTATCTGATAAAACATGAAATATCCAATGAAAACATATTTTTTGTCGGGCAACAGAGCGGCTACTCGTCCAACTGCGACACGCTCCCTGACCCATTCCCTGATTCGCTCGTTCACGCATTCCGTGTTGGTGGTGGGTGCGCTGCTGCTCAGCACAACGGGCTGTAAAGACCTGCTGGAAGAAGTTCCGATTTCGCAGGTAGGAAGCCAGTATGTCAATTCGGCGAACGGTTTTGAAGCGGTGGTAAAAGCCGCCTATTCATCCCTGCGGGAATATTACGGCCGCGAAGATGCCATGACCCTCACGGTTTTTGGTACCGATACGTACACGATGGGATCGGATGGCAGTTTTAAATTTGTCAACCAGTATACCTCCCAGATCGACGGGCGGTTGGGCGTTACCAACAACATCTGGAACGCGTTTTACAAAGCCATCAACACCATCAACGTGGCGCTGGATGCGGCTCCAACCATCACCGGCCTGGACGAGACCATCAAAAAACGCCGGATTTCGGAGCTGAAATTCCTGCGGGCGCACCATTATTTTATTCTGGTGCAGATGTTCGGCCCGGTTTCGCTACTGACCACCGGCAACCTGGTTCCGACCAAGGAGTTTACCCGGGCACCGGTTAAAGACGTGTATGCGCAGATTCTGACGGATCTGGAAAGTTCACTGACCGATCTGACGCCCCCGACGACGGATTATGGCCGGGTGACCAAGGGGGCCGCCGAACACTTGCTGGCCAAAGTTTATCTGACCAAAGGAACCGACAAGGACGCCATGGCGGCTGATGACTTTGCCAAAGCGGCTACCTACGCCCAGAATGTCATTAAAAACTACAGCTACAGCCTGTTGCCCGACTTTGCCAGTGTGTTTGTGCAGGGTGGCGGTGAAGTCAACAGCGAAGTGATTTTCTCGACGCAGTATACGTCCGAGCCCATCACGAACATCGGTTCCGGTTTCAACAGCACCACCACCAACACGGTGACCATCAACGGAAACCAGACGCACCTGTACTTCGTCATGGAATACGACAATCAGGCCGGTATGCAGCGCGATGTCGTGAATGGACGCCCTTTCCGGCGGTTTATGCCGACGCCTTATTTGCTGAATACGGTATTTGCCGAGAAAAACCGTTCCATTGATTCCCGCTACAAAAAGACCTTCAAGGACACCTGGTATTCGAACAACCCGGGCAAAACCACGCCTATTTTCGATACCTCGAAATCGTCGCTGAAGTTTGTTGCGGGCGACACGGCCATCTTCATTCCGGGGTACGAAATGCCGCTGGCCGAACGGGCGAAACGGCGTTATCAGGTTTTGGTGCCGAGTTTATACAAGCCCAATTTGTTTCCGAACCTGCAAAAGTTCATGGATGCCCTGCGCCCCGACCGGACGTATGAAGCCGGAAGCCGTGATTTTATCATGTTCCGACTGGCCGAAACCCACCTGATTGCGGCTGAAGCGCTGATTAAGCAGGGAAAAGCTGCGGATGCCGTACCGTTTATCAATGCCGTTCGTCGCCGGGCCGCCTGGGCGGGCAAACAGGCTGAGATGGAAATTACGGCGGCTCAGGCCACGATGGACTTTATCATGGAGGAACGGGAGCGGGAGCTGGCGGGCGAAATGCACCGCTGGTTTGACCTGAAACGCTGGGGAAATCTGGTGGAGCGCGTCAAAGCGTACAACGCCGATGGGGCTCCGAACGTGAAGGAGTTCCATAACCTGCGCCCGATTCCGCAGGATCAGATCGACCGTACGGCGGGCGGAAACACCAAGTACCCCCAAAATCCCGGTTACTAAAAAACCGCTTTTCAAATCAATCCCAGTCCCCAAACGCAGAATGGCGTTTGGGGACTGCTTGTTTAAGGCGGGCTGAGTAGATTCAAAGCGGTTTTTGCTTCCTGTTTCAGATTCTGTTACCCCTTCCAATCACTTTCACTTTTCCGGTACCAGAATCTTTTTTCTTATGCAGAATACCGTTAACAGACGCCAGTTCCTCGCCACCGCCGGTTTGTCGGCCCTTGTTCTGGGCACCCAGGCCGATCTGCTGGCCAAAACCGCTAAAAAATCAGGGCTGAAAATCGGCTATTCCGGCATTACCTGGGGCGGCAAAGACGAGCAGGCCATTAAAGACCTTTCCTCGCTGGGTTATAAAGGCATTCAGCTGCGGGCCAATACATTCGCTCCCTACAAAGCGAAACCGTCGGAACTGAAAGCCATGCTTGACCAGCACCGCATCAAGCTGGCGATGTTTTCGAGCGGGAACGTGGACGTCGATCCGGCGAAATTCCAGAGCACGGTGGATATGCACGTAGCGCACGCCAGCTTTGTGAAGGCGCTGGGCGGTTCGGCCTTCCAGATGACCAACAGTCTGCGGAAAGGCGGTCAGGCTCCGACGACGGACGAGCTGAAAAAACTGGCGCAGGTCATGAACGAAATTGGCAAGCAGACCGCCGACATGGGCGTTCAGGCGACCTACCACAACCACATGAACCAATGGGGGGAAACGCCGGAAGAGGTGGACGTGCTGGTGCAGGAAATGAACCCCAAATACGTCAAATTGCTGCTGGATATTGCGCACTACAAGCAGGGCGGGGGCGACCCGGCCAAGGCGGTTTTGCAATACAAAGACGTGCTGCACGCGCTGCACCTGAAGGACACCAAAAGTCCGCTGCCCGAAAAACCGGATAACCCGAAAGCCTACAAATTTGTGGAACTGGGCCAGGGCAACGTGGATGTTCCGGCGGTTTTTGCGGCTTTGGATAAGATCAATTTCAAAGGCTGGGGCGTGGTGGAACTGGATGGTGTTCCCGATCCAAACAAAACGCCCCTGCAATGCGCCCAGATCAACAAAGACTACATCACCAAAACGCTCAATTTTCCACTTTAACCCTCCGCTCTAACTCTGTTTTCTCCGCTTAGCGCTGCGAAATAGCTTTAAAATTGTTTTGCGGAGTTAAGCAGAGAAAACAGAGCTGAGCGGAGCAACGATTATGAAAACAGTATTGATAGCAGCCGTCGCATTGATTGGCTTGATGGCGGCCGAAAAACCGCAGGCACCGAATACGCTGACGGCCAAAGAAAAAAAGGAAGGCTGGCAACTGCTGTTCGACGGCAAAACGTCCAAGGGCTGGCGGGGTGCCTACAAAGACAAGTTTCCCGAGAAAGGCTGGCTGATCGAAGACGGAACGCTGAGCATCACAAAATCGGATGGCTCGGAATCAACGAATTACGGCGATATTGTCACCGATGGCGAGTACGGCGATTTTGACCTGATGTTCGAGTTCCGGCTGACCGAGGGCGCCAATAGCGGGCTGAAATATTTTGTGGTCGAGCACCAGCCCAAGCCGTCGGGATCGGCTTACGGCCTGGAGTATCAGGTGCTGGACGATGACAAGCACCCGGATGCCAAAATGGGCCGGGATGGAAACCGGACGGCGGGCTCGCTCTACGACCTGATTCCGGCGAAAGACAAAAAAGTCAACCCAATCGGCGAATGGAATCAGGCCCGGATCGTGTCCAAAGGCAGCCACGTCGAGCATTGGCTGAACGGCAAAAAAGTGGTTGAGTACGAACGCGGCAGTGAGGCATTCCGGAATCTGGTGGCCCAAAGCAAATACAAATCGGCTTCGTATAACGCCCACGGTCGGTTTGGTGAAGCGCCCAAAGGCCACGTTCTGTTGCAGGACCACGGCGATAAGGTTTCCTTCCGGAATATGAAAATCCGGCCTTTGTAAGGGATACGGTTTTTGGTATTCGGTTTACGGTTTTTGCCTTCGCGATTCGTTATTCGACAGTCATTATTCGATATATTGAATTTATAAATACCGAATATTGACTAATGACTAGCGAATGATAAACACTGAAAACCGTAAACCGACAATCGTAAACCGTAAATCAGTAGACTTTCCCCAAATAAGTCTTTCATTAATAGTCTCTTGGCAACAATCTGACATTTTAATATAACCACTAAACGACATACCGCATGGAAAATCGTCGCGACTTTATAAAGAAATCTGCCCTGGCCGGGCTGGGAATGAGCTTTTCGGCCGCCAGCTACGCCCGCATCCTGGGTTCTGCCGACCGCGTTCGGGTCGGTATTGTCGGTTTTTCGGATCGTTTCCGGGGAGCCCTGGCCCCCAGTTTTGCTACCCACTCGAAAGAACTCAATTTTGAGTTTGTGGCCGTCTCCGACATCTGGAGCCGTCGGCGCGATGAAGCCGAAGCGCACCTGAAAAAAAATGGCTGGATCAGCGACAACTTTGTTAAATGCCGCAACAACGACGAACTGTACGACCGCAAGGACGTCGACGCCGTCATCATCAGTACGGCCGATTTCCAGCACGCGCTGCATTGTGCCGAAGCGGTGGAGGCAGGTCGGGATGTGTACGTGGAAAAACCGTTTGCTGAATCGCTGGAAGATGCCCGTAAGGCCCTGAAAGCCGTTGAGAAAACGAAAAAAATCGTACAGGTCGGGTCCCAGCGCCGGAGCACTCCGAACTACTGGGCCGCCAATGAATACATCAAATCCGGAAAATTCGGGGACATTGCCATGGTTGAAATGACCTGGAACGTCAACCAGCCGGGACGCTGGCGCCGGGCTAAACTGGTTTCCGAAATCAAGAAAGAGGAAACCGACTGGAAACGGTATTTGATGAACCGCCCGATGGTGGAATGGGATCCGCGTAAGTATCTGGAATTCCGTCTGTTCTATCCCTATTCTTCCGGAATCCCGGGTCAGTGGATGTCCCACCAGATTGATACCGTGCACTGGTTCAGCGGCTACGAACACCCACGCAGTGTCGTGGCTAACGGCGGCATTTACGTTTGGAAAGACGGCCGGGTTAACCCGGATACATTCACGGCGGTTTTTGATTACGGCCCGGACGACGACAAGAGCAAAGGATTCCAGGTGCTGTATAGCTCGCGGATGACCAACGAAGCGGGCGGAACCAAGGAGTTGTACTACTCGAACGGGGGTATGATTAACCTGGATACCAACAAGATCTCGCATGAAGGCGGTTTGGAAGCCAGAGCTGCGGCTGAAATGGGCATGAAACCCAATCTGCTGGCCGAGCAGTCGCTGGCAACTACCGGCGAGAAGCAGATAACGTCGGCCAATACCGGTGCGGACCCGATGACATCGCGGCACATGCGCAACTGGATGGAGTGCGTTCGCAGCCGGAAAGAGCCCAACGCACCCGCCAGAGCGGGTTACAACCACTCGGTGGCCAGCATCATGTCAACCATTGCCTACCAGACCGGTGAGCGGGTTACCTACGATAACGGCAAACAGGAAATCCTGGCCGGCGGTAAAATGGTGAAAGTCTAATGTTGATTGCATGTTGACAGGAACGCGGATTAGCGGATTGAACCGATTTTAAACAGAGTTACCAGTTTTAATCGGGTTCATGCGTTTAATCCGCGTTCCCTATATACCTACCTGACATATGAAAAAACTAACTCTCTGCTTGTGCCTGCTGGCTTCTTCGGTGATGGCGCAGAAGCAACGCGTTCAATTGACGAACAACGAAGCGCAGAAGCGCGTGGAGGTGACCATCGATGGCAAACCGTTTACGGCCTATATTTATCCGGGTCCGGATGTGTTGAAAAAACCGGTGCTGTATCCGATCCGGACGGCGGGCGGCAATTTCATCACCCGGGGCTGGCCGATGGATCCGCGGCCCGGTGAGCGTGTCGATCACCCGCACCACGTGGGGATGTGGCTCAATTACGGGGATGTGAACGGCCATGATTTCTGGAATAATTCCAACGATGTGAAAGGACACGGCGGTCCGTTTGGCACCATTGTTCACACCGCCGTCAAATCATTGAAGAGCGGAGGAGACAAGGGCGAACTGGTGGTGACGGCCGACTGGCTCGACAAAGACGGAAAACCGATGTTGCAGGAAACCACCACCTTCGTGTTCAGCGGAACGCCCAAAGAACGCACCATCGACCGGACGACAACCCTGAAAGCAGTAGGCAAAGACGTTACGTTTAAAGACAATAAGGAAGGCATGGTGGCAATTCGGCTGGCACGCCAACTGGAACACCCGTCCAACAAACCGGAAATGTTCACGGACGCCAGCGGAGTAGCGACTAAAGTAGCCCAGATGGACAATTCCGGCGTAACCGGGAAGTACAAGAGCAGCGAAGGGGTGGAAGGCGAGAAAGTCTGGGGAACCCGCGCCAAATGGATGAACCTGACCGGTGTTATCAACGGCGAAAACGTTTCGGTGGCCATTCTGGACAACCCCAAAAATGTGGGTTATCCGACCTACTGGCACTCGCGCGGGTACGGTTTGTACGCGGCTAATCCGCTGGCTCCCAGTATCATGAGCGAAGGAAAAGACAAGGCTATGAACTACGTTCTGCCTGCTGGCAAGTCCGTTACGTTCCGGTACCAGGTGCTGATCACATCGGGCAATGTTTCGGATGAGGTGCTGAGTCAGAAAGCAAACTGATCGCTCAGCAGGTCCGGACCGCTGACGCAACTGAGAAATACGTGTTGAAGCCATCTGAAAATCAGATGGCTTTTTTAGTCTTTGCCGAGAAGGAAAGCTAGTTCAGATACAGACTGGATGCGGTTTTGTAGGAAAACCGGGTTTGTTTGGCGTGCATCCACGAGCGAAAAGCCGGACTTTTTCCTCCCATTTTACTAAGTTCATCATCAATCTGGCGGAGTAAAAAATTCAACTGGTGAACCATCAGCCACTGCCGTCTGACGTGCTGCTGGAAGTGGGTAGCGGAGGGAGTGGCGCAGGTTTCTTCCATCAACCGCCGGACCGTTGCCCGCAAGTGGTAATGAATCACCACCAGCCGGCCCGCCAGGGAATGATCCAGGGGGTGTTTTTCTAAAAAAGCGACGCCATCAGTGAGGAGTTTGCTTCGGCCTTGCAAATGCTGGGTTACAGTAATCCAGGCCTGATCAGCTTTGATCGACTCGTAGGACACGGTTTTCATAATAATAGGTTTTTTACAAGTTTTTATTACGGTTATCTCAAAAATAGAAAAATAATCCAAATAATATAATTGCATTACCTAAATTGAAAGAATTTTAATTGGCCGTTCGTGCCGCCATAATCCTTGACTTGTTGACGTGATTTTGCAGCTATTTACCCTTTGTTCCTCCCAATCCGCTTAGAATGAACTCATCCGTCCGTGCATTAATCGTCTGCACCAATCATACCAATTTCAAATCCAAGCCGGAGAAAACCGGGCTTTGGTTGAGCGAGGCAACGCATTTTTACGATGAATTGTCAGACAAGAACCTGCCTTACGATATCGTTAGTCCAAAGGGCGGAGCGATTCCAATCGATGCGCGGAGTTTGAAACAGAAAGACAACACGAACGATAAATGGTACCACAATCCGGAGTTTCGGAATAAGCTGGAAAATTCCCGTAAACCGGAAGAGGTCAACCCGGAGGATTATCAGCTCATTTATTTTACGGGGGGACACGGCACGCTCTGGGATTTTCCGGACAACGAACGGTTGCAGTACCTAACGCGGCAGCTATACGAAAGGGGCGGGATGGTGGCGGCTGTTTGTCACGGCGTCAGTGGTTTGCTGAACGTGCGGTTATCAGACGGCAGTTTGCTGATTGAAAACCGGCAGATAACGGGCTTTGCCAACCTCGAAGAGAAACTGCTGGGCCTGACCGGCGAAGTGCCATTTTTACTGGAAGACGAGCTGCGGAAACGCAAAGCCCAGTACCGGAAAAGTATTATTCCTTTTCTGCCGTTCATCGAAGTGGATGAACGGTTGGTAACTGGCCAAAACCCCCTCTCGGCCCGAAAAGTAGGCAAAAAAGTGATGGAGGAACTGTTTGAAAAATAGGGGAAACGCAGGAGTTACAAGAGCGAATTATTCAGCAAACCGCTTTCAAGGACTTTCTGATAGTAAGGCAGTTTGCGGGCCTGGTGGATGGCTGGTAACTGCGTTTCGTGGTAAATATCGGTTCCGACAAAAGTAACCAGCCGTTGGTCAATCATCCATTCGGCCAGATTCCGGGCTTCGCGGGAGGGCTGACCCGACAGGGAAAGTAGATTCAATTGAAACTTAACGCCC
This sequence comes from Larkinella ripae, assembly GCF_054780775.1. Lineage (NCBI taxonomy): Bacteria > Pseudomonadati > Bacteroidota > Cytophagia > Cytophagales > Spirosomataceae > Larkinella > Larkinella ripae. The sequence goes on from NZ_BAAGVR010000030.1 coordinate 59,424, forward strand.
TGATAATGAAGCTCACGAACGGTTTCCGGCGCTTTTTGTAAATAAATATATTGTTCAGGGTGGGCCATCACCGGCACCAGGTTTCGCTGCTGAATGGCCGTGATTACCTTATCCAGTTCAAACGGTCGTTTTACGAGGCTGGTGTCGAAAAGCAGATACCGTTCGGTGGTCGCCTGGCCAAATGTCAACACCTCGGCATTGGAGTAGAGAAGCCGGAGCAGGTTAATGTCAACAAAGTATTCGGCGGCAACCTCAACCTCGATGTTAATCTTGGTTTTTTGCAATTCGTATTTCAACAGGGATGCGGCCGCAAAAATACTGTCGGTGGTGTTGTGGTAAAAACCGTCCATGATGTGCAGGGTGGCAATTACCTTCCGAATGCCCAGGGCCGCTAACTCGCGAAGCAGACTGATGCTGTGTTCGACCGAATCGGTTCCGTCCTGATTTCCAGGCAACAATTGAGCGTGGACGTCGACCCGAAGGTCCGTCGTGGTGGCCGGGTCAGGTTTTGTATTTTTTGTGTTGGTGCGGATCAGAAAACCAAAAGCCATTGCTCTGTTTACCTAAGAAGTTACGATGGCTGAGTGCCGGGCTCAAATTTGGCATGGCTTACTCACGTGTCATGGATTGGATGACATGAATCGTGCCAGAATGGCCCGTCCTGATCGTAATGTAGTAAACGGAGGGATGCCGGAAAAGCCGGGTTTAACGGACTGTCACGGCCGCAGGTTTACACGACCGACTGGGGGTACAAATCGCGAAAACCGGCAAGCTGCTGATCTTTGTCAGACACAATCGGGTCTGAAATACCCCAGTCGATGTTCAGATCCGGGTCGTTCCAGATGATCCCTGATTCGCAGGACTTATTGTAAAGATTCGTGCATTTGTAACTGAAAATACTGTCTTCCAGGGCGACAAAACCGTGGGCAAATCCCTCCGGAATGTAGGCCATATTGCTACTTTCCGAATCCAGGATAAAGGCTTCGTATTTACCGAACGTGGGAGATCCCTCCCGCAGGTCAACGGCAATGTCCATCACTTTTCCGGTAATCACCCGCACCAATTTTCCCTGGGCAAACGGTTCTTTCTGGAAGTGCAATCCGCGCAATACGCCTTTTACCGAAAAGGACTGATTATCCTGCACAAAATGGGTAGGTAATCCCAACGTGCTGAAAGACTGTTGATTGTAAGTTTCCAGAAAACTGCCACGGGAATCTTTAAATGTCTGAGGGCGTAGTTCGATCAGCCCTTCGATCGACGTCTTGATGACCTGCATGAAAAACGAATTGAGCATTTAAAACCGGTTTGTCCGGCATCTGGCAACAAATTTAGGAAACTCTATCTACTTCCAGTAATTTTGGGGCGCACCTTTTTTACAGCCCCTCAATTCCCCGTAGGTAAGCCATGACAGCTAACGAGTTGTATCGCACTATTTTAGCAAAAAAATCCTATTTATGCGTTGGTCTGGATACCGATATTCGCCGAATACCGGCATACCTCCGGCGCGAGTCGGACCCGGTTGCGGTATTTAACCGACAAATCATTGACGCTACGGCAGAATTTGCGGTTGCCTACAAACCCAACATTGCTTTCTACGAAGCGCAGGGGCCACGGGGCTGGGAGAGTCTGCAAAAAACACTGGAATATATTCCTAGGGACTGTTTTACCATTGCCGACGCCAAACGGGGCGACATCGGTAACACGTCCGGTTTATACGCCCGAACATTTTTTGATCCGGCTTCGTCGGGGCTGGATTTCGATGCCGTGACGGTGGCTCCTTACATGGGCCGGGATTCGGTCGAACCCTTTCTCGAATTCGCGGATAAGTGGGTGATTTTGCTGGCCTTAACCTCCAATGCCGGCAGTGCCGACTTCCAGCAGCTGCCCGTTCAGGCCGAAAAACTCTACGAAACCGTGATCCGGACCTCGCAAACCTGGGCCGGAGCGGATCGGATGATGTACGTAGTAGGGGCCACGCAGGCGCAGGAAATTGCGCACATCCGAACCCTGATTCCCGATCATTTTCTGCTTGTTCCGGGTGTGGGCGCGCAGGGAGGGAGTCTGGCCGACGTTTCGCGGGCTGGACTGAACAGCCAGTGCGGTTTACTGGTCAACGCATCGCGCAGCATTCTCTACGCATCCGACGGCGCCGATTTCGCCCAAAAAGCGGCCGAGGAAGCCCGGGCGTTGCAGCAGGAAATGGCAACCTTTCTGGCGTCAAGAGCGACGAGCTAAGGAGTAAAAGTGCTGGGTTGAGGAGAGGGCAGCGAAGAATTTTGGGGTAAAGTGTGACTTTCTAGCCGGTTTCACTTCAAACTCATATCCGCGCGGGCGGCTCCGTCTTGACTCATCACCCCTAATTTGCAACTCCTTTGACTGAGGATTTTCTTTATTTTATCTGGCAGTTTCAGTATTACCGGCATACCGACCTGCGGACGGTCGAAGGCGAGGAACTTCGGATTGTTCATCCGGGATTCCGAAATCCAAACGCGGGTCCGGATTTTACCCAGGCCCGGCTGATCGTCGGAAATGTTGAATGGGTCGGAACCGTGGAAGCCCACGTTCGGGCCGCCGATTGGCTGATTCACCGCCATCAGTACGACCGGGCGTACGACAACGTAATTCTGCACATTGTCTGGGAGAAAGAACCCATCGAATTAAAACGCTCGGATGGCTCAGTCATTCCCACTTTGTGTCTGGGCGAGCGGGTTGATCGAACCTTGTTGCAGCGGTATCAGACGTTGCTGGCTGAGTCGGGCGCCATTCCGTGTGCCGGTCGAATTGCGGCAGTAGAACCCGTGCGCCGAATGGCCATGTTTGATAAAACCTTACTCCAGCGCCTGGAACGAAAAGCCGCTGGCGTGATGGCCCTGTTTCATGCAACCGGACAGGATTGGGAAGAAACCAGCTATCAGTTACTGGCCGCGGCTTTTGGGTTTCAGGTCAATGCCGATCCGTTTGGCCAGCTAAGCCGCCAGATTCCGCTGAAAATTCTGCTAAAACACCGCGACAATCGCCTGCAACTGGAAGCCCTGCTGTTCGGAATGGCGGGTTTGCTGGACAGTGAAAAACCGGATGACTACGAAACCACTTTGCAGCGGGAATACCGGTTTTTGTCGCTGAAATACCAGCTTGCATCCAAACAAATGCCGGCCTATTCCTGGAAATGGGCCAAACTTCGCCCGGCAGGCTTTCCGACGCTCCGACTGGCGCAGTTTGCCACCTTGTTGACTTTTAAAGGCAGTCTGTTTTCGGTCTGGATGGAAACCGATGAGAGCGCAAGCCTGCTCCGGTATCTACAGGTGACGCCTTCCGATTACTGGCAAAATCACTACCGGTTTGGTAAAACCTCGGAGAAGGGGCTGGCTACGCTGGGCCAGATTGCCGCCGAGAACCTGATCATCAACGCGATTGCGCCTTTGCTCGTTGCGTATTCGCAGCACAAAGATCAGCCGGAATACCGTGACCGGGCGGTTTCGCTGCTGGAACAACTACCCGCCGAAAATAACCGCATCAGCCGAATCTGGCAGCAGTTGAAGGTTCCCATCCGAACGGCTTTTGACTCGCAGGCATCCATTGAGTTATACAACAACTTTTGCCAGAAAAAACAATGCCTCTCGTGTCAGATTGGTGTCAGTCTGTTGAAATAAAAGCAAAAAACCGGGGCACCCCGAATGATTCGAGCTGCCCCGGTTTTCTTAAGATGGGTTGCGGTTAGATACCGCTGGGTCCGCCCGCCGTTGGGTCAGACGTGCCCCGGTAGGGATTGCTGCTGGACGCCGGACGATCCGTGTCCGTATCCCAATCGCGGTTCGCACGGTTGGCTTCATTATTCCGCCAGGTATCAGCGCCGACATTTTCTTCCGTGCCGGTGCCGGTTACACCCGAGTAGCTGCTGCCGGTCTGGCCATAATTGCCATCATTGACAGTGTCCCGCACCTGAGTCCGGATACCGTCGCGATCGGTATCATCGTCGCTGTCGGATTCCATTTTGGCCCGCTCATTGATAAACGATTCCGCAATTTCGGTCAATTTTTTGTCGGTGTTTTTTTCTTCCTGCAAGCTTTCGTCAATCAACTGGGCGGCCTCATGGTAGCCCAGCAGTCTCGCCAGTGAATGCAGGGAGCCGTATGCCGCAATCTCGTGGTGTTCAACCTTTTGGCCGGCAATAATCAAGCCCGCGTCGCGGGTCAGTGAACCCGCATCCGTCGCGCCAATGACAACTTCGCCATCGTCGATCAGCCCATCGACGGCGTTACAGGTTTTTTCGTCGGCTTCCACATCGAGGTGTTGGAAGATCTGCTCAATCCGACGAATCTGATTTTGTGTTTCGGCTAGGTGCTGGGTAAAACCATCCCGTACCACGTCGGTAGTGGCCGCAGCGGCCATGTCGGGTAGGGCTTCGGCGATTTGTTTTTCGGCATAATACATGCCTTTCAATTCGCTGATAAACAATTCACGCAGTGATGTGTCCGTGTCCTTCGTGCCAAAAAAATTCGCTAACTGATCCGTGAACGATGCCATACTAGTAAGTGATTAATGGGTTGATACTAAGTTGTACTCGCCATTAGCCAAATCCTGTACCAGATCGTAACTAATTGAAAATTAGCAGTATATTAGTTGGTTGCTGTAGATGAAACGCCCCAGTCCGGGGTGGCGTGTCCTCGTAGAGTTAAAGGCACTGACTGAAAAGAGCTTCTGACGCGGCTACGAATTATTGATCAGACTAACGCCCGATCCCAGGAAGACCAGCCCGACAATGAAGGGAGCGAGTGATTCCCATTTGGTGATGCTCATGCCCAAAACCGGTTTGGCGTCGGACAGAAAGCCCACGCAGGCAAACAGGATGACGATGATGCCCAGAATGGTCAGGGTTGCGCCAAAAAAGCGCCGGAAATTGTTCTTATCCATTTTCGTTTGAATGAAATTAGTAGTGATTTGGTGACCGGTTCAGGGGGTGTTCTCCGGTGGAGCTGCACGGTCTTTGCGGCTAACGCTCAAGTCTTTAACCGGTTCCAGACCCATTTTTCGGCCTTCTTCGACCATGAACGGAATGGCGGTTTCGAGCGTATTGACCACGGTTCCTTCCAGAATGGCTTCCCGAACGGCCATTTTAATTTGCCCAACCTCCTTCGACGGTTTTAATCCAAAGGCTTCCATGATCAGTTCGCCCGTAATAACAGGCTGAAAATTACGGAGTTTATCCCGTTCGTCAAGCTCGCGCAGCTTCCGTTCAACTTTATCGAAATTGGCCAGGTGTTTCTTGACCCGGTCGTAGTTTTTCGAGGTAATATCGGCCCGGCATAGATTCATCAGCGCTTCCAGGTCGTCGCCCGCTTCGATCAGCAGCCGCCGGAGCGCCGAATCGGTAATCTGCTCTTTCACCAGCGCAATGGGCCGCAGATGCAGGCGAACCAGCTTTTTGACAAACCGCATTTTTTCGTTCAGCGGCAATTTCATCTGTCGAAAAAGACCCGGAACCTGTTTAGCGCCCAGGTCTTCGTGCCCGTGAAACGTCCAGCCGACCCGCGGATCGAAACGTTTGGTGGCCGGTTTGGCAATGTCGTGCAGCAAAGCCGCCCACCGCAGCCAGAGATCATCGGAGCGTTCGGCCACGTTGTCGAGCACTTGCAGTGTATGGTAAAAGTTGTCCTTATGTCCCTTGCCTTCAATCGTTTCCACGCCTTTCAGAGCCACCAGTTCCGGGAAAATCAGGTCCAGCAAACCGGCGTGGTAGAGCAATTTAAACCCGTAGGACGGTTTGGCAGAAAGAATGATTTTGTTCAATTCATCCGTAATCCGTTCCCGGGAAACAATCGCCAGCCGGTCTTTCATGTCGACAATGGCGTTGAAGGTATCCGGCTCAATATCAAAGCCCAACTGCGACGCAAACCGGATGGCGCGCATCATGCGAAGCGGATCGTCGGAGAAGGTGATGGCGGGGTCGAGTGGGGTCCGGATGCTTTTCCGGCGCAGATCGTCCAGCCCGCCGAACGGATCGAGAACCTGGCCGAAATCGCCTTTGTTCAGGCTGATGCCCATCGCATTGATCGTAAAGTCCCGGCGGTTTTGATCGTCTTCGAGCGTACCGTCTTCCACAATCGGTTTCCGGGATTCCGAACGGTACGATTCCTTGCGGGCGCCCACAAACTCCACCTCCCAGCGATCCGGCGCATCGGCGGTTTCGGACGCTTCGTCCGGTTGCGAAGCAGAACCGGAGCGCAGCATGGCGGTTCCGAAATTTTTGAAAACAATGACCGGCACCTTCAAATCCCGGCCAACGGCTTCGGCCAGGTCGATTCCACTGCCAATGCACACAATATCAATGTCCTTCGACGGACGCTTTAAAATTAAATCCCGGACAAAACCACCGATGACGTAGGCGCGGACGTCCAGCGCAGCCGCCTGTCGGGCGATCACTTCGAAAATGGGATTGGTATGTAAGGTCTCAGCAAAGTTCATAGAACAAACGAATAATGAATCTTGCCACGGACGGTCGGTGACGGCGGGCAGGTTCATTATTTTCTTAAAAAAGCGACTTCTCCTTTCGGGCCCAGCTCCATAATCCGGGGCAGTTGGATTTTTGCGGGCAGTTCGCCCCACGAAACCGGCGGTTTTGCCAGGCCAACCGGCCATTCGGCTCCTTCAAACGGCAACGTCAACAGGCCACGTCCGAAAGCACCAAGGAGTTTCCGGACCGATTCGCTCAACGTTTTGCGGACCGGAACCTGCGCCCGGAACGCATCGGGCAGGTTAACGCCGTTGTTCAACAAAACCGTCAAGGGATTTTCGGCAAAGTCGATCAAATCCCAGGCCACGTCCGGCACCGGCCGGACATAAAGGTTCAACTGGCCACTGTCGGTAATCAGGATGGTGGGGAGCGGAGCCGGTACGAGGTCTTTCCGAACATCCAGTAGATGCTGAACGGCTTCCTGATGGCCGGGATCGCAGGCCAGTGAAACCCCGGTTTCGTCGGCCAGCCGGATGAGTCTTCCCTGCCGGAGTTCGGCAACGATATCGCGCGGAGTTGGTGTCATAACAAGTATAAGCCGCAAAAATACGGCAAGTTTTTGGAATGCTGTTTGAATTATAAGTAAACCGTCTTAGATTTCATTTAAATGTTCGTCAGTACGGTATTTAATTTTTTACAATGCATTTCGTGAGTAATCGAAGGGCCGGTGGGCTAAAAAGGCTTGTAGTCAAGGTAGGAGAGCCGATTGCAAATCGGCAACGGGGTCGTGCGGAATTTCAACGGGGTCGCCCGGCGTTCCCGTACAGCGAACGTCCGGATACGCCCGCCCGACCCAATCTGTTTCGGAGCACCCGGCGCTCCCGTTTGAATCCGGTTTTTATCATTGGGATTATTTGCCTGCTTTTTTCTGCTTTTGCTCAGGCCCAGAAAACGGCTCCAGTCTCTAAAGAAGCCGTTGCGCTCTCCAAATTGTACATCATTCCCGACAAGCGCTACATCATGCGGGGCGACGGAAAACCGTTTTTCTGGCTGGGCGACACGGCCTGGGAATTGTTTCACCGGCTAAACCGCGAAGAAGCGGATCTGTACCTCAAAAACCGGGCGGGCAAAGGCTTTACGGTGATTCAGGCCGTGATTCTGGCTGAACTCGACGGCCTGACCCAGCCCAATCCGTATGGGCAGCTTCCACTGGTCAACAGCGACCCGGCGAAGCCGAACGAAGCGTACTTTCAACACGTCGACTGGGTGATCAACCGGGCCGCGGAACTGGGGTTGGTGGTTGGATTGCTCCCGACCTGGGGGGATAAATTCAATAAAAAATGGGGGAAAGGCCCGGAGATTTTCAACACGGCCAATGCCCGCACCTTCGGCGAATTCGTGGGAAAACGGTACCGCGGAAAACCGGTGATCTGGATTTTGGGCGGTGATCGAAACCCGGAAGGGGAGCAGCGTCTGGCAATTGTCCGGGCGATGGCTGAAGGCATCAAAAAAGGGGATGGCGGCACGAAACTGATGACGTATCATCCGCAGGGGGATAGTAACTCTGCCGGTTTTTTCCATAGCGACAAATGGTTGAACATCAACCTCTTTCAGTCAGGGCATAGCGCCAGGAATAAAAAGAATTACGTGATTCAGCGGCAGAATTACGCCATGTTTCCCCCCAAACCGACGCTGGATGGCGAGCCCCGGTACGAAGATCACCCCGTTGCGCACAAACCGGAACAAGGCTATTTTGATGATTTCGACGTTCGGCAGGCCGCCTGGTGGGCGATGCTGTCGGGAGGATGCGGGCATACCTACGGGAATCACAACATCTGGCAGTTTTTTGATGTTGACCGCAATCCGGCGATTTCTTCGGCCCGTACGCACTGGAAACGGGCACTCGACCATTCCGGGGCGGCTCAGATGGGCCTGCTGCGCCGGTTGTACGAATCACATCCGTGGACGCGCCTGATGCCCGACGAGCGGCTGATTCAAAGCCCGAATCCCGACGATGGCGCTCATCAGGTGGCTGCCATTTCGGAAGACGACAACTTTCTGTTTGCCTACACGCCCAACGGCAGCCCGCTGAAAATCGACTTGCTGCGACTCACCGCAGCGCCTAAAATTCTGGCGTACTGGTATAACCCCCGCGACGGAAAAAGCCAGAAAATCGGTGAGTTTCCGAATACCGGCCCGCAGGAATTCAAACCGCCCATCGCCGGCCCCACCACCGACTGGGTGCTGGTGCTCGACGATGCCAAGGCACCGTTTGCCGGTTTCGGGTTAAAGAAATAGGAATTTACCGGGCACGGTTTTTTCGGCCGCTGCGTTTGAAGGGTATGCACACTGGCATTGGAAAATACCTGATCGGAATTGGCGCGGTGGTTCTGCTGGCCGGCATCGTCGTTTATTTCTTTGGCGATAAACTCAACTGGCTCGGTCGGTTGCCGGGCGACATTCGCGTTGAAGGGAAAAACGGCGGTTTTTACTTTCCAGTCGTGACGTGCATCGTGGTCAGCCTGCTGCTGAACCTCATCGTTGTTTTGATCCGGAAGTTTTTCGGGTAGCTTTATCGGGTGTTTCGGACCGGCTCGACGGGTTGTCGGTGGCTTCGGCCAGGTTGCAGGTGACCTTGTTGATGTAAAAGACTTCGCGCGGGGGAGCCAGGGAGCGTTCGGTGGAGATTTTCTGAAAACCGCAGGCCAGAAAATGCCCGTCGTACCAGGCTTCCAGCTGATCGTTTTCGGAATACACCACTTTTTCGTTTTCCTTTAGCTGTTTCAGCGAATACTTTTCCCGTTCCCGCACCACCTTGCCGCCCTCGATCACTTCGGAATGCAGTTCGCCGTCGTGCGGATAGGCCAGCACCGTGGCATTGCCGTAGCGCGATACCTGGACCATCTGGTGCAGATCATAACTGGTCAGGTCGGGAATGGAAAGCGAATTGTCCCACAGCAATTTGCCTTTTTTATCAAAACCGCACAGAAAGGCGTGGGTGTAGCGGTACCCTTCCTGGGAGCGGTCGAACGAGCGGTTGCTGCCCATATACGGATAGGAACTGCCCCGGTATTGCGGATAGTACACTTCCGCCAGCAGCATCAGTCCTTCGTCGGTCGGCACCAGATCGTGCACCAGCAGCCGGTACCGGAATTTGGTGTCTTTCCCCTGGTCTTTGCGCCGGGCCAGCCGCTCCAGCAACTTCTGCTGACGCTTGGGCTTCATGTAGTTGAAAAAATTCTGAAGTTCCGAAAAGTCGATGTAGCGGGTGTCTTCCGTGGGCGTGATGGCCATGTTGTTACCGGCCGGGGTCTCGCCGGAAATAGCCGCCGAATTGCGAATCCGGGTGATGTAAACGCCCTGCGAATAGGGCGTACAGTCGTTGGAATAATTCCCGACCAGCAACGATTCTTCGTCGTTCAGGGGCAGCAGCTTGCCCGAAATCAGGCTGTGTTCGTTGCCGTCCAGATTAACCGTTCGCAGCAGCTTGCCCTCGTACGAATAGGTGCGAACCGTAAACTCGCAATTGCGCTGGTGGGTAGCGTCGGTCATCACGTGCACCAGCCGCCGTTGTTCGTCCACCTCGATGTTGTTGAGCTGGATGTGGTTGGTGTACAAACCGGGTAACACCTTGGACGTCAGATCGAAAAACGAGAAGGAAACCACCACCGGCCGGGAGCGGTAATAACCGCCGAGGTAGGCGATGTTGTCCAGCACCTTGAAATGGAAAATGTCCATCTGCGTCACCAGGTCGCCTTTGTAGGTTTCCATGGCTCCATCGTTCAGGTTCAGCCGCAGCACCGTAATCTTTTCGTTGGAGTTTTCTTTCATCAGCCAATACAGGTAATGTTCGGTACGGCAGGAGCGGATGGGTTCGTAGTAGGAATCTATTTTGTATTCGGCCGACCAGAGCAGTTTAAGGTCGGTATCGTAGCGTTTAAACGAAAATTTGGTGGGAGCCGACGAATAATAATCGCCGTGCCGGACGTTGACCAGCACGCCCCGTTCGCCGAGGGTTGTCACATCGAAGGATTCATCCGCGTTCTGGTTGGTAGGCAGTTCCAGCCGGACGGAAGGCTCAAATTGAGCAAACGCGGGAAGGCAGGCCACCAGCACCCAACTCAACAGTCCGATTGTGAGACGTTTGATCATCAGCATTTTTTTAATACTGATTAAAGGTACACAATCCCCCGAGATTGTGCAAAACGGAATCGGTGAACTTACCACCAGAACACCCCCAAAAACCGCTGTGGCCGATGATGGAAACAGCTCAGGACAAACCGGTTTTTTCCGCGATGAAACCGATAATAGCGGTTTTCGATCCGTAGCCAGGTCGATGAGTTGAGATTCGCCGGATCAAGGTCGTCTTCCAGCGTGTGCAGTGAGCCGTTGGTCTGCCGCGCAATGGTGTAATAATCGGGGTGAAAAGCCTGCGTAGTGTCCCAATCGCGGCCGCAGAGAATCACATGCACCGGTTTCTGAACCTGGGCCAGCAAGGCCATGTCTTTCACGGGATTGTCCATGTCGGCCACCAGAATCAGGTGTTGCGCGTTCGGGAAGGCTTTCTGCGCGAACAGCAGCGCTTCAATGTCATTCTCGGCTTCGTTGGCATTGTTGGCGGTGTTTCGGGCGGCTTCGAGCAGAACCGGCAGCGCCCGGCCGGGGTCACGCTCGGTGGAGACAAACATCTGGCCGGCGGGTCCGCCCGCTTGCGTTTCGCGCCCCAGACTGTCACAGTCGGTAAACAGCACCAGGCCCCGGAGTGCCGGATTTCTGGCGTTCTTTTTCATCCAGGCAAAAAGCTGCGTGCTGTACGGATACATGCTGGAAGTAAAATCGCAGACCAGCACGGCATTGGTCCAGCGACGGCTGTTGCGGGTGAGCGTCTGGTGCGACGTGGAATCCGGCCCGAACCGCCCGCTCAGCATCTGCTGCCGGATGGCGATTTCGTCCGGCGGTGCAATCGGAACGGCAACCGGAGCCGGTTCCTTTCCTGGTTTGGCAAGCCATTGAACGGACCGGACCGGGATGGGATGAAGCGGAAAAGCCGCATCGGAAGGCGATCCGACCGTGGGCAGGCGGTTTTGATCAATTGGCAGGAAGGCCGGTTTTTGACGCTGGGCAGTAGACGAAACCGCCTTCGGCTGGTCGGCGGAAACCGGGTCTTGCAACGGCTTGGGCGGGACTACCTTTGCGCGTTGGGGCTGGCGGACCGGCGGCAACACCAACCCGGTTTTTTCCAATGACGTAGTCCAGAGCCACCCCGCCACCAAACCGCAAAGCAGAAAAACCGCCAGTCCACCGATGCGCCATTGCCGCCGTCGGCGCAGGGCTTTTTGCAGGCGAACCCAGTCCGCCGGGTCGTAAGCGGGTCGGTACGGATCCAGGGTCTGACGAACCCAATCGTGCAGGAGTTTATCGCTTGGATCGCTCATGATAGTCGGTGGTTTGGGTGCCGAGTGCCAGCCGCAGCAGGCGGTTGGCTTCGCTCAGGTGCGCGCGGGAGGTGCTCTCGGCCAGGTTCAGTCGTTCGGAAATTTCGCGGTGCGAGTAACCCTCCAGCACATACAAACTAAACACCAGTCGGTAGGCAACCGGCAGCCGGTGCAGGGCCGCCAGAATGTGTTCGGCCGAAAGCTGGGCCAGAATGGCTTCGTCGTTCCGATACGGTTCTGCCAGTTCGTGGGCCACGGTTTCCGCCGAAATCTCCGGGCCCTTTTTCGCTTTTTTTCGGTGGGAATCAATGGCCGTATTGACCAGAATGCGCCGAAGCCAGGGCAGAACGGCTTCGGAATTGTTCAGTTCTTTCAGATTCCGGAAGGCTTTCAGAAATCCGTCGTTGAGCATTTCGCAGGCATCTTCGCGGTTGTCGGCATACGCCAGACAAACCGACAAAGCGTAGCCATAAAACCGCTCATAGAACGCTTTCTGGGCCGTTTCCTGTCCCCGTCGACAGCCCTCAATCAGGTCCGATAAATCGTGTGGTGTCAGATGCTCAGTCGGATTCGGGTGGTTACTGGCAATGGGTATAGGTGTACGATTCGGTGACGCTGGTTCGCTGCGGGAGCGCACCCGGCTGCAACTGCCGGATTTCGCCGGTCGCACTCGCCACCCAGCCCTGGGCGTTGACCTGCGGCCGGCTGATCGTTTCCGCGATATGCTGAACGGCGTTCGTCGGCAAATGGATGGCATACGGGTCGTAGTTTGTCAACACACCCGCCGAACCGAATTCCGGCTGCACCACCGGGTGTCCTTTGAAAACCGGAAGGGTGCTGGTGGCCGGTTTGGCATCGCTCCACGCCCGCGTGAAATAGTTCGCCAGCCTGCCGTTGACGTATTCTTCGGTTTTAACCAGCCGGTTCTGGCTGTCGTACGTGTTTTGCTGGCTATAGCCGCCGTTGATCACCATCTTCGTCACCAATCCATTCTGTAACGTCAGCGGGCGGTTTTCCGTACCTTCAATCTGCTCGGCATAATCGACCAGTTTTCCGTTTTGGTAGGTCCAGACCCGCTTTCCCGACCCGGTTCCAAGTGGTTTTTCGGGCGCATCGTCCGGCACGGTTTCGGCCGTCTGGGTTTCGGTCCTGGTGAGCAGATCGCCCTTTTCGGTGTAGGCAAAGACCACGGCGCGGTTGGTGACGACGCCATACGGGTTTTGATACCGGGTTTGGGAGCCGGTTAACCGCCCGTCGGTATAGGTGTAGGCGGTGGTGGACAGGCGTTGCAGCGTTTGGGGGGTGGTCGGGAGGCTATTCCGCTCCGACGTTTCGGTTTTTTCGGTGGTCAGAAATCCGTTGTTGTCGTAGGTATACGAATCCGTAACGGAATACACCTGGTTCCCGATTCCGGACGGGTAAGACAAATTCTGGACGTCCGTTTTTCGGGTCAGGTTGCCATCGGCATCGTACGAAAAGTTCGTTTCGTTGGTCTGCGTGGCGATAGCGGACTGGTAATTCAGCACGATTTTTTGGATCAGGCAGGCCGATTGCCGGGCCGCTTCGTTGGTTTGGCCGGGATCGCAGCCGCCCAGCAGCCAGCCGCCGATGATGAACAGAAAAAGATGATTCGGTTTCATACGAAAGGATTAAAAGGCCGCACCTGACCCCATCATCCAGACGTAAAACCGGGTTAAAACGCTGGTGAAATCCACTTATTTTTTATTTTCTGGAAAAGAAACGGGGAAAACCGCCCGACAATCCGGTGAAGAAGCTTTTTTCCTGTAGTTTTGCACGTACGAACCGCCCTGTTTTTTAAGCCGGTTCCATCGGTTCTTTCCGCGGCTGGTTAAAGGCTAATTGATTGTGGATCAAAGTGTAGTCACGTTTTAAGAATCGACGATAAACCCGTCAACACGTTATTTTATTGAATGGATATTCAGGCACAACTCAAACAGGCCATTTCGGCAGCGATCCAGTCGCTGTATGAGACACCTGTTGAAACCGTATTACTACAACCGACCAAAAAAGAATTTGAAGGTCTGTATACCTTCGTCACCTTTCCGCTGACTAAAACCACCCGAAAACCGCCCGTCGAAATTGGGCAGGCCATCGGAAACTACCTGCAGGAAAATACGAACCTGATCAGCAAATTCAATGTCGTTCAGGGTTTTTTGAACCTCAGCATTGCCGATGCGGTCTGGATCGGGGAGTTGAACGACATTCTGGCGAATCCGGCGCTGGGCCAGCTGCCGGCCCGTAACGAATCGGTGATGGTGGAATTTTCGTCGCCCAACACCAACAAACCGCTGCACCTAGGCCATTTGCGCAACAATTTTCTGGGCGATTCGGTCAGCCGGATTCTGAAGGCCAACGGCTACGAGGTCGTGAAAGCCTGTCTGGTCAACGACCGCGGTATTCACATCTGCAAGTCGATGCTGGCGTATCAGGAATTTGGCAACGGCGAAACGCCCGAATCGACGGGCATGAAAGGCGACCACCTGATCGGAAAGTATTACGTCTGGTTTGACAAAGCCTACAAGCAGCAAATTGAAGAGTTGATTGAGGAAGGAATGGCAAAAGACGAGGCCGAGAAGAAAGCCCCGTTGCTGCTCAAAGTGCAGGAAATGCTGCGGAAATGGGAGCAGGGTGATCCAGAAACGGTGGCGCTCTGGGAACAGATGAACAGCTGGGTGTACGCCGGTTTTGCCGAAACGTATTTCCAGATTGGCGTCAGTTTCGATAAAACCTACTACGAATCAAAGACTTATCTGCTGGGCAAAGACGTGATTGAAGACGGGTTGCAGCAGAACGTTTTTTACCGCAAAAGCGACGGTTCGATCTGGATCGATCTGGCCGACGAAGGGCTCGATCAGAAGCTGGTGCTGCGCTCGGACGGCACGTCGGTGTACATCACGCAGGATTTGGGCACCACTGACCTGAAGTTTGAGGACTTCCCGATCCGTCGCGGCATCTGGGTGGTGGGCAACGAGCAGGATTACCACTTTGCGGTTTTGTTTGCTATTCTGCGCCGGTTGGGACGCCCGTACGCCGATGGCTTGTTTCACCTGTCGTACGGGATGGTCGATTTGCCCAGCGGGAGGATGAAATCGCGCGAGGGCACCGTGGTTGATGCCGACGATCTGATCGGCGAGATGGTGGAAACCGCCCGCAACCGAACCCGCGAACTGGGTAAAATTGATGATTTTGAAAGCGAAGAGGCCAGCCAACTGTACCACATGCTGGCGATGGGCGCGCTGAAATACTATTTGCTGAAAGTTGATCCGAAAAAACGGATGACTTTTAATCCGGAAGAGTCCATTGATTTTCAGGGTCATACGGGACCTTTTGTGCAGTATACACACGCCCGGATCTGCTCGGTTTTGCGGAAAGCAGACCAATTGGGCGTTCATCTGGACGCTGCAATAAATCCGGTCGAACTGGCTGATAGTGAGCAACAATTGGTATATTTGCTCACGCAGTTTGTGCAGCGGATCACGGAAGCGGGCACGGATTATGCGCCTTCGTACCTGGGCCAGTATGCCTTCGAGTTAGCCAAGGCCTACAACCAGTTTTACGGGGAGCTGTCGATCCTGTCGGAGCCGGATGCGGACAAATTGAGATTTCGGGTGGCGCTATCGAAAGCCGTGGCGGAAACTATCCGGAAATCAATGGAGTTATTAGGAATTGAAGTGCCAACCAAAATGTAACCTTTTCCCGATTTATATGAAAAAGCTGCTTCTTTTAGGAACTGTTGGTGTTGTGGCTATAACCTTATCCAGCTTTATGTCCGTCAAAACCGTCTTTACTTTTCTGTTGAGTGACAAACGGGAAGTGGCCACCCGTCCGGCATCGGCGGCTGCTCCCACCAAATCGCTGTACGATTTTACCGTCAATTCCATCGAAGGAAAAACCATCCCCCTGAAGCAATACCGGGGCAAAAAAGTGGTGATTCTGAACACGGCTTCCAAGTGCGGTTTTACAAAACAGTTTGCCGATTGGGAAACGTTCTATAAAGAACACGGCGACAAAGTGGTGGTGCTGGGCTTTCCGTCCAACAACTTCAAAAGCCAGGACCCCGGCTCGAATGCTGAAATTGCCGAATTCTGCAAAAAGAATTACGGTGTGTCGTTCCCGATGTTTGAGAAAGTTGACGTGATCGGTGATAGCCAGGCTCCGCTGTACAAGTGGCTGTCGGACAAGTCGGCAAACGGCTGGAACGACAAAGTGCCCACCTGGAATTTCTGCAAATACGTGATCAACGAAAAAGGCGAGTTAACCAACTTTTTCGCTTCCAAAGTTTTACCAACCGACGACGAGTTTAAGAAATCCGTTGGCATTTAAGGTCATGATGAACGAGAAATGATGAGTGATGAATTGTTGAAAAGATAATTGCGTCATTCATCGTTTCTCGTTTTTCATTCATCATTTTTTATGAAGAGTTGGCTTGCGGCCGCCCGGCCGCGTACGTTACCGCTGGCGTTGGCCAGCATTATTCTGGGGAGTTTTCTGGCTTCTTCAGCCGGCCGGTTTAGCTGGAAAATCTGCATTCTGGCGTCCCTCACCACTATTTTTCTGCAAATCCTTTCCAATTTTGCCAACGATTACGGCGATGCGGTTTCGGGCAAAGACACCGCCGAGCGCGTTGGCCCCCGCCGGGCCGTGGCAACGGGGATGATTACCAAAGAAGCCATGCTGCGCGGGATCATTGTGACGGCAGTGCTGGCCCTGCTTTCGGGCGTCTGGCTGCTGGTCGAATCCCTGCAAGGGGCGTCGGCGCAGGTCTTCTGGATCTTTCTGGGCCTGGGATTTTTGTGCATCGGGGCTGCCATTGCCTACACCAACGGCAAACGTCCGTACGGGTACAGCGGGTTTGGCGACATTGCCGTCCTGCTTTTCTTCGGCTGGGTCGGGGTACTGGGCACCTATTTTCTGCACACGCAGTCGTTTGATCCGATTCTGTTGCTGCCAGCCACCAGCGTGGGTTTTCTGGCAACGGGCGTCCTGAATATCAACAACATCCGGGATATTGAAACCGATGCCAAAACCGGGAAGCACTCCATTCCGGTGCGGCTGGGCCGGGCGCGCGCCATTCGCTACCACTGGCTGCTGCTGCTGGGGGGCATGTTGTGTGCGGTTTTTTACACGCTGGCGATCGGCTATAACTGGCTGAGCTGGTTGTATTTGCTGGCTTTTCCGCTGTTCGTGCTGAACGGTCGGGCCGTTGCCAATCACCAAAAACCGGGTGAGCTGAACCCGCGCCTGGGCCAACTGGCCCTATCGACGCTGCTGTTTGTGGTGTTGTGGGGGGTTGCACTGGTCAATCACTGACCGCTTCTCCACTGAAAAATGAAAACCATTGGCATCATCGGCGGCATGACCTGGGAAAGCTCGGCTGCCTACTACCGCATTATCAACCAGGAAGTTGGCCGGCGGCTGGGCGGTAACTACTCGGCGAAGCTGGTGTTGTCGAGTGCAAATTTTGAAGAATTTGATCAGTGGCAGCGTGCCGGCGACTGGCCAGCGATCGAAACCGCCGTCGATGACATGGCACAGAGCCTCGTCCGGGCCGGGGCCGACTGCGTGGTCATTGCCTGCAACACCCAGCATGAAGTGGCCGATCCGGTGGCGGAGCGCCTGTCGGTGCCGCTGATTCACATTGCCGATGTGACGGCGGCAGCGATTCAACAAGCCGGTTTTCGGAAAGTGGGCCTGCTCGGAACCCGTTACACGATGGAACGCCAGTTCATTCGCGGTCGTCTCAGCGAGCGGTTTGGGATTCATGTAATCTTGCCCGACGAAACCGATCAGGGGTATATCCACCAGAAAATTTACACCGAATTCAGCAAAGGCATTTTCGACGACAGGACGCGGGAAGGCTTTGTCTCGATCATTGAAAAGCTGGCGGCACAAGGAGCCGAAGGCGTTATTCTGGGCTGTACCGAAATCCCGTTACTGGTGCAGGCCGAGCACACTCCCGTTCCCCTGTTCGACACGACAACGCTTCACGCGCTGGCGGCTGTCGATTTTAGTCTGGCACCCCTTCCGGTGGCCGGATAAACATATTTCAAAACAATCTTTTCAGGACGGTGTTTAATCGGAGAAGATGGTGGATGAAGTGGAGAACGGAACGCGGAGAAGCATTCACCATCTTTTTCTTTTTCACGCCTTTGTAAATCACTAATTATCAGACGGTGGCATTGTTATTGCATAGACTTAAAGGCCTATCCTTTAACACACTGTCTGTATGGAATACGGTTTTACAAGTCAAGAGAAACTAACCGGCTGGTTTCGGTGGTTATTTTTTTGCACCTTCATTTTCGCTTGCTCAGGCGTTGTTTTCCCGGTAAAAGGCCAAACAATTTCCAAGCAAATCATTGTGGATCAGTTTGGTTGGCGTACAAATTCTAAAAAAATTATTATTTTCGCCGACCCCATTACCGGACAGAACGGCAGCGTTAGCTACACACCAGGGGCCCAGTTTCAGGTCCGGAAAAAGTCGGATAACAGCCTTGTTTTCACCGGCAATGTGGTGGCCTGGAATGCCGGAAGTACCCACGGCGACTCCGGTGATAAAGTTTGGCACGGCGATTTCTCGACCGTAACCACCCCCGGGACCTATTACATCGTCGATCCGACCAAAAATCTGCGGTCCTACGAGTTTGAAATCAAAAATGACGTCTACACGCCTTTGTTAAAAACGTCGGTCAAAACCTTCTACTACCAGCGCAGTGGCACGGCCATTCCGGCTACGCACGGCGGCAATTGGAACCATCCGGCGGCTCATGGTCAGGATGCGAATGCGCTGCTTTTCACCAGTTCGGCCCAGGCCGGAACCGCCCGGAACGTGACCGGCGGCTGGTACGACGCGGGCGATTATAACAAGTACATTCCCTTTCTGGCGGGCACGCTCTGGGATCTGCTGGTGGCCTATGAACTTCGGCCGACGGTTTTTCCCGACAACACGAACATCCCGGAATCGGGCAATGGCGTTCCGGACGTACTCGACGAACTGAAGTGGGAGCTGGACTGGATGCTGAAAATGCAGCAGAGCAACGGGGGCGTCAATAACCGGGTGGCGGTTACGAGTTACGACAACGGCACCGACAGCCCGGCAACGGATACGCAGGCCCGCTATTACACCAGCGTCACCACCTGGGCGACGGCCACGTTTGCGGCTCTGGTGGCCCATGCCGCCCGGACATACCAGACGATCAATCCGACCTATGCCAACACCCTCCGGACGGCGGCCGAACGAGCCTGGACGTACCTGGAAGCGAATGCGTCGATGAGTCCGGCTTCGGGAACGGATGGCGCGTCGATGGCCGCAGCCGATGCCGGAGCCAATGCCAATGCCGACCGGCGCCTGCGGATTTACGCGGCCGCCGAACTGTTTCGCACCACCGGAACCGGCAAGTACAAAACGTATTTTGAAACCCATTACAAAGATGTCAACGGAACCAGCGAGAACGGTTTTCAGCCCTTCTCAAACGGTCACCTGGACGCATCGCTGTGCTGGGATCTGAACCGCGCCTATTTCGTTTATTGCCAGACGCCCAACGCCACGCCCGCCGTGGTGGCCGAATTGAAAAGCCGGTTTTTGAATGTCATGGACTGGTTTATCGAGCCGTATTACACCAGCAAAAACGACCCCTATCTGGGCTTCATGTGGAGCGGCCATTATTCGTGGGGTTCCAATCAGGCCAAGATGAAGTGGGCGCAGCTGGCTATTCTGGCGGCTGAGCTGGGCGTCAATTCGGCCAAAACCGCCTTGTACAAAACCATTGCGGAAGAGTATTTGCACTACATCCACGGCCGCAATCCGCTGTCGTGGGTCTATCTGAGCAACATGGGTGCGAAAGGAGCGAATCTGGGTGGCGACAACAGTGTGATGGAAATCTACCACAGTTGGTACCGCGACGGGTCGGCGAAATACGACGGTGCCACTTCCCAGTTTGGTCCGGCGCCGGGTTTTGTGGCCGGTGGTCCGAACCAGTTTTATGCCGGTACGGCAACACCCCCCAAAGGCGAGCCACCCATGAAAGCCTACCGCGACTGGAACACGGTTTATCCGGATGCGTCGTGGGAGGTTACCGAACCCGCCATTTATTACCAGGCTGCCTATACCTTCGTGGTGGCTTATTTTTCCGAGAACGGCGGAACGACCCCACCCCCCACGGTTACGGCTTCGAGCAACAGCCCGGTTTGTGTCGGACAAACGCTGACTTTAACCGCGTCGAACGGTGGAACGGGGGCGACCTATTTCTGGCGTGGTCCCAACAATTTTACGGCTACTACGCAAAATCCGGTTCTTGCCAGTGTCGGCATCACCGCAGCCGGTTCGTATTCCCTGACGGTTTCCTCCGCCGGTAGTACGTCGCAAACCGCAACGACAACCGTAACCGTCAATCCCGTACCCACGGCGGTGGCCAGCAGCAACAGCCCGGTGGCCGCCGGACAAACGCTGAATCTGACGGCGGCCCAGGCCGGAACCGGTGCAACGTATACCTGGCGGGGGCCGAACGGTTTTACGGCCAATACCCAAAATGCGGCCATTGCGAATGTAAGCCCGGCGGCCAGCGGGTCCTATACCTTAACTGTCGGTTTGAATGCCTGCACCAAAACCGCCACCACTTCGGCGACCATAACCGGATCTTCGGCGATCACGAACCTGATTTACGAAGATGCGCTGCACAGCAACTGGGCGGATTGGTCGTGGAGCACCACCCGAAATTTCGGGGCAACAGCGCCGGTGCAGAGCGGCACAAAGTCGTTGTCGGTGAAATACGATGCGGGCTGGGCCGGTCTGTATCTGCACGCCAACACCCCGGTGAGTCTGGCGGGGCTGACCCATCTGAAATTCTGGATCCACGGCGGCACCAACACCAACCAGCAGATCCGGGTGATTCTGAACGGGGGCGGACCGTATTACACCGTCACCCTGACCGCGAACCAATGGAAGCTGGTTACCATTCCGCTTTCAACGTTCAACAGCCCGGCTACCCTGTCCGACATTTATTTTCAGGAAGCGACCGGCGGAGCCCGGCCCGCGTGTTATCTCGACAAAATCTACCTGGCCAGTTCGGCCAGTGCCCGCGAAGGGGTTTCGGCGGAACTTCCACTGACGGCCGACGTGCAGATTTTCCCGAATCCGGTTGATAACAGCCAATCGGCCGTGACCTTGCAGTTTGTAGGATTTGGCGAAAACGAAACCGTTCGGACCTCGTTGAATGACATTCGGGGCCGGGTTATTCAGGAGCAAACGTTCCGGTTAAGCGGTTCTGAAAAGCAGCTTCTCCTGCCCAAATTGGCGACAGGTTCGTACCTTATTCAGATTAATGGCGATGGAAAGCGGTTTACCCGAAAGCTGCTGGTGAAGTAATCCCCGTCAAACGAAAAACCGGGTTTCTGAACGCTGCTTTCTGCCTTTCAGATACCCGGTTTTTCGTTATTAAACAGGACGCGTTACGCGACGGCGACTTTCAACCGCAGCCGGAATTCATCCAGTTCGATTTCCGTTGCGTTGCCATTCAGGTCCGTCACCAGATCGAGCGAGAGTGCCTGCACTTCCTGGCAGATATAGTCTTTGTGCGTCTGGATGGCGGTGGTCAACACGCCGTTCGGCCCTTCGGTGGCCCCTTCTTCCAGTTCGATCCGAATCTTGTCGGTTACGTCAAAATTCTGGTCTTTGCGCAGGTTCTGGATGCGGTTGATGAAATCGCGGGCGATGCCTTCCTGCCGCAGTTCGGGCGTGATGGTCACGTCCAGCGCCACCGTCAACCCGTTCTGACTCGCCACAATCCAGCCCGGCACATCCTCCGTCCGAATCTCCACGTCGGCCAGCGTAATCTCACCGATCGCCAGTTGCATGCTTCCGGCGGCTTCCAGCTTCCGGATATCGTCCTCGTTCATGGTGTTGATCGTCGTGGCCACGTCTTTCATCATCGGCCCGAATTTTGGCCCGAGCGTCTTGAAGTTCGGTTTGATTTTCTTCTTCAGAATGCCGGACGCATCGTCGATAAACTCCACGGCTTTCACGTTCACCTCCGACTGGATAATTGGCGAAACGTGCTCGATTTGCCGGCGCGTGGTTTCGTTCAAAACCGGGACCAAGACTTTCGTCAGCGGCTGGCGCACCTTGATTTTATGGCCTTTCCGTAGCGAGTGAACCAGCGAACAAATATCCTGACCCAACTGCATGGACGTTTCCAGGTCGCTGTCGATCAGAGCGGTTTCGGCTTTCGGGAACGACGTCAAGTGAACCGACAGGTCTTTTTCTTTCGTCAGGTTGCGATACAGCCAGTCGGCGAAGAACGGCGCGATGGGCGACATCAGTTTTGAAACCGTTGTCAGGCACTCGTGCAGCGTTTCGTAAGCCGCCTGTTTGTCTTCCGCCGAACTGCCCTGCGCCGAGCCGGTCCAGAAGCGCCGACGCGACAACCGCACGTACCAGTTCGACAACTGATCGTTGACGAAATCCTGGATGGCCCGGCCCGCTTTCGTGGGGTTGTAGTTTTCGAACTGCAGATCCACTTCCTGCACCAGCGACTGCAGTTTCGACAGAATCCAGCGGTCGAGTTCCGGGCGTTGGTCAACGGGAACGGTCCGTACGCCATCGAAATCAACCTGGTCAAGGTTGGCGTAGAGCGCGAAGAACGAATAGGTGTTGTAGAGCGTTCCGAAAAACCGGCGCTGCACCTCGGCAATGCCGTCGAGGTTAAATTTCAGGTTGTCCCAGGGCTCGGCGTTGGTGATCATGTACCAGCGCGTCGCGTCGGCGCCGTAGGTTTCCAGCGTCGTAAACGGATCGACGGCGTTGCCCAGTCGCTTCGACATTTTGTTGCCGTTTTTGTCGAGTACCAAACCGGTCGAAACCACATTTTTGAACGCTACCGACGCATCGGTTTTTCCGTCCAGCGTACCGAGCATACCCGAAATGGCGTGGAGCGTGAAAAACCAGCCGCGCGTTTGGTCAACGCCTTCCGAAATAAAATCCGCCGGATAGGCTTTGTCAAAAATGTCTTTGTTCTCGAACGGATAATGCCACTGCGCGTAGGGCATGGCCCCCGAATCAAACCAGACGTCGATCAGATCCGGTTCGCGTTGCAGCACTTTGCCGGAGTCGGAAACGAGGTATAATTCATCCACATAGGGCCGGTGCAGGTCGTAATTGCCCGACGCCAGTTTTTGCAGATAGGCTTCATTTTTGGCTTTTTGCTCCGCCGACAATACGCCCGACGTAACGGCCTTTTCAACCCCGGTTTTCAGCTCGGCTACGGAGCCAATGCAAACTTCTTCGCCGGTTTCATTGCGCCAGATGGGCAGGGGCGTTCCCCAAAACCGGCTGCGGCTCAGGTTCCAGTCGACCAGGTTTTCGAGCCAGTTGCCAAACCGTCCGGTTCCGGTGCTTTCGGGATTCCAGTTGATGGTTTTGTTCAACTCCACCAGCTTGTCTTTTACCGCCGTCGTGCGGATAAACCAGCTATCGAGGGGGTAATACAAAACCGGTTTATCGGTCCGCCAGCAGTGCGGATAGGGGTGTTCGTACTTTTCAACGTGGAAGGCTTTTCCTTCGGCTTTCAGCTTGATGGCAATCAGCACATCGGTTGGCTTGAATTCCGGAGCGTCCTGCTCCTCGTCCGAGTAATACTGTTCTTTCACGTACCGGCCGCCGAACTCACCGATTTCCTTGACAAACCGGCCCTGTTTATCGACAATCGGCACTTCCTTGCCGTTTTCATCCTTCACCATGATGGCCGGGATGCCGTTTTGCTGGGCAACCCGGAAGTCATCCGCCCCAAAGGTCGGGGAGGTGTGCACCACGCCCGTACCGTCTTCGGTCGTCACGAAATCGCCGAGGATCACGCGGAACGCGGGCGTTTCAGGCGTCACGTAGGGGAGAAGCTGTTCGTATTCAATACCAGCCAGCTCCGCACCTTTGAATTCGCTCACGATGCTCCACGGCAGCAGTTTTTTATCCGAAGCCGCATAACCGGCAAAATCAGCATCCTGAGGGTCCGGTCGTTCGGCCTTCTCGTTGAACCAGCGGCCCACCAGGGCTTTGGCCAGGACGACGTGCACGGGTTCGTGCGTGTACGGATTGAAGGTCTTTACCAGCACATAGTCGATGTCTTTCCCCACCGTCAGCGCCGAGTTGGCGGGCAGCGTCCAGGGCGTGGTCGTCCAGGCCAGGATGTAAGTAGAAGGAGGAAGGGAGCCGGGCCGACGTTCGGAGAGGAGAGGGGAAGAAGGGAAACCCGTTTCTCCAGTATTCCCTTCCTCCCTTCCTTTCACCTTAAACATGGCGACAATCGTCGTATCCTTCACGTCCTTGTACGTGCCGGGCATGTTCAGCTCGTGCGACGACAGGCCCGTGCCGGCTTTGGGCGAATAGGGCTGGATGGTGTATCCTTTATAAAGCAAACCCTTCGTGTACAAGGCCTTGAGCAGGTACCAGATGGATTCGATGTATTCGGTATGGTAGGTGACGTACGGACTGTCGAGATCGACCCAGTAGCCCATTTTTTCGGTCAGGTCGTTCCACATATCCGTGAATTTCATCACGGCTTCGCGGCATTTCTGGTTGTATTCTTCGATGCTGATACCGCCTTCCGACGCGGGTTTGCCGATGTGGTCTTTGGTGATGCCGAGTTCTTTTTCGACCTGTAATTCAATGGGTAAGCCGTGCGTATCCCAGCCGCCTTTCCGCTTCACCTGAAAACCCTGGAGCGTTTTATACCGGCAGAAAATATCCTTGATCGACCGCGCCATGACGTGGTGAATACCCGGTTTTCCGTTGGCCGACGGCGGTCCTTCGTAAAACGTAAACGTGGGCTGGCCTTCGCGCGTCTCAACCGATTGTTCGAAGACGCGATTGGCTTTCCAGAACGCTAAAATATCGCTGGTAACCTGCGCGTAGTTCAGGTTTTTGAATTCTTTGTAACTCACGGTATTGCTGGATTTGAAATCAGGTGCAAAGATACGGAAAATTGAGCGGAACGCACGGTTAGCCGCTGAAGACTCCCAAAACCGGCCGGTTTTACGGATGCAGGACGGGCGACCGCTGGCGGAGCGAATCCGGTAATTTATCGGACTTTTCGTTTTTTTGTAACTTATTCGTAAATTGGTATTAAAATTGTTCAATTCAATTAGGAAACGACACGGAGATCGCCCCGGTGTTCATTGTAAAACGGACAGAATAGAGTTGGCGGTTCCGGTGGTTAATTCAGATTTGTTGAACTAATACTGTATGGCATGAATGAATTGGAGCGATCAGCAGGAAATGCTTCCCAATGGCACCTCCGCACCCCTACTGATCAACGGGCTTTATACGATCGATTCGGCGCAATGGCCTACGGGGTAATTTTGCAAATACTACCCCAGACGAACCTGGCGCAGGAGGCACTGATCGATGTTTTTACGTCGTCGCAGTTGCCGTCCTTCTTGAATACGTCGGGCAGCAGTCCCGCTATTGCCATTATTAAGCTGGCCCGCTTGAAAGCGCTTGAGCTGAAAGCAAAAACCAGGGAATGGAATGCCGCCATTGCCGAACCAATATCGTCGTCGGGTGGTTATTCTCCAGAGTACATTTTTGATTTATCCTTCCGTCAGGGCTTTTCGTTTAAAGCCATTTCGGACCAGTTTGGATTATCAAAACCGGAGATTTTAAAAGCCGTTCGGGATTTCATTCATCTGTATCGTCGATCGTAATTACGCAGAAAGTTGGATATTCATCATTACATACAGAGTGGGGTTTTAGAAACCTATTTGTTGGGACTGGCTTCGGAGGAGGAAGAGCAGGAAGTCCAGCAAATGAAAGTACTCTATCCGGAAGTATCCTCGGCTTTAAACGAGCTTGAAATTCAGGTTGAACAGTATTGCCTGGACAGTGCGGTTCCTCCACCGCCGGGCACCTGGGAGCTGATACAGGCCCGCACGACCCGCAAAGAGATCAAGAAGCATGATCTGAAGGATCAGGACTGGCAGAAAAAGGCCGCGCCAAAGTCCGATAAACCGGATTACCTGGAAGTGGAAGTCAGTGATTCCTTTATCCGGGTCCACAAACTCTGGCGGGTGGCTTTTCTGGTGGTCTTTGTGTTGTCTAAAATATTTCTGGTCGCCGGTTTGTATTATTACTTCAAAGCCGATAGCCAGCAGCAGGAGATTGAACGGCTCAAATCCACCATTCAGCAGCAGGCTCCCCGCTGATTTTCCCTTATTTTTTGGAAGAACGGGTTATGGATTCGTCCATAGCCCGTTTTTTATTGCCGTCACCTTCAGTTTGGCAGGATCAACGACGACGTATTTGATTTTTTTGCGGTGGTGCGTGTAGGTGATGTGCACCAGCCCGTCGCGGGTCTGAATTACGGCCGGGTACGAAAATTCACCGCCGGGTTCATTCTCGAGCACCGCGGCTGCCTGCCAAGTTTTGCCATCGGGCGAAACCGCCACGTTCAGCGGAGAGCGCCCTTTCGGCGTGTGATTATACACCAGCAACTGCCGCCCGTCGCGGAGCGTTACGGCATCCGTCCCGGAGTTGGGATTCGGCAGTTCCGTTGCCTTCAGGGCCGACCAGGTCTTTCCGTTATCGTCCGACCAGGCTTCCAGGATCGCCTTGTTTTTGCTGCGACAAAGCAGTTGCAGCTTTCCGCCCGGATGAAACAGCACACTCGGCTGAATGGCACCGAACTCTTTGCCGTCGTTGAGCGCCGGAGTTTTCTGCCAGGTTTTGCCGCCGTCGCCGGAGCTTTCCATGTGCAGGCGCCAGCCGTTGTCTTCGCTGCTGGATGGACTGAGCAAGGTTCCGGACGCCAGCAAAACCGGTTTGTTTTTGATGGGTCCCACAATGTCGTCGGGCAGCCGCTCCGGTTTCGACCAGGTTTTGCCGCCATCGGACGAAGCCATTTTCATGCCCCACCAGGTCGACGGACTCGGACCGACTTTATAAAACAGCAGCAACGGCCCTTTGGGCATCTGAAACAAAACCGGGTTCCAGGTGGGGTGCCGCGTGCCGTCCGGCTGAACGCCGTTGGCTACTTCGACGGGCCGGGTCCAGCCCTGTTTTCCGCGCTGACTGACCCAGATTCCAACGTCGGGATGCTTCTCGTGCGTGCCGCCAAACCAGGCCGCAACAATCCCGTCGGAGGTTTCGGCCAGCGTGGAAGCATGGCAGGACGGGAACGGCGCCTGCTCGTAAATGAATTCGGACTTGACAACGCCGTCGGTTTGCTGGGCCGATACAAAACCGGGTAGCAGGCTCAGAAGGAGAGCAGTGAAGGTGTTTTTCACGGAAAACGCCATTTATTTTAGGTTTAGGGTTGAAAACCAAAAATATAGGTTTTGACTCCAGAAAAAAAGACGTTTGTATTTTACCAGCCGGGGTTTGAACCGTGAACCAATAAAAAAGCCGTCAGAAGTTTCCTCCTAACGGCCCGTTGTTTGGCAATTATGCCCCTCTAAATTCCTTTATTCAGCACCCGTACCTTGACGTGTGAGGGGTTTTTGTTGGAAAAATAAACCCGTTGCGTGGCTTTCTGGAAGTCGGATTCCGTGGCGTCGTAGATGTTCATGAATTTCTGCGGATTGCGGTCCACCAGCGGAAACCAGGAACTCTGCACCTGTACCATCATTTTGTGACCTTTTTTGAAGGTGTGAGCCGCGTCCTGCATATCGAACTTCACCTCAGCCACTTCACCCGGTTTCAGCGGCTCCGGTTTGGAGAAGCTGTTCCGAAACTTGGCGCGCATCACTTCACCCCGCACCATCAACTGAAAACCGGCCATCTTTGTCGTCGGAATCGGGCTGGTCGCTTTGGAGGTATCGGGGTATACATCGATCAGTTTCACCACAAAATCCGCATCGGTTCCCGTCGTTGAGACAAACAGATTCGCCATCACATTGCCCGTGATGGTCAGATCGTCGGTCAACGGTTCTGATTCGTACACCAGCACATCCGGGCGGGCGGCTGCAAACCGCTGGTCTTCATACATAAAGTCACTCCCCCGGAGAATCTGAATACCGTTGCTGTACGGAACCGGTTTTTTGGGATCGCTTAAATATTCATCAAACACCGGTTCGGTTTCCTTGGGCGCATCAAACGACAGCTTGCCGTTGGCGTGCAGGTAAATGCTCCGTTCCTCCGACTCCTTGGGCGGCCACTGGCTGTATTGTTTCCATTCATTGGCACCCGTCAGGAAAATCGACGCATCCGGCAGGTGCGGGTCGGGGCTGTCTTTCAGGTAATGATTGAAAAACGGCAGTTCGATTTTTTCCCGGTAATGGGGGGCGGTTTTTGATCCGAACCTGATATTGCCGAGCACGTCGCCGTTGCTGCGCGCCCAGCCGCCGTGAATCCAGGGGCCCATCACCAGGATGTTTTTGGCCTTTGGATTCTGGCTCTCGATACCCGCGTAGGTTTTCAGCGGGCCGTACAGGTCTTCCTGATCGAACCAGCCGCCGACCGTCATCACCGCCGGTTTGATGTTTTTCAGGTGCGGCACGGGCGTCCGGGCCTGCCAGAATTCATCGTAATTCGGGTGGTCGATCATCTCCTGCCAGATCTTGTTCTCGCCCTTGAAATACTTCGCGTTCACGTTCGACAACGGCCCGGCGTTCAGGTAAAATTTGTACCCATCCGGCGTGCCGAACTCGTTAAACCGGGGGCCACTTTTGCTGGTCGGAACCGGCCGGGGCTGGCCGTACGACGACAGAAAGGCGAAGGTGCCCATCAGGAAAAACGCGCCATTGTGGTGCCGGTCGTCGCCCATGTACCAGTCGGTGACGGGGGCCTGGGGAGAAACCGCCTTGAGGGCGGGGTGGGCGTCGATGGCCGTCATGGTGGTGTAAAAACCGGGTGCTGAAATGCCCCAGGTTCCCACCCGTCCGTTGTTATTGGCAATATTTTTGATCAGCCAGTCGATCGAATCGTACGTGTCCGAGCTTTCGTCCACGTCGGTTTTTTTCTTCTTGTTAGGGTTGTGCGGTCGAACGGCAACAAACTCGCCCTCCGACATCCAGCGCCCGCGAACATCCTGATACACAAAAATATAGCCGTCTTTCGCAAACGCCATCGAAGGGCCCAGCGACGTTTTATATTTGTCTTCACCGTAGGGAGCGACGCTATAGGGTGTGCGGTCGAACATGATCGGGTACTTCTGCGCGGTGTTTTTCGGCACGTAAATCGACGTAAACAGCTTCACGCCGTCGCGCATCGGCACCATTCGCTCCATCTTGGTGTAATTCTGGACGATGTACAGCGAATCGGCTTTGTTGACCAACGGCTGCGCCAGGAGCGGACGGGCCAAAACCGTCCCGACGGCCAGCAGCATGAGCTGGCGAACGGACGGTATTTTCAGGCTGATTTTCATAGCATTGGGTTTGTTGACTAGTTGGCTTTACGCGTCGCGGTTTTCGACGGAGCCATCTTTTTGATGTGCGCGTCCATGATCTTGAGCAGTTCTCCGTTGGAATACGGCCGCCAGCTATGCCCACCCCGGTCGCCGTAGGTGAACGAACCGCCGTAGGCCGGATTGGTGGTTTTGCTCAAAAACTCCTCAACTTTGTAAACCCCAAAGTTAAGGAAGAAATCGTCCATCCGTCCGCAGATTACGTTCAGTTTGCCCACCAGCTTCGGGCCAACCGTCGCCCAGTTTTTTTCCAGGTAATGCCGCAAATCGTAATGCTCTTTCCAATACTGGGCCACGCTGGGATCGATCACGCCGGTTTTTTTATCAAACAGCGGTTTAAAATAACCATCGGCACCCACCGGCCCGAACACCGAACTCCAGACGTCGAGCTGACCACCCGACCGGCCTTTGGTGCCGTTGACCAGTTCCATCAGGTTGCGCTGCTCCGACGTGAGCCGGGTTTCGCCCGTGGCCGGAATGCGGGTGTTGGGCGTCGGGACTTTATACCACTCGTATTCCTTGTAAAACGCGTTTTTATCCTTGTAAATATCGATGCCTTCCACGTTCCAGAAGTCGAGCGGATCGGGCGCAAATGACCAGGTGCCGCCGTAAAAATCCGGGTACCAGACTTGCAAAGCAAACGACTCCCAGCCACCGGTGGACCCGCCGGTCAGCAAGCGGGCATAGCCCTCGCGGATGCAGCGAAACTTCTTTTCAATTTCCGGAATCAGTTCTTCGTGAATCGCATCCCCGAATGGGCCGTTGTTGGCCGAGTTAACGGCGTAGGAATCATCGAAGTAGGGTGAGGGATGTTGCAGCGTGACGGCAATAAACCGGGGGCCGTCGCTGGCCGTCCAGTCCTTGTAAAATTCGTTGCCGGGATTTTCGGCAAACCGGAACGGGGGCGCCGTCGAGAAGTGCCCCTGCTGATAAACCGTCGGATACATCCGGCCCGGTTCGTCGTCGTAGCCTTTCGGCAGCAAAATCGTCGCGCCGATAAAAATCGGATGGCCCCAGAATTTGCTCAGCTTTTCGCTTTGAATTTTGATGTGCTTCACCCATTTGGTGTCCGCCGGAACTGAAATCGGCGGAATCACCTTCGTTACTTCCAGCCTGACTGTCTCGCTTTTTGCCGGATCAATCGTGATCTTCTGAACGGCGCTGTACACATTGCCCGGTGAGCGCGTCCACTGCTGACCTTCCCACTGATCCATGTGCATCCAGACGGTGTGGCCGTCCGAGCGCTTGAATTCGGTGTATTTATTCAAAACCGCCTGCACAAAATACTCGCCTTTGGGCACATCTTTCAGGGCGTTGATCGGATAGCCCAGCGTCGCTCCGTCGATGGTGACGGTTTTTCCGGGGGCCAGTTTTTCAAAATCGGCACCCCAGAATTGCGTCCCGTAGCGTCCCACCTGCAAACGCGGCTCGGTGCTGTCTTTCCGGCTGATAATCAGAAACATCCGGCCCGTGAGCGGACTGGCACTGATCGAAGCGGGGAACGAAATCTCGAACTTCTGGTTGGTCTGGGAAAAACCGCCTAACGAACTCAGAACGGCCAGGACGAGCAGGAGCCTGCGGGATAATCGGGTAAACGATACGTGTTTCATACGGTTTTGGGGTTCGGATTTACTGCGGATTTTTAGCGTCCCATTGTACTTCGGCAAACGGCCGGATCAACTGGTCATATACCTTGTGAGTGGCCTGGTCGTTAGGCAGTTGCGCCAACCGTCCGTACCGGCGCATGTCGAACCAGCGGTGGCCTTCGTAAAACAGCGAATACCGGCGTTGGTTCAGCAATTCGTCGATCAGGGCATTTTTGTCGTTGACGATACCCGGTTTTGCCGACGCCAGTTCTTTCAGACCCGCGGCCACCCGAACTTTATTCAGGGCGGTCACGGCTTCGGCCAGTTTGCCGGTTTGAAGCATCGATTCGGCGTACATCAGCACCAGTTCTTCGTTCCGGATGATCGAAATGGGCAGGGTGCTGGTGGGGTACAAGGACACATCGTATTCGCCAATAATTCCGTTGAGCGCCCGCGCCGAGGTCCGCTTCGTCACTTTTCTGGCCACCCGCGCATCGCCCGCTTCAGCCTGCGAAATAAACAAGGGCTGAGCCACAACAGGCGAAGCCGTGGTGTTCATTTGCTGGAATTGCGGGTTCGTCACATCCCCCGACGTGGTTGAATACGTGAAGTTCGGGCCAATCGTTAACGCGCCGTTGAGGTCAAAAAACGAATCGGTGAGCAGCGGCAGCATCCCGGTCCAGTCCTGCTGGTACATGGCGGTGCGGGCCGCCAGCGCCCGGTTGAATTTCCGGTAGGTCGCGGGAGTGTTAAAACCGGCGTAACCGCTCGTCATCGTAAAACCAAACGCCGGGCCGCCCGCAGCCAGTTGCGTCGCGCCTTCGTCCAGCAACCGCCGGATTTCGGCTAAACCTTCCTCGTACGTAACAAACGGCCCCGGTTTTAAAAGATCGCCCGGACTGTACAGGTCGGTGTAGGTGATCCGAATCCCGTTTTTATACTGCATGTTGAGCATATTCAACATCGTGTAGGCTTCCACGGTGTTGACGAATCCGCGAATGCCCTGCTTTTCGGCGTCGGTCAGCGCACCGGGGGCGGAGTTTTCGGCGGCTATTTTGAAAAATTCGGCCCGGCGACGGGTTTGGGCGAAGTCGGCATAATACCCGTTGAAGAGGGTCGTAGCGCTGAAACCGCCGTTGGTCGTACCCAGCAATTCGGTGGTCCAGGTCAGCTCCGTTGACGCCAGGTTGTAAATCTCCCGGCCAATGGAACCGGATACCAGCACCAGATTGGAACGGCCGTTGCGCATGGCCGACTGAATGCCGATGCCCAACTGATTGATCTGGATCCGCGACGCATTGGTCAGGATCGATTCAAGCGCCGGGTTGTTGGGGTCAATGGTATCCTCAACCTCGAAAAAGCGGCAGGACGGCATAAAAAAGGCGAGTCCGGCCAGCAGAACCATATGTTTTAAAGAGAATTTCATGATCAGTAAAGTTGGAGTTACGAAATACTGCTTATCCGTTCAGGAGATAAAAACCCGCGGAGGGAAATCCTTCCGGTGACGGCTTTTTAGAAATCCACCGCCAGGTGGAAGAACAGGCGTTTGCTGTTCGGGAAGGCCGCGTTATCGACACTCGCGCCCACCGATTGATTGCCGAAGTTGGACACTTCCGGATCGTAGCCCTGATACTGGGTCCAGATCAGCGGATTCTGGGCCGACGCACCCACGCGGATGTTGGACACCACGTTGGCGAACGCTTTGGTCAGCAGGGTTTTGGGCAGCGTGTAGTAGAGCGAAACCTCCCGCAACCGCACGTAGCTGGCATCCTGAATGAATTCCCGGGCCGTTACGTTGGGGTTGGCCGGAAGCCGGGCGCGGCCGTTGGGCAATCCCACATTCCCGTACAGATTGTCAACCTGGCTCCAGTCCACCGTCGTGCCGCCCGTATCTTTCTGTTTGGTGGTCAGGTTGGAGTTGAAATTGCCCTGGCTGGAGTGCAGCAGAAAGCCAAAATCGAAATGCTGGAAGATTTTAAACTGGTTGGAAAACGAAATCTGGTAGCGGGGCTGGGCATCTTCGTAACGGGTCGCCTGCGCTACGCCCTGCGCATCCACCACGTTCGGGGAGCCAAACCAGCGGGTCGGCGAGTCACCCAGGCGCAGTTGGTTCCGCCCGTAAATACTGAAACCGGAACCCACCGTGGTGTTCGGGATTTCCAGCCGTGTGATTTTGCTGCGGTTAAACCAGTATTGAACTGACGAAGTCCAGGTTAAATTGGCGAGTTCAACGGGGACAACATTCAACCCCAACTCGATACCCCGGTTTTGCAAATCGCCGACCGGGTAGGCATTGAACTGCGTAACCCCGGTTCCGGACGACAAAGTGTAGGGATTCAGCAGATTAAAAACCTGTTTGTCATAATAGGTAGCTTCCAGATTGACCCGGTTTTTGAACAGACCCAGATCGACGCCCCACTCCAGCTCCTGGGCGGTTTCGGGCTCAATTGTCGGGTTTCCGACGCTCGTGGGTACAAGCGATCCCAGCTGACCGTCGATGATGGTGGTTCCCAGGGACGTGAAAATATTGCCGTAAGCCGGAACGCCCCCGGTGCGCCCAAAGGCCCCGCGCAGTTTCAACTGGCTGATCGGGTCAAACGACCAGAAACCGAATTTGGCAATGTTAACGGCCAGCGAGGCCCGCGGAAAACCGTACCACTTCTGGTTGTCGCCGTTCAGACTCGACTTATCAAACCGGATGCCGAGCGTACCGATGATTTTGTCCTGGTAATTGGCTTCCTGCTGGGCCACCATCCCCACATCCTGCCACGATTGCCAGGTTTCGCTGAACGTCCGGACGCTGCCCGTGTTCGGATTTTTCTGTTTGGGCAGCAGGCCGTCCCCCTGAATCCAGCTAAAATCGTTGTCGGTCGTTAAGCGCACCGTTCCCACCTGGGAAGTCAGGTCGATTTTGCCGCCCGCCAGTTGCCAGTTGTAAATCAGAAAAGCCTGCAGGTTGGTATTGAAACTGCGGTTTTTCGAATAGCGGGAAGCACCGGGCGTCGCGCGGGTCAACTGCGACTGCAAATCTTCCGGAAAATATACTTCGGCTTCCGTATTGACATAATCCAAACCGCCCTGAATTGCCAGCTTCAGTGTACTGTTAGGCTTTTGCAGGAAGTAAATATTGCTGGTGAACGACTGAATAAACCGGTTGGTCATCTCGTCGTTGATCGTCCGTTCGGCGATGGCAATCGGGCTGTCGCCGGTGTAGCGCGAGAGCGGATATACCCCGTTAACCGGGAAAAGCTGGGCGTAATTGGGTGTGTAAGCCAGCGTGTAACCGATCGAAACGCCCCGGTTGTCGTTGCCGCTGAAACTCCGTTGCGCCCCCGTCCGCATGTAGTTCGAGCCAATCGAAAAGTCGATCCATTTCGCCAGTTTGTGGTCCACGTTCAGCCGGATGGACTTACGCTGAAAACCGGTTCCTTTCTGAATGCCGGTTTCGTCGTTCAGAGACGTTGCAAAGTAAAACTTGGTTTTGTCGTTTCCGCCGGAGACGCTCAGCCGGGTGTTGCTGATTTTACCGGTATTGCCGTAAATGTATTTTTCGTAATCGTAGATGTTGCCTTCGGCCGTGGCTTTCTGCCAGAGTTCGATTTCGGTTTTGCTCCCGCTGCCGGGCGTTCCGTTGCCGAAAACGTAGTCGAATTTATTTTGCCCCTCCGGCCCGATCGGGTCCAGGCTCCAGCCCTCCGAGCCCAGCAACCGAAGGGCTGACGAAAAACCGACGTCCTGCCCGAAGCTCACTTTCGTTTTCCCGGCTTTTCCTTTTTTAGTGGTAATGATGATGACCCCGGCATTGGCCCGCGTTCCGTAGATGGCGGCCGCACTGGGCCCTTTCAGAATTTCCATTGACTCAATGTCGGCGGGGTTGATGTCCGAAATCCGGTTGGGCGCCTGATCCTGGTTGGTTCCGGCCCCACTGAACGAGCCAGAACCGGCGCCGGTAGCGAACTGTGAGTTGTTAACGAACACGCCGTCAACGACATACAGCGGTTCGGAGCTTCCGTTGATGGACGAAATACCGCGCAGTTTGACGGAAATACCACCGCCGGGAGCTCCGCTGTTCTGCACGATGTTGGCGCCGACAATTTTTCCGCTCATGGCGGCATCCAGCGTAACCGGGCGGGTTTTGCCCACCAGTTCGTCGGCCGTGATCCGGGAGACGGCGTTGGCGGCATTGCTTCGTTTGACGCTCGTGGCTAAACCTGATACGATGACTTCGTCGAGACTTTGCGTGGCTTCCTTCATCGTGATGTTGACGGTATTGGAGGCCGTGGGAACCGGCGCTTCCTGCGTCAGAAAACCGATGTACGAGAAAACCAGGGTTTTCGTACCCGCCGGCGCTAATAACGAGAAGTTGCCGTCGGCATCCGTAACACTGCCTTTCGAAGAACCTTTTGCGAGGATGTTGACCCCGGGCAGGGGAGCCCCGTCGGCCGCACTGGTGATTTTTCCGGAGAGGGTGCGGTCCTGAGCCCATACCTGACCAAGGCTGCCGACAACCGTCCAGACAAGCAATAATGCATAAATTTGTTTCATGGTTTACGTTAGGTTAATAATCAAATTACAGGTAAACGGGCGTTGAGTAAGAGCAAGATAGTTCCAGGCACTCCCCGGCCGGTGAGGCTGTTCAACGATTTAAGAAAGGAGTTTTGAGGCAGCAAACCGGAACGTTTGCCGGAGATGACTTAAGCCTGGTGGTTTTGTCGGTAGTCAGTACTGATGCTGCAATAATAGGCACTTATTGGATAATAGCAAATATAATTTTGACATTATTGAAAATTTCAAAATATAACCTAAATTATTGCTGATTTTTCGGAATCGAGTGTAGAAACTTTCCGGGGTTTATTTGGAATATTTTGCAGAAAGCCAATTAGCCAGTAGAATAAAGGGGAAAAGGTGAATTAGTCCACTAAGCGGATAACAAAATTCTTGAACGGATTCTTTTTGACGATCTTGATCAGTTTCCCCTTTTCGTAAAAATACTCGTCTTCCCGGTTGTCGATCCGGATGCGGTAACTGCCTTTTTTGGTGGGTTCAATGGTGGCATAATCGCCGAAATATTCCGCGAAAATCCGGGTGCGTCCCACGGGTTCTTCGAAATACAACCGCATGGCGGTAAACTCAATGGGGCTTGTTTCAACGGCTTTTCGTTCGTACTTGTACTGCTTCACGTTGATGTCGTAATGGTCTTTTTGCCAGACAACATCCGACTGGTAGTTGCCCCGGTTCGTCGTCGCGTCAATGTCCGACCGCAACAGCTGGCGATTGGCCGGGTCGAAGCGGGACACGGTTTTGTAGGAGATTTTTATCTTTCCGAAGAACCAGAATTCAACGTCGCTGATCTGATCATACACCACCGCTGTCGGGCTGCTGATCTGCGCAACCGTCATATCTCCAATGCTGAAGCCGGCAATTTCGATCTCGTATTTCTGGGTAATGGTCTGGCCGCAGCACCGCGTACAAGTCAAAATCAGGACGCTAATAATCAGGAAGGCTTGTAGCACGTTCGAATCGGTTTTCTGTACTTTTGGTTACAAAAACTCAACTATACCTGTTCATGTTTAAAATCGTCGGCCTGTGGCTGGGTTTGCTGCTTCCTTTTTCCGGCTGGGGCCAGTCGAAAAATGCGTATCCCATTGTTCCAAAACCCGCTAAAATTGAGGCTCGTCAGGGGCGGTTTCAGTTCGACAAGGCAACGGTCATCCGGATTCCGGCGGGAAATGCCGAGTTGAAAACGATGGCCGACCAGTTTGCCCGCCAGCTTCAGGCCGCCAGCGGGTTGACCCTCCGGATTCAGGATGCTGGAATAACGAGTCCGGGTGGGCATTTATTCTCCTTCCAGACCGTTGACGACCCCAAGCTGGGTCCGGAAGGCTACCGGCTCGATATTACATCCAGCACACTCGCCCTGGAGGCAACCACCTCCGCCGGTTTTTTCTACGGCCTTCAATCGCTGTACCAGCTGTTGCCGCCCGAACTATTGAAGGCAAGCCGGGTGACGGCGCCGGTTAACTGGTCGGTTCCGGCTGGCCGGATTGAGGACCAACCGCGTTTCAGGTACCGGGGCTTGCACCTCGATGTTGCCCGGCATTTCTTTCCGGTTTCGTTCATCAAAAAATACATCGATCTGCTCGCGCTGCACAAATTCAATACCTTCCACTGGCACCTGACCGACGATCAGGGCTGGCGGATCGAGATTAAAAAATACCCGAAACTCACCCAGGTGGGCGGCCAGCGCCGGGAAACCCTGTTGGGCCATTTCTACGAATCCGATCCCCAGGCGTTCGACGGACAGCCGTATGGCGGTTTTTATACCCAGGATGAGGTGCGGGAAGTGGTGCAGTACGCAAAATCCAAATATGTAACTATTATTCCTGAAATAGAAACACCAGGTCACGCCTTGGCGATTTTAGCGGCTTATCCCGAATTCGGCTGTTCGGCGGGCCCTTACGAAACCGCCACCAAATGGGGGATTTTCAGCGACATTTTATGCCCGTACGACAAAACGTTTCAGTTCCTGGAGGATGTGCTGACGGAAGTGATGAGCTTGCTCCCCGGCCCGTACATTCACATCGGCGGGGATGAATGCCCCAAAACCGCCTGGAAACAAAGTGCGTTTTGCCAGAATCTGATGAAGAAACTAAAACTGAAAAACGAAAATCAGTTACAAAGCTATTTTACGGCCCGCATCGACAAATTTGTGACGTCGAACGGGTGGAAAATCATCGGCTGGGACGAAATCATGGACGGGAGCGGCCCGCCCATTCAGGTGTCGGCGGCTGCAACGGTGATGAGCTGGCGGGGTACGGCGGGCGGGATCAAGGCGGCCCAGAAAGGCCACAACGTCATCATGACACCCGAAAATTTTGTGTATCTGGATCATTATCAGGGCGACCGGGCGCAGGAGCCGCTGGCGTTTGGTCGGTTGACACCCCTGGAAGAAACCTATTCGTATGACCCCGCTCCGGCGGACCTGCCCGCCGGGGTTCAGCAACGCATTCTGGGGATACAGGCCGGGGTCTGGACGGAATACCTGAAAACGCCTGAGCAGGTGGAATACATGGTCTGGCCGCGCGCGGCTGCGGTGGCCGAACTGGCCTGGACACCGCCCGAACAGAAAAACTGGGCGGATTTTACGCAGCGGCTTCCGGCCCTGCTCCGCCGGCTGGCTCACCTCAACACGGTTTATTCCCGCGCCTATTATGCCGTAAAAACCGCCGTGCAGCCCCAAGCGGATGGTCGCTTGCAGGTTACGCTCGAAACCCCGGAACCCACCGCCGAAATTCGCTATTCAACGGATGGCTCCATTCCGACGGCGCAGGCGGCCCCGTACCGCCAGCGCCTGCTTCTGGCGCAGTCGACGACCGTCAAAGCCGTTGCGGTGGTCAACGATACCGTCGTTGGCGACGTTCAATCGTGGACGTTTGGCATTTCGAAAGCAACCGGAAAAACCGTGCAACTGGCTACGGCGATCACAACACCCAAAGACGCGGAACCGTCGGTGCTGGTCGATGGACAGGTTGGAACTACCGTCGGTTATTTACAGGAAATGCAGGGCGTGGTCCGCATTAAAACCGCCGATCTGAACGCGATCGTTGATCTGACGACGCCCCAGGTCATTCAATCGGTAACCATCGGCCTGGTCAGAGCAACGGCCGGAAATATTTTGCTGCCGAAGGCGGTGGAGGTGGCAGTTTCGGACGATGGGCAAACCTTCCGGGCCGTTAAAACCGTAACGCTTGATCCGACGGAGCGGGGAAAACAGGCTATTATCCGTCCGACCCTCACGTTTGAACCGGTGGTGGGTCGGTTTGTGCGGATAATAGCCCGAAATGTTGGCAAAGTGCCCGCCGGGATGCCCAAAGCCGGACAGGTGGCCTGGGTGGCGGCTGACGAAATTACGGTGGAGTAAAACCGCCTTTATTTAGTGGCCAACGCTTCTTTTTCCTTGCCCGCAATATCGTTTTTGATTTTGGGCACGGTTTTGAGGTACTCATAAATCGCGCCGGCTTCGTAGTCGGTCATCAGGTGCGGAAACATCGGGGCGCGCAGCAGGCTGCCGTCGGGCCGAACGCAGGCTTTGACG
Source organism: Larkinella ripae (assembly GCF_054780775.1). NCBI lineage: Bacteria > Pseudomonadati > Bacteroidota > Cytophagia > Cytophagales > Spirosomataceae > Larkinella > Larkinella ripae. The sequence continues at coordinate 98,396 of NZ_BAAGVR010000030.1, forward strand.
GCCTGAATGAATTGCTGTTTTGTGTATTTCTGACCGATCCCGGTTTTATCGAATGTCAGGTTGGCCGTAAAAATCGGCTTGCCCTCGGGCGTTTTCATTTCATTGCCCCCGCCGTAATAACCCGCCGACAGCTCCGGGTGAATGGCGTCCTGTTTCGTAAAATCGGCGGAATGACAGGCGTAGCAGGTGCCTAAACCATCGGCTACGTACCGCCCGAAAGCCAGTTCGTCGGTGCTGTCCGGAATCACGATGGCCTGCTGCGGGTAGGGCAGCGGTTTAATGACCGTGTTGGCGAGCAATTTGGCAAACAGCGAGAAGTCGGATTTGGGGGCTTCCTGCGCCGACGGTTGGACCAGCGGTTCGTCGGAGCGCAGCCAGGCAACGACGGACTTCAGATCTTCGTCGGCCATGGTGGCAAATTTGGGCATGATGGGAGCAAACGTGCCGTCTTTCCGCAAGCCGGTTCGCAGGAAATACAGCAGTTCGCCATCGGTCCAGTTTCCGATGCCGACGGTTTTATCCTGCGTGATGTTCATGGAATAAACCGTGCCAAAGAGGCCGGGAAGGTCGTTCATGTGTCGGCCGGACAGGTGGTTATCCTGGCCGGTATGGCAGGCGATGCAGTGCATTTGCGCAATTTTGGCACCACGGGCCAGCCGCGCCGGGCTTGCTTCAATTTTAAGATCCTGAACAACCGGCGCATCGAAATCGGGAACGCCCCGGATGGCGGCAAAACTGATAAAACCGACAACCGCTACGACCAGCAGGCCAACGATCAGCAGCGAAAAACGCAGGACTTTTTTCATACGAATGGAAAATTAAAGTGTTCATCAGTGTTTATTCGCACAAAGTAAGCATAGGGACCCTGCCTAGCCGCTGTCGGAAGGCGTCAAAAAAGAGGCATTTCCCGACGAAATTCTTCCGCTTAATCAATCCGGCTGGTCGTGCTCACCGGCGGTTCTTTCGGGGCGAAAAGGAAAGGGAAATTCGGGGCGGTTTTGCAGTTCTTCCACCGGTTTGCACAATACAGGCTCTAGAAAAAACATTTCGATCGTTATTTTGATCAATAAGTCAGAGAAATAGAATTACTTGCCATTGTTTGCTGAAAATCAATTCCGATGAATGTACTGATTGTAGAAGACGAAGATTTGGCCGTGCGGAAGTTGCGGAAACTGGTGCAGGAAGTGGACCCGAGCCTCGAAGTGGCGGGTGTGACGGCCAGTATCGAAGACACGGTGGGCTGGCTCAAAACCAACACCACGCCCGATCTTATTTTTATGGATATCGAACTGGCCGATGGGCAGAGTTTCGAGATATTTGAGCAGGTCGAAGTCAACAGTACGGTTATTTTTACAACCTCCTACGACGAATACGCGCTTCAGGCTTTCAAGGTGAACAGCATCGATTACTTGCTGAAACCCATTCAAAAGGACGATTTACAGCGCAGCTTAAAGAAATTCCGGGACCTGAAAGTTCGTCGGGAGGAGGTAAACGAACCCGCCGGTCAGGGATTTAATCTCGATAAACTCCTGCGCGAACTACAGCTCCAGCAACCGAAGGAATACCGTCGGCGGTTTTTGGTGCGACTGGGCCAGCGGCTGCTTTCGGTGGAGGTGCAGGACATTGCCTTTTTCTTCACCGACGAGCGGTTTAGCTTCTTCAAAACCTGGAACAATCAGAAATACCTGATCGACTACACGCTCGACGAGCTGGAAGAAGCCCTTGATCCGGGCATGTTTTTTCGCATCAACCGGGGGGTTATCGTTACGCACAATACCGTGGAGCAGATTCAACCGTATTTCGGAAACCGCCTTTCACTGACCTTGAAGCCGGTTTTTGAAAAAGAGGCCATCGTCAGTCGTGAAAAAGTAAGTGATTTTAAAATCTGGATGGGAAAGTAAGCCCCGTTTCTGCAAACCTTGCCGGTTGAGTAGTCGTTACGTATGCAAACGGTACTCACCATGAAACGCTTTTCCATTAGCACTCTAATTCTGATTCTTTTAGCGGGTTTACTCGGTGCCTGTACGAGTGTGGGACCGGGGAAATTATTCCGGGCCGTGTCCCCGCATGAGCAATACGCCCAGTCGCTGCGCGATGCCCGGCTGGAGCGCACCGCTCTGGGGACCGACTGGCTGGCGACGGCCGACCGGGCCCTGAAAGACTCCATTCTGATCAATGCGCCGTACCGGGAAAGCGGTTATTTTTCATCCAGCCGGCCGTTTGCGCTCGGCTACCGCCTGAACGGGCAGCGGGGGGATAAATTCATCATCAAAGTGGATGTGCAGAGCCAGCAGCCGGTGCAGGTGTTTATCGACGTTTTTGAACTGAACGAAGCCAACCAGAATCCCAACCGCCTTACGTCGGCCAAAGCCGATACCAACCAACTGGAAATCGAAATTCGCCAGGCCCGAACCCATCTGATCCGGATTCAACCCGAACTGTTGCGCAGTGGCCGCTACACCATTTCCATCACCCGTGAACCGATCCTGAGTTTTCCGGTACGCGGACTCGATAGCCGGCAGATCAGCAGCTATTTTGGTGTCCCGCGCGATGCCGGTCGTCGTCGGCACGAGGGCATCGACATTTTTGCACCCCGCGGAACCCCCGCCCTGGCCGCATCGGACGGCTATATTTCCGGCGTCGGAACGAACAATCTGGGCGGCAATGTCGTCTACGTTTCCGATTCCCGGCGGAATCAAACCCTGTATTACGCTCACCTGGACTCACAGGCGGTTCAGCAGTGACAACGGGTTTCGGTGGGGGATACGGTGGGTTTTGTGGGCAACACCGGCAACGCCCGCACGACCGGACCGCATCTGCACTTTGGGATTTACAGTTTCAACGCCGGTGCGGTCGATCCATTGCCGTTTGTCCGGCGCGGAACGGGCCCGGCGCGGCAGGCATTGGTTGCTTCTGAAACCCTGGGCGATTCGGTCCGGATATCGGCTACCCGGGCGGTGGTGCGGCAGTCGCCCAACGGGGATGCCCCAATTTTGCGGGCCTTGCCGCGCTCGTCAGCTTTTGCCATTACGGGCGGCACAACCACCTGGCTGCGGGTCGAATTGCCGGATGGCGTGACGGGCTACGTTTCCAGCAGCGTGGTCGAGCCGGTTCGGCGGTTACTGCGAAAAGCACCGCTGCCCGTTGGTACGGATTTGCTGGAAACGGCCCGGGTGGGTGCCACCGTTATGCAGACCCTGCCCGCCGGAACCGTGGTCGATATTCTGGGTGTGTTTGGTTCGTACCAGCTGGTTCGGGACCGGGCGGGCCAAACGGGTTGGCTGGCGCAGACTCCTTAAAACAGAAAACCGCCTGACTCGTTGGAATCAGGCGGTTTCTGGAGACCAGATTGGTTTCAGGCTTATCTTTCTCTGGCGGAACCGTAGTCGGAGCCAGCGCTTTCGGGAAGTTGTTTCATGATGCTTTGAACCGTAGTCCGGTAAGCCATATCACGACTGCGTTCCTTTTTGCTCTGGTTTAACTGACCGGACGCCCAGCCTTGCCAAATGATGTCGTTCGTGCGGGCGTCATAAACATTGACCACCACCCGGTTTTCTTCGTATTGACGCGTGTAGACGTTGTTATACCCCGGGTTGTACCACATCCAGTAGGGTGACCAGGTGTTGTTCGACTGAACTTGCTGGCGGTCTTTCGAGTCGGCGAAGAAACGAATCACCAGGTCGGCTTCTCCGCCAACAACGGGTTTGTAGCCTTTGGCTTTCATCCAGGTTTCAATTTCATCCGCAATCCGGCGCTGGTTTAGGTTACTGCCCGCGATAGGGTCAGCATTACGGCGTTGGTCAGCTTCAACCCGGAACGTGCTGAACTGACGAACATTTACCTTCGGGTCGTAGTCATGCTGAACGTTGATGGATGGCGAACAACTTGCCAACAGACCCAACATGAACAAACTGGCAATTATGCTCTTGATATTCATAGGTTTTTATTTGTTGAGATTGAGTTCGAAATGACGTGAACTACTTGTTAACGTTTGTTGATTTCTCATTAGTATTGCGTCATTTAAATAACTAATTCCGGACGAAGTTAGTTCGCTTCTTTTAAGAATCTGTAGGTTGGCGTTTTTAAGATATTGAAAAGTGTAAAATATTGATAGTTAACACTTTATTAAGTGTAATGACAATATTAATCAGCCAATAAAAAACCACCCGCCGGAGAGTGACGGGTGGTTAAAAATTGTTAAAAAAATAGCTTATTGGTGACCCACCTGAATGTTCAGAATCAGCTTCACATCGTCGCTTACGACCACGCCACCCGCTTCCGTAACGGCGTCCCAGGACAAACCGTATTCTTTGCGTTTGATGGTTCCGGTAAGCTCAAAACCGGCTTTGGTGCTGCCGTAGAAGTCAACCATCCGGCCGCCTTCTTCGGCTTTCAGAACGATGGATTTGGTGGTTCCCCGGATGGTCAGATCGCCGGTAATATCGTAGGTATCATCACCAGTTTTCGTAACGGAGGTTGACGTGAAGGTTAATTTCGGGAAACTGGCAGCATCAAAAAAGTCCGCCGATTTCAGGTGGCCGTCGCGCTGTTCGGTGCCCGTGCTGATGCTGTCGATATCGGCTGAGAATGATAAACGGGCATTTTCAAAACTATCGCCGGTGGTTTCGGCAGTTCCTTCAAACGAGTTGAATTTTCCCGTTACATTCGACACCATCAGGTGCCGTACCTTGAATTGAATTTCGGAGTGCGCCGGGTCAATCGTCCAGAGTGTGGTTTCAGCAGTTGTAGTAGCCATTGTTGTAATGATTAGTGTTAATAATGTAGTGACATTTAATGTAATTACATTTAATCTTGCAAAATCGTTTCAAGATGGGAGATTTTTTTTACAAAAGATGTCGAGGTGTAAAAAAATAAGCCAATACCCGGTTTTTCTGAACGTAAATCGGGTGGTTACTAGCCAAATAGCAGATCAAGGACGGCTCCTAAATTGTCTTTTCCCTCCAGAACTTCCGGATCATAAAATTCCGTATAGCTGCACCGGGCGCACGAACAGGCAATAAAAACGTTGTGCTCAATATCAAAAATTCGGGAGAGGCCGGTTCCGGTGGTGGCAATCCGTTTGATGTTAACTTCCGTATTCCGGCATTTGACACAGGTATACCGGCTGGCAATTTCCTCTTCGATGTTCATGGAAAAGACGGTTTTGGCGAAGTGTGAATGGCCTCAAAAGTAAGGCGCAGCAAACCATTCGGTGCAACAGAATGGGGAACGGTTATTCTAAAGCCTGAATGGCGGTTTTGGGTTGTCGAACTGAAATGCCTGTTTCGTCAATTCACTAGTTACCAGTTTAGTAAAGCAGCAGCAAAATCACGGGTTGAACGGAAAGGGAGGAAGGCAAGCTATTCGGGACGCTCAACACATAGTTCGTTTACCAACGAATCGCCCATAAAAAAAACCGTAACCTTTCGGGTTACGGTTTTTTTATTAACAGCGTGGTGCTTAATTCTTGAGGGCTTCGGCACCACCGACAATTTCAAGGATTTCTTTTGTAATGGCAGCCTGGCGAGTCCGGTTGTAAACCAGCTTGAGTTCTTTCAGTAGTTCACCGGCATTGTCCGTCGCTTTATCCATGGCCGTCATCCGCGCGCCGTGTTCCGATGCGTTGGATTCCAGAACCGCTTTGTAAAGCTGAATTTTCAGCGTTTTCGGAATCAGTTCCGTAATGATTTCTTCTTCCGAAGGCTCAAAAATGTAATTCACGTTGACTGCTTTCGTTGCGGAATGAGTCGGAGCCGCAACAATCGGTAAAAATTGTTCTGATCGAATAATCTGGGTGGCAACGTTTTTGAATTCGTTGAAGATAATCACAATCTGATCGACCTGACCCGTCGTGAAGGCATTCATGGCTTCTTCGGCCGCCGTCCGAACTTTGGCAAAACTCAGGGCCTGGAACGTGTCGATAAACTTCGTGTTCACCTTGAAGCCCCGGCGCTGAAAGGCTTCGGCACCTTTTTTGCCAATGGCCATGATCTCAACATTTCCGCGACGAGCCTGCTCGGCGTAGCGGTTGTTGATAATCGACAACGCTTCTTTAATAACGTTGGTGTTAAAGGCGCCGGCCAGCCCCCGGTCCGAGGTCACCACGATCAGCAGCACCCGTTCGACCGGGCGAACCTGGTTGTAAGGACTTTCGGCAGCCAGCTCGGCTCCGGCCGCAACCGTACTCAGCATTTCGCTCAGCTTCTGGGCGTACGGGCGCATTTGAATGATACTATCCTGAGCCCGGCGCAGTTTGGCCGCAGCCACCATTTTCATGGCTTTGGTAATTTGCTGAGTCGAGATGATCGAAGAAATCCGGCTTCGTACTTCTTTTAGTGAAGGCATTGTTTTTGGTGGTGGAGGGATGAGCCTGGGCGTTCGAAACCGTACTGAGTACGGTTTCGAACCACCCTATTTCTAAACTCCTGAATCTAAACGTTATGCGAAACGAGCTGACAACTCCGTGGCGACTTTCTTGATGGTGGCAATAATGCTGTCATCCAGTTTGCCGGCCCGGAGCTGATCGAGGGTCGCCTGATGCTGCGTGCTCAGTTGCAGCGCAAACTCCCCTTCAAATTCTTTCACTCGATTGACCGGTACCTTATCGAGGAAACCGTTGGTGGATGCCAGAATGATGGCTACCTGCTGTTCGACCAGTACCGGCGAATACTGCGGCTGTTTCAGAATTTCCTGATTCCGGCGACCGCGTTCGATGGTCAGTTTTGTCGACGCATCGAGGTCCGACCCGAATTTGGCGAAGGCTTCCAGCTCACGGAACTGCGCCTGATCCAGCTTCAGCGTACCGGCCACTTTCTTCATCGACTTGATCTGGGCGTTACCACCCACCCGCGATACCGAAATACCGACGTTGATCGCCGGACGAATACCGGAGTTGAAGAGGTTGGTTTCGAGGAAGATCTGACCGTCGGTAATCGAAATCACGTTGGTCGGAATATACGCCGAAACGTCACCAGCCTGGGTTTCAATGATCGGAAGTGCCGTCAGTGAACCACCTCCTTTTACCTTGCCAATCAGCGAAGGCGGCAGGTCGTTCATGGTTGCCGCAATTTCGTCATTGCTGATCACCTTGGCGGCCCGTTCCAGCAGACGGCTGTGCAGGTAGAAAACGTCACCCGGATACGCTTCGCGTCCGGGGGGACGACGCAGCAGGAGGGATACTTCGCGGTAGGCAACGGCCTGTTTCGACAGGTCATCGTACACCACCAGGGCCGGACGACCCGTATCCCGGAAGTATTCACCAATAGCGGCACCGGTGAAGGGCGCAAAGAACTGCATCGGCGACGGATCGGCCGCGGGAGCAGCTACAATAACCGTATAGTCCATCGCACCGGCCCGGCGCAGGGTTGCTTCGACCTGTTTGATGGTCGAGGCTTTCTGACCACAGGCAACGTAGATACAATAAACCGGCTGGCCTTTGTCGTAAAATTCTTTTTGATTGATGATCGTATCGATCGCAACGGCGGTTTTACCCGTCTGGCGGTCACCGATGATCAGCTCGCGCTGACCCCGGCCAACCGGAATCATGGCGTCGATGGATTTGATACCGGTTTGCAGCGGTTCGGTAACGGGCTGGCGGAAGATAACCCCCGGCGCTTTCCGTTCCAGCGGCATGGCGAACGTTTCGCCCGCAACCGGACCCAAACCGTCGATCGGCTGACCGAGGGTATTGACCACACGACCCAGAATACCTTCGCCCACGTTGACGTACGCAATCTGATTCGTACGTTTCACCGTGGCACCTTCCTTGATCTCGCTGTAGTCACCCAGCAATACGGTTCCGACGTTGTCTTCTTCAAGGTTCAGGGCTAGTGCCTGCAATCCGTTTTCAAATACCAGCAATTCACCGGCCTGGACATTTGAGAGTCCGTAAATGCGGGCTACTCCGTCACCGATTTGCAAGACCGTACCGATTTCCTCGAGTTCGGTGGTGGTTCTGGAGTTCGATAGCTGTTCCCGGAGAATGGCTGAAACCTCGTCGGGTCTAACTGATACCATATGAGTGGAAGAATCTTTTTTTATGATGGTTCTAAGAATTCGGGTGCAAAGTTACGCACTAAATTTCACTAAAACAGACCTTATGGAGAAAAATCATCGCCAAACTTTAGACTTTTCTAAGAATCGCCCCAGGGGATTTTGATTCCGGTTGGCAGACCACCCGAAACCCCTTTGCGGGAGAAGAGGATCGTGGCTCGAAAAAATTAACAATAATTAACAGCGCCGGGTTGAGATACTAACTTTTGTTTTTTACTTTAGTGAATTGTGGGCATCCCAGTTTGAGGAGCTGGCAAGGTCCGTTACCGGAATGGCTCACCGACCTGGCCGCTGACCCTGACTCACCACCTTTCATCAATTATTTGTTTTATAAAATCCTGCTATTGCCAAACTTTTGACCTACAACTTTACGTTTTCACCTTAAGTACATTTTTGAATACAACTTTTGTAACGCTCACATGACGATTAAACAATGGACTGTAGCCGGCCTTTTGTCGGTAGTATTTGCAACGGGACAGGTCGTGGCTCAGACGAAAAAACCGGCCGCCAAGCCCCAACCCAAGGCTCCGGCTGCCGCAGCAGCTGCTTCTCCGATTAAATTAGCCAATGCCATTGATTCCGTCAGCTACAGCATTGGGGTGAATGTGGGATTGGGACTGAAAGCGCAAAATCTCGGCAACGCCAACCTCAAAGCCCTTACCAAAGCCTTACAGGACGCCCTCCAGTCGCAGAACACTCAAATTGCCCCGGAACAGGCCAACCGGATTATCCAGGAATTTTTTCAGCGGGAACGATCGGTTAAAGCCGAAGCCAACAAAAAGATTGGGGAACAGTTTCTCTCTGAAAACAAGAAGAAACCGGGTATCAACACCACGGCCAGTGGATTGCAGTACGAAATCGTGAAGGAAGGCACCGGACCCAAACCGGCCACCACCGATACCGTTAAGGCCCATTATACCGGCCGGCTGATCGACGGAACGGTTTTTGATAGCTCCGTGGAACGGGGACAGCCGCTTGAAATTCCTGTCAATCAGGTGATTCAGGGCTGGAGCGAAGCGTTGCAACTGATGCCGGTTGGCTCGAAATGGAAGCTGTTCATCCCGTCGGCGCTGGCGTATGGCTCGCAGGGAACCGGTCCGCAGATCGGACCCAACTCAACGCTTGTTTTTGATATTGAATTGTTGGAAATAGTGAAAAAGTAAGTGGTTTTGATGGTTAACAATGGTTTAAATGATTGAAAACGGTTGAATGCTTTTGTTAATCGACACGATTAACCATTAAGCCTTTCATTTCGACCATTCTGCCATCCAGTGAATAGTGGTGCTACATTAATCATAGAAAGGGAAGTATGAGAAAGTACCTCATTACGTTGGTTCCGGTGCTGATGCTGAGTCTTCAGCCGGGTCCACAAGCGGGGATGTCGGCCGTACCACTGCCGCCCCCAAGCGCCGATGATTTGAAACCATCGGTTTCGCAGGAACATGTCGAACAACTGGTCGCACGCTTGCTGACGACCCATCATTACCGGAAAGTGCGGTTAAACGATTCGCTGTCGTCGGTTGTTTTCGACAATTATCTCAAAGAACTGGATGGCAATAAAGCGTATTTTCTGGCGTCCGATGTCAACTCGTTTGAGAAATACCGCAACAACATCGATGATCAGTTGATCAACGGTGAACTGACGGCGGCCTACGACATCTACAATGTGTTCCGGAAACGGTATGTGGAACGCAATAAATTTGTGCAGGAAACGATCGCCAAACCGTTTGATTTTACGACTGACGAAAACTTTAACACGGACCGCGAAAAAGCCAGCTGGCCCAAAAGCCTCGACGAGCAGAACGATCTGTGGCGCAAGTTGCTGAAAAACCAGTCGCTGGAACTGAAGTTGACCGGCAAAGCTGACACGTCGGTGGTCAACAGCATGAAGTCGCGGTATAAAAACCTGGATCGGTACATGGGCCGGATCAAGGCCGAAGACGTCTTTCAGATTTACATGAACTCGTTTGCCGAATCGCTCGATCCGCACACGAATTACATGTCTCCGAAGGTTGCCGACCGGTTTAATCAGGATATGAGTGCCTCTCTGGAAGGCATTGGGGCCATTTTGCAGGAAGATGGTGATTACATCAAAATTCTGGAGATTGTTCCCGGTGGTCCGGCTTTCAAAAGCAAACTGCTGACGAAGGGAGATAAAATTATGGGCGTTGCTCAGGGTGAGGGCCAGATGGTCAACATTGTAGGCTACCAGGTTGATGATGCCGTGAAGCTGATCAAAGGTCCCAAAGGCACCACCGTCCGCTTGCAAATCAAGTCGATGGATGCCGTCGCCGGTGCTCCGCCGAAAGAAATCAAACTGGTGCGTGAGAAAATCAAAATCGAAGAACAGCGCGCCAAGAAAGAAGTGATTGAAATTACGCAGAACCAGAAAAAGTATAAACTGGGCGTGATTACCATTCCGGTTTTCTACCGCGACTTTGAAGGCGCCCGCAAACGGGAAGAAGGATTTGCCAGCACCACCGGTGACGTTCAGCGGTATTTGAACGAACTGAAAACCGAGAAAGTTGACGGTGTGGTGGTTGACCTGCGCGACAACGGAGGAGGCTCGCTGACCGAAGCCATTACACTGACGGGCCTGTTTATTTCGCGGGGTCCGGTAGTTCAGGTGAAGGAATCAACGGGCGATGTGGAGGTTCAAACCGATCCGGATCCGTCGGTTCTGTACGATGGCCCGCTGGCGGTTTTGGTCAACCGTTTCAGTGCCTCGGCCTCGGAAATTTTTGCGGCTGCCATTCAGGACTACAAACGGGGTATTATCATCGGCAGCCAGACGTATGGCAAAGGGACCGTTCAGCACATGGTGGACCTGAATACCTGGTTGAAAGAACCGGAGAAAGTAGGTCAGGTGAAACTGACGATTGCTAAATTCTACCGGGTCAACGGAAGCAGCACCCAGCACAAGGGCGTAACTCCGGATATTGAACTGCCGTCGGCATTCAGCGCGGAAGAATACGGCGAAAGCTCACAACCCAGCGCCTTGCCGTGGGATCAGATTGCCTCCGCGCGCTTTGATGTAACCCGGAATCTGGACGAGAAAATCATCACCAAACTTCGGGACCGCTACGAGCAGCGGCTGAAATCGGATACGGATTTGAAACAACTCATTGCTGACTTTTCGGAACTGAAACGAGCGCGGGAAAAAACCGTCGTCTCGCTCCAGGAGTCGAAGCGGAAAAAAGAACGCGACGACGCCGAGAAGCGCCGGAAGTCGATCAATGCGTCGGCGGGCGAACCCGTAGCGACCAACGATTCAACGACGCCAGCCAAAGATCCGAAAGAAGAGAAAGGTCCGAAAAAGGATCTGTACCTGACGGAATGCGGCAAAGTGCTGGCCGATTACATTGCCTTCACGAAAAATCCGCAATAGTAAAATAAGCACTTGCTTAAAAACCGCATCGATTGCATCGATGCGGTTTTTTTATGCCGCCGGAACCGAAGTCAGAACGAGCAGATAGGCGATGTTTTGTCATTCTGATAAGCGTGTCGTACATTTGCCTGCACAATTTCAGGAAGAATGTACCGCTCCGATTATTCACCCAATCTTCTTTCACCCCCGGTCGCTCGTTAAGCTAAGCAACCGGAATCTCTTCCTGCGGTATTTTCTCGCCAGGAGGATACTTATTGCCTGTTTCATCACCCAGTAAGGTTGTTTAGCTGAAATCCACCGGGCATTCACGCGAACCGGTGTGGTCTAACGAACGTGTTCGTCGGGACATTCTCATTTCATCAAAACGTATCGTGGTCTATTCATGAAAAAGGCATTCATTAAATTACACATAGCAATTCTGTTGGCCGGTTTTACGGGCATTTTTGGCAAGTTAATTACGCTTAACGAAGGCTTGCTGGTCTGGTATCGGATTTTGCTGGCCGGTCTCCTGCTGTTGGTGCTGCTGGCGCTAACCAAAAAACTCAAACCGGTTTCCTGGAAAGAATTTGGCCGGATTTCGTCCGCCGGCTTTCTTTTAGGACTGCACTGGATCCTGTTTTACGGCAGCATCAAGTATTCCAATATTTCGGTGGGTGTCGTCTGCTTCTCCATAACCGGTTTTTTCACGGCGGTATTGGCACCCCTCATCAACCGGCAGAAATTCGAGCGATCGGAGCTGCTGCTGAGCCTGTTAACGTTGGCCGGCATCGCCTTGATCTTCGGTTTTGATTCGCACTACCGAACCGGCATTACGCTCGGAATCGCTTCTTCGCTGGTGGCCGCCCTGTACACCATCAGCAACGAACGGCTGGCCCAATCCCACAAAAGTGAAATCATTACGGTTTATTCGATGATCGGCGGAACGATTGGCCTCACCCTGCTGATGCCGCTATACCTGTATTTCTTTCCGGTCGAGTCGGTTTGGCCCTCCGGGTCGGATTGGGGGTACTTGGTAGTACTGGCCCTTTTTTGCACGGTTTTGCTTTACCTGCTTCAAACGCAGGCTTTGAATACGATTTCGGCGTTTACGGTCAACCTGAGCCTGAACCTCGAGCCGGTTTATACGATCATTCTGGCGATGGCGCTGTACCAGGAGAACAAGGAATTGACGCCCGTATTTTATGCCGGTCTGGGGTTGATCATTCTCTCCGTCCTGCTGCAAATGGCCCGGGTGATGCTGGAAAACCGCAAAAGAATTTCGACTTCCGTTTAAGGGATTGTAAACAAACCAAAGGAAAAGCCGTCGGCCCCGAATTGCTCCGGGACCGACGGCTTTTTAGGAGTGGACAGGTGGTTCCTTAAATCAGACGGAAGCGAACTTTGGCCAGGTACTCCTGGTGTTCGTTGGCGTTGGGCTCCGTCAGAAAGACTTTTTTACCCATGAGCTGCTTAATCAGCGTGGCATTCAGTGATTTGTTGTCACCGTCCGAAATGCGGAGGTCGGCTAACCGTTGTTCGCTGTCGACCCGAAATTTGATGATAACAAAATCTTCGCTGTCGAGCTGCTGCAACACTTCCGGATACAGCACGTACGAGGCAATCTGCTGTTCCAGCGTTTGTTTAAGGGTGATTTTTTTCTGACTCGAAGCCCGTAAGGTGATGGCCAGCGCCAGGCAAAGTGTACTGATAATCAAGACCGTTTTCATTAGTTTGTTGTGACTAGTAATAGGGAATGGTGTGGATATGTCAGGGATGACGATACAAAAGTAGATGCAGGCAGGCGGCTCTTTTAGCGCACAAGTACGCTTTTTGAAAAATGCGTAGTTTCCACATAGACCCTGCCAGAACTACGCAAACCTCCAATAAATTTGATGGGCCTTTATTGAACGGCGGTTTTCCGGAAGAATATAGGAGATTTTAATAGTTTGCTTTGATATTCTTTGGTCGATGTACGGATGTGCCCATTTTGTTCCTACCTTGTAGGATAAAAGCCCCATTCCTTTCCGATCGATGACGACCCGCCGAACCTTTTTTCGCCAACTGAGCGCAGCCGCTGCTACTCCTTTTGTGTTACCTGACTTCACGACTGAATCCAGCCGCGCGTTGTTTCAACAGCTGGAAAGTTCGGCGAGTCCGCAGCAACTGGCGACGGATGAAGACTTCTGGGCCTGGATCAAAGCGGAATTTACGGTTTCGCCTAACCTCCTGAATCTGAACAACGGCGGAGTGAGTCCGCAGCCCAAATCGGTGCAGGACGCGCACATCCGGTTTTATCAATACAGCAACGAAGCGCCCACCTATTACATGTGGCGGATTCTGGATCAGGGCCGCGAATCGCTGCGGGCCAAGCTGGCCGATCTGGCGGGCACCTCGCCGGACGAACTGGCCATCAACCGTAACGCCACGGAAGGACTGAACACCATTATTTTTGGACTGGATCTGAAAGCGGGCGATGAGGTGGTGCTCACCCGGCAGGATTACCCCAACATGATGAATGCCTGGAAACAGCGGGAAAAACGCGACGGCATTAAACTGGTCTGGCTCGACCTGAAGCTGCCCTCCGAAAACGAAGAGGAGCTGGTGCGGCAATACACCAGTGCCTTCACCAGCAAAACCAAAGTAGTTCACGTAACGCACGTCATCAACTGGACGGGCCAGATCATGCCGGTTCGGAAAATTGCCGATGCGGCCCACAAAAAAGGCCTTGAGGTGATCTGCGACGGCGCCCACAGCTTTGCCCACCTCGATTACAAAGTCCCCGACCTGGGCTGTGATTACTGGGCGACCAGCCTCCATAAGTGGCTCTGCGCACCCTTCGGCAGCGGCATGATGTACATCCGGAAAGAGAAAATCAAAAACATCTGGGCATTGCTGTCGAATACCGACCCCGACGGTGCCGACATTCGGAAATTCGAGTCGCTCGGAACGCGCTCGTTTGCCGCGGAAATGGCCATCGGCACGGCGGTTGATTTTCACCTGGGGATTGGCGCCCCCCGGAAATTTACGCGCCTGCACTACCTCAAAAACTACTGGGCCGAAAAAGTGCAGGACGTACCCGGTATTAAGCTCCATACGTCCCTCAAACCGGAATTTGCCGGGGCGCTGGCCGTGGTGGGCATCGACGGCATGAAAGGCCCCGAACTCGAAAGCCAGTTGCTGGGCACCTACAAAATACACACGACGCCGATTTCACTCAGTGACATCCACGGTGTTCGCGTTACCCCACACGTTTACACGTCGCCCAAAGACCTGGACCGGCTGGTCAAGGCGCTTACGGAACTCGCGGGCAAACAGCAGCTGACGAATAAACAAAAGAAGAGTTGATCATCCATCCCGATTAGCGGTTTTCTTCGTTATACGGTAAAAACCGTATGATGAAGCTGGGAATCGCTTTTTTTATTTTCTGCGTCGGGTCGTTCAGGGCCAGCGCGCAATTGGTTGTCAACCAGATTGATATCAATAAAATTGATGTCAGCTACTGCCAGGTGATCTGCGATTCGGATGTCCGGCCCAGCGTGTACGTGGATTACGGGCAGGACAATTTCCGGACGAACGCGGGCAATGAACTCCGAAACCTGGACGCCAAAGGACGCCCGACCGAACGGTTTCGGTCGGTGATGCAGGCCGTTAATTTTGTGGCGAAAAACGGCTGGGAAGTTGTTTCGTTTCAGATCACCCACGCCGGCAATGGATTGCCCAGTCAGTACATCTATTTATTTCGGAGAAAACCCAAAGGATAAGTGCGGTTTTGAGTGCCGGTATTCATCCCATTTTTCGATGGTTTTACCCCATTTCACCCACCGGTTTTCGGTTCTCGCCTAGCTTTGTTCAAAAACAAAAAGAATGCGGGAAGTAAGAGGAATCCGACGCTTTGAATTGTGGTTTGCCGGCAGCATTGCGGTTATTTACGTCACCCGGCGGCTGATCGCGGAAGTCCGGCGGATTGACAACATGGTCGAACAGCTTCAGGACAACCGGGTGTCATCGGCCTCCATCTGGAGCAATCTGGAGGGGTATAATCACACGCTCAACAACAACTTCCCGCTGATTGCCGGGGTCGTCCTTTTTGGAATGGCCTGGTACGGTTTTCATTACCTTACCCTGCCGAACTGGAACAACAAAGAAAACGATGAACAGGTCCGGTTATACGCCGGTTTAAGCGTGTTGCTGCTCCTCAGCAGCGTCGTGATCTACCACGTTTGCAAACTTCAGGTTCGCTACCGGGTGGATGATCAGGGCACGTTTATTGGCCTGAAAATCTACTCCTTGTACAGCAAACGGAACGTGCTGGCCGACTTCACCGGTTTTGTCCTTATTCTGCTGACCTACGAATTACTGAGTCAACTGGCCTATTACCTTCATCAAAAGGTTCGGCAGGATTTCCGGTACATCAGCCTGCTGATCTGGATTCCGCTGGGCGTTTTTCTGCTAGCCTTTGCCTTAAGCGTCTACCTGCCCGAGACGCTCTGGCAGCCCCCGGTCCGCGAAGTGCTGGCGGTTCTGGCGCTGGTGATTCAGGTGTATGTGCTTCAGGCTTACCTCTATTCCTCGGTTTTACCCCACCTTCGGGACTATCGCACGGCCGGATTTCCGGGCCGCGTTCTGGCGGGTTTACTGATCTGGATTCTGATGGGAGGTCTTTTCTGGGGCGCGCGGACCCGGTTTCATTATTACAATTCGCTGGCGAATGACCTGGTGTTTTTGCTGCCCCTGCTGATGGCGCTTATCATTGCCTGGGTGCGCCGGTCGCTGAACAAAGAGAAAGTGCAGTTGCAGACGCAGGTTTCGCACACGTCCGCCGAATTGGCCGGTTTGCAATCGCAGATCAATCCGCATTTCCTGTTCAATGCGCTCAACAGTCTTTACGCCACCGCCTTGCAGGAAAACAGCGAAAAAACCGCCGACGGTATTCAGAAACTGGGCGACATGATGCGGTTTATGTTGCACGAAAACAACCGGGACCGGATTTCGCTGGAAAAAGAAGTTGAATACCTGCGGAACTACATCCAGCTTCAGCGGATGCGCCTGGACGAATCGCACGGAATCGAAATCCGGGTGACCATCCAGGAGTCGGAACGCGACGTGTCCATTGCGCCCATGATCCTGATTCCGTTCGTGGAAAACGCCTTTAAACACGGGATTAGCCTGCGAAATCCGTCCTGGATTTTTGTAACCTTGACTTTGGACAGCACAACCCTTTATTTTAAGGTTCACAATTCGCGCCATCCGGTTACCGGGGCCGATCCGGAGAAAAACCGCTCGGGCATCGGACTGGAAAACGTCCGGAAACGGCTGGAACTGATTTATCCGGATCGGCACACGCTGGCCCTTCAGGCGTCGGAGCAGGATTATTTTGTGGCTTTAACCATTCGATACTGAGCTAGACCGTGCAGTTAACCGCTATTGCCATCGACGACGAACCCCAGGCTTTGGAGGTGGTGCGGATGCATGCCGCCAAGGTTCCGTTTCTCGACCTGAAAGCCGGTTTTACGGACGCCTTCGAAGCCATTCCGTATTTGCAGAAAAACAAAATCGACCTGATTTTTCTGGATATAAAAATGCCTGATATTTCGGGTATTGAGTTTGTCCGTTGCCTGCAAACCGTACCGATGATTGTTTTTACCACCGCCTATTCCGACTACGCGGTCCAGGGTTTTGAACTCGATGCCATCGATTATCTGCTCAAGCCATTTCCGCTGGCCCGGTTTCTGAAAGCGTGTAACAAAGCACTGGATAACAAGAGCGTACGAAGCGGGACGGCCGAAGCGTTTATTTTTGTAAAAACCGGCTACGAAGAAGAAAAAGTCTTTTTAGAGGATATTTTGTATCTGGAAGCCGACGGGAATTACATCACTTTCGTGTTGAAAAACCGCCAGCTCCTGAGCCGGCAGACGTTGTCCGATATTCTGCAGATTCTGCCCGAAAACCAGTTTGTGCGCATTCACCGTTCGTACATTATCTCGCTTCGGAAGATCGAGAAAATTACCCGGAACGAAATCACCGTCGGGGCCGTAAAAATCCCGGTTGGCGCTTCCTACGAAGATAAAATGGCCGAAATCAAAAACCGGCTTTCCAACAGTTAAGTCAGCGGATTAAAGCCCTTCAGGTCCGCTTCCTTCCAGTCAAACCGAATCACCTGCTCCAGATCCGGGTGCAGGCTGATGGCCACGGGGCAGGTGTGGGCGGTACGTTCCATCTTGGCCCGAAATTCTTCGGTAAACTCGTCGGACGGGTCCATGACAATATCGATTTCGATCCGGACAATCCGCCGGGGTCCCTCGTTCGACATCACTTTGGTAATCGTCAGGTCACTGCCCGGAAGTTCAATGCCGTCGCGCCGGGCTACAATGCCCATCGTGGTGATGATGCAACTTCCCAGGGCCGTGGCTACCAGGTCCGTCGGAGAAAAAGCTTCGCCTTTGCCGCTGTTGTCGGTAGGGGCATCGGTGATGATCCGGGTGCCGGATTGCAGGTGCGTGGGTTCGGTGCGCAGGTCGCCCAGGTAGGTTGTATGAACAGTTGGCATTGTACCAAAAACTAATTTCCGGTTATTGTCTACGAATAAACTGAAAAATATAAATTGCTTCACGCAACCATCCAATCGCTCAAACCGTTACTTCAAAAGGGCCGCGCTTTGAAAAGGAGGCAGATGCTAATTTCATAGTGTCAAAGTAAACTGTTATTTTTATCCTTACAAAAAGTTTCTACTACGACCGTGTCACGAGTTTTACCGATAGTTACCATCATGGGCCTGCTGCTGACGGTGAGCAGTGTGCGGGCTCAGAGCACCGACACCGATGAGGATAAGTATACGACTGTCACCACGTACGGCGTCACGACCAATACCAACTCCGGAATCTTGGGCGGTTTTGTTTTTCGGCACTCCAAACTATTGCCCACGCTCTTTCAGGGCAAACGGCAGTTTCGGTATCTGGCCCTGGAAATCGTTAACGTGAAGCACCCCAAAGAGGTGCAGTCGCAAACCCCCTATTCGGGAGCCCGGTACGTTTACAACAAGCAGAATTATCTGTTCGTGGTTCGGCCCCAGTATGGCCGGGAGATTTCGCTCTTCACACGGACGGCCGACGAGGGAGTTGCCATCAACGGAATTCTGGCCGTTGGGCCGTCCATTGGCGTCATCAAACCCTATTACGTGCAGTATTCGGTCCGGCCCGGACAGGTCGAAACCCGGCCCTTCGAGCCGACTTTGCAGCCCGAACTGATTGTCGGTTCCGGCAGCTTCTTTCAGGGTTTCGACAAATCCAAACTGACCGTTGGCCTTAATTTCAAAGCGGCTGTTGCGTTCGAACTGAGCGCCTTCCGCAACAACATGACAGGCCTGGAAATCGGTTTTCTGGCCGAAGCCTTTCCCAAAGAAGTCGTAATCATGAACGACGCCAATAACCGCAGCGTTTACACCTCCGGTTTTGTAACCTTGTTTTTCGGTAACAAGCGGTAGGGAAGAAAAAGGAGGAAAGGGGGAAGGGACAAAAGCGCAGCCGTTTTCCTTTTCTCCTCGCTTCCTGGATCCTCTCCCTCTTTCCCTGCTTTTCTCCTTCTTTTTTCCGAACTTTACGGCTCGAAAATCCATTGTGTAAAAAACAGGATTGAGGTTTGCTATGATTGAACTTCCCGTAATTCCCTCTGAACAACAACGGAAAAAACGTCCCGACTGGCTGCGGGTAAAACTGCCCATTGGCCCGGAATACGCTAAAGTCCGTAAACTGGTTGATACCTATAAACTGCATACCATCTGCGAAAGCGGAAACTGCCCGAATATGGGCGAATGCTGGGGCGCTGGCACGGCCACGTTCATGATTCTGGGCAACGTCTGTACGCGAAGCTGCACGTTTTGTGCGGTGGCGACGGGGCGCCCAAACGAGTACGATACCGATGAACCCCGGCGGGTGGCCGAAGCCATTCTGCTGATGAAGGTCAAACACGCCGTCATTACGTCCGTCAACCGGGACGAACTGAAAGACCGGGGCGCCGAAATCTGGTACCAGACCGTGAAAGCGGTGAAAGACGTATCGCCGACGACCACCATTGAAACGCTGATTCCGGATACGAAAGGCAATTGGGACGCCCTGACCCGCATGATCGAAGCCGGACAGGAAGTGGTTTCGCACAACATGGAAACCGTCGAGCGGCTATACCGCCGGGTGCGCCCGCAGGCCCGCTACGAACGCAGTCTGGAGCAGATTCGCCGGACGAAAGACTTCGGGCAACGGACTAAATCGGGCATCATGCTCGGGCTGGGCGAAACCGCCGACGAAGTGCTGCAGGCCATGGATGATCTGGTCAAAAACGGTCTGGACATTCTGACGCTGGGGCAGTATCTGCAACCGACCAAAATGCACCACGAGGTGATTGAGTGGATTCACCCGGAAAAATTTGCGATGTACCGCGAAGAAGGCCTGAAACGCGGTTTGAAATACGTTGAGTCCGGCCCGCTGGTGCGTTCCTCGTACCACGCCGAGCGCCATGTGAATGTATAGCTAGCAGAAGAAAGCAGGAGAGGGGATGAGAGCAGGAAGGGAGAGGACCGTTGGATTCCTTTCCTCCGTCCTGCTCTCATCCCTTTCTCCTTTTTTTGCTCCTTTCCTGCTTTTTCCTTTTCTTGTCTGGAATGAAAAAGTACGACTTCATCATCGCGGGAGGGGGAATGGCCGGTTTGAGTCTGGCGTATTACTTGAGCCTGTCACCGCTGCGTGACCGTTCCATTCTGATTCTCGACAAAGAAAATAAAGACCGAAACGACCGGACCTGGTGTTTCTGGGAGCAGCAGGCCGGGGCATTCGAGCCGATTGTCTACCGAAAATGGGAAACCGTCGCGTTTTTCGGAACCACCTTTAACGGCTTGCTCGATATCGGTTCGTATCAGTATAAAATGCTGCGGGGCATTGATTTTTATGAATTTGTCAAGGATCACCTCGCCGGCTTCCCGTCCATTGAATTTCGGCAGGCCACCATCAACCGGGTAAAAGACACGCCCCAGGGTGGTTTTGTAATTGCCGACGACGAACCTTACATCGCCAGCTACGTCTTTGATTCGACCCACACGCTGAAGCTGAACAAACCCGAAAACCACAACCTGTTGCAGCATTTTAAGGGCTGGACCATCACGACCGAAAAACCGTGTTTTGACGTCAACCGCCCCTGCATGATGGATTTTCGGGTCGAGCAGCACGGCGATTGCCGGTTTTTGTATATTCTGCCCTTCAACGAACGGACGGCCCTGGTGGAATACACCATTTTCAACGACCAGGTGCTGCCGGACGACCAGTACGAAAAGGCGCTGAGCAATTACATTGACCGGTTTTTGGATACGGGAACCTACACGATTCAGGAAACCGAGTTTGGCATCATCCCCATGTCGGACGAACCGACCAGCGAACGGCCCGGCAAGCACGTCGTCCGGATCGGGACGGCGGGCGGCTACACCAAACCGTCGACCGGCTACACCTTCCAGCGAACCCAGCGGTATTTGTATGAGATCGTGCAGAACCTGGTCGCCAATGGGAAACCAAAACGGCGAAAACCGTGGCTCCGGCATAATTTTAAGCAGTATCTGGACAGCGTTCTGCTGAACGTGCTGCAATACCGGCGCCATCCGGCCGATGATATTTTTACCCGCCTGTACCAACACAATCCCCCCGAACAGATTTTCCGGTTTCTGGACGAAGACACCACGTTTGCCGAAGACCTCCGGATTATGGCAACGGTGCCGCTGGGCGCGTTTACGGTGGCGGCCCTGCACGTTCTTCGGAAAAAGATTATCCGGCTTTGAGGAGTACACTTTTCAAAACCGGTCAGGTCTTAAACACCTGGCAGGTTTCACCGGTTTCCGACGGAAGCAACTGCGGTTTATTTGCTTCGAATGAGTAGTATTTTACTAAAATTTCTTTATTATGTAATAATGACAAATTGTGTCTCATGCGCAAGCGCGTCTACTATAGCTTTCTGGTTGGGGCCGGCCTTTGCGGCTTGTTGAGTTTTGTGAAGATGCAGGAAGAGGGCCCGTCGCCGGCCCGGACGCCCGCCGAAGAACTGGCGACGTTCCAGGTCGAACCGGGTTTCAAGGTGCAGCTTGTCGCGTCAGAACCGATGGTCGAAGACCCGGTGGTGATCACCTTTGATGAAGACGGCCGGTTGTGGGTGGTCGAGATGCGGGGGTTTATGCCCAACATCGACGGAGCCGGCGAAGACAAACCGGTGGGCCGGATTTCGGTGCTGGAAGACACCAACGGCGACGGACAGATGGACGCCAGTACCATCTACCTGGATAGTCTGGTGCTGCCCCGTTCGCTGGCGCTGGTGCCGGGGGGCGCACTGGTGGTCGAAAACAGCAAGCTCTGGATGACCAAAGACCTCAACGGCGACCTGAAAGCCGATTCGAAAAGCCTGATCGATCCAACATACGCCGGAAGCGGCTTGCCCGAGCACTCCGGAAACGGCCTCTGGCGCAGCATGGACAACTGGTATTACAACGCCAAATCCCGGCTTCGGTACCGACTGAACAACGGCAAATGGGAGCGCGACAGCACCGAATTCCGGGGGCAGTGGGGCATCAGCCACGACGACGAGGGGCGGCTCTACTACAACTACAACTGGTCGCAGCTCCACGCCGATCTGGTGCCGCCCAACTACCTGTCCCGGAACAAGAATCACACCCCCACCACGGGCATCGACCACGGGTTGACCATCGACCGGCGCGTGTATCCGATCCGGCCCAACCCGGCCGTCAACCGGGGTTACATTCCCGGAACGCTGGACAAAGAAGGCCGTTTGCAGGAATTTACGGCGGCCTGTTCGCCCCTTTTTTACCGGGGAACCGCTTTTCCCAAAGACTACTACGGCAACGTGTTCGTCTGCGAACCGTCCGGAAATCTGATCAAACGCAACCAGGTGGAGGAGAACGGTATTTTGCTGAGTGCAAAAGATCCGCATCCCGGCCGGGAATTTCTGGCATCGACCGACGAGCGGTTTCGGCCGGTTCACCAGGCGACCGGCCCCGACGGTGCGCTCTACGTCGCCGACATGTACCGGGGCCTGATCCAGCACAAAGCATACGTAACGCCGTATTTGCGGGAACAAACGCTGAACCGGCACCTGGTGCTGCCCATCAACCGGGGGCGAATCTGGCGGATTGTGCCCCAAAACTGGCAACCCGCAAAACCGGCCAAACTGTCGAAGGCGTCGTCCGCTGAGCTGATCCGGGAATTATCGAATCCGGACGGCTGGCACCGCGATATGGCGCAGCGCTTGCTGGTGGAACGAAACGACAAAACCGTCCGGCAGCCGCTGACGGAACTGGCCCGGAAAGGCGAAAACCCGCTGGCACGGTTTCACGCGCTGTGGACGCTGGACGGCCTGAAACTAAGCAGCGCCGACCTTCTTTTTAATTTACTGGACGATTCGGATGCCCTCGTTAACACCACGGCCCTGCGGCTGCTGGAACCAATCGCTAAAACCGATAAAACCGTGCGGACCAAACTGGAACAGCACCTGCTGAATGGGTGGGAAAAAGCGCCGATCGAACAGATTCTACAGATGACGTTCACCGCCGGGACGCTGGACCCCCGGGTTTCGCATCCCCTGCTGGCCGGGATTGTAAACCGCTACGGCAGTACGGCCCTGATCCGGGATGCGGCTCTCAGTAGTCTTCAGAATCAGGAGTTTGCGTTTTTACAGACCCTGACCAAAGCCCCGCACTGGCAAACGCACGAGCCGTCGAAGGAAATTTTTCTGGAAATGCTGACCACCTCGGTGGTCCGGAAACGGAACCCGGCGGAACTCACGGCGTTGCTGACGCGGCTGGAGCAGCCAACGCTGGGCTGGCAGGAAAAAGCCGTTCTGACCAGCCTGTCGATTCAGGGAAGCACCACGAAAAAACCGGTCAAACTCCCGGCCGCGCCCAAACTGCTGGCGGGGGCCAATACGACAATCGAGCCGGCGCGGCTGGCCAACCTGGCCGCCCTGTTCGAATGGCCCGGCCACGCGGCTGCGAAAGCGAATTCGGGCAAAAAAAACCTGTTGAGCGACGAGGAACAGAAATTGTTTGCGTCGGGCCGGCAACTCTATCTGAGCACCTGTTCGGGTTGCCACGGCACCGACGGCGCCGGTTTGAACCGGTTTGGGCCACCGCTCATCGCTTCGGACTGGGTGCTGGGCGACGAAAAACGCCTGGCGCTGATTCTGCTGCACGGCATGGAAGGCCCGGTGGAAGTGGCCAAAAAAGTGTATGATGTGCCGGATATCCTGCCGGTTATGCCTTCGCATTCTACGATGGACGACAACGCGATAACCGCCATATTGATGTACATCCGGAATGAATGGGGAAACAATGCCGGACCAATCGGGAAGCGGACCGTCGCGATGACGCGCGTCACGTCGCAGGGGCGGGTGGTGCCGTGGACGGCCAAAGAGTTGAATACGTATATGGTGGAAGCCAAAGCAACCGACGGAAAATAAAACCGTTGGTTGTCGATCCCAATTCAAACCATTCCTAAATCGAATCCGCATGGACAGACGAGACTTTATTCAACGGGCGGCCGTCGGTGCCATGGCCTTTTCGTTGCCCAAACTACCCGGTTTTTTGAAGGAAGTACCGATGGGCGTGGTGGTGCACTCGTACGCCAGCCGCTGGAATTCAAAAACCGACAGTAAAACCTACCCCGCTTTTACGAACGCGGTCGAACTCATCGACCACTGCCGACAAATTGGCGCGGGCGGGGTGCAGACGGTGGTGAAAGACTGGTCGGCGGACTTCGCCAAAAAAGTCCGGGAGGAACGGGAAAAAACCGGCCTGTACCTCGAAGGTTCGATTGGCATTCCCAAAAATGCCGGACAGGTGGCGGCTTTTGAACAGGAAGTGATCAACGCGAAAGAAGCCGGGGCAACTATTCTGCGGACGGTGTGTTCGACCGGACGGCGGTATGAAACCTACCATTCCCGCGATGAGTGGCAGACTTTGAAAAAAAACGCGCTGACCTCGCTCCAACTGGCCGAACCCATTCTGCGCAAACACCGGGTCAAACTGGCGGTCGAAAACCACAAGGACTGGCGGGCCGACGAACTGGTGGCCCTGCTGAAACCGATCAGCAGCGAGTGGATTGGCGTAACGCTGGACTTTGGCAACAACATTGCCCTGCTGGAAGACCCGATGAAACTGGTCGAAACGCTGGCGCCGTATACCCTGTCGACCCACGTTAAAGACATGGGCGTGCAGCCGTATCCGGACGGTTTTCTGCTGTCCGAAGTGCCGCTCGGTAATGGCATTCTCGACCTGCCGAAGATGGTGGAAATCTGCAAAAAACACAATCCGAACGTGACCTTCAACCTCGAAATGATCACGCGCGATCCGCTGGAAATACCGTGCCGGAAAGCGGATTACTGGGCTACGTTTGAGGGAATTCCGAAGTCGGATATGGACCGCACCCTGCGCATGGTCAACCAGCACGAATACAAAGCGGGATTGCCCAGATTTGCCCAGCTCCCGGCCGAAGAGCGGCTGGCGGCTGAGGAGAAAAACATCATTTCCTGCCTTTCGTACAGCAATAACAAACTGGGACTTAAATAAGGAAGGGGTTGCGGTTTCGGTATACGGTTTTCGCCGGGCCGACGTTTCGGTGGCTGGCGCCCGCCAGTTCATTCTTGTGCTGACGGCCCGGCGTTAACCGAATACCGAAAACCGGATACTGAAAACCGTATACCGTAAACTAATCAATAATGAGTAAGGAAATACTACCGGGTATTAAGCAATTTGATTTGAGTGGAAAAGCCGCCATTGTGACGGGTGGGTCGAAAGGGCTGGGGTTGGCAATGGCAGCCGGACTGGCATCGGCAGGGGCGAATCTGCTGATCGTCAACCGGAATGCCGAGGAAGGAGCCCAGGCCGCCGAAGCGCTAAGCCGCGACTTCGGCGTAACGGCGCTGGCGTTCAGTGCCGACATTACCGATCAGGAACAAGCCGAAACGATGGCGAAAGCCGCTCTGGATGCCTTTGGCCGGATCGACATTCTGATCAACAGCGCCGGTATCAACATCCGCGGACCCATCGACGAACTGACGCTCCATGACTTCAACCAGGTCATGCAGGTAAACGTGACCGGAACCTGGCTTTGCTGCCGGGCCGTTACACCCCACATGAAAAAAGCGGGCCGGGGCAGCATCATCAACCTGGCCAGCACGCTCGGGGTGGTTGGCTTATCGAACCGAACCCCCTATACGTCGAGCAAAGGGGCGATTGTGCAGATGACCCGGGCGCTCGGGTTGGAACTGGCTCCTCATAACATCACCGTCAACGCCATTTGCCCCGGTCCGTTTCTGACGGATATGAATGTGCCGATTGCCGATACCGAAGAAGGGAAAAAGTTCGTCGTGGGGGCCACGGCGCTGGGGCGCTGGGGCGAACTCCGGGAGATTCAGGGCGCGGCCATTTTCCTTGCCAGCGATGCCGCCACCTACATGATTGGCTCCCTGCTCACCGTCGACGGGGGCTGGACGGCAAAATAGTGTACCGGTTTCCGGAATACCGTATCATCCTAAACCAAACCCCGAAAAATGGAACAAGTTATTGGCAGGGCGCAGAAATCCCGGGTCCGTTATGGCATGCTGGCGCTCGTGTTTATCAATGTGGTGATCAATTACCTGGACCGGAGTAATCTGTCCGTCGCTGCGGCCAGCCTGAGCAAAGATCTGGAGCTGTCGCCAGTCCAGATGGGCTACATCTTTTCGGCGTTTGGCTGGACGTATGCGGTTTTGCAGATTCCGGGGGGGCTGGTTGCCGACCGGTATAGCCCCCGGGTTCTGTATGCCTTCTGTCTCATCACCTGGTCAATGACGACCGTGTTTCAGGGTTTTGCCCGGGGTTTTGCCAGCCTGTTCGCGCTTCGGCTGGCAACGGGGGCCTTCGAAGCCCCTTCCTATCCGATTAACAACCGGATCGTCACCAGTTGGTTTCCGGACAACGAGCGGGCAGCCGCGACGGCCATGTACGTGTCGGGCCAGTTCATCGGCCTGGCGTTTCTGACCCCGGTTTTGGTCACCATTCAGGTGTATGCGGGCTGGAAAGGGCTGTTTCTCATTACGGGTTTGGTCGGTTTGGTCTGGGGCGTCATCTGGTACCTTTCCTACCGCGATCCCCTCGACCATTCGGGCGTCAACCAGGCCGAACTCGATTACATTGAAGGAGGGGGCGGTTTGTTCCGGGGGCAGAAAAAAGGCACGATGCAACCCAGCGTCTGGCGTTGGGAAAACATCAAGCTGGTGTTCAGTGGCCGGACGTTGTGGGGTGTTTATATTGCACAGTTTGCCGTCAACGCCACGCTCTGGTTTTTCCTGACCTGGTTTCCCACCTACCTGGTCAAATACCGGGGGCTGGATTTCATCAAATCCGGTTATTTGGCCTCGATCCCCTTTCTGTCGGCCTGCGCTGGGGTGCTCTTATCCGGTTTTTTATCCGATAACCTGGTGAAAAAAGGCTGGTCGGTCAGTGCGGCCCGTAAAATGCCCATCATCATCGGGTTGATTTTTTCGGTCAGTCTGGTGGGCGCCAATTACACCAATGATACGGCGCTGGTGATTTTCTTTATGTCATTTTCCTTTTTCGGCGCCGGCATGGCCCTGATTTCCTGGGTTTTCGTGTCCTTATTGGCTCCCAAACACCTGATTGGCCTAACTGGTGGGGTTTTCAATTTCATGGGAAACCTGGCGTCGATTGTGGTTCCGATCGTGATCGGTTATCTGGCGAAAGACGGCGATTTTAAACCGGCACTGGTGTTCATTGGTGCACTGGGCCTGGTGGGGGCCTGTTCGTACATTTTTCTGGTCGGAAAAATTGAGCGCCGGGGGTGAAAGATAATGTTAAATGTAAAATGATGAATAATGAATGTAAAAGTGCTGGAAATACTTTTACATTCACCATTCATCATTTATAAGCCTTAGCGTTAATGCTATTATATGCTGGTAAAGTAATATGAACACGATACTATTCCCGGCCCGGTTTCAGGGGCAGGTTGCGGTCGTTACCGGGGGCGCCGACGGTTTGGGAAAGGCCATTGCCAAACGCCTGGGGGCGGAGGGCGCGTCACTCGCGCTGTTCGACCGAAATGCGGTTTTGCTGGAACAAACGGCGCAGGAATTTTCGGCGCTGGCGATTCCGGTGCGGACGTATGTCGTCGATATTTCGCAGGAAGCGCAAGTGAAACAGGCCGTTGAGCAAACCGTGGCCGATTTGGGGCAGATCGACGTGGTGGTGCATTCGGCGGGAATTGTCGGGCCAACCAGTACCAACATCACTGCCTACGAAACCGCCGATTTCGAAAAGCTGCTGGCGGTGAACCTCCTCGGCAGTTTTCTGGTGACCAAATACACGGTTTCGCACATGGCCGACCGGCAATACGGTCGTATTCTGCTGATCGCTTCCATTGCCGGGAAAGAAGGGAACCCGGGCATGGTGGGTTACTCGGTCAGCAAGGCGGGCGTTATCGGGCTGGTGAAAGCCATTGCCAAAGAATACGCCACCGCCGGAATTACCATCAACGGGCTGGCGCCGGCCGTCATCAAAACCGCCATGAACGCCGATACGGCCCCCGAGCAACTGGCGTACATGACCGCCAGGATTCCGATGGGTCGCCTGGGCGAGCCCGACGAGGTAGCGGCAATGGCCAGCTTCATCGTTTCGCCCGAAAATAGTTTTTC
This sequence comes from Larkinella ripae, assembly GCF_054780775.1. Taxonomy (NCBI): domain Bacteria; kingdom Pseudomonadati; phylum Bacteroidota; class Cytophagia; order Cytophagales; family Spirosomataceae; genus Larkinella; species Larkinella ripae. The sequence continues at coordinate 126,540 of NZ_BAAGVR010000030.1, forward strand.
CACCGGTTTTATTTACGATATTTCGGGCGGAAGAGCAACCTACTGATGCACAACGCCCATGTCCGAATCCACTCCCAAGCCCCCCGGTACGTCCTGGCGGCTCCGTTTGCATGAGGTTATTTTCGAGTCGGATACCCCCGCCGGCAAAGCCTTCGACATTGCCCTCATCGGCAGTATCCTGGTCAGTGTCACCGTCGTGATGCTGGAAAGCATGCGCAGAGTCCGGCTCGTTTACGGCGACCTGCTGAACGACATCGAGTGGTTTTTTACGATCCTGTTTACGATCGAATACATTCTCCGGCTGGTCAGCGTAAAGCGACCGCTGCACTACGCAACGAGTTTCCTGGGAATAATTGACATTCTGGCGATTTTGCCGACTTACCTGAGTTTGCTGATACCGGGGACGCAATACCTCTTTACAATCCGAATCCTGCGGCTGCTCCGGGTTTTCCGGGTGCTGAAACTGTCCGAATACCTGTCGGAAGCCTCGATTATCGTGAGTGCCCTGCAGGCCAGCCGGCGCAAGATCAGCGTTTTCATCCTGACGGTTTTATCGCTGGTGGTGATCATCGGTTCCGTCATGTACATCATCGAAGGCGAAGAACACGGTTTTGACAGCATCCCGACCAGCATTTACTGGGCCATCGTTACGCTGACCACCGTCGGCTACGGCGACCTTTCACCCCAAACGCCCGCCGGTAAAATTCTGGCCTCCCTCGTTATGGTAATTGGCTACGGCGTCATTGCGGTGCCGACCGGTATTGTCACGGTGGAAATTTCGCAGGCCGCCGAGAAGCTGAGAAAAGTTTCTACGCAGTCTTGCCCGTCGTGCGGGCGGGAAGGGCACGATGCCGATGCGGTTTTCTGCAAACATTGCGGGCATAACTTATGAGGCAAAAAAACCGGTCGTTTCGCAAAAACTGCGAAACGACCGGTTTTTTGAATGATGAATTAAGAATGATGAATGATGGATGGAGTGACGCAGCATCGTTCATCATTCATCATTCCAAAAGGTTTACACGTTAAACCGGAAGTGCATGATATCGCCGTCGGCGACGATGTATTCCTTGCCTTCAACGCCCATTTTGCCGGCTTCCTTAATGGCTGCTTCGGTTTTGTACTGGACGTAGTCGGGCAGTTTGATAACTTCGGCCCGGATAAAGCCTTTTTCGAAATCGGAGTGGATGACCCCGGCGGCCTGGGGCGCTTTCCAGCCCCGCTGGATGGTCCAGGCCCGGACTTCCTTAACCCCCGCCGTAAAATACGTAATCAGATTGAGCAGCCGGTAGGACGCCTTGATGAGCAGGTCCAGACCCGACTCCTGTAAACCGTATTCTTCCAGAAACAGCTGCCGTTCGTCGGGATCTTCCATTTCGGCAATCTGGGCCTCGATGGCGGCACAAACCACCACCACTTCCGCGCCCTCGGTTTTGGCCATTTCCTTTAGCTGGTCGGAATACTGATTGCCGTTTGGCAGTGATTTCTCATCGACGTTAGCCACGTAGATCACCGGTTTTACCGTCAGCAATTGGAGTTCTCCCACGGCGGCCTGGCGTTCTTCGGGCGTCACAGTGACGGCCCGGGCATTCAGGCCCGATTCCAGCGCTTTTTTGTATTGCAGGAGGGTTTCCAGCTCGGCTTTCGCCTTGGCGTCCCCGCTGGAGCGGGCGGCTTTTTCGGTGCGCTGAAGTTTCCGGTCGATGGATTCCAGGTCTTTCAGCTGAAGCTCAATATCAATGATTTCCTTGTCAAAAATCGGGTTAACCCGGCCCTCGACGTGCACGATGTTATCGTCCTCAAAACAGCGAACGACGTGCACAATGGCATCGACTTCCCGAATGTTGGCCAGGAATTTATTGCCCAGGCCCTGGCCCTGACTGGCTCCTTTGACCAAACCGGCGATATCGACGAACTCAACGATCGTCGGCACCACTTTTTGCGGTTTCACCAGGGTTTCCAGCGTATCCAGGCGTTCATCCGGAACCGTCACGACGCCGACGTTGGGATCTATGGTACAGAACGGGTAATTGGCTGCTTCGGCTTTTCCGCTCGAAATGGCATTAAACAGGGTCGATTTCCCTACATTGGGCAAACCGACAATACCGCATTGAAGACTCATGAATTTCTAATTTTGATGGAGGGATTGAGCGATTTGTGATTGAGGGATGACAGGTTATACCGGTTCACTCAATCGCTCAATCCCTCAATCACAAATGCTCCGCAAAGTTCGGATATTCGGGGGCGAAAAACAAAAAAGCCTCCGGATCAGCAGAGGCTAAGGGGTAGAGAAAGGTTCGGGAATCAGTCCCATTTCAGATCGCTGCCGCCCACATCTTCCAGTTCGTCTTTGACGGCGTACTGGGAGAAATCAAAATCCGGCATTAAATCCGATTTTATGTATTGAATGGTATCATGCAGTGCATCAGAGAATTTATCAAAATCTTCCTTATAGAGAAACATTTTGTGCTTCTCGTAAATAAACCCATCGCCCTGCGGATGTCGGCGGCTTTCCGTAATAGTCAGGTAATAATCGTTGGCGCGGGTGGATTTGACGTCAAAGAAGTAGGTACGTTTTCCAGCTCTGACGCGCTTGGAAAAGATTTTTTCTTTCTCTTTTTCTTCCACAATCGATGGTGGTTTGGGTGATTTAAACGCTAAAATAAGCGGATTAGTATAACAAGCAAAAATATTGCCTTAAATTAATTTTCTTAGCGTACAGCCTAAACTGGACTGTTTTTAGAGAACACTAGAATAAAGTAAGAAAACAAATTGCTTCTTACGCAGTTGCTGCTATCTTTGTAAGTAGGAAGTGGATACATTTTCGGCAAAGGTGGGGCGTAAGTGTCTGGCGCTCAACCTTTTTTTATTTACCACCAAACCTCAAACTGTATGAGTATAATCGTATCGATCATGCTGCTTTTTGGCGGCATGAAATCAACGGAGGCTCATTCGAGTCTCATACAGAAAGGAAAGGCTTCTTTCTATTCAAAACGCTTTCATGGGAAAAAAACCACCAGCGGAGAACGTTATCAGAACGACCAACTGACGGCGGCACACATTTCTCTACCCATGAACACCCTGGTCGAAGTGACCAATTTATCCAACAATCAATCCGTAGTGGTTCGTATTAACGACCGGGGTCCGCACGGCAAAGGCCGCATCATCGACCTGGCCTACGGAGCGGCCAAAGCCCTCGGTATGGTTAAAACGGGCATCGCCAACGTGGCAATCCGGGTTGTTGGTCAAAACCGGAAAGCAATCAGCCCGGCCATCGCCGAGTTGTTTCCGCTGAACAGCCCGTTGGAGCCGCAGCTCATCCCCATCGACAACATTTAAGCGCGGACTACGTTTTCGTATCGCGGTTGGATCACTGACATCATTGGTAGTTTGCACCGGACGCATTTCAGACACCGAGAATTTAATGCCCCGGCTGAACAATCTACGAATCGATTCACTTTGATGATCCGGCCGCGATATTTATTTTTACCCCTATGGCAACGCAAGTAGATTTACTGAAAGTACGCGAATACGGCAATGTCGAGTTTCTGGCCCGGCAGATGGTGGAAGGATTTATCACCGGTTTGCACAAATCGCCGTTTCACGGTTTTTCGGTGGAGTTTGCCGAACACCGGCTCTACAATACCGGCGAAAGTACCCGCTACATCGACTGGAAGGTGTTTGCCAAAACCGAGCGCCTGTTTGTCAAGCGGTTTGAAGAAGAAACCAACCTGCGCTGCCACCTGCTGCTCGACACCTCGTCGACGATGTATTATCCCGAACCGGGGTACGGCAAAATCACCTTCAGCATTCTGGCATCAGCCTGCATTGCCTATTTGCTGCAACGCCAGAAAGACGCCGTCAGTCTGACCACGTTTGCCGAGGGAATTGACATTCAGACGCAGACCAAATCGACGCCCTCGCACGTTCATAAGATTTTCCAGCAGCTGAATACATTGGTTCAGCAACCGGCTCCGCTCCGGAAAACCTCGGCCGCCGAGGTGATTCACCAACTGGCCGAAAAAATCAATAAACGCTCGCTGGTGGTGATTTTTAGCGATATGTTCGAGAATGTGTCGGAGGTCGATCACCTGTTTTCGGCCCTGCAGCACCTGCGCCACAACCTGCACGAAGTCCTGATCTTTCACGTAACGGACAAGAAAACCGAGGAAGAATTTGCGTTCGATGAGCGGCCGTACGAATTCATCGACCTGGAAACCGGCGAGAAAGTGAAAGTGCAGCCCAATCAGGTGCGGGATAATTACCAGCAGGCCGTGAAGAACTTTTACCACGAACTGAAACTCCGCTGCGGACAATACCGCATCGACTTCATCGAAGCCGACATCGCCAAAGGTTTCGACCAGATTCTGACGAGCTATCTGGTGAAGCGAACAAAGATGAAATAACAGTTTACGGTTTTCAGGTTACGGTGGGGCGCCCGGGTGACGCCGTAACCTGAAAACCAGGTACCGACGATCATTTCCCTTTCACACTCGCCTTGGCATCTTTCATCGGTGCCGGTTTTTGTCTGGCTTTCTGCTGCATCAGAAACTGGAAGTAGCCTTCCAAGTCCTCAACCGGTAAGCGTCGCGCCAGGATTTTTTTGTCTTTGTCGAGCACATACACGGTCGGGGTTGAGTAAACGTCGTACTTCTTTTTGTAATCGACCGGCGCACTGGGGCCGAATACGTTCAGCAGGTTCTGGAGTTTAAATTCCCGGATAAATTTTTTCCACTGCACCTCGGTTTTTCCGATGGCGACGGCGTAAATCTGCACCCCTTTGGCTTTGTGGTTGTCGTAGAATTTTTTCAGCGAGGGCGCCGATTCCCGGCAGTGGCCGCATTCGGGGTCGTAGAAAAAGGCAACCGTATAATCGGCTTTCACTTCGTGCAACGGCCGCCAGCGTCCCAGCGTATCCTGTAGACTGACGTTCGGCAGCGTTTTTCCGGCCAGGAGCGGTTTCAAAATCTTCACCCGGTCGCGCATACTGGTCAGCGTTGCGGTGTCGCTCACGGGCATCACGCCGGTCAACCAGTATTTTTCGGCCAGGTGAATAAACAGACCGTCGGTGTTCAGGATCTTTTTCTGCTCCTCATATTGATTGGTGATGTACCAGATCGTGTATTTCAGAATGTCTTTGTTGGCTTTGGCTTTGTTTACCAGGTAATCGGCCGCCGGAATCAGCGAATCGACCGTCTGCACCGTCAATTCTTTCATGTACCGGTCGATTTTGCTTTGCAGAAAAGGCGTGTATTCCAGCCGGCCGTCGGAAAAATCAAAACCGTCGAAGTAATGATTCCGGTAATAATTAAACACCCAGTTGGAGTCCGGGCGACCGTTGGCCAGCTTCGGCGCGACCGGAATTTCGGGTTCTTCGGCGGCTCTAAACAGCTTGACCGTGAGTGTATTCGCGTTTTGGGTCAGAAAATCCTTGCGATACTCTTCAACCTCCTTCTTCAGCGTAGCCAGCTGAGCGGCCGATCCGCCCTGTTTTTGCAAAGCACCGATTTCTCCGTACTTTTTGCTCATGAATTGCTGATACCCATAAAACAGCTCATTTTCCCGCGATCCGGTCACCTTCATGGATGCAATCACGTTGGCGGTATCGGCTTCCACCGAAAACCGCTGTTCGCCAATGACCAACTGCAAAACCGGTTTGGCATCGACCACGATCATGTAAAGACCGCCGGGCAGCACACTGCGCCCGTCGAACACCAGCCGCCCGTCGGCATCGGCCGTGGCCGTATCCCGGGGCGTAAACTGCGTTTGCCCGTAGAAGCTGGCCAGGTAGGCGGTTTTGTTCGCCAGTCCTTTGATGCGGGCCGTAATGAGGTGACCTTCGGACGATTGCGCCCGCAGAAGCGGTGCGGACAGGAGCAGCAGAAAAGCCGTGAAACAAAATCGACGGTTCATGAATAGAGCGGTTGATGGACCCGGTTTGGGTAAACAAAGATACTAGTTATAACGTTTGGGGCGTTTGCCTTCGCATACACGATGTTCTACTTTCTTTCGAAAACGCTGACATTTTTGCTGATGCCCATGGGGCTGATAACCATTGCCCTGCTGGTAGCCTTGTTCACCAAAAACCGTGCCCGCCAGCGCAAAGCCCTGGTGGTGACCGTTGTCTTGCTGCTGGTGGCCGGTAACGGCTTTATCACTAATGAGTTGGCGATTTGGTGGGAAGTGCCGCCTGCGGTTCTTCCGGCGCGCACAACGCCCCGCGTGGGCGTTATCCTGACGGGCGGACTCATGAAAACGGAAGAGCAGTTTATGGATCGCCTGTACCTGGGCGACCAGGCCGACCGGATCGCGCAGGCGCTGTTGCTTTATCAGTCCGGGCAGATTCAAAAAATCCTGATCAGTGGCGGCATTGGCGGGATTTTCAAGCGGAAGCAGGGCGATGAAGGGCAGATGACCCGCCGGTTTCTGACCATTGCGGGCGTTCCGGCGCAGGACATTGTGCTGGAAAACCGGTCGCGGAATACCTACGAAAACGCTCTTTTTTCGGCGCCTATGCTTCGGCAGCAGTTCAAAGGCTACGCGGTGGTGCTGATTACCTCGGGCTGGCACATGCGCCGGGCGATCGGGTGTTTTCAGAAGCAAAGCGTTGCCGTCACGCCGTACTCGGCGGTTATTATGGCGGGGGCGCGCGACTATACGCCCAACCACCTCTTGTTGCCCTCAGAAGGCGCTCTGCACGATTTCTACTGGCTCATCCACGAGTTTGTCGGCTACGCGGCTTACCGGATCGTCGGCTACCTTTAAAACCGCCTGTAACCGCTAAACGCTCAGAATCCGGACCATTCGCAGCAAATCCTCGTTGATCGGTTTGGGAAGTTTGACGGTATCAATAAACGGCGTGTAGGTCAATTCATTGTTGACCACCCCGGCCATCACGTTCTGCTGACCTTCCAACAGCCCCTCCAGCGCGCCCAGACCCAGGCGGCTGGCCAGAATCCGGTCGTAAGCCGTCGGGACGCCCCCGCGCTGAATATGGCCCAGCGTCGTAACCCGCATATCAATGTCAACCCCGACCTGATCCCGAATCTGCTCGGCCAGCACCACGGCATTGCCTTCTACGTCCCCTTCGGCCACAATGATGATGGACGATGATTTCGAGCGGCTCCAGCCTTGTTTCAGCGTTTCGACCACTTCCGAAATGGGCGTCAGTACCTCCGGCACCATCACCATTTCGGCCCCACCGGCAATCCCCGACTGAATGGCGATGTAACCCGAGTCGCGGCCCATCACTTCGATAAAGAAAATCCGGTCGTGGGAGTCGGCCGTATCTCGGATTTTGTCGATGGCTTCCAGGGCGGTATTGACGGCGGTGTCGTATCCAATGGTGTAATCCGTGCCGTAGAGGTCGTTGTCGATCGTTCCGGGTGCGCCCACGGTTGGAATCTGGTATTCTTCAAAAAACTTCAAGGCGCCGGTAAAGGTCCCGTTTCCACCGATGGCAATCAGTCCTTCAATGCCGTGTGCCAGCAGTTGATCGTGGGCTTTTTTACGGCCTTCGGGGGTCATAAATTCTTTGCTGCGTGCTGATTTCAGGATAGTACCTCCGCGTTGAACGATGTTACTAACCGAGTGGGACGTCATTGCAAAAATATCGCCGTTAATCATTCCGTTGTACCCCCGACGGATGCCGAACACTTCGACGCCGTGGTAAACCGCTCCCCTGACAACCGCCCGAATACAGGCATTCATGCCGGGGGCGTCACCGCCGGAAGTAAAAACAGCTACGCGCTTCATGATAAAAGTCTATTTTAAATTTACTGTGTGCAAAAAAAGAATCGACGGCTTTTCGCTCGCGAACCGCAAATTTATTTTCATTTTTGGACAAACCGACAAATCTGTTCAACGAAAAACGAATTTAATCCTCGCGTAAAACAGAAAATGCTTTCATAACCGAGACCAATCCATAAACAGAGGTTTGATAAAGGGTTGATTACTAACGGATACGGCTCACCGCGAGCTTGTCTTCCGCGGCCGCTGCAACCTGCGTTTGATCACCGGATAAACGGCGTATGTGATTTTTACCGACGCAATTCCAATGCCGGCACCGGCCAATACGTCGGCCCAGTGGTGCTGGTTGTTGGCCACACGCAGGATTCCCGTAGCCGTGGCCATGGCGTACCCGGCAATGCTGATCCACGGACTTTTGTGTTTGTAGGCCTGGTGCAGCAACTCCGCACTCGTGAAAGCCACCGCCGTGTGTCCGGACGGAAACGAGCGTCGGTCGGAACCATCCGGGCGCGTCGCGTGAATGGTGCGTTTTAGTCCTTCCGTGACGCCCCCCATCACCACATTCGACAAAACCGTAACGGCGATTTCATCGCCCAGTTTGACCGCCGGTTTCACGCCCGCCAGTTGTAAGGCCACGCGCAAACCGTACGGCCCAAACCGCAGATACTCGTCTGCCGAACTCAGGTGGTCCTGGTCGAACGGTTCGCGGGTGGGATGGCCAAGCAGGGCGGTTCCTCCGCCAATGAGGGCCGCCGGGACGATGAAGGATTGCAGGGAATACCGTCGTTCGGTCGGAATGGAATCGCCCGCCGTCTGGGCAAAAAGCTGAAAGGAGGTAAGCCAAAATACGAGTAAAAACCGGAGTCGTTGTGTCATTTTAATGAATTAAGAATGGGTAACGGGTTGACCCGTTGACCGATTTGGAAAAGCCGAATCGAATAAATCCACGGCTGAACCTATGGCTTCTAAAAACCGGCGGTCTCCTGCTGCCGAACTCGGGCTTATTTGGCAAACCGGAACTGCACCGCCCGAACCAAAATCCGGACGTGGTTCAAAACCGCCGTTGCCGTTCCGAAATGCCTCGCCAATACCTTGAACCGGTCGGCCAGCGATTGACGGTGTCGTTGCACGGATAAACCGCCCACCAGGTATTTACACAAAATGAAATCGAGATAAACTATTTCTTGGGCCGCTTTCAAACACCGGATTTCCCAGTCAATATCCGCGCTCAGGTTCTCAATCCAGAAATCCGACGCAAGGCTTCGCCGGGCGATAAACGCCTGATGACAGACCTTCATGCCCAGTGCCATATCGCGCCAGCTCAGGTGGTGCGGCAGGGAATGGGGCGTAATCTGGCTGCGCAGACCCAGCGGTTTTCCGGTATCGTCCACAAACAGGGCGTCACTATAATAGACGTCGGCCGGGCGGTTTCGTAACACCGTCAGGAGCTTAACAATCGTCGTGGCGTCGTAAATCTCGTCACCGGCGTTCATAAACCAGATGTAATCGCCCGTCGCCAGTTGCTGCCCTTTGTTCATGGCGTCGTATAAACCGCGATCGGGCTCCGAAATCCAGCGGCTGATGTGGTCTTCGTGGTTCCGGACGATGGTCAGCGTTCCGTCGTTCGAGTTGCCGTCGACGATCAGGTATTCCACCTCCTCGCCCGGCTGGTTGGCGAGCAGGCTCCGGATCGTGCGTTCCAGAAACCGTTCGGCGTTGTAGGTGACCGTGATGATTGAGAGTAGGGGCATGGCTGCGTGGCGGCAATTCGCAAAAAAACGGTATTTTTACGGGGAAACCAACGACTGAATGGAAACGAATTCAACAACTTCGTCGGCGCTTCAGGACGCCTACCGGTCGCAATACGCCGATGAAGACCGGACCTGGCGGGACATGGGTGCGCGGATGAAAGCCGAAACCATTCGTCGGCTGTGCCAGTCCTACCACTTTCCGAAAATGCTGGACGTGGGGTCCGGCGACGGTGCGGTGTTGCAGCAACTCGACCAGAACCGGTTTTGCCCGGCGATGTATTCACTCGAAATCTCGGAAAGCGGGGCCGGCCGAATCCGGGAGCGGGGCCTGGCGTCGTTGCAGAACGTGCAGCTTTTCGACGGCTATAAAATACCGTACGGCGCCAGGGAATTTCCGCTGGCCACCTGCTCGCACGTGATCGAACACGTGGAGCATCCGCGCCTGCTGCTGCGCGAAATCGCCCGGGTTTCGGAGTACCAGTTTTTCGAAGTACCGATTGACTTCAGCTTTTTCGTCGACCGCAGAACCGAGCATTTTCTCTCCTACGGCCACATCAATATTTTCACGCCCTCGCTGTTCAAATTTCTGCTCAAATCCGAGGGCTTCGAAATTCTGGCCGAACATTCGGTTTTTTACGATACGGCCGCCATCCGCCATTCGGCACCGAACAATCTGGCGTTCTGGGCCATCTGGCTGAAAACGCAGGTTCTGAAAACCGTGCCGGCGCTGCGGAAAATCAAACCGAGTGCCTTTGCGGTTTTGTGCCGGAAAAAAAGCGATCTGGCTATCTTCTAAAGTGATGATGTTCCACAGAGTTTATCAGAAGGAATCAGGGTTTATCAGAGGAAACTGTGGTAGGCTCTGATAAACTCTGTGGAACAACACCTCATCACTATACTAGTATCTCCTCGTACAAGGCAAGATAGCGCCGGGCGATGACGGTTTCGTCGTAATGCGTCACCACGTGCTGGCGGGCGTTTTTGGCCAGTTGCTCGTACGCCGTTGGCGGTTGTTCCAGAATCCACTGCATCCCGTTGGCCAGATCGTCCACCGACCGGTATTTGACGAGATAACCGTTCTGCTGGTGATGCACCATTTCGGGAATTCCGCCCACCTCAAAGCCGACCACGGGCGTTCCGCAGGCCATCGATTCCATGATCGTGTTCGGCAGGTTTTCTTCCAGCGACGGAATCACGAACAAATCGGCGGCACTGTAAGCCGCCACGATTTGCCGCAAATTACTCAGCGGGCCTAAAAAGTGATACCGGAACGGCAGCTCCTGCAACAAACGTTCATCCCCCCCGCCAAAAATCAGCAATTCGACCTCCTCGGGCCGGGCTAATTGGTGCTGCAAACGGGCCAGCGCCTGCTGGAAATACGAAAAGCCTTTGCCCAGCGCCGAGACTTTGGCAGCCGCAAACAAAATCAATCGTTTGTCGGTCGATACCTTCAATTCCTGCCGGGCTGCGGTTTTTTCCAGTGGTGAAAATAACCGGGTATCGAGCGGATTGGGAATGGATTGGACTGCCAGCTTCCCGAACAAGCTGCTCTGCCGGGCGCGGCTGGCCAGCCACCGGCTGCAACCGACGGGCGTTAAGCGGGCATTCTCGTAGGCGCGTTGCTTCCGGAGCCAGTCGCCGTGGGAGAGATCGTCAGGAGCCGGTTTTCGCAGAAACGGGCAGTTGCCGCACGCCTGCTGATACCGTTCGCAGGTGCCGCTGTGGTGGCAGCCGCCGGTGAACGCCCACATATCGTGCAGGGTCCAGACCACCGGTTTTTGCAGCGCCAACAGTTTGCCCAGCGACCGGGTCGATAAAAAGCCAAAGGTGGTCCAGTGAAGGTGCAGAATATCCGCCTGTTGAACGAGCGGGTGTTCACTGATATCCGTACCGATCAGGCCGGGGGAAAAGGCAAACCGGACGCTGCGGCTGCGTTCATAGGGCACAAACGTCAGTCGGTCGAGGGCAAAACGGGCGGTAGCCCAGCGCTTCTGCCAACTCGTTCGGGCCAGCGAAACCACCGACGGTTCGTCCACCGACGTTTCTGCCACCAGCATCTGCGACGACGATCCGGCCCGGCTGAGCGCCTGATTGAGCCGACTGGCGGCAATGGCAGCCCCGCCCGCCCGGTGGTACGTGCTTAGGTGAAGAATCGTCATTTGGTGGCCGTCAGAACGATGTAAGGCGAAAACGCTTTGGTTTCGATCGGAACCAGTTTGAAGAATATTTTGAGCGGCAGCCAGAGAATTTTTTTCAGCAGCCGGCCCAGCAGCGGTTTTTCGTGTTCCCGTTCCAGCCAGAGCATAAACCGGCCGTCGTAATAAACCCGGATATTTTTCAGGCCCAGTCGCTCGCCCGCTTTTCGCAGCCGGTCCAGGTCCATCGACTGGATGTTGTGTTTGGCGTAATTCTCCGGGTCAAACGTTTTCTGAAACCAGCCGTTCAGCCCGCGAAAGTTAGGCAGGGTAATGAGCAATGTGCCGCCGGGGTTTAGCGATTCGACGTGCTTTTCAATGATGTTTTCCGTATCGTCAAAATGTTCGATCAGGCCATTCGACATCACCAGATCAAACCCTTGCCGGGGAATATACTGAAACAAATCGGTTTCGATCACCTCCACCGAGCCTTTCGGCAGTCCGTTGACCCGTTCCAGTTCGTGGAGAATTTTCGGATGCACCACGTAGTCGAGCAGGGTGGTGTCGGTATTCAGGTGCTTTTTCATCCAGACCGAATAATAGCCCGGAAAACCGCCCAGCTCCAGCGCCGAACGGATCGGGTGGGTCGCTACCAGCTGCCGGATCAGGGGGAGGAAAGGGTATTTGTTCTGCACCTTAAAAAGCAATCCTTCTTTCGATTCCCAGTAAGTAAGCCAGAATGTGCGGTCGGTTAGTGTCAAAGCCGTAGTGATCAAGGTGCAGGCAGCAGTCCCGCATTCCGGCAAAAATAGTCACTCTCACACAGAATCGAAACTCCCCAACCGCCAAGGCCCCTAATCCCGTCAGGGGTTGACTCTGGCTAGCTCTGTACGCAGTGCGGGGCAGCGCCCGATCGTGTAGTCCCCGTAGCCCCATGACCCCGGGTTGCACCCGGGCTTATCCACGGTCAACCCCGTCAGGGATTGGGGGCGAATGCTAGATGCCGTATTTGTAGCGATTGATGATCTGGCGGATCAGGCTGGGGCGGAAGTAACGTTTCAGATTGCCCACAACGTCCGGCTCGGGCTGGATGTCCGCCGTCAGCCGGATTGCTCCTTGGTGCAGGGCTGTGCTGTGGTGGCGGCTGAACCGGCCAAAGTTGGTCCCGGCGTCGTAGCCGATGTGTTCTACTTTCGACCGGATGGGGTAAAGACAATACCGTTTTTGCTTGAAGTGCGTGTAACTCCAGCGAATGGCCCAGGAGCTGATCCGCCCTTTCTGCTGCTTCTCGAACATTGGAATCAGATCACTGCCGCTGGCCGAAAAAGCCCGGCGCCTTTCCGGATTGCGAATGAAGTCGGCATAGTCGGGCACCGACCAGTCGGCCCGCTCCCAGCGGTTTTTCCAGGTCGACCAGCCCAGCGACGACGCCCGGGGCAACAGCAGAACGTCTTTGGAATACGTAGCAGGAATTGTAAACGGATACAAATACCCGGAGATCGAAAAAACCAGTGGATGGTTTTCGTAAAAGTCCAGAGCCGCATTCTGAAATTCGAGGAAATCAGTCGTGCAGATGATGTCGTCTTCCATCACAATCACGCGGCCGTGCTCCGCAATGACCTCCGACACGCCCCGGATGACGGAATTGGCCAGCCCCTGATTCGACTCGGCGGCTTTGATCCGAACGTCGGCAAATCCCTCAATGACGGGCAAGTAATCCCGCACCTGCTGAACCCGTTTGGCATCTTCCTGGGCCGTGGCGGTATTGGTTTTAGGGCCGTCCGAAAAAATGTACAGAACACTGTCTTTGGCCTGCGGGTTGGCCGCTAAATACCGGATGGTTTCGCGCAGGTGATCGACGCGGTTGTAACAGAATAAAACAATGGGAGCGAGCATTGCGGTTTTCAGTTTACGGTTTACGGTTTTCAGGTTACGCCGGGCCGGCGCATTCACCTTTTGCTTGCGTCAGCCACCGAAGCGTCGGCCCGGCGTAACCTGAAAACCGTAAACCGAATACCGTACGTCTTTAAACTAATTGCAAGATTACTCAATTATTTGCATCGTCTCTGCTTTCTTTGCGGTCAGGATTCCGATCTGTGCCGAAAAGGCGTCGGATCAACTGGCACAAAAGTGGTATCTTTGCACCGGCCTTACCGGCAAGTCCCCGCAAAATCAACGAATTAGCAGCCCGGGCGATACCACGACGTTTCGACTTTATTATGACAACAATCCGCGCTGAAGCGATGCCGGACGACCCGTCTGAGCACTACCGGATTAAACCTCCACTGACCAATCCCCGAAGGTATTACCTCATGAAACTGAGGGAGTTGGTCCAGTTTGCCAAAACGACGTTTATTGATCCGATGACCAGAGCGGGCCGGATCAAACTGGCCGACTACGGCTGCGGAACCAAACCGTACGTCTCGCTTTTTCCGCCCGAACAGGTGCAGTACATCGGCATCGACCTCGACTGGAATCCCCACGCCGATGTGTACATTGGTTCCGACAGCCGCATCAACATGCCCGACGCACAGGTGGACGTAGTGCTCTCGACGCAGGTGCTCGAACACGTCGAAGATCCGGAAGGCTACTTGCAGGAAGCCTGCCGCATTCTGAAACCCGGCGGTTTGCTGCTGCTGACCACCCACGGTTACTGGATGTACCACCCCGACCCGACCGACTACTGGCGCTGGACCTCGTCGGGTTTGCAGAAGATTGTGGCCCGCAACGGCTTTGAAATCGTTTCGTTTCGGGGCATCATCGGGCGGTCGGCAATGGGGCTGCAATTGTTTCAGGACGGTTTTCTGTTTAAAATACCGCGCTGGCTGTGGCCGCCGTTCGCGCTCGTGATGCAGGCTTCCATCAGTTTGTTTGACAAAACGACCTCGCAGGAAACGAAGGACAAGGACGCGTGTACGTATCTGGTCGTTGGAAGGAAATTATGAAGCTTTGCATTGCCTATCCGAACAAAAACAGTTTTTCGGAGACGTTTATTTACAACCACATCACGCACCTGAAACCGGAACTGACGCTCTCCGGCGGCTGGCGACCATACCGCACCCAGGACGGTGATACGATCATCCGGATGCCACTGGCCGAGCCGATTCGGGTGGGGGTGAAACGCGGATTGCCATTTTTGTATCCGGCTTTTTACACGCATTTTCTGACGCGGTATTTCCAACAAAACCGGCCGGATGTGGTGCTGGCCGAATACGGTCCGACGGGCTGCGCCGTAATGGCCGCTTGCCGGAAGGCCGGAGTGCCGCTGGTCGTGCATTTTCACGGGTTCGACGCAGCAGACCGGGAAACCCTGCGGAAATACGGTGACCCATACCGTCAGCTTTTCGCGCAGGCCAAAGCCGTTGTGGCGGTGTCCAATGACATGGTGGAGCAACTCATTCGCCTGGGTGCCGATCCGGCCAACGTTCACCGGAATCCGTACGGGGTGGAGACGAAACTGTTCGTGGGGGCCGAACCCGAAAAGGCGGAGAAAGTGATTGTGTCGGTCGGACGGTTTACGGCAAAAAAAGCCCCGCAACTGACCATTCGGGCGTTCGACAAAGTGCTGGACCGCCATCCCGACGCGAAGCTGGTGATGATTGGCACCGGCGAACTGCTGGACACCTGTAAAAAACTGGTCGATGACCTGCAACTCAAATACGCCGTTCGTTTGCCGGGCGTAAAACCGGCCGAGGAAATTGCGGAATGGCATCGGAAAGCCCGGCTTTACGCCCAGCATTCCATGGTCAATCCGGCGAACGGCGATTCGGAAGGCACCCCCAATACCGTATTGGAAGCGTCGGCGGCTGGCTTGCCCATCGTCAGTACGCGCCACGCCGGAATCAAGGAAGCCGTCGAGCACGGCGTGACCGGTTTTCTGGTTGAAGAAGGCGATTACCAGGCGATGGCAAATTACATGATTCAGTTGATCGACGAGCCAAAACTGGCCGGTGAACTGGGCCGGAACGCCCGTCAGAAAATGATCAGCGAATACGAAATGAGCGACCGCATCACCGCTCTCAAACACATTCTGGAACTATGACCGTACGCTCACCGCTCACCAACTCACCGGATGTTTCGCCCGTTCGGAGTCTGAACGCCCGCACCATCGAACAGCGGTATCGCGAGCAGTTCGGCATGGACGTCCGCCGGTTTTTTGCCGGGCTGGACGAGGTAATGATTTACGAATGCAACGCGTCGAAGCTGCGGTTTTATTACCCGTTCTCGCTGGCGGGCGATGCGGTTTTTTACGCCGATCTGGGCCAGCATTACAAAGGCTACTACAGTCCGTGGAAGTGGGAGCACGAGCTGGTTTTTCAACACCTGAAGACGGGCGATCAGGTATTGGAAATCGGCAGCGGCAACGGTTTTTTTCTGAAACGGTTGCCCGAAAAAGGGGCCGTCGGGCTGGGGCTGGAACTGAATGACGATGCGATTGCGTACGGGAAAAAGATCGGCGTCAATATCATCAACGAAGACGTGAAAATTCACGCGGAGCAGCACGCCGGGCAGTACGACGTGGTCTGCGCGTTTCAGGTGTTTGAGCACGTCAACAACGTCGGCGAATTTTTCCGGCAGGCGGCTCAGTGCGTTAAACCGGGCGGTTTGCTGGCGATTGGCGTCCCGAATAATGCGTCCTATTTCTTCCGGGAAGACCCGTACCACACGCTGAACCTGCCGCCCCACCACACGCTGCTCTGGGACCCGGTTTCACTGCGCTATGCCGGGGAGTTGATGGGGCTGACGGTGGTGGAAACCCGCAACGAACCCGCGACGATTACGCACCGGAGCCTGGGCTACCGGCTGTGGCTCGAAAAAAATCTGGGCCGGAATTTGCTGACCACGCTGGTGTACAAATCCACCCGCTTTGTGGCCAAACGCCTGCCCATTCTGTCCGACGGCGCAACAATGGTGGCGATTTATCGAAAGGGAGCTTAAGCAGAACCGATGGGAATAGTTATTCGTCAAAGCCTGAAAGCCAGCGTCGGTTCCTACATCGGCGTCGGCATCGGGATTATCAACCAGTTGTACGTTTCGCTCGCTTTTTTGTCGGCCGACCAACTGGCGATTTCGCGGCTGTTGCTGGAAAACAGCATTCTTTTTGCGGCTTTTGCGCACCTGGGCGCCCCGTTTATCACCGATCGTTTTTTCGGGCACTTTCGCGATGACAAGACGCAGAATAACGGTTTTCTGGGTTTCCTGCTGGCTTTTCCGCTCATCGGCATCAGCCTGTTTATCGCGGCTTATTTCGGGTTTGAGCAAACCATCAAAGATTATTTTGCCGAGAAATCCGCCGGTTTGATTCCGTACCACGCGCTGGTGGTGCCGCTGACGATTTTCTGGATTTACATTTCCGTTCTGGAAGCGTATTGCCGCAACAACGCCCGCATTGCCATCCCGACGTTTATCCGGGAAGTTTACCTGAAACTGGCCAATGTGCTGGTGATTTTGCTGTTCGGGTTAGGCTGGTATAATTTCGACTGGATGCTGTACCTGATGGTCGCGTCTTACGGAATGGCGGTCGGTATTCTGCTGGTTTACATTTACCGCCTGGGCAAGTTTTCGCTGCGGTTTGATTTTAGCCAGTTAAAAGGCGGTTTTTTTCGGCAGATGCTGTATTTCGGGCTGTTCATCGTCATGGGTGGGGTCGGCACGCAGGTCGTCTACTTCATCGACCGAACCATGCTGTCCGGTGGCGAAGGACTCAAGGATGCCGCCATTTTTATCATCGCGACCTACATTGCCGGCATTATTGAAATACCGCGCAAAACCATCACGCAGATTTCGACACCACTGGTCTCCAATTCGTTGCGGCAAAATAACATGGCGCACGTTCAGGAGCTGTACCATAAATCATCGCTGAATCAGTTGCTGGCGGGCGGCCTGGTGTTTTTGCTGATCTGGGCCAACATCGACGGCATTTTCAGCATCCTGCCGAAAGCCGAAATCTACCGTCAGGGCAAAACGGTGGTCCTGTTGCTGGCCTCGGCGAAGCTCTTTGAAATGGCAACCGGCGTGAACGGCGAAATCATCAACTATTCCCGGTATTTCCGCTACGCCACTTACCTGATGATCGTGATGGCCTGCATCGCCATCGGCGCTAATTCGTATTTTATTCCGCTTTACGGGATCAACGGAGCCGCCCTGGCGACCACACTGACCACGCTGATTTTTGCGCTGAGCAAAGTGGTCATGGTGTGGCTGTTATTCCGAATTCTGCCGTTTACGTTTTCGGGCGTGAAAGCTGTCGGCGTGCTGGCGTTGGTCTACGGTGCGTCGCTGTTGCTGCCGGAATGGGGCGGTTCGCTCGGGCTGACGGTCCTGAGCATCGCCTTTCGTTCGCTGGTGATGGCCGGATTGTTTGCCGGGCTGGTTTTGTGGTGGCGGGTATCGGAGGATGTCAACGGCCTGGTGGGTTCGCTGTGGGGACGGGCGCGGGCGTTGCGGCAGCGGTAATCAAAACCGCAGCTCGTACACAAACTTTGGTGACTCCACTGCGCCCAGTTGCCGCTTAAAGCGGATCAGACCTTCATTCCGAACACCCCGACTGGTCGAAATGCCCAGATCGAGCCAGGAAATCCGGTTTTGCTGGCAATGGTGATACAGCGATTCAATGAGCAGAACCGAGGGACTAAACGACTGATAATCCTCGTGATCAGCGGGCAGGAAATAGTATAAAATCTCGGAGGTGATCCAAATTCCCAGACAGACGGCAATTAATTGGCTGCCATCCCGAACTTCAAAAACCGGGTATAAATCCTCAAAATTGGCTAAAATGCTGGCAAGGTCTTTGCTTTGAATAGTTATTGGCAGATTTTTACGGATTCGGGCTTTTTGAACAAATTCCATTAATTCGTCACTGTCCGGATTTTGCCAGATTTGGGGAGTAAATCCCGCCTGTCGGCATTTTCGCAGCCGCCTTCGTTCTGGCGCGTCCAGGAGGTCAATAAAGGGGCGGTCGGTAACCGGAATATGCTGATTCAGCTCTTCTTGGGCCACTGTGAAGCCTTTTGCCAGTAGCAATTTTCGCAGCCGCTGCGCCTGATTGGGTAAGTAAAAGTCCGGGTAATTGACTAGGCGAATACCTGAGTCTAGTAACTTTTTATCAGACAGTAGTAACTTTTTACTACACGTTACTATGGCATCAATCAGGCGATCCACCGCTTCGTCCGGCACCTCTTCCGAAAACTCAATTGAACCAAATGAGGCCGCACAGGGACTCACAGCCCAGCCGTCGCGGATAAAAACCGCACAGTGTGCATCGGCCCGCCCGGTTTTTGGATGAATCAGCGCAAAATAATGCAGCGGTCGGCAGGGCTGCTGAAGCAGGTGTCGCGCCTGTAAGAACAGAAAACCGTCGCGGTAAACCGGCGGAAACTGTTCCGGAAGAGGATTTTCGGCATGAAAGATCTTGTACACAAGCCGTTCAGAGAAGGGGTAATTCCGGGGCGGTAGGTCTGGAAATTACCGGGACTTTTTCTGCTGTTTCTTGATCCAGCGATCGTACACCAATTGAATAATGCCGTCTTTCAGGCCCAGATCGGGTA
Organism: Larkinella ripae; assembly: GCF_054780775.1. Taxonomy (NCBI): domain Bacteria; kingdom Pseudomonadati; phylum Bacteroidota; class Cytophagia; order Cytophagales; family Spirosomataceae; genus Larkinella; species Larkinella ripae. The sequence continues at coordinate 145,719 of NZ_BAAGVR010000030.1, forward strand.
CCATGATCGTGTCGGCACCGGCCCATTTCATCACGGAAATATAAATATCGGCGGCTGGAACAATCACATCGGCGCGGTCGGCGTTCAGGCGGAGTTTGTGGATCCGGTCGTCGAGGCTGTAGCCCGAAATGTAATTCCGCATTCGCTCAATTTCGGCCAGGGTGGTGGTATCCGAAACCTTGGCCACGAGATTGAAAATCTTGTTGATATTACCCCCCGTTCCAACGGCCACCCTATCCTGCGATTGCTGCACGTTTTCCTCCACCCATTCCTTCATTTTATTCCAGGCCCCCTTCGTTTCTTTGCCTTCCAGCAAGCGCACAGACCCGATTTTGAACGATTTGGAATTAATTTTTTTTCGGTTCAGGTACAGGTTGAGCTCCGTACTGCCCCCGCCCACGTCGATGTGGAGAAACTGGCGTTCGTCGAGCGCCTGCACCACCACGTTGTTGATGAGTTCGGCCTCCTTCTGACCGTCGATGATGTGAATGTCGATGCCGGTCAGCTCCTTGATGCGGGTGGCTACTTTGTGCCCGTTGGCGGCTTCGCGCATGGCCGAGGTTGCGCAGGCCATGTAATCTTCCACTTCATGCAGCTCCATCAGCAGTTTATAAACCTGCATCAATTTGTTGGTACGAACTTCGCTCTCCGGCGTAATCTCGCCAAAATTGAACACATCGTGCCCCAACCGGAGCGGAAAACGGACGTATTCAACTTTTTTGAAGCTGATTACATCGTCGACGTGCAGAACCGTGGAGATCTGGAGACGGGCTGCGTTGGAGCCGATATCAATGGCAGCAATTTTCAAAGTGACGTAGGGAGGATGGTGCTAAAACGCCCAAATATACGCTTTTTAGCGCCGATCGGAAAATGTTCAGCCGGTTCGATTCCGCGCTACCGTTGGATACAATGAGGAGTGGATTTTGTTATATTCCTTTGGAAATCGCTGATTAATGAAGTAAGATTGCAAGATAATTGACAGTTTATGACTATATTAGGTATCTCTGCTTTTTACCACGACTCGGCTGCGGCTTTAATTGAGGATGGACGAATTGTAGCAGCTGCTCAGGAAGAAAGATTCACCCGTAAAAAGCACGATCCCGGTTTCCCTTCTAATGCGATTTCATATTGTCTGGAATACGGCGGAACAACCATTAACAAGCTGGATGCCATTGTCTTCTACGATAAACCACTGCTGAAATTTGAGCGATTGCTGGAAACCTATTACGCTTTTGCCCCGCGTGGACTGGCCTCGTTTTTAATGTCGATGCCGGTCTGGATGAAAGACAAATTATTCTTAAAAAGACTCATCCGGGACGAGCTGAAAAAACTAGGTTACGATTCAAAAAATCCCGTAAAATTACTATTTCCCGAACATCACCTTTCGCACGCGGCCAGTGCCTATTATCCGTCTTCCTACGAGAAAGCCGCCATTCTGACCATCGATGGAGTAGGCGAGTGGGCTACGGCTTCGATCGGGCTGGGCGAAGGAAAAGAAATTAAAATTCTGAAAGAACTGCGGTTTCCGCACTCGCTTGGTTTGCTTTATTCAGCCTTTACGTACTTCCTGGGCTTTAAGGTCAATTCCGGTGAATATAAACTGATGGGGCTAGCGCCGTACGGCGATCCGCATTCGCCGGATATTGCCCGCTACGTCAGCGTGATCAAAGACAAGCTCATCAGCGCCAAGGAAGACGGTTCGGTCTGGCTTAATCAGGAATACTTCGATTATGCCACGGGCCTGCGGATGGTGCACGAGAAGAAATGGGAAGCGCTCTTCGGGATGCCGAAGCGCAATCCGGAAGATGAACTGAAAGCCGAACATTGCAACCTCGGGCTGGCGATTCAGATCGTAACGGAGGAAATCGTCATCAACATGGCCCGCGAAGCCAAACGACTGACCAATACCGAGAATCTGGTGCTGGCCGGTGGCGTTGCGCTCAACTGCGTGGCCAATGGCAAATTGCAGAAATCGGGCGTTTTCAAGAATATCTTTATTCAGCCGGCTGCCGGCGATGCCGGGGGCGCACTCGGAGCCGCCCTGGCCGCTTACCACATCTATTTTGGTCAGGAACGGATTGTCGACTACCAGAACGACGCCATGCTGGGCTCGTACCTGGGACCGACGTTTTCGGGGCTGGACGTGGAGTTGATGGCTAAAAAATACAAAGCCACCTACACGCACTACGAAGATTTTGAGCAACTGAGCCAGGATGTTGCCAAACTGCTGGCCACCGAAAACGTGATCGGGTGGGTGCAGGGACGCATGGAGTTTGGCCCGCGCGCGCTGGGCGGACGCAGTATTCTGGGCGATCCGCGCAGTGCGGAAATGCAGAAAAAACTGAATCTGAAAATCAAATACCGGGAATCCTTCCGGCCCTTTGCTCCCTCCGTGCTGGCGGAAGACTGTCACGAATACTTTGAGTATGAGGGCATTTCGCCGTATATGCTGCTGGTTCATCCAGTGGTGAAGGAACGCCGGAAACCGCTGCCGGGCAACTACGACAGCCTGCCGCTTCGGGACAAACTGTATCATTTGCGCTCCGATTTGCCATCGATTACGCACATCGATTTCTCGGCCCGGATCCAAACGGTTCATCGGGAAACCAATCCGCGTTACTGGCAACTCATCGATTCCTTTAAAAAGCTGACGGGCTACGGCGTCATTGTCAATACGAGTTTTAATGTACGGGGTGAACCGATTGTTTCGACGCCCAATGACGCCTACCGCTGTTTTATGCGCACCGAGATGGATTATCTGGTGGTGGGTAATTACCTGTTTGATAAGAAGAAACAGCCGGAATGGCAGGAAAAAGATAACTGGAAGGAAGAGTTTGTACTGGATTAATTTCCACAGACGGCTGCCGTTTTTGCGTTGAAAGCACACCATGTCAAAGGTCATTAGTAGTTTGTTTCGATTAGGGTTTTTAGGCTTTCTGATCGTCTTTGTTTACTTCCCCGATCGGCTGAAAATTACCTTCGAATACCCTCATTATACGATGTTTGATAATGCCTACATCCGGCTGGCGAAGGCGCTGCTGTTGCTGCTGGTGTTGATGGAAATCCTGCGAATTTTCTACTACGGCATTATCAAGAATACGAAATCCCCCAAGTGGCTCAGCAATACGGCCACCATGCTGGTGCCGGTTTTGGGTCTGCTGGTGGTGCTGGAACTCAGTTTCATGTTTGTTTCCCAGAGCCACGAAGGCGGTTTGACCCTGGCGTCGCACATCTGGTTTGAACGGTACTGGCCCCCGGTGAACGAAGCCGGCTACCGGGATGTGGAACACGCCGACACTACGGGCAAAAAGAAGGTGCTGGTGGTGGGCGATTCGTACACGGCTGGCCACGGCCTGAAGCGGGTGGAGGAACGGTATTCCAATATTCTATCGCAAAAGCTTGGCAATCAGGAGTATGTTGTGTATAATTTAGGTGTTTCGGGTTCGGATACGCGGGACGAATACAGCCGGTTTCAAAAATTCGGCATTCGGCCCGACATCGTTGTGTTGCAGTACTTTCCCAATGACATCGAAAAGGTCGCCAAGGATAACGGCGTTGTTCCGGCGGCTTTTCAGCCTTTTGGTGATCTTCCGGGACCGCTGCGGCTTTTCTTCAAGAATTCCTACCTGCTCAATTACATCTACTGGCAATTACCCCACGGCAGCGGAGCGGCTCCTTTTGAGGATTATGCCAAAAAAGTATATACCGATCCCCAAATCATCAACGGCCACCTGAGCGACCTGGGGCAGTTTACGACCTACTGCGAAACCAATAAGGTGCCGCTTTACGTTGTTTTGTTTCCGTTTTCGCACAATCTGGAAAAAACGACGGCCTACACCCGGCCGGTGGTTGATTTTTTCCGGCAGCATAACGTGCCGGTTTTGGAAGTGGGCTCGTTGATCAAAGACATTGACCCGAAAGACCGGATTGTGGGCCGGAACGATTTTCACGCCAGTGCGGCCGTAAACCAGCGGGTTGGTGAAGCCTTGTACCGCACCATGACGACCCGCGAGGCTGCCATAAAGCACTGAATTATCTCTAACAAATAAACTACTATGGACTTTTTTAAAGACATTTTCGGCTTTTTGAGCCAGCGCAAAAAGTGGTGGCTGGCGCCGATTATCGTGCTGCTGCTGTTGATTGGGGCGATTCTGGTTATTGGTGGCGGTTCGGCCGTGGCACCGTTTATTTATACGCTATTTTAATTGGAATCTACGGCACATATGAGTCAGTTGGATCGCGTGAAAGCCCAGTTGGTGATCGTCACCGGACTGGTGGTTTTGTATTTTATTTTTAAATCCGTTTACTGGCTCTATGCCGCAGCCGCCATTGGGGTGTTGAGCCTCGCCATTCCGGCAGTTGGTAACGGCATTGTCTGGGTCTGGTTTAAACTGGCCGAACTCCTGGGCGCAATCAACGGAAAAATCATCCTGACGGTTTTGTTCTGGGTGTTTCTGTTTCCAATTGCGCTGCTCTACCGGCTCACGGCCAAGAATCCGTTGTCGGTCAAACGGACGCAGGATGCATCGCTCTACCACGAACGAAATCATTTGTATACCAAAGAAGATCTCGAACAGACCTGGTAGGGAATTTTTTCGGTTGGGAGCCGGTTTTGAAGCTAAGCGCATCGGTTTGGCAAAAACCGGCTCTTTTTTTATTTTTGTACAACGCTTATCGAGAAAGACGGAGGGATTGGACCCAGTGATGTCTTGGCAACCATTCAGCCCCCTGAAAAAGGTGCCAAATTCCGCCCCGGCAACCAACGGGGAAAGATAAGTTGAAAGCCTGCACCCCGCTTCCTTTCTTCGATAAGCCCGTCTATTCTGATTACCCTTCTGTCGCAGAAGGCTGATTATCTGTGATCTATAGCTATAACAAATACACGATCTTGGAAAAAATAACCGATCTTCTTCACCAGCGCATTCTGCTGCTCGATGGGGCCATGGGTACTATGATTCAACGCTATAAGCTGGGCGAAGAAGATTACCGGGGAACCCGGTTTGCGGACTGGTCGCACGATTTGCAGGGCAACAATGATTTGCTGTCGCTTACGCAACCGGAGATTATCAAGGAAATCCACCGCCAGTATCTGCAGGCCGGTGCTGATATTATTGAAACCAATACGTTCAGCAGCACGACCATTGCCATGGCGGATTACCACATGGAAGAACTGGCGTACGAGCTGAATTACGAGTCGGCCCGGATTGCCAGGGAAGTGGCGGAAGAAGTTACCCGGCTTGATCCGGAAAAACCGCGTTTTGTCGCCGGGGCGATGGGTCCTACCAACCGCACGGCGTCCCTCTCGCCCGACGTCAACAATCCCGGCTACCGCGCCATCACGTTTGATCAACTGGTGGAAGCCTATTACGAGCAGACGCGCGGCCTGGTGGAAGGCGGGTCGGACATTCTGCTGATTGAAACGATTTTTGATACGCTGAACGCCAAGGCCGCCCTGTTTGCGGTCGATAAATACTTTGCCGATACCGGCCGGACGCCCTTGCCCATCATGATTTCGGGAACCATTACCGATGCGTCGGGCCGGACGTTGTCGGGCCAGACAACGGAAGCGTTTCTTTACTCGGTTTCGCACCTTCCGCTCCTGAGCGTGGGCCTGAACTGCGCGCTGGGGGCCGAATTGATGCGGCCGTACGTGCAAACGCTGGCAAAGGAATCACCGTTTTTTACCTCGGCCTACCCGAATGCCGGTTTGCCCAACGAAATGGGCGAATACGACCAGTCGCCGGACGAAATGGCGGCTCAGGTGGAAGGGTTCGTGAAAGACGGTTTTGTGAATATCGTGGGCGGGTGCTGCGGTTCAACGCCGGACCACATTCAGGCCATTGCCAAAGCCGTAGCCAACTACCCGCCCCGTCGCAAACCGCAGCCGGAACCGTACCAGAAACTGAGTGGTCTGGAGCCGTTGAAAATTACGGAACTGACCAACTTTGTGAACGTCGGCGAACGGACCAACGTAACCGGGTCGAAGGCGTTTGCGCGGCTGATCAAAACCGGGGATTACGACGCGGCCCTGGCCGTGGCCCGGCAGCAGGTGGAGAACGGCGCGCAGGTCATCGACGTGAACATGGACGAAGGAATGCTGGATTCGGTGGAGGTGATGACGACCTTCCTGAACCTGATTGCGTCGGAACCGGATATTGCGCGCGTGCCCATCATGATCGATTCCTCCAAGTGGGAGGTCATCGAGGCCGGGTTGAAGTGCGTGCAGGGCAAAGCGATTGTGAACTCGATTTCGCTGAAAGAAGGCGAAGAAGCATTCATTGAGCGGGCCCGACTGATCAAGCGCTACGGGGCCGCAGCGGTGGTGATGGCGTTCGACGAAACCGGCCAGGCCGACAACTACGAACGGCGGATTGAGATTTGCGAGCGCGCCTACCGAACGTTGATTGATAAAGTCGGTTTTTCGGCGCAGGACATCATTTTTGACCCCAATATTCTGACGGTTGCCACCGGTATTGAAGAACACAACAACTACGCCGTTGACTTCATCAATGCCACGCGCTGGATCAAGGAAAACCTGCCGCTGGCGAAGGTGAGCGGTGGGGTGTCCAACATTTCGTTTTCGTTCCGGGGCAATGAAGTGGTGCGGGAAGCCATGCACTCGGTTTTTCTGTACTACGCCATCAAAGCCGGAATGGACATGGGAATTGTCAACGCCGGGCAGCTGGCGGTTTACGACGACATTCCGAAAGACCTGCTCGAATACTGCGAGGATGTGTTGCTGAACCGCCGTCCCGATGCAACGGAGCGGTTGGTGGAGTTTGCCGAAACCGTAAAAGCCAAAGGCAAGGTGGTGGTGCAGGATGAAAGCTGGCGGCTGGAACCGGTGGCCGAGCGCCTGAAACATGCCCTGGTTCGCGGCATTACCGAATACATCGATCAGGACACGGAAGAAGCCCGCCAGCAGTTTGAGCGCCCGATTGAGGTGATTGAAGGCCCGCTGATGGACGGTATGAACGTGGTGGGTGATTTGTTCGGCGAAGGAAAGATGTTTCTGCCGCAGGTCGTAAAATCGGCGCGGGTGATGAAAAAAGCCGTGGCCTATCTGCTGCCGTTCATCGAAGCCAGTAAGTCGGAGGGTGCCCGAGCCGCCGGAAAAATTCTGATGGCGACCGTTAAGGGCGACGTTCACGACATTGGTAAAAACATCGTCGGCGTCGTTTTGGGGTGTAATAACTACGAAATCATCGATCTGGGCGTGATGGTGCCGACCCAGAAGATTCTGGAGGAAGCCAAAAAACACGACGTTGATATTATCGGTCTGAGTGGGTTGATTACGCCTTCGCTCGATGAGATGGTGGGCGTGGCCAAAGAAATGGAACGGCAGGGATTCAAGCTGCCTTTGCTGATCGGTGGAGCCACCACCTCGCGGATTCATACCGCCGTCAAGATTGACCCGCATTATTCGGGACCGGTCATTCACGTGCTGGATGCCAGCCGGAGTGTGCCGGTGGCCGGACGACTCACCAGCGAACAGGAAAACACCCGCGATCAGGTCTTTCAGGAAATCAAAGCGGAGTACGTCAAGCTGCGCGCCGATCACGCCAAACGCAAGCAGGATAAAAACTACCTAACCATCGACGCGGCCCGCAAAAACAAAACCACCATTGACTGGTCAGCGTTTGAGCCGGTAAAACCGCAATTTCTGGGCAACCGGTATTTTCCGGATTATTCACTGAAGGAAATTGCGGAATACATCGACTGGACGCCGTTTTTCCAGACCTGGCAATTGCACGGAAAATACCCGAAGATTTTTGACGATGCCGTGGTGGGGCCCGAAGCCAAGCGCTTGTACGACGATGCCAACCGGTTGTTGCAGCGCGTCATTCAGGAAGGGTTGCTGACCGCCAAAGCCGTAGTCGGTTTTTTCCCGGCTAATTCGACGGAAGACGATGTGTTGCTGCACGAATTTGAGGAAATTGCCCACGAGGTTCCCTGCGAGCGGCACGGTTCGCACACGCATATTGAATACAAATTGAGTCACCTGAACCGTTCAACGGGCTCAGGCGCGTCGGAACGTACCAATGCTGATGAGCAAGCGCGTAAATCCGCGGGGGAGCTGGTGTACGATACAAAAACCGTCCTGCATTTCCTGCGGCAGCAGAACCAGAAAGCACCCGGTTTACCCAACTTCTGTCTGTCGGATTTCGTGGCACCGATGGAAACGGGCCACCTGGATTACATCGGCGGTTTTGCCGTAACGGCGGGCATCGGCATTGAAAAGCTGATTGAAGAGTTCGAGAAGGATCACGACGATTACAACAGCATCATGATCAAGGCCATTGCCGACCGGCTGGCCGAAGCCTTCGCCGAGCTGATGCACAAGCGCGTGCGGACGGAATTCTGGCCGTATGCAACGGGTGAAAGCCTAACCAACGAAGCGTTGATCAAGGAAGAATACCAGGGCATTCGTCCGGCACCCGGTTATCCGGCCTGCCCCGACCATACCGAAAAGGCAACCTTGTTTGAACTGCTCAACGCGGGGGAGATCGGCATCGAACTGACGGAAAGCTTTGCCATGTACCCGGCTTCGTCGGTGAGCGGTTTTTACTTTTCAAATCCCGCATCCCGGTATTTTGCGGTCGGAAAAATCAGCAAAGATCAGGTGTTCGATTACGCGCACCGCAAAAACATGAGCGTCGAGGACGTGGAACGCTGGCTGGCCCCGGTGCTAGCCTACGACGCCTGATTAGACCAAACCGATCCTGAAACCCCGTCCTGTTGGGCATGGAGTATGGACCAGTTTAAAGCCACCCCCTGGCGAGTTTGACCAACAGGATGGAATTAAAAAAATAAAAACTTTCGTACGAAAGTTTTTATTTTTGTTTTGATATATTAGAATCTTTTATATATTTACTTCTGTAAATAAATCACCTAATTTATTGCTGTTAACTATGGAACCATCAGGCAATGAGTTTTTGCGGGGAACCCTCAAGACAATCGTGTTGAAATTGCTCACCGAACGGGGCCGGATGTATGGTTACGAAATCACACAATCCGTTAAGGAACGTACGCGGGGCGAAGTGGTCCTGACGTTCGGGGCTCTGTACCCGGTTTTGCATAAATTGCAGCAGGAGGGTTTGTTGATTACGGAGTCGGTGGAAGTAGACGGGCGGTTGCGCAAGTACTACACGCTGACTCCGCGTGGTAACGAAACCGCTATTCAGAAGGTCTCTGACTTCGAGCGGTTTGTTGAAGTAATGAAACATCTTCTCCAACCCGTCCCCGCTCTGTCGCTGGGACAGTAACATCTAAAACGGCCAGCCTAAACCCGATAGCAACATGGAAAAGCTCAACCCGCAACAAATAGAGACTGTATACCGCCATCTGGTCTGGAACGGCACGGACGAAGCGTTGTTCGAAGAACTTCTCGACCACCTGGCCTGTGAGGTGGAGCATTATATGTGGATTGGCCTTCCGTTTGAGTCGGCACTGGAAAAAGTGCAGCTTGAAGCCAACGCCAAAGCCGTCAAACACTTGCGGAAAAGCTATCAGATTGAGTTGACCATGTCGGAGAAACAACTCCAGCAGGCTGATCTGGACGACATTGTGTTTCAGTTTCGGAACAAAGCCTACGGAGCCTACGATTTGCGGCAGGAATACCGCCATTCCCTGCGCACGGCCCTCTTAATGACCATTGGACTGGTCATGATGTTTATGGCGTTGCTGACCAGCTTTAGCGCCGGGAAATGGACGTATTTCAGCGTCTGGGGCGGAATCTGGACGGCGGGCCTGATCAGCTTCACGTACGCCGTTGGGACCTGCATTCGGCAACGAATCCAGCAGAAATACCGAATAGTCGGCTAAGTGTATCCAAGTCATCGTAAAGCTGAAAACCGCCCTGATAGCCGTCAGGGCGGTTTTGTTTTTGATGAAGTGGAACGGGATCAATCCGGACCTCTCGGATCGATCGGTTGTTTTACCGCAGTCCTTCCAGTAAGCCAAAGAACGCCGGTTTCTTGTTGTATTGTTTGTCGAACAGGGTCGGCAGGTCGTTTTGTTTCTGCTGATTAACCACCCAGCTGTCGGTATCGCCCAGATCCCAAACCGTGATGCCAAATTGTTGGCTGGGAGGAACCAGTTGCTTGTAAGCCGTTGCGACCTGTTGGAATTTCGCCCGTTGTTTGTTCAGCAGGTCGTTGCTGAACGTCAGTTGGGTGTCGTTGGCGGGATTCATTTTGATGTCCAGTTCCGAAATGTGAACCTGAAGACCCGTTGACGCCAGGGCTTTCAGCGTAGCCCGGATGCTGGCATCGGACGTGTTAATGTTGATGTGCGATTGCGTACCGATGCCGTGCAGGGGAACACCTGAGCGTTTGCAATCGGCGGCAAACCGCAGGAACGCATTCAGCTTTACTTGTGAGTTTTCCAGATCGAAATCATTGTAAAATAACACCGCGTTCGGATCGGCTTCGTGGGCCCACTGGAAGCAGCGTTTGACGAAAGCCAGGTACGCGTCGTCGCTGGCGTATTTCAGACGGAATGAGGTTCTCCGGATGTTGTTGGTGGCGGTTTTATCGTAGATGTCGAAGATTTCGTTGATTACGTCCCAGCTTTTAACCTGGCCTTTGTACCGGCTTACTACCGTCTGAATGTGGTTTTTAACGGCACCTTCAAATTCGTTCGTCGTTTTCAACTGGTTGAACCATTCCGGAGCGGCTATGTGGTATACCAGGCTGTGTCCGTGCAGACGCAGGGACTGTGATTGATTCTGCTTCACCCAGTAATCCAATTCTTTGAAGTTAAACTGACCTCTCGAAGGCTCGGTGTTCATGTAGGCGTGAACCGTCTTGGCATCGAACTGCTCAAAGTACATTTTGTTCGCTTTTGCGTTCTTCATAACGCCTGAACTGGGGGCGGCACCGATCGGGAAATTAGAAACCATTTTCAAAGTGCTCAGGCTGTCATTAACAGACGCGCGGGCGGTGCTTAAAGTGATTTCTGAAACCGGTGCGATGTCACTTTCTTTAGAGCTGCAAGCGGTCATCAGGGCGATCACGGCTACAAACAGAAAAACGTTGAGTTGGCTTTTGAAAGTTACTGAGGTCTTCATGATATTTAATTTTGTTCGGCTATTACTTATAGAACGATACAAAGATTAAATACCTAAGTATATTTACCAAGTCTTTAATTGAATCTTAATCTTGTAAAATAAGGGATTTGTTGTCTAGTAATTACCGGAAAAATAGCTCTACTACAATAAAAAAGCCAATTTAACGCCATAAGAAGCCACATTCGGGTCTTAAATTATACTCAAAAAAATACTTAGTTTGTCTGATAATTTTTTGAGTAGTCTAAAATAAAATATGTAATTAATTCTGCTATCATGCTTCTTTTAATTTGTTTTTCATGTCAAAAGTCTGAGTAATTGATTTAGGTAGCCATGAGTAACCGTGTCTGGTAATGAAGGCGACGAAACCGGAGAAGGGTTACCACTATTCCGTGGTCGGGTTACAGGAGGAGATGGATGATTTTTTGAGAAGCGTGGGCGGTGTACAACCCGGTTTTTAGCAGGGTTTAAGTCGGAAAAAAAACCGCATCCTGAGGGACGAAATCAGACTTGTGGAGGATGGAATTGTTTCTATTTACCAGACAACGGATGAACGGATTGAGGCAGTTGAAACCGGATAGCAACCCGGTTTGGGAACGGTTGGCCACCCGGTCGTTTTGGGGATGTGAACGGAAGATCCACCCTTGAAAAATTCAAACAGGAAGGAGTCAGTAGGAGGGCCGTACCGAACCGGTCAGTTGCGTGGAGACTGCGTATGGAGGATTCCTAGCTTCGCGCCATGAACAGGAAAAACCGGGGAATGGGATTGGGGTGGTCTGAAGCAGGGATTTGAAAAACCGGGCGCGGAGGACTAACCATCGACCCGCCAGCCCATAAAAAAACCGCCCGTTCACTGGTCGAAACCAGGGCGCGGACGGCTTGCTCATCGCTTCCCGGACAAAACGCCGGAAATGGCATCACCGGTTCGTTCTGACCGGAAGAAAGCAGGAGAGCGGGGACAGAGATTGGAAGAAAAAGCAGCTAGGTCTTTCTCCCCATCACCTAACCCTTAAATGAGCCGGTAATAGGTCGCCAAGTCTTTCATGACGACCACATTATCGACTTTTAGTTTGTTGAAGATCCGGGCTTTGTGCGTCCCAACAGTTGAGGTGTGAATGTTCAGCGTGTCGGCAATGTGACTCACTGATTTTCCCTTCACCAGATGGTACGCAATTTCCAGTTCCCGGTTTGATAAAAGCCCGAACGGATCCAGTTCGTTTTTGAAATGGTTATCGTCGGTCATCTGCTCCATCAAGTCGGTGCAGACGTAGGTTTTGCCGTATAAAATGGTGTGGACAGCTTTGAGAATTTCGTCGTCTTCGGCCTGTTTGCTGATGTACCCCTTCACGCCCAGTTGCAGATACCGTTTGGCAAACGCGTATTCGGTCATGATGGTAAAAAGCATGATGGGCAGGTCGGGAGCCATGGCCCGCACGTTCTGGAGCAGACTGAACGTGTCGGTATTGGGCATATTAATGTCCATAATCACCAGGTCGTAGGCGTGGTCCATGATCTTGCCAAAGGCCGTACTGCCATTTTTAGCTTCATCGACCTGAATCGCTCCGTACTGTTCTTTCAGCAGCAGCCGGATGCCCGAGCGCACAATGGATTGGTCGTCGACTAATAAGATCTTATGCATCGTTTTTCCTGGTTGAGTGTTTTAAAAAAGGTTGGCGGGTTTCAATAATCCAGCGCGGCAAAAACCGAGTTGTTGCTGATGTATTCCGGAATCAGGTGTTTGATGGTCGCAACCAGTTGGTTGTCAGTGCCGTTGAGCATCAGGTGGCGCAGTTCCTGAATGGTGGCCCGCATTTCTTCCGTATCGGGCACCACCACCTGCGCAATCATAATTTTGGGATGGTGCGTCGGTAGGGTGTTCTCGTTGTCGTTCAGCAATTCTTCGTACAGTTTCTCGCCCGGCCGTAGCCCCGTAAATTCGATCCGGATGTCTTTGTCGACCGCAAAACCGGAGAGGTGAATCATCTTGCGGGCCAGTTCCACGATCTTGACCGGATCGCCCATGTCGAAGACGAATACCTCACCACCTTTGCCCATGCCCCCGGCTTCGAGCACCAGCTGACAAGCTTCCGGAATGGTCATGAAATACCGGATAATGTCCGGATGCGTCACCGTCACGGGGCCGCCCGATTGGATCTGCTGCCGGAAAACCGTCACGACCGAACCATTGGAACCCAGCACGTTACCAAACCGGGTGGCGATGAAGCGCGTCCGGCGCAGGGCCGGGTCGGGGTGGTTCAGGCTCTGCACGTACATCTCGGCCAGCCGTTTGGTGGCGCCCATTACGTTGGTGGGGTTGACGGCTTTGTCGGTCGAAATCATGACGAACGTCTTGACGCCGAACTTCAGCGACAAATCAGCCACGATCTGCGTGCCCAGCACATTGACCCGCACGGCTTCGTACGGATGTTCTTCCATCAGCGGAACGTGTTTGTAGGCTGCTGCGTGGAAAACCACGGTGGGGCGGGTTTCGCGGAAAATATGCCGCATCCGGAATTCGTCGGAGATGTCGGCAATTTTGACGATGATGGTAACCTCCGTCGCAATCTTTTTGTATTCCCGGCGCAGTTTGAATTCCAGATCGAACAACGCCGACTCGGCCTGATCGATCAGTACGACGGTGTGGGGACGGTTGCGCAGCACCTGCCGCACCAGCTCGGCCCCAATCGAACCGGCAGCTCCGGTGACCATCACCACCTGATCGTTGAGTTGCTCACGGATGGCTTTATTTTCCAGTTGAATGGGCGACCGGCCGAGCAGGTCTTCGATGCGGATATCCCGGATCTGAAACGAGTTCAAACGGCCGTCGATCCATTGTTCAACCGTGGGAATCGTCTTGACAGAGACGTGATCTTTAAGGAAAAATTCGGTGATTTCGGCTTTTTTCTTTGGACTGATGTCACCCATCGCCAGCAGAATCTGCGGGGGAATGCTTTGTTTGCGGATGTAGCGCTGGTAGGCTTCCTGCCGCGAAACCACGGGCAACCCCTGAATCACCTTATTGATTTTGTACGGATTGTCGTCGATGAAGGCCAGAACGGTGTAGCGTTGCGTGGGGTCCTGCGCCAGCGCATTGCGGGTGAGCAACCCGGTTTTTCCGGCGCCATAAATCAGAATGGGTTGGGCCGGGACGCCCCGCGTGATCGACCGGAGATGCCAGTAAAACGCCTTGACCAGAAACCGGCTCAGCGAAAGCGCCACCAGGCTACAGCAGTAGTCGATCATCAGAATCGATACCGGTACATAGTATACGAAAGAACCTGCCTGCCAGCCGAAGTAGGTGCCGAACGCCGTGAGCGTGCTGCTGATCGTAACGGCATATAACAGCAGCAGAATATCTTCCAGACTGGTGTGACGGATGATTCCCTGGTGCGAACGGAACAGGACAAAGAACAGCGAACGGATACCAACCGTTACCGAAAGGCAGAACAGGAAGTAGCCTGCCGGAATGGCAACTACTTCAAAATTAAACCGCAGCAAAAAAGCTATTGAGAAGGCGCTGATGGAGATAAAAATGTCTGCCAGCAGCACAAAATAGCTGGATACAATGCGGTTTGAATGGATTTTTAAGTAATTCTCTATCATCACTTCTGAATCTTGATGAGTTATTCGCTATGACAGAAGGTGCACTCGTTCACGTCTGGCAGTTGCCGGTTTCAGCCCTTCCGGGTTTAGTTTGGCAACACGGTGCCAAACACCGCAACCGGGAGCCGGCCGGCGGACGTAACCAGACGTGTTCAGGTGAAAAGCGCTGTCTTGCCGCTTACTGGACAGCCACTTTCACAAACTTGGGTTGCAGCAAAGACGTGTTCTGCAACGAGAGCATGTACAAGCCCGAGCGCAGCGAGAGCCCCTGGAAGTGGACGCTGTTCCGTCCTTTCTGGAGTTCGACGCTTTGTTTGCCGACGGTCCGGCCCATGATGTCGGTTAAAACCATGTTGGCCTGGTTCGAAAGATTTTCGTCACCGTAGTCGATGTAGGCTTTGATGGTACCGTTCGTAACCGGGTTGACGGCCAGCTTCAGTTCAATGCCCACATACCCGTCGAATGTCAGCGACCGGATCATGCTGTATTCAAATTTGCCGTCGGTATCGACCTGCCGCAAGCGGTAGTAATGAATCACCGAGGGATCCGGAAATTCCTGCATAAACTGGTATTTGTGCGTTTCGAACGTGGTCCCGTGCCCTTCGATTTTGCCCAGAACCGCAAAATCCCGCGCGTTGGTGGAGTGCTGCACTTCGAAATAAGCGTTGTTTTTTTCCATCGACGTCACCCATTCCAAAACCGCATGTTTGTTCACGGCTTTGGCAGTGAACGAAGCCAGCGTAACGGGCAGGGCTATTGCCCCAACGGAAGCCGCCCGGCTGCTGGTGTTGTTGGACGTTACTTCTTCAAAAAGGTCGGTGGGTTCAATCAGGGAAGCCGTTGACGTAATGGTGGTGCCACCCACCTGCTGGATGGCGCGGACACCTATTTGCAATACAAACGGCGAAAGAGCCTCCGTGATAGGAACGGTATTTCTCAGGTACACGCTGGTTGACGTAGTAAATTCCGATACCACCTCAAAGTTGGGAATGATCAGTGAACCGGTCAGATCCGGTGCAAAATTGATGTACTGGTTGAGGGTAATGACGACTGACATTTGGCCGGCTGGAACCGGGTTGTCTTCAAAATTACCGACCGTCACACGCACCGCCCCCGTGTGGCTCGGTCCGGTGAAGGCAGAGTTTCCTGCATCGGAAATCACATCCGTTGGGGTGGCAAAAATATCAACCAACTGTGCCTGGCTTCGGTGCGAAAGCTGGACAAGGGCCAGAAAAAGGAAAGTGATGAGTAATTGCTTTTTCATTGGAACGGATTGTTTTCGAGTGAAAGTTTAGAGTCTGGGGGAACAATCCCCCAGACTCATTGGGTGCTATAGGGTCGTATTGACAGCGGTCACCGCCGTATTGTTGTTGGTTTTTGTTTCACCGCCTGAACCGCTCTGGATGCGGGTGTTCAATGTGCTGGCTCCCGAGCTAACTCCGGCGGTTATTTGCAGCGAAAGCGTAATGTTTTTCGCGTTCGCGGCTCCACCCGGAATCGTCAGACCGGATTTTGAAACCAGCCGGAAGAAGCTGCCCGAATCGGTCAGTTCCCATTCGTTGCCCGACGTACCTGTCAGTGCCACCGTCATAAACTGGGTTGGCTTGGTTACCGTGATGGTGACAGTACCGTTGGAGGTTGAGCCAACCGTCAGGTTTTTCACCGTGATGGTCAGGTTGCGCGTTTGGCCGATTTCCGTGTAGCTGGCGTTTGGCATAAAGTTCGTCGGTGTCAGGTCCACGTTGGGGTCCGTATAATCCGGGTTCGAGTCGTTATCGCCGTCTGGAAGGGCCGGGCTGCCTGCATCTCCATAACTGCTGGTGGCTCCATCGACCGACTGCGGAATACCGTCGTTGTCCGGTTCATCGGAATTGTCGATGATTCCATCACCATTGCTGTCGAGCGTACCCGGGTTCGGAATTCCACTTTCGTTCAGATCTTTCAGGCCGTCATTGTCCGAATCCAAATCCCGGTAATTCGGCGTACCATCCGCATCCGTATCTGGTGGGGTCAGGCCACCTCCCGCCGTGGAGGGGATTCCGTTCGAGCCCGGCGTACCATCGGCAATGCCGTTGTTGTCTGCGTCGGTGCCACCCGCTTCCACCACGTCGTTAATGCCGTCGTTGTCCGAATCCAGGTCAAGGTAGTTGGGTTTTCCATCGCTGGTACCTCCCCCGTTGATATCGCTGTTGGTCGGGTTGGTGCCGTCCGCGCCTTTTTCCACGGTGTCCGTAATGCCGTCGTTATCGCTGTCGAGGTCACGGTAGTTGGGAACACTGTCGCCGTCGTTGTTCGGCAGGGCCGGACTATCGGCGTCGCCGAACGTACCCGTTGCGCCATCGACCGATTGCGGAATACCATCGCTGTCGGTTTCGTCGGCATTGTCGATAATACCGTCTTTGTTGGTATCCATCGCATTTGGTCCCGAAACCCCGCTTTCGTACAGATCCGGAATCCCGTCGCCGTCCGAATCCACATCCTGGTAATCCGGTTTGGCGTCGCCGTCGGTATTGGGCGGAGTCAGTCCGCTGCCCGCCGAAGACGGAATGCCCGTTGCGCCCGGAGTGCCGTCGGCAATGCCGTCGTTGTTGCTGTCTTTCGTCGGTGAGCCGGTCGCGTTGCCTTCCACTACGTCGTTGATGCCGTCATTGTCCGAATCGAGGTCAATGTAATCCGGGCGACCGTCGGGGTTGCTGCCCGTATTGGTGTCGCTGTTGGTCGGATTGTTGCCGTCTGAACCTTTTTCGGTAGTATCCAGAATCCCGTCGTTATCGCTGTCCAGGTCGAGGTAATCGGGAAGCGGATCGCCGTCGGTGTTGCGCGGAGTGTCGCCGTTCGGACCCGCTTCGACCGAATCCGGAATTCCGTCGTTGTCGCTGTCCGGATCGCGGTAATTTTGCGGCTCGTCGCTATCCGAATTGGTCGGGTTGTTACCGTCCGGACCTTTTTCGACCGAATCCGGAATGCTGTCGTTATCGCTGTCGAGATCGTGGTAATCCGGTTCCCCTTCGCCGTCGGAGTTGCGCGGATTGTTCGGGTCCGGCCCGATTTCAACCGTGTCGGGGATGCCATCGTTATCATCATCCGGGTCGCAGGTGTCAGGGATGCCGTCGTTGTCAAAGTCAAGCAGGTCGTTACCCGTTCCGGTTCCGCACACATCCTGGCAGTCGGGAATGCCGTCGCCGTCCCCGTCTTCAATCACAAACGCATCGTAGATGTAGTATTGTCCGGCCAGATCGGCGTTGATCAAACCTTCATTGACCACGATCTGAATGCGGTCGAAAGGCTGATCGGGATAAAAGCCCACCACGGAGCGGGTGGTTGTGCCGGAAATAAGTGAAGCCCCAAGCAGGTTGGCTGCCGTTGATTCATCCACCGGATCGTCACCATCGCCGTTGTACACTTTGATGGTAATGGCGTTCAACAGGCCCAGGGCCAGCAGCGACCCGGTTTTTGCGATATGAAAACCGGCAAAGGTCTTGTTCGCGGCAAAATCGGTGCCGTCTTTGTTTTCAACCGTCAACTGCATTCCGGCGCCCAGCACACTGACAACGGAGGTGTACGTTGCGTAGTCGGTGGTTGAGGACGTAACCGCATTGGCGCGATCGGTCAAGGCATGAGCGCCGACCCCGTACACACCCGACCAGGGACGCTCGTCCAGAAAACCGTAGGTCTGGTTGCCCGTAACCAGGTTACCACTGTATTTCCCCGTGGCTTCGGAGCCCAGAATTTTTTCGCAGTTTGTGCAGCCCGCGGCTTCCACAAACGCGCCGTAGAGCCGGATTGATCCGAGGTTGGCGGTCACCAGGGAATTGACGACAATGCGGACTTCGTTGAAATCCTTGGTGGTGACAAAGCCTATTTTCTGTTTCGGTACGGTGGTGCTTCCCGCCAGCAGCGATAAACCGAGCAGGTTACTGCCGTCGCCAGTTGACCGGAACTCCTGCCGGGTGCCAAACAGATAGGTTTCAATTGTGATGGTGCCCAGCGCGTTGGCTGCCAGCAGCGCATTGGCTTCATTTTTCGAAAGGACAAAACCGGCCCGATCACCCGCCTTGTATTTCTTTTTGGTGTCGATCACACTGACCGCAACCGTTGAAGCCACCCCGGCGGTCGGCGTCAGCAGGGCGTAGTCGCCATTGTTGCCATTGATCAAATTAAGCCGGTCGGTCAGCGAACAGGCCGCGCAGCTTACGGAACCGTAGTACGTGGCGTCGGTGCCCAGGCCGCTGATGTAATCGTTACAGCCCGTTGTCGCTGTCGCCGTGGCGCAGGAGGTCGGGAAGGCGACGGCGGCATAGATCCGCAGGTTGCTGAATACTTCGGCACTCAGCAGGCCGGTGTTCAGCCGGATCTCGTCAAATGCCTGGTTCGTTATAAAGGTCGCGTACATTTTTTCGGTGCTCCCCAGGGCCGAACCCGCCAGCAGCGAGCTCAGCGATTGGGCGCCGGAAACGGGATTCCCGTTCAGGTACGTCCGGATGGTCACGTTGCTCAGCACCGACAGATCGACCAGCGCATTGCGCGACAGCACAAAACCGACGACATTTTCGCCGGTATAACTGCCGTTGGTTTTCCGTACGGAAATTCCCTGGGCGATCTGGGCCGCGATGGTTGTGTTGATGTTCGCGTAGGTTTCGAGGCTGTTATCGGTTATTTTTTGAAGTTCATTATAGGTGCCGGTTCCCAGGCAAAGCGGCCCGACACAAACGGTGGCATCCACGACGCCACCTACCTGAACGGCGGTGCCGGAAATGGGCGCGTAGCACGATTGTGCGAAAGACGGAGACGCACTGATCAACAGCATTGCCGCGGCCAGA
Source organism: Larkinella ripae (assembly GCF_054780775.1). Classification (NCBI taxonomy): domain Bacteria; kingdom Pseudomonadati; phylum Bacteroidota; class Cytophagia; order Cytophagales; family Spirosomataceae; genus Larkinella; species Larkinella ripae. The sequence continues at coordinate 165,210 of NZ_BAAGVR010000030.1, forward strand.
AAACCCGCTACACGCGTTCGGAGCGGTCGGAAAAGAGGGTCTTTAATTCGCTCAATTAAAAAGTAAAATGGAGTCATAGCGAATTCTTTTTAAGCGTTGAGAAATAAGAATTGTACCGGGGGAATAATAGACATACCAGTCTCACCCAACTAATTCTTCAATGAAGAACAAGTTGATCATTGCTGTGCAATAAATACAGTGTTTTATCCCTGTATAACACTCGGAACGGTGTTACGGAATAGCGGTTTTTTTGTAATCCATCATAATAAAATTTGACTGTGATTCAACAGACATTATTGTTGAATGAAAAAGAAGTAATGTCTGTTAATGGAACTCAAAATCAAGTGCAGAAAACGGCCGATGGAGGGTCCGGCCTTGTCCGCTATTGCCGAGTTACGGTGAAAGTTTATCGATCACATACGGAATTCTGAATAATTACCCGGTTGAGGTAATCCAGCCGTTTCCTTTCCTGACGTTTATACAGCGCAGCGATTATAGAACTTCAAATTGCTATGATAGCAAATGAATGGATCATAATTGCCTGACAATATGTATGTTAAACGGTGAACGCTAGGGGGAACTGAGAATTCTGGTTCCCGGGGTGCCTGCTTCTTTTTCAGAAGGATGGCTGTACTCAGTGCAGAAGAGTACTAAAGTGTTTTTCATAGAAGTTGAGCCTTTAGGTACAGACAGAGAATTTGTATGCGTAACTTTAAAAGGTTTTTTGTTGAATGCCAAATAACAAAAAGTGTTTTTAATGTCTATTTATTATACGGTGTTATTTCAAACTTGAAATGAATAAAGGGAAATTTCACCTGATAATTTATAAACACTTTCTAACGGTGTGGTAACAAAAAGTTTGCCAATCCTCTAAAATGAATCGGTCAATAGAATGTCTGATAATTATTTTATAAGTAATCCATTGATCTGGGTATAAAACTGCATTTAGACGTAAATTTTAAACTTACATTTTTACCAGTATTACCCCTGATGACTGGTTATTTTCATTCCGTTAAATTCTCCCCGAAATGGTAGTAATGAAACCTTACGGAACAGTGTATACGAGAAAGGCGGTTTTCTCAAAGACCGGGCCAACTTTTGAAATTTGTTACTTTTAGTAAAAAATAGTTACTAATTAAGGCAGCAGCGACCCCCTTGCCGAAAACCGCCTGACCGACTAACGAAGTGTTTTCGCTGGCAGGTTGAAAAGGGGAGCGGACCGTTTTCGACCGGGGAGATGATGGCCCGTCTGGCTTCGACAGGTGATTATTTTTTTTTTCGGTAAAAACCGGATTTAATGTAAATTCGCGCCCTTTTATCCACCAAGTGTTGTGCGCTCCGGTTTTAATCCCTTCCAAAAACCAGTGCATGATGCGTACTGAACCTTACAGGAATGACACCACCTTCGTGCGGAATCGATTTCGGAACTTCCAATTCAAGCGTAGCCATTGCCCAGGATGATGCCGTGCGTCTGGTGCCCGTTGAAGGCCCATCCGTCACCATTCCGAGCGCTATTTTTTTTCGTCGTCACGACAATAAAGCGTTTTACGGCCGAACGGCGGTACAGCTGTTTTTCGAGCGGCAGGAAGGGCGGTTCATGCGGAGCCTCAAGCGGGTGCTGGGCACGTCCCTGATGACGCAGGGAACCGTTGTGAACGGGGCCGTGATGAATTTCTCCACCATTATTGCTTCCTTTCTGAAGACGCTCAAGGCAAAGTCCGATGCGGAGGCCGGGCAGGAAATCGAAAATGTGGTGATGGGGCGCCCGGTTCATTTTGTCGATCAATCGCCGGAGGCCGACACCCGGGCGCAGGCCGAGCTGAAAGCCATTGCCCAGCGGGTTGGCTTCCGAAACATTGAATTTCAGTTCGAACCGATTGCGGCCGCCTTTGCGCACGAAGTCCGGATCACCGGCGAAAAGCTGGCGATAGTGGCCGATCTGGGCGGAGGAACCTCCGATTTTACCGTCATTCGGTTGTCCAGCCAGTCCATTCATAAACCCGATCGCTCGTCGGATATTCTGGCCAACACCGGTATTCGGGTGGGCGGCAATGATTTCGACAAAAACCTGAGCCTGGCGGCAATCATGCCGGAACTTGGCTACCGCAGCACCTACGGCGAAAAGAAGCTGGAAGTGCCTTTAAAACCCTTTCATGACCTAGCCGAATGGAGTAAGGTCAACTTTCTGTATACCCCTAAAATGATTATGCAAACCCGGCAGTTGCTGCACCAGTCGCACGACAAAACGCGGTATAAACGGCTGGTTAACGTGCTCGAAAACGAAACCGGCCACACGCTCCTGGCCGCGGCCGAAGACGCAAAAATTGCCCTGACCGCCGGAGAGGTGCACGAAACCCCATTCGATTTTATTGAAGAAGGGTTTGCGATCCCCATCAAACGGCAGCGATTTGAAGCGGCCATTCAGCAGGAAGTCTCAAAAATTGCGGCTTCGGCCACCCAGTGTCTGCGGGATGCCGGTGTGCGGAACAACGCCATCAATCTCGTCATTCTGACCGGCGGTTCCACCGAAGTCCCGCTGGTTCAGGCCGAATTCAAACGGCTTTTTCCGAATGCCGCCATTGCCGACGAAAATAAGCTGTCCAGCGTCGGGCTGGGACTGGCCTACGACAGCCGGAATAAATTCGGCGCGCAAACCGTCCGCAAAACCGCTGCACCGTAAGCTTTACTTCTTCCGTTTCGGTGGGTCGAAGGACAGATGCTCCGAAAAGAAAGGCAGGACTTTTTTCTCAATGCGCTCGGCCACCCAGTTTACGTGGTCACCGTCGTATTCTTCGTAGGCATGCTTGATCTGGTAGTCGTTGAGCACACCGTCCAGCACCTTGATGCTGGCGGCAATGCTGACGTCTTTGGCTCCAGCATCGAACGCCATGGCCTGTAGTTTTTTCAGATTCGGAATGTACTGGTCAATCACCACCAGCGGGGCATTGGCCGCTATTTTGGCCAGAACAGTGGGCTGCGGCTGGCCGTCTTTCACCGGCAAATCGAGGTAAAAAGGCGGTTTGGTGGGATTGGGCGCCCAGGCTGCCGCCGTGGCAAAAGCCGCCTTGGTACCGAAGTCGGCCTGCTCCAGATCGCTGATGGTCCGCACGGCTTCCAGACGGGCCGCAGCCGCTTCGTTCCGGTTTTGATTTACGTTCACCGTCAGGCAGCAGGGACTGAGCAGGTAGATGCTGGAAAAAATTTCCGGGTGTTTCTGACCAATGCGCATCGTGCCGTAGCCGCCCATCGAATGTCCCGTCAGGCCCCGGCTGGCGGCCGTCGGAATGGTTCGGTAGTGATTGTCGATGTAGTCAACCAGCTCCGTCGCCACAAAATCTTCCCAGTTTCCGGTGGTAACCGAATTAGAGTAAAAGCTGCCGAAAAACCGGTTGTAGGCATTCGGTGTCACCACAATCATTTCACGCACGGCGGGGTCGGCAAGGGACTTGTCAATCACCTCCGGCAGGTTAATCCAGTGTTTGGTAAAACCATACCACTGTTCGTCGCTGTCCGTAAAACCGTGCAACAGATACAGCACCGGAAACCGGCGGTTTTTGTCGGTTTGGTAACTGGGCGGTAAATAAACCGATACTTCCCGGTCGGGCGAATCACCGGCCAGGTTTCCCTCCAGTCCCTTGCCGTGGACCTTGGTGCGCTCGGCGGTTCCTTTCCGGGTCTGAGCCTGAACCGAAGTGGCGAAAAAAATGACTAGCAAACTGGCCCAAAAAACCGGGCGGGCGATCGAAAACGGCTTCATTTCGAGTTGGGAATTAAGCAATACGGACGAACATTAAAGCTAGTCAAATCAACCGGAATTGAAAAGTGCCGCCGGTCGGTCTGGTTAAATAGTCTCCTCGTCGCCGGAAACCGTCGGTTCACGAAAAAGCCCGGGCGTCGGTGGACGCACTGCGCTACTTTTGATCGTCCATCCGAACAAACCAGACATGATTGCCTCCCGAAAAGCCCTCATCATTGGCTGCGGCATTGCCGGGCCGGTACTGGCTCTTTTTTTACAGGAAGCCGGTATTGATGCCGAAATCTATGAATCCCAGACCGCCGGCATGGACGAGGCCGGTGCGTTTCTGAACCTGGCTCCCAACGGCGTCAATGTGCTGAAAACATTGGGCATCGATCATCTGCTGGAAGCAAAGGGGTTTCACTCGGCAGGCATGGCGTTTTTCAACGCCGACGGCAAACCGCTGGCGCAGATCGACAGCCGTGATGAAGTCGCCCGCTTTGGCAGCCGCAATGTTATGATGAAACGCGGCCAGTTGCACCGGATTCTGCGCGATGAGGCCCTTCGCCGGAACATTCCGGTGCAGTACGGGAAAAAGCTCAGCGGTTTTCGGCAACACGGTTTTCAGCGGGTAACGGCTTATTTTGAGGACGGAACCGAAGCGACCGGCACGTTTCTGATCGGTTGCGACGGCATCCATTCCCGAACCCGGCAACTTCTGTTTCCGAATGGTCCCCAGCCGGCCTACACGGGCATGGTCGACTGTGGCGGTTTTGCGCGTTGCGATCCGGCCGCCCTGCCTGCTACCGGGGCCATGCAGATGACCTTTGGCAAAAAAGCCTTTTTCGGTTCGATTGCCAAAGCGGACGGAGAGGTCTACTGGTTCAGCAACGTGGCCTGGCCGACCGAACCGCAGCGGGACGAACTGAAAGCCATTTCCGACGACGACTGGCGGCACCGTCTGCTTCAGAATCACGCAAGCGATCACGAACCGATTCCGGCCATCATCCGGGCAACACCGGGGGCCATCGGCAAGTGGCCGGTTTACGATCTGCCATCGCTGAAAACCTGGCACAAGGGGGCGGTTTGCCTGATCGGCGATGCGGCCCATGCCACCTCGCCCCATTCCGGGCAGGGAGCCTCGCTGGCGCTGGAAGATGCTGCGGTTTTGGCCCGCTGTCTGCGCGATGCGTTCGATACGGAGCGGGCCTTTGCCCAATTCGAAAGCCTGCGCAAGGAGCGGGTGGAAAAAATCGTTCAGCAGGCCCGGCGCACCGGCAACGGGAAAATGGTGAGCAACCCGGTCGCCGTCTGGCTTCGTGACCTGATGCTGCCGTTTTTTATCCGGATGGGTGCCAAAGCCTCGGAGCCGGTTTTAGCGTATCAAGTGAATTGGGAACAGGAAGTTGCCTGAACGCTGGCGGGATTGGCAAAATCTGCAAGGTCGCCCAGACGGGGTCGCCTAGACTGTGCAGCCTGGAAAAGAACATCAATTCAGCGCCTGATAAACCGCCATCCGGAATTTTCGAACAAAATCACCGTAGTGCGCATACGGCATGACGTTGGTATAAACCAGCAAAATCAGATTTTCTTTCGGGTCAATGGTGTATTCCGAACAATACGCCCCACCCCAGGTGTACGCTCCCGGCGTGGCCTGATCGCCGTAATGGCTGCGGCTGGTAATCAATTGAAAACCAAGCCCGAACTTATCCTGCCGTTCCCAGACTTCCGCGTCACCGATCTGGTTTTCGAGCATCATGTCCACGGTTTTCCGGCCCAGAATCCGCTTGTTGTTAAAGGTGCCGCCGTTCAGCAGCATCTGACAGAATTTGGCGTAGTCTTCGATGGGCCCGACCAGCCCGGCACCCCCGGCAAAATAAGTTTTAGCACCCGCCACCGGATACGTCCGGTTGCTGACGTTGTCGTGCAGCGTGAGCGGTTTTCCGGCACTTTTTGCGTACAGTTCCACCAGGCGGCTGGCTTTGTTGGCGGGTAAATAAAAGTACGTATCGTTCATGCCCAGCGGCTCCAGAACGCGCTCGCGCATGGCAACATCCAGCGGTTTTCCCGACAGAATTTCCACCAGGCGACCAATGATGTCCGTATTCAGGCCATAGGTAAAAGCCTCGCCGGGATCTTTGAGGAGGGGCCGGGCGGCCAGCCGGTTGACGACCTCTTCGAGCTTATCGGCTTGCAGCGAATTGAGGTAAGGCACCTTAAACTCCGGCCGCTTGTCGAGCGGATGGTCATAGGGAATACCGGCATTGTGGCTCAGCAAATGCCGGATGGTGATTTCGCGTTTGGCGGGGCGGGTTTCGTACGTACCTTTTTCGGCATCGACGCTGACGAGCACCCTCGGGTTTTTGAAAGCCGGGATGTAGTTGGAAATTGGTTCGTCGAGAACAAACTTCTGTTCCTCAAAAAGCGTCATGAGCGTAACGGTCGTGATGGCTTTCGACTGCGACGCAATCCGGTAAATATCATCGCGCTTGAGGGGGATTTTCTTTTCCAGGTTGCTGAAACCGTACGCTTTGTGGTGAACGACCTTGCCATTTCGGGCCACGAACGTAACGGCATTCGGCGCCAGCCCTTTGTCGATAAAGTCCTGCAGGAGCGCATCGATCCGCTTTAGATTTTCCTCCGAAAAACCGGCTTCGGCGGGTGCTTCGGCCGGCGTGAAGGCGGCCGGTTGGGCACGAAGCGAAAAGGGACCGTGGCAAACAGTAAACAGTAAAGCAGACGGAAGGCGGTTTTCATGCGGTTTAGGAGTTGTAGGAAAAGCGAAATTTCGTTAAAAAAGAGCAAGGATAAAACAGCGGGGCCGTTAATCCACAAAATCTACTCGCTCTCGGCCGTCGGCGGCACAAACCGGTACAAAAAAGGTGCTTTGTGGGGCGTTCCCTGCCGCCGTTCCGAAAGCCGTTCCAACTGGCCGGATGCCATTATTTTCTTGTAAAAATTGCGCGAATCCAGCGGAAAACCCAGAATCGTTTCGTGCAGTCGTTGCAGCTCCGGTATGGTAAACGTTTCGGGTAATAAATGACTGATGGGCTGATCGCTGAGTTGTTTGCGCAGGGAAGAAAGCGCCACGTCAATGATGTGATTGTGATCGAACAGCAGCGCCGGAACATCTTCCAGATTCCACCAGGCGCATTCTTCCGTCAGAAAATCGGGCGAGGGCACCACGTTGGAATAATTGACCAGGGCGTAGTAACCAATGGAGATGGTCCGCTCCGACCACTGGATGTCCTGGAGCGGCAGATTGATTTTTCGCCAGGTGGCATCCTGATCATACCGGACGGTTTTGCCAAAAACGTGAAATTGCTGGAGGTAGAGCGCCTTCAGGCCCGTCCGTTCCTGCATAATCCGCTGGGCCGCATCGTCAACCGATTCGGCTTTTCGGATAAAGCCGCCCGGCAGGCTCCACGCATCCGTCCCCTTCCAGCGCAGCAGCAACACCGTTAACTGGTTCTGGTGAAAACCAAAAATGACCCCGTCAATGGACAGGTAATGAATACACTGTTCGGAGATTTCCTGGTAATACCGAACCGCCGGATGATTATAATCCATCATAAAATTTTACAAAAAATTCATTGCGTAATTTTGACGTATTGAATCTTTATGTACTTTTGACGCAAAGGTACTAATTGTTTGGAATCAGGGGCCGGTTTCGCCCGGAGCACGCTGACTTTCATCAAAATTTGTTGGTAATTTGCTGATGATCACGCTCTTCCTACGGTTTTTTATTCTTGCCATTTTTCAAATTGCTGCTTTTGCGGCATTTGGCGCCCGGGTCGATACGCTCGATTTGGAAAGTGCGGCTATGAAGCGGACGCTGCGGGCGGCTGTGGTGTTGCCGGAATCGTACGGAACGAAAAAATCGCGCAAAACCGGGCAGACCTTTCCGGTTTTGTATTTGCTTCACGGCGGCACGGGCGGTTTTCGGGACTGGCTGACCAAACCGCCCGACAAGACGCTGCTGCACCGGCTGGCCGATCAGTATAATCTGATTATCGTCACGCCCGACGGCGATCCCAGCAGTTATTATTTCGACAGTCCGCTGGTGGCCAACAGTCAGTTCGAAACCTTCATTTCCGGGGAGTTGGTCGATCAAATTGATCATCGCTACCGAACCGTCCGCGACCGGAAAGGCCGCGTTATTGCGGGCCTGTCGATGGGTGGGCACGGTGCGATGTTTATTTCCTGCCGCCATCCTGAATTGTACGCGGCTGCCGGAAGCATGAGCGGGGTGATGAACATCAACACGGCCACCTGGAAAGTGCTCGCCGAATTTGCCAAATCCCGCGCCGAGAATCTGGCCCGGCTGCTCGGACCTCCGAAAGAAGGCGGTTCGCCGTATCCGGGTTTAACGATGGTAACGCTGGCCAATCAGCTGAAAGCCAACAACCTGCCGTTGGTCTTCGACATTGGTGTGGATGACTTTCTGATTGACGGAAACCGGGATTTGCACCGCCAACTGACCGAAAATAAAACTCCGCACGACTATACCGAGCGACCCGGTGCGCACACCTGGGACTATTGGGAAAACGCCCTGCCGTATCAGGTCCTGTTTTTCAGCAAAATCCTGAAAGCAAACGGAGTCGCCCTGTCTTCAAACTAAAACAATTGAATAAACTTTCGCCAACCCATATGAAAATCAGTAGTTTAGTTTTTGCTGTGACCATCCTGTCCCTGCCGCTCCGAAGCGTGGGGCAAGGTAAAAAAGAAGCTGCGGCTCCCCTTGTAACCGGAAAAGACGTGGCGGTTGTGCCGACCGAAGCGGGCAAAGTGCGCGGCTACGTTCACAACGGTACGTTTACCTTCAAGGGAATTCCGTACGCCAAAGCCGAGCGGTTTATGGCGCCGACCAAACCGGATTCATGGCCGGGCGTGCGAAGCTCGCTGAGTTACGGCCCGGTTTGCCCGCTGATGGACCCCACCACCTCGGTGCAGGACGAATCCGAGTTTGTGTATCATCACGATTGGGGGTATCCGGGCGAAGATTGTCTCCGCCTGAACCTCTGGTCGGCGGGCGTCAACGATGGTAAGAAACGGCCCGTGATGGTTTGGTTGCACGGGGGTGGTCACACGGCTGGTTCTTCGCAGGAGTTGCCGTCGTACGATGGTGAAAACATCAGCAAAAAGGGTGATGTGGTGCTGGTTTCGGTCAACCACCGGCTGAACATTCTGGGTTTTCTGGATTTATCGGCCTACGGTGACAAATACAAAGCATCCCCGAACACCAGCATTATGGATCTGGTGGCGGCTTTGCAATGGGTCAAAACTAACATTGCCAATTTCGGCGGTGACCCGAACAATGTGACCATTTTTGGCCAGTCCGGGGGCGGAGGGAAAGTGAACACGCTGCTGTATACCCCTTCGGCCAAGGGGCTTTTTCACAAAGCGATCATCCAAAGTGGCGGTCTGGGTCTGAGTTTTCACGACCAGGCGGTGACGAAACGAATCGGAGCGGCTGTTCTGACCGAGTTGAATCTGCAACCGGCTCAGGTGGACGAGATTCAGAAGATTTCGTACGAAAAACTGGCGGCTGCCGGGAAAAAAGCGGTGCAGAAAGTGCAGGAACAACTAAAAACCGAGGGCAAGCCGCTGACGGTTTTTGGCTGGATGTGGGGACCAACGCTCGACGGCGGTTTTCTGCCCCATCAGCCCACCGATCCGGCGGCACAGTCGGTTTCCAGTGCGGTACCGCTGCTGATCGGGTCAACGAAAAACGAGTTCATGGCTTCGCTGCGAATGCCGGACAGCAACGCCATCACGCCGGAAGAAGCCAGAAAAGCCCTGCAACAACCGTATGGTGACCAAACCGACGCCTATATAGCCGCCGTCAAAAAGGCCTACCCGGCCGACACCAAACCGTCGGATCTGCTCGATGTGGACGCGATGTTCCGGCGGAGCGCGATTAAAATGGCCGATGTAAAAGCCGGTTCCCCGGCCCCGGTTTTTATGTACCTGTTTACCTGGCAATCGCCGGTTCTGGATGGGCGCTACAAGGCGGTTCACTGCATGGAAATCCCGTTTGTGTTCAACAACATCGCCCGTTGCGAGGAAATGACCGGCGGCACCAGGGCGGCTTACGAACTGGCCGACAAAATGAGCCAGTCGTGGATCAACTTCGCCCGCAGCGGCAATCCGGGCCACAAGGGTCTGCCGGCCTGGCAGAAATATACCCCCGCGAACGGAGCCACGATGTTGTTTGATAACCAGTGCGTGGAAAAGTACCACCACGACAAGGCGGTTTTGGCCATCGGCCCGCCGGTAATGTTGTAAAACCGGGTATGAGGCTGGTGGGAGCACGGCTTTTCGGGGAGCAGAACCCGGGAAGCCGTGTTTTTATTACAGGGCTATGGTCACTTTCAATCCCTCCAAAACCGCTTCGCCCGACAAAACTGCCTGCTTCTCGTTAAGGATTTCAATGGAACCGTTTCCACGATAGATGTAGATCTGCTGCTCGATTCGGTCGATGAGCCAGCCGAGCTGGCAACCGTTGGCGCGGTAGTCTTCCATTTTGGCTTTCAAGCCCTGGATGGAGTCGGTTTTGGAGCGGATTTCGATTACAAAATCCGGACAGATCGGCGCAAATTTTTCCCGTTTCGCTTCCGGAAGCGCTTCCCAGCGGTCCTTCTGAATCCAGGATACATCCGGCGACCGAACTGAGGAATCGGGCAGGGTAAAACCGGTGGATGAATCAAATACGTAACCGAGTTTAGTTTTGCGGTTCCAATTCCATAATTCGCCGAGCAAATCGGCATTGTAACGTCCTGTCTCTGATCCGGTGGGAGGCATAAGAATGATGTTTCCGTCGGCATCGCGTTCGAGACGCAGATCCCGGTTGGCCTGGCACAAGGCAAAAAAATACTCGTCGTCAAACTGGAATTGACGGGGCGGGTGCAGGGTCAGGTGGTCGGAAGTCTGAATTTCGGCAATCATACAGCAAGCCTTTTCCCAAATATAATACGTACCAACGGACTTTAGTCCGTCAGAGCCCCAAACATCCGGTGGATTTAACAACGTACGGGGCAGCTTGTTACATCTGCGCCAGCAAATACAAAACCGCCATCCGCACGGCCACGCCGTTTTCGACCTGATCCAGAATGATCGAGTGGTGGGAATCGGCGGCATCGGAGGTCAGTTCGACCCCCCGGTTGATGGGGCCGGGGTGCATCAGCACAATGGGCCGGTCCAGCTCATCGAGCATCTTTTTGGTGATGCCGTAATAAAGCGAATATTCCCGCAGCGACGGAAAATACTTGATCTGCTGCCGCTCCAGTTGAATCCGGAGTACGTTGGCGACATCGCACCAGTTGAGGGCTTCGCGCACGTCGTGGCCAACCTTCACGCCCAGTTGGCCGATGTATTTGGGAATCAGCGTCGTGGGGCCGCAAACCATGACTTCCGCCCCCTGCTTTTGCAGGCAGAAAATGTTCGACAGCGCTACCCGCGAGTGCAGTATGTCGCCGATGATGGCCACCCGCTTGCCCGCTACCTCGCCCAGTTTGTCCTGAATCGAAAACGAGTCCAGCAGAGCCTGCGTGGGGTGTTCGTGGGTGCCGTCGCCCGCGTTGACCACATTGGCCTGAATCCGGTCCGACAGGTAATGCGGAGCGCCGGGACTGCTGTGCCGCATCACGATCATGTCGACTTTCATCGCCAGAATGTTGTTGACCGTATCCAGCAGCGTTTCGCCTTTCTTGACCGAACTGCCCGAGGCCGAAAAATTGACTACATCCGCCGACAAGCGCTTTTCGGCCAGCTCAAAGGACAGGCGGGTGCGTGTTGAATTTTCAAAAAAAACGTTGGCAATCGTGATGTCGCGCAACGACGGCACTTTCTTGATGGGTCGGTTAATGACGTCTTTGAACTCGCGAGCCGTTCCTAAAATGAGTTGAATGTCGTTCTCGGTCAGGTTCTTAATGCCCAGCAGGTGTCGGACGCTGAGTTGTTGCATGGCGCGAATCAGGAGGAAAAGTTTGGCAAAGATAGGTTTCGTTGCGCCGGTTTTCAAATCCGGAACCATTCTGTTTCGGATTTGAGCGCTGAAAGGCGAAAGAACGCAGCCGGTGGATTTTGGTAACCGTTTACACAGAAGTCAGGCGCAAATTGCCAAAATCGGCTGAGTTTCCTGATAACTTCCTTATTTTTAAGCAGCTACTTCATGCCTGCTATCAGCCCATATGCTCCGAGAGATCTTTGTTTTTCTGGGGAAATTATACCGGTTTTTTATTTCTCTTCTGTTGATTGCGCTGTTGGGGATTGCAGCCTGGGCGATGTGGCAATTTTTTGTTGACGAACGCCGGCAAAACGAGTTTCTGAAGGAAGGAAAGGAGGTTGAAGTCCAGGTCGCCGACATTGACCTCTCGCATCATTCCTGGCGGGATGTTTTTGGAAATGCGGTTTACATTACGTTTCCCTACCACCAGAAAAACTACACGATTCGGGTGGTGCGCGACACGTCCTGGGTGGGTTCGGGCGACCGGGTCCGGTTGCTGTATCATCCGCAACGGGACCAATTTCGGCAGCCGTCCTACGAACGAAAACCGGGTCGAATCGTTTCCCGGTTTATTCACTGGAGCTCGGTTGCCGGATTCAGCAAAGAAAACAAATTACTGGTCGGTTTTCTGGCCGTGACGACGGGCCTGCTCTTTTTCGCCGGCAGTTTTCTGTTTTCCATTACCGGCTGGACTTTCCTGCAAATCATCGCCCGGTTCATGCTGGTGAGTGTACTGGGAATAGCCGCGTTGTTTTTTACCTACGACACTTGGGTGTATTACGAATACTACCGGCACGTCAAAAAAACCGGTCAGCTGATGGAGGTGACGGTTCAGGATACCGACCGGCACCGTGTGGGGCGCAGTACGCGCCATACCGGTTTTAACCTCTACGTTTACGATGCGACTTTTAACTACCGGACCGGTCAGCGGGTGGTTCCGATCACGAAGGCTGAGTATGAAACCCTGAAGCCGAAGGCCACCCTGCGGGTTCTGTACGACGCTGAACGGGATGATTTCATGTCGGCCACTTATTCGGGCGATTATTCGCAGGCCATTCCACCGGTTTTTTTATGGATTTTATTTCTGGTGATTTTCTGGAATACGGTTTTCAAACCGCAGCCGAAAACCCGATTGTAAAACCGGTACGGTTATTAGTTATCGAAAATGATAGGGCTGGATTTTTGCTTTTTAGAGCCTTTTATAAAATCCCGCACCAACGAAAACGTAATGGTCGAATAGCCCATTAGTAATACGGGAATCAGATAAAAAGCGTAGTACTTCAGAGAATAAGTACCCATCAGGTAAGTCTCGGTGTAAACGGAAAAATCATACGCCGGGAATTCCACCAATAAATACCGGATGGTTTGGGTAACGGGACTAAAAAAGAAAAAAGCGATCAGCATCACGGGCAGACACAGCAGCTCATAGCGCAGAATCCCCGACCACGATGCGTCCACCACTTTGATTCTGAGCACTTCATGGTAAATATTCAGCAGGGCAATCAGGATGGTTAGCGTGGCCAGTTCAGGCATAATGCCACCCCGGAACAGAATATAAGCGTACCCCAAAATGCCGCCATATTCCCTAACTTTAAGGATCGTTTTCTCGAACGAAAATGACCAGTTGATTCCTTCAAAAATAAAAACCGTAAGCAGCAGCGTTAAACCGGCGTAAACCGGATTTTTAAAATATTTTCTCGAAAGCTGAATCTGTTCCATGAATGCCTACGGATTGCGAGTCCTAACAAGATAGGCATTAAATTTTAAACGTGTCTAGTTATTTGCGTCCAATCCGGTTTACTCCAGCACCACACACCCATACCCCGGCACCCGCACCTTGTCGCCCTTGATGAGTTTGGCTCCACCCACTGTGTCCAGCACAATTTCCTTGCCCTCGGCGGTTTCGGACGGATAAATGACCACCTCCAGAGCGCGTTTGGTCAGATTATGGATCACCAGAACCGAACGGTCGCCGGACCGGCGGGTGAACGCAATCACGTTTTTGTGCTGAATACCGCTCGCTTCCAGTTTGCTTTGATTGTCGTTCAAAACCGGGTGGCCGTTGCGGAAATGAATGAGTCGTTTGTAATGCGAATACAGCGAATCCGGGTCGGCCTGCTGCTGGGCCAGGGGCGTCACCGTGGCATCGGTCGATTGCGTGGCCCGGCGCCAGCGGCTGCGGTTTTTGTCCTTCCGCTTGGCATCCCACAAAAACGGCTCCCGAATATTTTCGTCGGGTTTGGCACCCAGCATCCCGATTTCTTCCCCGTAATAGATGTACGGATTACCGGGCAGCGTCAGCAGCAGGTTGGCGGCCACTTTCAGGTGATTCCGGTTGCCGTTCAGGAAGCTGCCAATCCGGGTCTGGTCGTGGTTGGACAGCATGATGGCGTCGATGAAATTTGGATTGACCTGCCCAAAAACCGTATGGTTGTGCAGCAACATCGAAACGATTCCGGCCGTGTCGCGCTCCATGAACGGAATTTCCTGCAACGCCAGACTCAGGTCAAAATTAAAATTGGCTTTCAGGCCCCGAAAATATGGTGCAATCCGCTCGGCCCGCGTCCAGACTTCGCCAACGGTGTAGACATCCGGTTTCACCGACGCCATTTCCCGGCCAAATTCCTCCCAGAACTGGTGATTTTTGGGTTCTTCCCAATCCGGGTAAATGTGCCGGGCCGCATCGAGCCGAAAACCGTCGACGCCCACATCGGCCAGCCAGAATTTTCCGGCTTTGTAGATCTCGGCCCGCACCGCCGGGTTGTCGTAGTTCAGGTCGGGCATTCCGCTCCAGAACAGCGCGTAGTATTTCTCGGAAAACGGGGCACCCGGCACGCGGTGCCACGGATTTTTCTCCTGCGAGTCGGCGGTGATTTCGCGGGAGGCAATGTTCAGCGCGTTAATCTCCTGCTGACTCATCCAGACGTACCAGTCGTGGTACGGATTATCCTTGCCCCTGCAGGCTTCCACAAACCACGGATGCCGCCGGCTGGTGTGGTTAATCACAAAATCCAGAATAACCTTGATGCCCCGCTGGTGCGCTTCCCTAATCAGCCGCCGAAAATCCTCCATCGTGCCGTATTCGGGCGCAATGCCGTAATAATCCGTCACATCGTACATGTGATAGCTCGGCGACGGATTGATGGGCATGAGCCAGATGGCCGAAACGCCCAGGTCCTGGAGGTAATCCAGCTTCGACGTCACGCCGTTCAGGTCGCCGATGCCGTCGCCGTTGGAGTCGCAGAAGGCGCGGACGAAAATTTCGTAGTGGACACCGGTTTGGCCGGTAGCGGTTTTTGCAAAGCGGGCAGGGGTTGGGGTGGATGAAGTCGTTGGAGCGGATGCGTCAGCAATCATCGTACAGAGCGTGTGTTTCTTAGTAAACCGCCGAAAAGAGGTAGCGGTTTGTAAGGACGGTTTTTTCCCTAAATTCGACAAGAAAATCTGGAAATCGGGCCAAATTCAAACTGGCAGACACCCGCAACTCCGCCAGGAATTTCGTTCCGGGGTCATTCTGGAGAAAAATAAAGTTGGTGAACTTCTTTTTAAATTTAAATGTATATACATTAAATGTTATTACTTGTAAATTTCTAAGCCATGAAAAAAGAACGCACGATCCAGCAATTGATACCGGCTCCGCTGATGAGCATGGGCGAACTTCGGGTTCGGCAACCGTTGCCTTCTTCGCAGCTGCCTTACCACGATCCATTTGTGCTGCTGCACCACGGCCATAGTTTTCTGAAAGAACACGAAAATCCCAACCACGCGGGTGTCGGGCCGCACCCGCACCGGGGGTTTTCGCCGGTCACGTTTGTGTTCAAGGGTGGGATTCGGCACCGCGACAGCCGGGGCAACGACAGCAGCGTCTACGAAGGCGGAACGCAGTGGATGAACGCCGGTCTGGGCATCATGCACAGTGAGCGGCCCCTTTCCGACGAACTCGAAATCATTCAGATGTGGGTCAATACGCCGATGGCGCACAAAAAGGACCAGCCGTCGTATTATTCGTTACTGAAAGAAGAAACGCCCTCGGTGGTGAGCGAAGACGGGCTGGTGACGGTCAACGTCGTTTCGGGCGCGTTGCTGGGCGTTAAAGGACCGATTCCGACGTTCACGCCCCTTGTATCGGCGACCTTGCAGCTGAAAACCGGTGGCAAAATATACCTGCCGTTGCCCGCCAGCCATAACGCCTTTCTGTATTTGCTGGATGGCAAGCTGCGCATCGGTGAGCAAACCGAAGTGAAGCCCCGGTACCTGGTGGTGCCCCAAAACGACGGCGAAGGCATCACCCTCGAAGCACTCGAAGATACGCGGGTGCTGCTGATGACGGGCGAGCCGATTGGTGAGAAAATCCTGGCGCAGGGGCCGTTTGTGATGAACAGCGAAATCGAAGTGATGGAAGCCTACCGCGATTTCCGGATCGGTAAAATGGGCATCCTGATCGAAGACTAAAAACCGCTCAGGCTTTCGACGCGGGTTGCGGAGTTTTTACAGCTATTCTGGTAAATTCTCCGCAACCCGCGTTTTTTGCGTAACGGTCTTTTCTTTCTTTGCATAAAAAACGCGCCGATGATCTCCGTTGCCGAAGCCTACTCGATTGTTTTGAACCACTCGCTGGCGATGCCGGCGGAAACCGTGCCCTTAGCCCGGGCCGCCGGCCGGGTGTTGCGGGAGCCGCTCGTGGCCGACCGCGATCTGCCGCCTTTCGACCGGGTTTCGATGGACGGGATTGCGATTCAATACCCGGTTTTTGCCAGCGGACAACGACAGTTTCGGGTGGCAGGCGCGCAGTTTGCCGGCCAGCCCGCGCAAACCCTGACCGACCAAACCGCCTGTCTGGAAGTTATGACGGGCGCCCTCTTACCCACCGGAGCCGACACTGTCATTCGCTACGAAGACGTTCGCATCACCGACGGCATCGCCGAAATTACAATCGATGGGGTGCAGGCCGGGCAGAATGTCCACCACCGGGCGACCGATCGAAAGCAGAACGAGGAACTGGTCAAAACCGGGACGCGCCTGGGGCCGCCGGAAATGGCCGTTGCCGCATCAGTCGGAAAAGCCGCGGTTTTGGTGAGTAAAGTACCACGTATTGCCCTGATCTCCACGGGCGACGAACTGGTGGACGTGGCGGAAACCCCGAAACCGTATCAGATTCGACGCTCTAATACCTACCTGTTGCAAACGGTTTTGCAAAGCGCCGGGGCCGAAACCGTTCTGCTGCACCTGCCCGACGATGCCCAAACGATGGAAACCGACCTGAAAACCACGCTGGCCGACTTCGATGCGCTGGTGTTGAGCGGGGGCGTTTCGGCCGGAAAAGCCGACTTTGTGCCCGCCGTGATGGAGCGGCTGGGCGTCCGGCAGCAATTCCATCAGGTGGCGCAGCGACCCGGGAAACCGTTGTGGTTTGGCGCGTCCGAAACCGGGAAAATCGTTTTTGGACTGCCCGGCAACCCGGTTTCCACGTTTTTGTGCGCCTATCGGTATTTACTGCCGTGGCTGAACGCATCGCTGGGCCTGGCGGTTCGGCAGCCGGCGGTGGCCCGTCTGGCGCGACCCATTTCTTTTGCGCCCAAACTAACTTATTTTCTGCCGGTGAGTTTATCCGTAACAACGGAGGGAAGCTGGCGGGCCGAACCGTTGCCGGGAAGCGGTTCGGCGGATTACGCCAACCTGCTCCGCTGCGACGGTTTTCTGGAACTGCCGCCGGATCGGGCAGAATTTGGCGAAGGAGAAGCGTTTCCGGTTTTTACGTTCCGGTAATGTATTGAAATACCAAGCCCATTTCGTTTGGATAAGAGTAAGAAACGAAAAAAAACGCATCTTTCAGGCAACGGCTTTCGTCCGTGAATACCGATTGTGAAACTGATCCGATTCATCCTGTTTTTGGCGGTACCGCACCTGGCACTGGCGTGGCAGGACCCGGTATGGATTGCGTTCAGGAAAGAGCCGGTTTCGGTAAAAGCAACCACCTTTTCGCTTCTTCGGATTCAGGATCAGCGCTCGCTTCGATCCCAGCTCGGAACCATTTTGTCCGGCCCGAAAAACAGCCAGCCCGTTCGGAGTAACGAAGCCATCGCGGAGATTTTTACCGATCTGCTGCGACCCGGTTTTGGGCCCGATTCCATGCGCGTGCCGGTCATCATCCGGGTTCAGGAGTTTGTTTTCTCCGAAAAAATAAAGGGCGAATCGCAGGCCGACGGCGTCTGTCGCCTGGAGCTGGCCTTCGACGTGCTGCGCGACGGAAAACCGGTTCAGTTAACGACTTACACGGCCCGGACCATTTATACCCGCTCGTTTGGCCAAACCGACCGGCTGGAGCTGGTGGGCCGCAAAGCCCTCGAAAGTGCGGTGCAGTATCTGTCGAACTGGATCCGGATCAACCGCGACAAAAGTCCGGCGCTGGTGAAGGGCCTCAAATTTGTTTACATCGATCACACGGTTCAGCAGGCGTCGGGCGATACGGTTTTTTACAGCCAGCTCCGCCCGTTGAACTGGGACGATTTTCAGGCCGAACCCCGGGGGGGCAGCCGCAATGCTGCCATGATATTCCCGACCTTTTCCTACGAAGGCCACAGCCGCTGGGTCAACGGCTACATTCAGATGGAGCTGACCTTCAAGACGTTCATGGTGAAAAGCCTGTCGTGGGTGCGGCCCGTGAGCAAAGAGCCGTACGCGCTTTTGCACGAGCAGAAACATTTCGATATTGTCAAGCTGATTGTCGAGCGGTTCAAACAGCGAATCATTGCCGATCAGGAAATGGACCTCGATGATTACAACAGCCGCATTCAGTTTCTGTACCTGGAGGCCTACCGCGACATGAACCGCT
Organism: Larkinella ripae; assembly: GCF_054780775.1. Classification (NCBI taxonomy): domain Bacteria; kingdom Pseudomonadati; phylum Bacteroidota; class Cytophagia; order Cytophagales; family Spirosomataceae; genus Larkinella; species Larkinella ripae. The sequence continues at coordinate 183,786 of NZ_BAAGVR010000030.1, forward strand.
GGCAGCAGCAGTATGATTCGGAAACGCAGCACGGCATCAATCACGCCGAACAGGAACGCTGGAACCGGAAGATTGCCCAGGATCTGAAAAATGCCGAGGATCTGACAGCCATTATGCTGTCGAACCGGCAGTGAGTTGATTGCGGTATACGGTTTTCAGGATACGGTTTACGGTTTTCGGTATACGGTTTTCGCCGGGCCGGCGGTTTGGTTGTGGTCTAAACTGGAATCCATCAAAACCCATTCCTGTAAACCGTACACCGAAAACCGTATCCTGAAAACCGTATACCGAAAACCGTAAATCGTTCACCGAAAAATGACACTCCGTTTCCACCGGTTCGACCTTCAACTGAAACATACCTTTACCATCGCCCACGACTCCCGCGATGTGCAGCCGACGCTCATCGTGGAGTTGCAGGAGGGTTTGCAGAGCGGTTTTGGCGAAGCCACGTCCAACAAATACTACGGCATCACCATCGACCGGATGATTGACGCGCTCGAAACAATCCGCCCGTTGATTGAATCCGATGCCTGGAAAACCGCCGAAGAACTTTGGCAACTGGCTCACCCGCACCTGATCGATAACCCGTTTGCGCAGTGTGCGCTGGACGAAGCCGCGCACGATCTGGTGGCCAAACGGGCCGGAAAACCGCTGTACCAGCACTGGAACCTCGATCCGATCCGCAACCCCATCACGGATTACACGATCGGCATCGACACGGTGGAAACGATGGTCCGGAAGATGCAGGCGTTTCCGTGGCCGCTTTATAAAATAAAACTCGGTACGCCCGACGACCTGACGATTGTTCGGGAACTGCGCCAGCACACCGATGCGGTTTTTCGGGTGGATGCCAACTGCGCCTGGACCGCCGACACCACCCTTGCGAACGCGCCCGTGCTGAAAGAACTGGGTGTCGAATTCATCGAACAACCGCTCAAAGCCGACGACTGGACGGGCATGAAACGGGTAATGGAGCAGAGTGTCCTGCCGGTGATTGCCGACGAAAGTTGCATTGTTGAAGGCGATGTGGCGCGTTGTGCCGGTTATTTTCACGGCGTGAACATCAAACTGACCAAGTGCGCGGGGCTGACGCCCGCCCGGCGGATGATCGACGCGGCCCGGCAGGCGGGTTTGCAGGTGATGGTGGGCTGCATGAACGAAACCAGCGTGGGCATTTCGGCCATCGCCCAGTTGCTGCCCCTGCTCGATTACGTGGACATGGACGGCACACTGCTCATCACCAACGACCCGGCCACGGGCGTTACCTTCGATTTTGGCCGGGTTCTTTACGCCAACGAAAACGGAACGGGAGCGGGATTAAAAGAGAGAAAAGGCGGAAAGGAGGAGGGATGAAAGGAAGAGGGGAGTGGCAAAACCGGTCGCCCTTCCTCCATGCATCCTGCCCCTTTTCTCCTTTAATCCCCTTCCTCCTTTCCTCCTTCTTCTTATGCTTTCCATTGATCACCTGCCGGGCCGGACCATTCAATTCGAAGGGCAGGACTATTTGTTTTTTAGCGGAACGTCGTACCTCGGCATGGCGCAAAACCCGGTTTTTCGGGAGCGGTTGACGGCGGAAATGGCGCGCTACGGGACGGTTTTCGGGTCGTCGCGCAACGGCAATCTGCAACTCCGCATTTACGAAGAAGCGGAAGTCCAGCTGGCCGCGTTTGCCCGGGCCGAAGCGGCTCTGACGGTTTCGTCGGGAATGCTGGCGGGGCAGGCTGTCGTCAATTGGCTGAAAGCGCAGGAATTTAGCTTCATCTACGGCCCCAACGCCCACCCGGCCATCTGGCAGGAACCCAACCTCCGGCTGCCAACGCTTTCGTTCGACGCGTGGACGAAGCAGGTACCCGATCTGGTGGCGGCTGCGGTGACGCCAAAGGTCGTCATTGCGCTCAATTCGCTGGATGCCCTCGGCTCGTCGGCGTATTCGTTTGAGTGGGTCAGTCAATTGCCCGCCGATCAGGAAATTACGTTGCTGGTGGACGACTCCCACGGTTTGGGCGTCGTGGGGCCGGACGGTAGCGGGATTGGGCCGCAGATTCCGCAACGGGCCAACGTCCGGCTGATTGTGACGGCTTCGCTGGCGAAGGCCATGGGCTTGCCCGGTGGCGCCATTTTTGCCGACCCGCCTACGCTGGAGTCCATTCGCCGAACGGCTTTTTTCGGCGCGTGTTCGCCCATGCCCCCGGCCTACCTCTCCGCGTTCGGCCAGACGCAGGATTTGTACAAAACTGCCTTTTTGCGTTTGCTTGAAAACATCCGCCGGTTCGAAAACCGGGTCGATCATTTGGGGCTGTTTCAACACATTCCCGCGTATCCGGTCTTTTATACTGAGCAGGATCGCTTATATTCGTATCTGTTAACGAAGCGGATTCTGATCTATTCGTTTGCCTATCCGACTCCCACCGATCCACCCAACACACGCATCGTACTCAGCGCCCTGCACCAGCCGGAAGATATCGAACTATTAGGCGATTACTTACATGAAAGAACGTGGTGAATGCAACAAGAATCGGTCTTTAACGCCCCGACGCCACATCCGGCCCGTGCTGCTGGCGGTTCTGGGGCTGTGGTTCGGGAGTCAGCCGACGCAGGCCCAGCAAACCGATAAGTTTCTGGAAGAACTGCTGAAAAAGAACCCGGAGCTGTTTGGCAAAGTCCTGGAAAATCCGGCGAAATACGACGTGCAGATTCTGTACACGCAGATCAACCGCGACGAGAAAAACCGCCCGCTGTTCAAAACCTACCGCTACCGGCTCGACAAGGACCGGTATTTTTATCCGGCCAGCACCGTTAAACTGCCGACGGTTTTGCTGGCCCTGGAAAAAATCAATCAACTGCGGAAAAAGCAGGCCGGTTTGTCGATTGACACGCCCATGCTGACCGACTCGACTTCTTTTCAAACCGCCGTTCGCAGCGATTCGACCGCCGAAAACGGCCTGCCGTCGGTGGCGCAGTATGCCCGGAAAATCCTGCTGGTCAGCGATAACGATGCGTTCAACCGGCTCTATGAATGGGTGGGTCCGTGCGAACTCAACGGACGGCTGCGCGAAAAAGGCTACAAGGACGTGCGGATTGTGCACCGATTGTCCATCCCTTTGACGCCGGAACAAAACCGCCGGACAAACGCCATTCGGTTTGAAAAAGGCGATACGGTTTTGTATCAGCAACCGGCCCAGGTGTGTGATCAAACCTTCCGGCCCGACAAGCCGATTTTTCGGGGCACCGGCTACCGCAACGGGGAGACGCTGGTGAACGAACCGTTTGATTTTACCGGAAAAAACTTCTTCTCGCTTGAAAACCAGCAGGATATGCTGCGGGCGGTTTTGTTTCCCGACGACGTGCCGGCCCGCCAGAAATTTGATCTGACCTCCGACGACTACCGGTTTTTGTACCGCTACCTGTCGCAGCTGCCACGCGAGACCAGCTACCCGAAGTACGATTCCACTTACTACGACAGCTACGGCAAGTTTCTGGTTTTCGGCGACGCCAAGAGTAAACTGCCGCCCTCGGTCCGGATTTTTAACAAAGTCGGGGATGCCTACGGGTACATGATCGACAACGCCTACATCGTGGATTTTGAAAAAAACATCGAGTTCCTGCTATCGGCGGTGATTTTGTGCAACGAGGACGGCGTTTTCAACGACAATAAATACGACTACCAGACGGTCGGTTATCCGTTCATGGCGAACCTGGGGCGGGTAATTTTTGATTATGAAGTAAAGCGGAAACGGGTCAATCCGCCGGATCTGAGCCGGTTTCGGGTGCGCTACGACCAACCCGATTGAATGTTCAACGGGTTTTGCCTACAGTTCAGGTACGCAAAATGACGATTCAGGTAACCATCAATTGAGATTGGGTGCGTTCAAGGCTACGTTTGCAGCGAACAAAACAACTCTACTGATGAAAAAAGTCCTCTTATTCCTGTTTGTCTTCGCTGCTTTTGTCGCCTGCAAGAAAGACGGGAACGATCCGCAACCCGCCCCGCCCATCGAACCGGCGGCAAAAGTGGCCGGAACCTATAAACTGAGCTCGTTCCACTTTGTCGACGGTGCCAACGAAGTCGAACTGGAAAAACTGCCGCTGGTGGAAAGCGGAAAAACCGTTGCTTCCGGAACCGTCAAAATCACGACTAAGTCGGACAAGAAAGTTACTATGGACCTGAGCCTCTTTATCGAAGGCGAAGGCAATCTGGCGGTGGTGGAAGGCCTGGAAGTTGAAGTGCGCGAATCCGGCAAAAATTTTGGCCTTTACGTAGAGGGGGAGCGCATCGGCGATGCCGACGGCGGGTTCATCATCTTTAATGTGTCCGGAACTTCGGAAACCGGGGACGAACTGTTACTTTCTTTCAATGCCAGTAAATAATTGTTGATTCATCCACCACACCATTTCCAGAAAGCCGGGGACGCATTCGTCGCTGGCTTTTTGTATTTTTGTTTTGATTGTTCCATTCATTGCCTCCATGAGACTTTTTTTTGCCGGTTTTCTACTGCTTTCGCTGCTGGCTGCCGACGGGTTTGCGCAATCGCTCCGTCAGGTGGTTGACTCGGTTCGGCGGCAGTATGCGCCCGATAAACGGGTGGCTATTTTCAACGTAGAAGCCGATTCGGCGGGTAACCTGACCGGTTTTACGAACCTGCCCGAAGCCAAGCAGGCCCTGCTGGCGAAGGTGAAAGAACTGGATCGGCCCGTCGTTGACCAGGTTCAGTTGCTGCCCGCCCCGGTTTTGGGCGAAAAATCCTACGCCATTGTCAACGTGTCGGTGGCGAATTTGCGCGCCAACGCCCGCAATGCCGCCGAACTGTCCACCCAGGCGCTGCTGGGTATGCCGCTGAACGTGTGGGACAAAGACCGGAGCTGGTATCAGGTGCAAACGCCCGATCAGTACATCGCCTGGACGGATGCGGGGGCTCTGCAACTCATGACCAAAACCGATTTTGACCAGTGGCAGTCGGCCGAAAAAATCATATATACCCGCCCCTTTGGGTTTGTTTACAGCGAAGTCAGCCGGAAGTCGCAAACCGTATCCGACATTGTGGCAGGGAATCAACTCGTCCTTGTGAGCGAAAACCGGCAGTATTTTCAGGTGCGGTATCCCGACGGCAGAACCGGTTTTGTGTCCAAACGGGAAGCGCAGCGGCTGGAACGCTGGCTGGCGACGGCCCGGCCCACCGCCGAGGCCCTGGTGAGCACGGCGAAGAGGTTGGTGGGAATTCCGTATCTGTGGGGCGGCACGTCGGTGAAAGGCATGGATTGCAGCGGTTTTACTAAAACCGTCTATATGCTGAACGGCCAGCAACTTTCGCGCGATGCGTCGCAGCAGGTAAACGAAGGCGAGCCGGTCGAGACACCCGGCAGGAATTTTAGTCAGCTCAAACCCGGGGATCTGCTGTTTTTTGGCGTTCCGGCCACCGCCGACCAGGCCGAGCGCGTCGTACACGTTGGCATGTGGATTGGCAACAACGAGTTTATTCACGCATCGGGCCAGATCCGGATCACCAGCGTCGATCCGGCGGCCCCCAATTTCGATGCCTTTGAATTAAACCGCTTCCTGCGCGTCAAACGAGTTGCGAAAAAGAATGATGAGTTATGAAGTCAAGACTACCATTTCCATTCATCATTCATAACTCATCATTCAAACTCCCATGTCTTCGCCCGTTCCGGTTTATAAACTTCAGGCGTTTCCGCGGCACGAGCCGGATGCCCTCTTTTACATGACCCGGCTGGAGAAACTGGTGCAGGAATTCAAGGGCATCGACAAACCGCATTCGCACACGTTTTACCTGGTCATGTGGATTGTGAACGGCAGCGGCACGCACACCATCGACTTCAAAACGCATTCGATTGCGGCCCATCAACTTTATTTTCTGACGCCGGGGCAGGTGCATAGCTGGCAGTTGTCCGACGACATCGAAGGATTCAACCTGTTTTTTGAAGCGAACTTTTTCCGGAGCCGGTTTGGCAACCGGCTGTTTCAGTATCCGTTTTATCACTCGCACCAGCACCAGCCTTTGCTCGAAGCAACGGGCTCGCCCGCCCTGTTTCGGGACTTGTTTCGGTATGCCTGGCAGGAGTACGAAACGCGCCAGCCCAACCGTTCGGAGGTTTTTCTGTCGTATGTGCACCTGCTGCTCGAAACCGCCAACCGGCTGTATACCGAACAGCGAAACACGACCGATGCCAACCTGTTCGACCGGGTGCGGCAGTACGAAGAGTTGCTGGAGCAGCAGTTCCTGACGGTGCGCGAAGTGAGTTCCTACGCCGATCAGATGCACCTGACGCCCAACTACCTCAACCACATCTGCAAAAAGGTGCTGGGCAAAACCGCCAGCCAATTGCTGCACGAACGGCTGGTCATCGAAGCGCAGCGCCTGCTGACCCACACGGCCCAGTCGGTGAAAGAAATCGGGTTTCAGCTGGGGTTCGAAGATCCTTCGTATTTCGTCCGGTTTTTCAAAAAACACACCCGGCAAACCCCCGCCGAGTTTCGGTTGGCTCTGACCCATTGATCGTTGATTTGTACCATAGCGCTCCGGTTTTGTCTTTCCGCACTCCGGTTTCCGGCCGTACCTTTGCCTTGTCCTTACGGATGCAAATTGGTAGGTACGTAAACGCCCAAAGCCATGAAAGAGAATCGCTTATACAGTATCGTCTTCAATAAATGTCCCCGTTGCCACCAGGGGGATTTTTTCGTAACGAAAAGTGCTTATAGCCGCCGGTTTGATGAAATGCACGAAAAGTGCCCGCACTGCGAAGAAGTGCTGATTCCGGAACCCGGTTTTTATTGGGGATCCATGTTCGTGAGTTATGCGTTTTATACGCTGTACACCCTGGCCACTTTCTTTGTGTTCGTCACCGGGCTGGAGGTCGATCTGGATTATTATTTGATTGGGCTGGTGCCGACGCTGGTGTTGCTGACGCCGTATTTTTTCCGGCTGGCGCGCCGGACGTGGCTCACGTTTTTCATTGCCTACGATCCCGCAAAGAAACAGCAGATCGGCAAAAACCGGCTGAACGTTCCGGTTTGACGCAGAACGTTACGCCCAGCCAGTACCCGGCTGGGCGTCATTTTTACATTGCTTCCCGCAGAAAAGCCACGCTTTCGGGCATCTGCTCCACCGAGCGCGAGGATTCGTCTTCGATAAAAAAGTGCTTGACGCCCGATTTGCGGGCCTGCTTCATGATCTCGGCAATGCCCAGATCGCCTTTGCCAATTGCAACGTTCGATTCCACATCGACATGGCCGGTATTGTTGCCGGGCGTTCCCGGTTTGCGGTCTTTCAGATGCATCAACGGAAAGCGGCCGGGGTATTTCTTGAGCAGCGCAATGGGGTCCTGACCGGGGTGTTTCACCCAGAATACGTCCATTTCAAAGTTTGCGTACCGGGGTTCCAGATTTTCTACCAGGTAATCGAAAAAGGTACCGTTCTGGTAAGGCTGAAACTCGTAGCCGTGGATGTGGTAGCAAAACGAAATGCCATTGTCGCGCAGCAGCTTACCGGCGGTATTGAACACATCGGCCGCTTTTTTGGCATCTTCGATGGTAAACTTGTCGCCGTTATGCGGAATCCAGGCGCACATCACGTATTTCACGCCGAACGCTTTGGCTTCCTCGATTACCTTCGGAACGTTCGTCGACAGATCTTCGTACGACGCCCCGGTGCTGATTGCTTTCAGGCCGTTTTTGTCGAGCAGCTTCCGAAAATCGGCCGCAGACAGGCCGTAGGTGCCCGCCAGCTCGACCTCCCGAAAGCCCATCTCCCGGACTTTGGCCATCGTTCCGGCGACATCCTTCGGAAATTGCGCCCGAAAACTATACAACTGGAGACCAACCGGCGATTTGGGCTGGGCAAAACCGGAAAGGGTCAGACCAAAAGCGAGAAAGAAGAAATAAAGCAGCTTTTTCATAGGGTTGGGAGGGCTCAGAAGCGTAGCGGAATTGGCAATACTCCGGCCTAATTAGTCATTTAATTTACAGAATCCAACGGGAGGCCCCGCCAGGTTGATTATTTCCCCGTTCTAACTTTCCGAACTTCCTCCGTCGAAATGGCCTCCGCTTTGTTGCCAAAACTACTGCGGATAAAGGTCAGGACGTCCGAAATTTCCTTGTCGGACAGAAAGTCGTGGGCGGGCATGACGTTGTCAAATGTTTCGCCGTTAATCTCGATCGGTTCCTGCAAACCCTTCAAAATCACGTTGATCAGCCGTGTTTTGTCGCCCTGTACCCAGTCGGTTTGTTTCAGCGGTGGGTTCAGGTTCGGAACGCCCGAGCCGTCGGCCTGGTGGCAGGTCAGGCAGTATTGTTCATAGATTTGCTGCCCCGGACCGGGCGTGGCTTTGGCGGCTGGTTTTTTGGTTTGTGCATTACTGGTGAAAGTCAGAAAACAAAAGCCCAAGGCAAACACAATTCTCATAACACGAAATTGACTTTTTGTAAAGATAAGCAAAAGAAGGCGGAAAGGAGGGAAAAGGAAGAGAGGAGGAAAGGAAATTGAGGAGCATACTCCCCTTCTTTTCTCCCTCCTCCATTTTTTCTTCTTTCCGCCTATAAAATTCCCTCTTTCACCTGCGTATCGAAAACGCCGGTCAGCACGGTGCCCTGGCGTTTGACCTGCACCCAGATGCGGTAATGCCCGGCGCGCGGAAAGGCATACGGGAATTCCACCATGTTATTGACGTTCATCGAGTGCGACATGGCGGGCATTGCGGCCATCAAAAGGCGGTTTTTGTCGGCTTCGGGCAGCTTTTTCAACTGCGCCACGTACCGGTCGATGCTGTCGCGGAACATCGTCGGATCGGGGAACTGAAACCGGCGCGTCGTGTCGGCAATGCGATCAATCAGAAACGTTTCGGCCGCCATGGAGTAGGTGCCGACCGGATGCAGGTGAATGTAAACCGTGCCATCGGAACGGACAATGGCTGCGTGTCCGCCCATGCCCAGGTACGGTTCGAGCGGAGCCGGTTTTCCCTGAACGTCGGCAACGGCAAATTTCAGCAGATACGGTTTTCCGGCTTCCAGAACCGGCGCGGGTTTGTCGGTCCAGAGCATGGTCGAACCGTCGCTCAGTTTCGAACTGGCGCCCGGAATACCGCACAGCACCATCTCATCGTCCAGGTGCGGAATACCAACGGCATTGGCTTTAACGCCCATGGGCTCGGCCACCAGCCAGCTGTCATCCGGGTCGGCTGGTGCGGCAGAAAGGCGGTTTTTGGACCGCTGAGCGGGAATGGCGATGGTATCGGTTAAGGTTTCGGTAAAACCGTTCCGGTATACAATATCGGCGTAGAGCAGGTATTGACCCGCCGGCAGATCCGGCAAATCCGACTGGAACTCGGTGGTCGCCCGGCGGTCGGGGTGAAGATGCGCAAAGGCGTCGAGGCCGGGGGTGCGGGCCAGAAAAACGTGCATCAATTTGCCGTGATCCGGCACCAGAAAATCGATCCGACGGCGTTTGCTGCGGCTTTCCGCAAAGTGTGACGTATCGATCCGGATGGTCAAAACCGCCGGACCATCGGTTTTTTCAACCACCTTAGCGGTGATGGGCAGGGGCGCATACAGCTCTTCCGCGCGATAGTCATCCGCCCAGCTGGTCCACCACGTCCGCCAGCCCGTCAGGCCGACGCCCAGCAGAACGGCCGCAATGCTCATCCCGACGAGCCGCTTCCGGCGGTAGGAGCGGGGGGCGGCCTGACCCGGTTTCAGCGTTCCGTCAGCCAGGCTGGCACCGACGGTGGTGATCAGCAGAATGACGAGCAAAACGCCCAGAGCCGCCAGACCCAGGCCCGTTCCGGTGGGCATGGGTTCCATTTTGGTCGGGACCGAAACGACCGGAGCCACCAGGGTGGCTTTGCCGTCGGGACCGTCGAGCACCAGTTCGATGCTGGACGAACCGGAATCCATCATCCAGACCACGCCTTCGAAGCGGTTGTCGCCCAGCGGTTTCAACGCGTCGTGGACCGGAGCGCCCTCGTCGCCGGAAAAGAAATAAATCGGCCGGGCCTGTAGGGTCGTCGGGCGGCCCCTTTCCACAAAAACCGTCACCAGCGCCGTTCCGGGCACCACCTCCGGCGGCACCACGCTGATCAGAAGCTGGTATTTTCCGACCTGTTTCTGCACCATCACCCCCGGACTGCCGACGTGACCGAAGGCCGTGAGCGAATGCGTGAAGGAGAGAAAGAGTGAATAAAAGAGAACCCGCAACAAGAATGGCTTCATGTGAAATTTTACAGTGGCAACCCGCCCTGGTGGCTGATTCCCTTTGACTTATACTGGTTAATTTTTCTCCCGCACGGACAATTCCGTCTTTATCGCTGAACCCGTTTCATCCAGTTGCCCCACCACAATCCGACGCGGGCCGAGAGGATGGCGCAGCCGATGGCAATGGCAATGCCTTTAAAAAACTGCGGCATCGTTTCGAGCCAGTAGGGGTGAAATTTATGGTGATACGCCCAGGACGGATCATCGCTGTACGACATGGAATCACTCAGAAAAAACCAGTTCTGGGCGGAGGACGACGTGTGCAGAAATTCGCCGAAAAACCACTGAACCCCGGTGACCACCAGGATAAAAACCGTGCCGGTGAGGGCCGCCAGCAGCCAGTCGTTGAGCCGGCCCCTGCCGAACCGGTGCAGCAGTTTGTCGAGCACAAAACCGGGCACCACCAGCAGGAGCGGAAACACAAACGCCTGGTAGTGCGTAATCGGGTTCAAAACCGGCCCCAGCCGGGGAGTGGCCGGGAAGAGGGGCAGAACCCAGCTCGGAATCAGCATCGTCAGCATGTAGGCAGCCGCCGTGATGGTGATCGGATACCGCAGGGACGATGCGCGGCCCACCGCCAGCAGGTAAAACGGAAAGGCAATACCCATCGTGATGTAGGCCGACGAATGATGCGACGCCCAGGGTCCCATTTTTTCGGCCAGCATCGTATACAGAATGCTCAGCAGCAAACCGGCGGCCACGGTAAACATCACTTTCAGCTGCCGGAGCTGACCTTCTTCGGGCCGACTTTCAACGGCGTAACTTCCGCTGGCCAGCGCGCTGGAAAACCGGTTTTGCACGGCCAGCACGCCAATCATGGCGCCGAACTGCACCGTCATCATACCGATGAGTAAAACCGTGTGCGGAGGGGTCAGAATCTGAACGTCCAGGCCGTAGGTGTTGTGCCACCAGTCGTCGAAAGGGGCGGAGGTCAGCATCGTTAACGCGCCCCAGACGCAGTACATGGCGCCTAAGGAGCCGTAGAAAACGCCCCAAAACCGCACCGACGCATTCCGTTCGGGGTTTGCTTTGGCGAAAGTGAGTTGCAGGATTTTGATCCCGGAAAACAAACCGGCCACCACCGCCCCGACGTACATCAGCAAATGCGGGGGCGCAAACAGCCCGTCGCGGCCGATGCTCATGTGCCACATGATGTCCCAGAGCAAGCCCCACACAATGCAGAGCGACGAGAACACCACGGCGTAAATGTAAACCGGAATCGCGGTGCGGTTTTGGGTCAGAGCGGGGGAGAAGGCGGCTTGCATGAACTATGGATCAAGTATGGGATAAATATATGAAAAAAGACCCGCTTATCAGACTTTCCCCCTACGGCTGTTTCCATAAACCGGAAAGGACCCGAATTGGGTCCTTTCCGGTCAAACGGTTTCGTCGAAACCGCTACTCGTCCTTGATGGCGATGTCGTGTTTTTTGGCCGCCCGCCGAATGCGTTCTTTGATGGTTTCCACCTCATCCGGGTCGTACTTGGCCGCGTTGTCTTTGTGGTGAATATACGACCAGGCCGCCCGAATGTGTTCCGGCGTGTCGATCGGGTATTTTTTGTTGGTCGGGTCGGCAAACGTGACATCGCCGTGTTGGTGCAGCCCTTCTTTCGGACTCACATCCTCCCGTCGCTCAATCTTGTCCATAACGATGCGTAGTTGATTTCAACCAATAACCAATTTAACCGACAAAAGTTAGGGCTTGAACGTTCCGGTTTTTTACGCTTTGCAGGATTCTCTGCGGTTTCTTTCTAACTTTCCGGCCCGAACCTTTCCCGATCCAGAGAATGTATGAAAACTATCCTTGTATCCGCTTTGCTTATGGCGTCGATGATCGCGTGTAATTCCGGCAACGAACAGCAGACCACGTCTTCCAACGACGATTTTGCGAAAATTCTGGATGCCTATTACGAAGAACGGCTGACGCTTTTTCCGCTGGAAGCGACCTTTCAGGGCGACAACCGGTTTAACGACCGGCTGCCCAACAGCAATTCACCGGAATTTCTGGCCCAGACCCGGGCATTTTATACCGCCAACCTCGAAAAACTAACGGCGTTCGACCGCGAAAAATTGTCGGATCAGGACCGGATTTCTTACGATATTCTGAAACGTGAACTGGAAATGCAGCTCGAACAATTCCAGTTTCACCTCGAATACGTGCCATTTTCGCAGTTCGACGGCCTGACCTTGACGTTCGGGCAGTTGGGAAGCGGAGCCGGCGCCCAACCGTTCAAAACCGTCAAGGATTACGACGACTGGCTGAAACGGGTGTCGGCGTTTCGGGTGTGGAGCGATTCGGCGATTGTCAATTTCCGCAAGGGCATGGCCGCCGGAATCATCTGGCCGAAAAGCCTGGTGGTGAAGATGATTCCGCAAATGACCGATCTGGTGGTGGCCGATCCGACGAAAAGCCTTTTTTACGGCCCGATCAGCAAACTGCCGAAGGATTTCAGCGATGCGGACAAAAACCGGCTGACGGCGGCTTACCAGAAAGCCATTCGGGACGAAATCGTGCCCACCTACAAAAAACTGGGCGATTTTCTGAAAAACGAATACCTGCCCGAAGCCCGCACGACCTCGGGCGTCGACGCGGTGCCGAAAGGGGCTGAGGTGTATCGTTACCTGGTCAGAACCTGGACCACGACCGACAAAACCCCGGAAGAAATTTACCAGACCGGGTTAAAGGAAGTGGCCCGGATTCGGGGTGAGATGGAAAAGGTGAAGGCACAGGTCGGTTTTTCGGGGACGCTGGATCAGTTTTTTACGCACCTCAAAACCGATCCGAAGCTGTATCCTTACAAAGAGCCCAAGGATGTGCTGGCGGCTTTTAACGCCATTCTGACCAAAATCGAGCCGAATCTGTCGAAGATGTTCACCAAAACGCCGAAGTCGAAGTTTGAAATCCGGCAGACCGAAAAATTCCGGGAAGCCTCGGCCAGCGCGGAATACAACCCGGCAGCGGCCGATGGCAGCCGACCCGGTATTTTTTACGTGCCGATTCCGGACGCGACCAAGTTTAACGTGACCTCGGGCATGGAATCGCTGTTTCTGCACGAAGCCATTCCGGGCCATCACTACCAGGTTTCGTTGCAGCAGGAAGAAACCGCACTGCCGAAGTTCCGGCGGTTTGCCTGGTACGGTGCCTACGGCGAAGGCTGGGCGCTGTATTGCGAATCGCTGGGGAAAGAACTGGGCCTGTACACCGACCCGTACCAGTACATGGGCGCGTTGAGCGACGAAATTCACCGGGCAATCCGGCTGGTGGTCGACGTAGCCATTCACACCAAGCACATGACCCGTGAAGAAGCCATCCGGTATATGATGGCGAACGAGCCGATTGCCGAAGAGGGCGCGGTGGCCGAAATTGAGCGGTACATGGCCATTCCGGGGCAGGCATTGTCGTACAAAATCGGGGCGCTGAAAATCCGGGAGTTGCGGGCCAAATACGAGCAGCAACTGGGCGACAAATTCAGTTTGGCGGCTTTCCACGACGAATTTCTGAAAGACGGCTGCATGCCGCTCGATGTGCTGGAACGCAAAATGGATGCTTGGGCCGCCCGGGCGGGAAACTAGGCAGGGAGTTGAAAAACCGTTACGAATGATACAAATTGGAAAAATAAATACCCTCGAAGCCCTCCGCGAAACCAGCGTCGGTTTTTTTCTGGGCGATGAGGAAGGCAACGACCTGCTGCTACCGAATAAATACGTGCCCCGGGAGCTGCAGATCGGCGACCGGATCGACGTGTTTGTCTACACCGATTCGGAAGACCGCCCGATTGCTACCACGCTGACGCCCAAGATCAAACGCAACGAATTTGCCCGTTTGCAGGTGGTGTCGGTGACCGGGGTAGGCGCTTTTCTGGACTGGGGGCTCGAAAAAGATCTGCTGGTGCCCTACCGCGAACAAAGCCGGCCGATGGAAGTGGGTCGCTGGTACGTCGTTCACCTGTACCTCGATCACGAAACCGACCGGCTGGTGGCTTCCAGCCGGCTCAACCGGTTTCTGGATTCGGGCGCGCCCAACCTCGACGAAGGGCAGGAGGTGGATTTGCTGGTGTACGAAGCGACCGACCTCGGCGTGAACGTCATCATCAACAACCGCTACCGGGGGCTGGTCTATGCCAACGAGATTTTTCAGCCCGTGTACCCCGGCGACCGGCTGACGGGGTACATCAAACTGGTTCGCGACGACAACCGGGTGGATGTGAGCCTGCAAAAACCGGGGTACGAAAACGTTGAACCCAGTGCCCGGCGTATTCTGGCGGTGCTGGAAAAACAACGCGGTTTTTTGCCGCTGCACGACAAGAGCGATCCGGACGAAATTTACAGATTGCTGGAAATGAGCAAAAAAACGTTTAAGAAAGCCATTGGCGCTTTGTTTCGGGAGCGCCAGATTGTGATCAAAGAAGACGGCATTTATCGGGCGTGATTTTTGTCGATGCGTCTCAAACCGGTTTTCGCCATTCCTGTCTCTAAACCGTAAGTCGATGGTACTAAAAATTCTGATTGGGCTGGTGGCCGCGCTCCACCTCTACATTCTCTGGCTCGAAATGTTCGCGTGGACCACCCGCGGACCGAAGGTTTTCAGGAATTTTCCGGCGCATCTGTTCCCCGCAACCCGGGCGCTGGCGGCCAATCAGGGCCTGTACAACGGGTTTCTGGCTGCGGGTCTGATCTGGTCACTGCTCATCAGCGACCCGGTTTGGCAACACCACGTCGCCTTCTTTTTTCTGGGCTGCGTCGCCGTCGCCGGGCTTTACGGAGCAGCCACGGCGGATAAAAAGATTTTCTTCACCCAGGCGCTCCCGGCCCTGATCGCCATCGGACTGCTGGTGGTTCAACACTATCTGTAAGGGACTTTGATCTGGTTTGGGCCGCATCGGTTCGCCGTGGGCTGACAGCAAAACCGGGCGGTTTTGTTCCGAATATGCATGGACCCGCAGGCGGTACTGGTAGCGATACTGCGCCGTCGATAGCGTTAGCTGGTAAACTCCCAAACCCAGTTTGTCCAGGTCCAGGTAGCGTTTGTAGCTGGGATGCGTACTCGTTTCCCGGTAAACCGGCTGGCCGGATGGATCGAGCAACTGGATCGAAACCGGGTTTGATTCCGTATTCTGGTAGTAAACCGCAATCCGGGCGCGGGGAGCCGGAACCACCGTTGCGCGAAAACCGTCCGTTGCCGACTCGGCCAGCGGAGCGCCCAGCAACGCCGACCGGCCGACACCGGTTTCGGTTGGGGCAAAACCGGCATCAGCCGTGAGCAGATCCGGGCTGATGACCGAAGCGACCAGTTGGTTGCTGGCCAGTCGGGCGCTGGCCTGGTCGAGCCGCCGGATGTTTTTGCGGGTCAGGCGGACGTGCTGACCGGGCAGGACTTCCTGATAGATCAGGCGGTTGTGGTCGTCGTAAAACGCGACGACCGTTTGGTGCGAAACCGCATCCGTGTGCAGCTGCCAGCGCGAAGCCGGAACGTAAGTGTCGGTCTGCGCCAGAATCGGTCCGACGCTCAGGAAGTAACTCAGGATAAACAGGATGCGGGTGTTCATGGGTTGTTTCATCTGATTCGGAGTGAAGGGGTTGTGCCGGATTTTTCAACGAAGGAAACACCTGGATTTATACCAAACCGGATTTTTAGGCCAAACCCCGTTCCGGCCGGACCGAAGTCGGAGAAACCGGACGAAGAGCGTTGGCCGGGGAGAAATGCCGTTCGTCGGGCGATTGCGTCGTTTGTCTAAAAAAACCGGTTCTTCGCGCGACGGGACGGCGAAAACGGTATCTTTAAGAAACGAATCGGCCCCAAGCCAACCGATGGAATCGTTATTCAGACTTTTGTTTCGCTACCGGGTTGCGTGGCACGTCCTTTTCTGGCTGCTCTTGCTGGCGTATGAGGCATTGATTCTGGGCAGTATCGACGACCAATACCGGCAGCGGTTCACGATTACGCTCGTCGAGTTGCCGGTCAAAATGCTGGCGACCTACGTTTTGCTGTACCTGCTCATTGACAAGCTGCTGCTGCGGAAGCGGTACGGGGCGTTCTTTTCGTTTTTTCTGGTGTCGATTGCTGCCGTTGGGTTAGCACAGCGGTTGTTGGGTTACTACCTGATTTACCCGCTTTACTACCCGGCCGCGTTGTCGATGCCGGTTTTTTTTCTGCCTAAAATCCTGATTTACACCTTTGCAACCTATTCGATGGCGGCAATTCCGGCCGCGATTCATTTGATGAAAAAGGGGTATGTCGATCAGCAGCGCACGCAGCAGCTTCAGGAAGTGACCCAGCAGCTGGCGAAGGAAAAACTGGAAGCCGAACTGAAACTGCTCAAGTCGCAGATTCACCCGCATTTTCTGTTCAATACGCTCAACAACCTGTACGCCCTTACGCTGAACGGCTCGCCCAAGTCGCCCGAAATTGTCTTCAAGTTGTCGGAATTGATGAGTTACATGCTCTACGACAGCAACCTGCCGCAGGTGCCGCTTCGGAAAGAAATCCAGTACATCGAGAATTACATCACGCTGGAAAAAATCCGGTACGGCGACCGGCTGGATGTGTCGCTCAATCTTTATGCGTCCCTCGACGGGATTCAGATTGCGCCCCTGATCATTCTGCCGTTTGTGGAGAACAGTTTCAAACACGGCGTCAGTCGCCAGTTGGATTGCGTCTGGGTGCGGGTGGATGTGCTGACCAACGCTAATAGCCTGATCTTTAAGATCGAAAACAGCAAAGCGGCCCAGGCGCCGACGGTCCGGCCCGGTGCGTATTCCGGCATCGGCCTGCAGAACGTTCGCAAACGACTCGATATCATCTACGGGACCCGGTATTCGCTCCAACTTTTCGACGAAGAAGAAACGTATCTGGTGGTCCTGAAAATTGACCTGGTTCCGGACGTCCTGGCGCCGGTGGAGCCTGCGGTTTTGCAAGGAGAAACGAGTGCTTTACCAACCTAAACCTTGCAGGTTTAAATTTCTGACTGCTATGCACCATGAATTGTGTCATTATTGAAGACGAGCCCCTGGCGCTGAACCTGCTCGAATCCTACGTCCGGCGGGTCGAAGGGCTGAATCTGGTCCGGAGCTACACCAACGCCGTGGAAGCGTTTACGTTTCTGCAATCCAAAACCGTCGATTTGCTGTTTCTGGACATCGAGCTGCCACAGATTTCCGGGCTGGAGTTGCTGAAATCGCTTAAAAACCGCCCGCCGGTGATCATGACCACGGCCTACCGCGATTACGCCGTCGATGCCTACGACCTCGACGTGGTGGATTACCTGCTGAAGCCGGTGACGTTCGAGCGGTTTTTGCGGTCCATCAGCAAGGTCTACCAGGGCAGTCAGCCGGTGGCATCGGAGGTGCCCGCCAATCCGCTGACGCACGACTTCGACCGGGCGTATATTTTTCTGCGCGAAGACCGCGAAATGGTGAAAGTGTACCTCCGGGATATTCTGTACATCGAAAGCCTGCGCGACTACGTACGGGTGAAAACGCAGGAACGTCAGATCATTACGTACCAGAAAATCAGTTATCTGGAGCAGAAACTGCCCGAAAATAAATTCATCCGCATTCACCGCTCGTTTCTGGTCGCCATCGAAAAAGTAAAGGCTTTTACCCCGCTTTCCGTCCTGATTGGCGAGAAAAACCTGCCGCTGGGGCGGAATTACAAGCACCAGGCGTTGCGGGCGTTTCACGGCGACAACGTGATGCTCTGAAAAGTATACATCCTATTTTTTTTCGCTGATCCGACTTCAGGACTATGAACGAACGAACCCTTCCGACGCTGCACGACTGGCTGGGCGGCACCCACCGGCTGGAACAACTGACCACGCTCTTTTACCAGAAAGTGTTGCAGGACGATTTGCTGGAGCCGGTTTTTCGGCACATGTCGCCCGAACACGCCCGGCACGTGGCGCATTTCATCGGCGAAGTGTTCGGAGGACCGAAACACTACACGGAAACCGATGGCGGGAGCCACGCCAGCATGGTGGCGCACCACATCGGGAAACAACTCGACGAACCCAAACGTCGGCGCTGGTTGACTTTGCTGCTCGAAAGCGCGGACGAAATCGGGTTGCCCGACGATCCGGAATTTCGTTCGGCCCTGCTGGGGTATCTGGAATGGGGCAGCCGGATTGCCGTGCTGAACGCGACGGCGCCCGAAAATCCCGTTCAGGCCGGTGCGCCGATGCCCGTTTGGGGCTGGGGCGAAACCGGCGGACCCTATGTCGCGGATTAAGTGACGTGTCGCTACTGATTACTGGTAAATAACAAAACCGCCCGCCGGAACGGTCAGTTGAATGGCGCGTCCGTTGCGAACTGCCACCGAAACCGTCGCCTGAATCTGGGCCGCGTCGGTCGAATACTGGCAGGTTAACACCGCGCCGGGCCGGTGCAGCTCATTATCAATGGTGACCCAGGCGGTTCGCTCCTCCTGCGGGTCGGTATTGATGGCGCACACGATTTCCTGTTTGTTGAACAGCCGCGACCACGGCACGACCGAGCGGATCTGCCCGCCCACCATTTCGGGGAAGCCAAAATGAATGCCGTCGCCTGAAATCTGGCGCAGATACTGCCGTCCCCGGCGAAGCGCGATGTGCTGCTGCCGCAAAGCCAGAATCTGGGAGATGGCCCGAAAAACCGGGGTGTGTTCCCGGAAAAAATGCCGGTGGTGGCTCCGAAATGCCCCGAATGCCCCGCCGAACATGGCTTCCCGAATGTACCGGTCGTTGTCGCCCCGCCCGTCGAACAACTGCTCGGAGCCGTAATAAATGCAGGGAATGCCCAGGGTGGTAACGTTCAGGCCAACGAGCGCAATGAGTTGGCGGTCGGCATCCGGATCGGCGCAGAACCGGGCTTTACTGCCGCCTTTCCGCACCTGATCGTGGTCGTCGAAAACCGTCACGACGTGGTTGCGAAACCAGCTGTGCGAATCCTTGCCAATCAGTTCGGAGTTGCGGAACAGGTTGAAATAATCGGACGGGTTGCGGTAGCCCTTCACCGCGTATTCCAGTTTGTCCGGAATGTCGTCGATTCCCAAAGCCGCGTCCAGACCGGTCAGTTCCATCGTCGTATACGCCCGCTGACGGCCCCCGGTAATCTCACCGATCAGGTAAAAGTTTTCCTTGCCGAGGTCCATGGCGAACTCCTTGATGACGGCCGTAAAATACCGGGTGGCACCCAGGTCCATGTGTTTGACGGTATCGATCCGGTAGCCGTCGAGGTCGGCGAACGCCATCCAGTATTTGTACACTTCGCAGATGGCTTTCAGGGCGGGCGCGGGCTGGTAGTGATCCAGGGAACCGGAGCCGTGGTGAATGTCTTTCAGCGACGCAAAATCGCCTTCGATGAATTCCGGGTCATTGTCCCACCAGCTGATTTCGCCTTTCTGCGTGAAGGTCGAAGGGTCCTGAAAGTCAGTGGGCCAGATCGCGCCATTGGGCCAGGCCTCCGGCCGGGTCGCCAGATCGACGGTTTTGAACGGCAGCGACGGATTGCCCTGCGGGTCGCGGTAACCCGTCACCGGGTAGCGCATGCCGTTGTGGTAGCGGGGCTGGCCGGCCTGATACGCAAAGACGTCGCCCGCGTGGTTGAAGATGATATCGAGGATGACGTATATACCCAGCGTGTGCGCCGTTTCGACTACGTTTCGCAGATCGTCGGGTGTTCCGAAGCGGGGGTCGATGTCCAGAAAATGCTGGATGCCGTAGCCGTGATACGTTTCCTGTGAACTGACCTGTTTAAAAACCGGGCTGATCCAGATGGCCGTAATGTTCAGCCGTTTCAGGTAGCCCAATTTGCTTTCCAGTCCTTTCAGCGTACCGCCTGCAAACCGGGTGCCAGCTTCGCGCCACTGCTGCGCTTCGGCCGGGGTCTGGACGGCATTTTCCGCATCCGATGGACTAAAAACCGGGGTCATTCCCGCCGTAACGGGTGTGCCGTCATTATCCAGAAAACCCTGCTCATTGCCATCCGAAAACCGGTCCAGCATCAGAAAATAAAGAACCTGATCTTCCCAGGCCACCGGCGAGGGGTGGTAGCGCCGTTGGGTGAGCGCCTTGAAATCGATGTCGTCAATTTGGCGGAACACGAGACTTCTTTTTTGGTGAGCAGGAAGGTAGCAAATCGGCTTCATTAAACGGGCCGACCTCTTCGTAAGCGGTAACCTGATCCGGATTTTCTAACCGAAGCCGGTCGGCTGACTCAACGGCTCTGCGGATCCGGATGTATTGGTTGAGATTGGGGCGTTTTCGGCAGGTTTGAAAACCGTAAACCGTTAACTCTTTTTTTCAGGTCAGCTACCTCTCGCAGAAGTCTTTGAAAATCACTACGATATACCAGAAAATAACAAAATGATCCCTTGGCATTTCTTTTGTATGCATCATTTTGCAGCCAAACACCATTGCTCTGATCAGCGAATTGATCGCGTTCAAATCAAAACTAGTCTTGTAGTTAAGGGCAAAATGCCAGGTTGCGCGAAGTGCAAGAGAATGAAATAGGGCATTTGATCACATGCTCTCAGTAGGAACATTTTTAATACTCAACGTTATTATGATTTCAAAACTACCTGTCCGCATGCTGGGGCATGTCATTGGTATGGCATTGCTTCTTGTTTCCACCTTCCAGTCCGGAATTGCCCAAACGCCCACTAACACCGCAACGAATTCGGCCAATCGAGCCCGAATGGGGGGCGTAAAGATCGACAACCAGCGTTACATCGGCGTGACGATCTTTAACTTTGAAACGGTTGCTGAAGTCGATGATGAACGGATTCGGCACTCCGCCGATGCGGGTTGCAACGCCGTTGAAATTACCGTTAACTGGGACCGGGTTTATCCCAACATCAACAGCAGCCCCGGCTGGAGCGTGGTCGATTCGCACATCAAGACGGCCCTGGCCAAGAAGCTGAAAATTGCCCTGCGGGTGCATGTGGGCCGGGAAGCCGACAAACTCGGCGGATTCTGGGGAGTCCACGAAACCATGCAGGCCGCCGACAGTTCGCGGAGCACCAAACAGGGCATCATCCAGTTTTCCTTTTCGCACCAACCCACCATCGACCGGGCCGCCGGTTTTGTGAAAGAGGTGCTGGACCGGTATCAGTACCTCCAGGAAAAAGATAGTCTGCTGTTTTTCTCCGTCGTCTCTTCGCCCGCCCTTGAGTCGGAATATACCCCGGTTTATGATCCCCCATCGGGCGAAAAATACGTGGTTCCGTACGACTACAGTATTTACGAACTCAACGCATTTCGCCAGTATTTGCAGGCCCGTTTCAGCCTGGGGCAGCTCAACCAGCGCTGGGGAACCGACTTCAGCCAGTGGAGCAAAGTAATGCCACCGGCCAACGACAAGAATAATCCGTATGCGTCGCAACTGGGTGTTCGCGGGAACGACTGGTATGTTTTCCGGCATCGTCAGTTGAAAAAATTCATCGACAAAATCAACGCAACGGTCAAAAGTGTTGATCCGTCCATTGTGGTGGTCAACCAGCACGGCTGCGTCTGGGATCGGCTGTCGGGGTTGCGGGCTTCGCTGGCGTTTAAAGATCTGGGCCAATCGGCCAATGGCCTGAAGTTTAACGATGGCCCGGATTACAACCACCGGTTTTCGATGGACGTAGTGCGGACGAACCTCAAACCGGGCGCGTTCATGATCAATGCCGTTGACGGGATGTTCTACACGTCCGTTTCGGTTGAAAAATACTATGAGCAGATTACGCAATGCTTTGAGCACGGCGCGAAAATGCTGACGCTGGCCAATTTCAGTCCTAAAAATGCCCGCCAAAAGCTGACCGACCTGATCGGCCTGGTGGTGAAGGATAGTTTGCTGCACAAGCCGGTTACGCAGGTTCAGACCGCCGGCAACGCCATTGGCTACAAATTGTCCGACATTCTCAAATCTCATTCCATTGCGCAGGAGCGGTGGAACCAGCGGTATTCGCAGAACGGCAAAAAACCGGTGCGGATCGAAATTGACGAAGACCTGCTCCGCAACGAGCCGCCGGTGATCAACAGTCTGCCGGTTTTGAGCCGTTCCCTGACCGATCAGACGGCCTTGGTTGGGCAGCCGTTCAGCTATTCGATTGGACAGGTTTTTTCCGATGCCGACGGAACGATTGTCAGCGTCGAAGCCAGCAACCTGCCACAGGGGATTCAATGGTCGGCCACCACGGGGGAATTCAGCGGTACTCCCACGCGCGTGGAAGCCGCCATGGTGACCCTCACCGCCCGCGATAACCTGGGAGCCACGGTGACCGGCAGTTTCCACTTGACCGTCTCGGATCCCGTTGCCACCAATCTGCCGCCGGTTGCACCTTATATTGCGGCACAAACCGCCCAGGTTGGCAAGGGATATTCCTACACCTTGCCCCGGTTTTCGGATCCTGAAAGCCTGCCGTTGCTGCACGCGTTGCGGGCCGATGTCCCCGGTTTGGCCTATTCGACAGAAACCGGCGTGTTCAGTGGCGTTCCCACCACGGCGGGCGTGTACTCCCTGACTTATTCGGCGGCTGATCCATCCGAAGCCCTGGCCGCCACGACTTTTCAGCTCACGATCCGGGCCGCCGATCCTCCGCAGAAAAGAACCGGTAACTTTGAAGGGTACCTCGATAAATACAATTGCGACGGCGACATCTGGGGCTGGGTCTGGGACCGAAATCTGCCCAACACGCCCATGCCGATCGAAGTGTTCGACGGTTTGAATCTGGTCGGAACGTTTGTGGCCAATGTAAACCGGCCCGATCTGGTGGCCGCCAAAAAAGGCAATGGGGTGCACGGGTATCAGTTTGTTATTCCGGCCAGCCTCAAAGACGGCAAACCGCACGTCATCAGCATGCGGATTGAGAATTCGGATTATTACCTGAAAGGCTCACCCATTACCCTGACGTGCCCATCCAGCACGGATCAGGTCGACCCGACGAATGTTCCGCCGGTGGCTCCACCGATTCCGGTTCAGAATGCGTACCTGAACATTCCGTTTAGCTACACCATTCCCGAGTTTTCGCACGAAGACGGCCAGACGCTGGTGTACGCGGTCAGTGGCGGAATTGCCGGTCTGACCTACAACCAGGCCACGCGCACCTTTAGCGGTACGCCGAACCAGGTGGGCACCTTCACGGCCAGTCTGATCGTGTCCGATGGGCAGGGAGGCTACACACCGGCAATTGTAACCGTAGTGGTGGGTGCGGCTCCGGCCAACCGCCCGCCCGTGGTGAGCCAGACCATCCCCGATCAGACCGCGACCGTTGGTCAGGCGTTTGGGTATACGATTAACGCCGATACGTTTACCGACCCGGACTATAACCTCACGGGAATTCAGGTGAACGGCCTGCCCGCTGGCCTGGCTTACAATCCAACGAGCCGGTTGATTAGCGGAACCCCAACCGGACCCGGCAGTACGACGGTTTCCGTAAAAGCAACAGACGCGGTGGGAGCCACGGCGGTCACCACCTTCAAAATTACGGTCGAACCGGCTGCGGCACCGGATAACCAGGCGCCGGTAGTGGCGGCTGCGCCTGCGAACCAGACGGCCCTTGTGGGCGCAACCTTCAGCTTCCAGATTCCGCTGGAGACGTTTTCGGACCCGGATGGCAACATCGTCAGCATCAGCGTGTCGGGTTTGCCGGGCGGTTTGAATTACACTCCGAATACCCGGACGATTGCGGGAACACTGACCAAACCGGAAACCGCAACCATCACGGTGACGGGTACTGACGACGACGGCGCTACGGCAACGGTTAGTTTCCAGCTGACGTTCCTGGCGGCTCCCGAACCGCCCGCCAACCAGGCGCCGGTGGTGGCTAAGTCGATTCCGGATCAGACGACTACCGTTGATCAGACGTTTACGTACACGATTGACGCGGGCACCTTTACCGATTCCGATGGAAGTATTGCCAAAATTGAGCTGAGCGGTTTACCCGCCGGGCTGACCTATACTGCAACAAACCGGGTTCTTAGCGGCACGCCCAGCAGCCCGGTCACCGCAACGGTGACGGCCAAAGCCACCGATAATCAGGGGGCTTCGGTGACCACCAGTTTCCGGTTTACGGTGAACTCCAAACCGGTTGCAGAAAACCTGGCGCCGGTAGTTATGCGGGCCATTCCGGATCAGATGGCCACCATTGGTCAGGTCTTCACGTATGCCATCGGCGGAGACATCTTTTCCGACCCTGACGGAAGCATCGATCATGTGGAAGTGACCAGTGTGCTCCCCAATGGTTTGACGTACACGGCGGTGATTCGGGTGATTAGCGGGGTGCCCGTTCCATCGGTCGCCGGTCGGGGCCTGGTGGCAACCGTTACGGAACCCTCTACTTCGACCGTTACGGTGAAAGCCATTGACAACCGGGGGGCTTCGGTAACGACCAGTTTCCGCTTAACCGTCCATCCGCCTTTGAACCTGCCGCCGGTGGTGGAGCAGCTGATTGGCGACCAGACCGGAACCGTCGGTCAGTTCTATACGTCTACCGTTGGACCCGCGATTTTCAGCGACCCCGACGGAGAAATTGTAAAAGTTGACGTGACCGGTTTACCCTCGGGTATGACCTATTATCCGGAAACGCGGGTCATCAGCGGCAAACCGACGACTGCTTCGTCCGGGACGATAACGGTAACAGCTACCGATAATCAGGGAGCTTCGGTGACCACCAGTTTTCGGTTTACGGTCTATTCGGCGGCTAATGTGTCACCGGTGGTATCGCAAACGATTCCGGAGCAAACCGGCACGGTCGGTCAGGCGTTTACCTACACCATTGGTGCGAATGTGTTCACTGATCCGGACGGAACGATTGCGAAAGTGGAAGTAAGCGGCTTGCCGGCCGGATTGAGCTTCAATGCTTCAAAGAGCCTGATCTCGGGTACGCCCACTTCGGAGGGAACGGCTTCCGTGACGGTGAAAGCAACGGATAATGGTGGCGCAACCGTCACGACCGGTTTCCAACTGAAAGTCCAGGCGCTGGTGGCCGAAGTAAAAGGAAATTTTGAAGGCTTCCTGGACAAGGTCGAATGCGGAACCATTCGCGGCTGGGTGTGGGACCGTAACAAGCCGAACACTCCGCTGACGGTGGAATTTTATTCCGACGGAAAAGCCATCGGAACGGCTGAGGCTAACATTCACCGGTCCGATCTGAGTAGCGCCGGGAAAGGCAATGGCGTTCATGCCTATAGTTTTACGACCCCGGAGCATCTGAAAGATAACAAACCGCATGTAATCAGTGCCAAGGTGTACAACAGCTCTTACGTCCTGAAACAGGGTCCCAAAACGTTGGTTTGTCCCTCGTCGGCGCGGCTGTCGGCCGAATCGGCCGAAGAACGCCTGAATGTCACGGTTCTGGGCAATCCGGTGGGTGAAAAACTGGAGGTGACGGTTCAGGGAGCCGAAGGACGTCCGGTCCACTTTTTAATCACCAACCTGCACGGTCGGGTGGTTGGCAAGCGGCAGGTCGAAAACGCCGGTGCGAACGAGCAGCAGCAGTTTAGCCTCAGCAGCGAACCCGCGGGGCTGCTGATTCTGCGGGTAGCCAGCGAATCACGGTCGGTTACCTTGAAAATTGTGAAGCAATAAAAACCGCCTGAAAGCCCGGCATGGTTTAAAAAGGAATTGATTAAATAACCTGGATTAACTGGATAAGCCTGCTCTCTTTGAGGGCAGGCTTTTTATTTGGCCCTTCAGCGAACTGCTGCCCCGTAACCGATGGATAAAAAGGGTATCAGTCGAATGTCGTTTGTCTGATAAAATGGGAAATTTATTTTGCGTTTTGGTTATTTGTTTCCAAATTGCATTGTATTGGTCATTCAGAGGCTAAATTGACCGTACCGATTAATCACATTGCTAGGTATTATTACTCAATTTAATAATTGTGCATGTATCTTTGCAGTACCCACCGTAACAACGTGCTAAGTAATGAATGTAACCAAGGATATATCGAGGCTCATGGGATCCAGTTTTTCCGGCGCTAAATCGCCTTCCTTTAGTTTTACCAGTTTGCCACAGGCCATTAGCTGTGCTAACAAATTTTTTATGGAAGGTTTTAACGCACAGATTATTGCCAGAGATAAGAATTCGTTCCTGGTTGTTTCACCAGACATTGCCCGCCAGCTGGCGCCGAAAGGTTTTCGGCCGCTCTATGGCAATTGACGCTCATTCAGTAGAATATCAGGTTATTTAAAAGAAAAAACCAGTCGACTGACTGGTTTTTTTCTAACTACTCTATCCATGTTACTACTTATACTCGTTACTCTTTTTTCTTCAGGATTGCACCGTAATCTGGTGATGTAAATCAACCCGGTTTTTCCCGCCAAGCGTCAAATAAGCCCTGAATACGCACGTCGCCTGCTTCTGGTGCAGCTCCGGCGAATACCAGCCCAGCGGCACCGGATTCATCTGCCCGTTCACCACTTCGATTTGCAGCGCCGGATCAATCACCAGCACCACCAGCCGCTTGGTTTGCGGGTGGGACAGCACAAAATGGTTCCGTCCTTTGGACCGAAACCGGACCGCCGGATGCAAATGAAAAAGCACCTCGACAGTGTGACTGCCGCCCCGCCGGTTTTCAATCCGGTCGTCGATCCGCAGCCGGTTGTTGAGCTTGTCGAATTCCATCCGGCGCTGATGCGTACAGCCAAGCCGCGCATACCCATCATGGGAGGCAATTACTTCGTCGGTATGGTCGTTGATTTCCGCTTTCTCGACCTGAACAGTACAGGGACTCAACCACCGCGACTGATCGTCCTGAACGGCCTGATTCTGCTGATCGATACAGACCGTATTGTGGGCGCGGGTGCTGGTGAAATACCGGCGCCAGCTGGAATGAGTTTCGGCGGTGTAAGCGCCCGAATCAACAAAGAAAGGCTGCCCGTCGACGTGCAGCACAAACGAAAGGGCATCGGCATGGCTGTGGGAAGCCACGGGTTGAGAAACCATCGAAACCGCCTTGAAATGAACGTAGATTTCGTTCTGAGCGTTTTCCTGCTTGCGGAAACTATAATGTCCGTCGGTGGGATAAAACTGGCTTTCCAAAACCGCCTGGCTGTCCGGAATGGCGGTGAACTTCCGGAGTCCTTCGTCGCCGAAGAGCAGGCGGTTTTTAAGGTCAAATCCGTCCGAATAGTGTTTGTAAATCGGGTTGCCAAACAACACGGCCGCCGAGGCCAGTAACGAGCGAAAATTGTTGAAAGAGGGCTGATCGTCGAGAATCCACAGACGGCCGCTGTTTTCGTCGCCGTACTTTGGAAAATTGCCCCGCAGGTCGAGCAAATGAACGATGCTGGAAAAGGTGTTTTCCAGTTGATCGGTGTAGAGAGCCGAAAACGGATTATTGGTTCGTAAGCCGGTGAGGTAGGCAATCAGAAATAGATCCGACTTAAACTGCACATCGTCAGCCGACTCATCCCGATTCAGACCATTGGGGCTGTGTTGCCGCTGCATTTCCTGCTCGAGCCCGGTTTTGGCAAAGGCGTTCCAGTCGGCCGCTTCCGCAAACTTCCAGTATGAACTGGCGATAAACAGGCCGGCATACCCGACGATGAGCTGGTGGCTGGCCACGACCGGATTGGAAAGCGCCGTTCGGATGTAGAAACAATGCTGGTAAATGACCGGTAGCCAGATCGATTCGGCAAATTGCTGGAAAACCGGGTTGGTTTTGGCCAGCAGCGAGGCATCAATACTATTCCAGCACAGAAACCAGTTTATGAGCCGGACATTGACTTCAAGGAGGTTCTGCCAGTTTATTCCGAGCAGGTACGGATTGGCCGTCACCCAGGACGAAATCAGGCTGGTCAGGCAGTCCAATTCCTGCGGCTGGGCCGAGAGTCGGTAGCGCAGGGCCAGAGCAGGCAGGAAGAGAAACCGGTTGACTTCCCAGACATAACGGACATTTCCGAACGCGGCATCGTGAGGGTTAATTTCCCCGGCATAAACAGGCGGAAAACGCTTGTTCGTGCTGATATCGAGATGCCAGTCCACCGGGGCCCTGTCATCAAGAATGTGCTCAAAAATTTGGTGATGGTGCGGAAACGCTATAGTCGGAAACTGGTCAGAATGCGGGGGAAACAGGCTGTTGGGCCACACAGAAAGCTGTACTTCGGGTTTCCAGCCGATCCGTTTTTTATCCGCCTTCGCCCGAAAGTACTGCCGAAGCCGGAAACCAGCTTCCGCCGTCGATAGCGAACGCAGCCGATAAAAGAGCCAGTGGTACCGATTCAGCATTTTAGGGTGGCACGTTGAGGATTAAACAGACAATGAGTGTGATTGCACGCCCGCTTGTCAGGCTGGTTGAGCTGTTGCGGCCCGGAATTGGTCCGGACGATACGCAGCGGATAACTCACCGGCTGGCGAAGACAGGCGAACTGATAAAGTAGGGGACCTGCCCAAAGGAACAGAAGGGGACAGGTCTTGAGCTGTCAGTAGCGCACCAACTCCGCTAACGGATAGGATTATACGCCGAAGCGATTCAGGATCTGAAGAAATGCTGCCTCGAGTCTGGTGGTCACTTCCCAATTCCCGAATGGGTATTTGGAAAGGTCCACCAGATCGTGCAGATTTTTCATGTAAGCGTTGAGTAAATCGTAAAATTTGTATGAATACTAGCTAGTACCTGATCCGTCACCAGGATCAGGAAAATACGGTATTGTAATATTTTGCCAGAGTGACGACCGACTTTACCCGGCGACGGCTGACGGGTAGGCGCGTTTCGTCTGATAATTCAACCCAACTGTTGTGCATATCGTGTAAATCCATCTGCACAATATGCTCCGGATTGACCAGGTGCGACCGCGAAATGCGCCAGAATGATGGGTGATATTCCTGCTGTTCTTTTAAGGTATAACTGGAAACAAAACCGTTCTGCTTGCTAAGGAAAATACGACTATAGTTACTCCAGCCTTCAAAAAAGAGGATTTGCTTAGCCGAAATGGTGATGGCTCGTCCCCTTCGATCTCTGACTTTGATGGTAGTACGTGTTGTATTCATAGATGATAACGTTGAGTGCATCGCTTTCTCTTTCGTGTACAAACTCTATGCCATTGTGTTACTATTAGTATATATTAGTTACAATTAATGTCTGTTAATTAAGGAAGTTCAACGGCTCACCCCTTCTTGGATACCACCCGTTTGTTCGTAATGGCCCACCAGCAGATCATGACATCGAGCCGCAGCGAGGTTTGGCGCAGGTACCAGCGATCGTAGCGGACGCCGTTTTGCATTTGCAGTTCATCAGGGAGCTGCTGACAGCCGGGGCGGGTTTGAGCCAGCCCCGTCAGGCCCGGCCGCAGTGCGTGACGATCCCGGTAGCCAGGTACGGTCCAGTACTGTGCGTCGTACTGGAGCGTTTGGGGGCGGGGCCCCACGATGCTCATTTCACCGGCCAGAATATTGAAAAAATGGGGCAATTTATCCAGTTGAGTAGCCCGCAGAAAGCGTCCTACCGCCGTCACCTGAGTCTCAAACCGGGTGATCTGGCCAAAGCCTAACCGTTTTTCGTACGAGCTGGTCCGAAATTTCAGGCAGCGAAAAGGGCGGCCGTTCCGGCCTGTGCGGACTTGCGCGAGAAAAACCGGACCCGGCGACGTAAGGGCAATGGCCAGGGCAATTAAAGGGACCAGCCAGACCAGCACCAGAACCGTGATCAGGAAGGTAGCAAGCAAATCCAGAAAACGTTTTCCGGCTAAAGCGTAAACTGTTTGAGCCGCTTTCGGCAATTGTTTTGTCGATGAAGAGAGGGGATAAGCCCCGGATTGAATACTAAGCATACACGTTGAGTAGAGAAAAGGACATAGATCGGAAAATCGTACGGAATACGTTTATTTAACAGACAAAAAAAACGCCGTGGTTTAGGGAATGTATTTCGCTATTCGAAGCAACTGATTTCTTAAAACGGACACAAGTACTTAGTTCAACTGCGATTACCATTGTAATTATCAGACAATAATAATCTTCATATTTTCCTTTGCCAACAATTCAGTTTGAAAGTGATTCAGCGGTTTTTGCGCGTTTTACCCTTTTAAGCGGTAGAGTGGAACGCGAAAACGCGGGAGTATTGACATACCATTTTTCCACCACGATCGGAACCAGTGGGAGCCTTCCTTGCAAAAAATACTCGGTTACCAGACAAGTGTTTCTAAAAAGGTGTGCAATTACTTAATATTAATCATCTGTCTATTTACGGCTGTTAGCAGGTTAATTTCTCACCCGAAATGCGGTTTTGTCGTCCCTGTTTATACAAACATGAAGCCAAACGGTAGTTAGCATATATATCAATAAATGTGCCTGTTTTTGAGCGGTTTTAACGAAAATAGGGCGATAAATAAAGAACAAAATGGGGCAGAAATCGCTTTCAGTAAAAAGGCGGAAAACCTTTAAATCACAAATTTTAAAATTTGTCGGTTTTTCATGGAATTTTAATGCGTACAAATACTCAATTTTACTTAATATTGCACAAGCCTTTAGACGCCGTACCAACTTTATGAAAGATTTCATCGTTGTCCATTACGATGGCAACAACACCAACTTGACCTATACGGATACCGAAAATGATGCCCGTGCGTATCTCGTTGCCCTGATTACGACCCATCAAGTTGCCAAAAATGACACCTTGTCCATCGTTCGGGCCTATGACGATTCTCTGATTTATTTTAAACGTCGGAACAACACGGTTAAAAGTGTCCTGGGAAATACGAGTGCCAATTCAATCAACTGGATCGAATTCTGGACAACCCCTTTCCAGGATATTACCACTAAGCTGCATAAAAAAATAGCCAATTTAGGGGTTGTGTTCGGCATCCGGTAAGGGCGGTTCTTGGCCGGTTTTCGACTGGTCGGCCAGTTTTTTTTTGACCACATCAGCCGGGT
This sequence comes from Larkinella ripae, assembly GCF_054780775.1. Taxonomy (NCBI): domain Bacteria; kingdom Pseudomonadati; phylum Bacteroidota; class Cytophagia; order Cytophagales; family Spirosomataceae; genus Larkinella; species Larkinella ripae. The sequence goes on from NZ_BAAGVR010000030.1 coordinate 214,873, forward strand.
ATTTGAGGGCCAGCCGCCGGATTTCATAACTAAATTCTTCGAAGGTTTCGCGCCATAGGCGGGCCTCTTCGGGCGAATAGTCGTAAAAGCCATTCGCATTCTGAACGCCTTTTCCTCCGCGTTTCACAACTTCCTCGATCAGCTTTGGAACTTCCGACCTGGTGTTGAGCGTCGGTAGTAATTCTTTCATCACCGCGTGGTAGGCCGGAACGCCGGTCAGGTCCATCCACCGAAAAATGCCCACCAGCGTCATCCAGTATCCGGCATTGTTGCGGCAGGCCCGATCAACATCTTCAATGGATGCGTAACCGTTTTCCACCAGGTAAAACGCTTCCCGGTAGAGGGCGTACATCAACCGGTTGGTGATAAAGCCCCGAATGTCTTTCCGGACCAGCGTGGGCTCCTTTCCCCAGTGGTGCGCAAGCTCGTAAAGCCACTCGGCCTGCCGGAGGTCGCTGGCATCCCCGCAAATGATTTCCAGAAACCGGGTGGTGTGCGACGGTTCGGCCCAGTGCAGGCCCAGAAACCGGGCGGGGTGGGCGGTTTCCTGTTGCAAAATACTGATCGGAATGGCCGACGTGTTGCTGGTCACCACCGCGTCGCTGGCTACGCTGGTTTCGATATTCCGGTACACCTGTTTCTTAATGGCAAGGTCTTCCAGCGTACACTCAATCACCAGCCGCGCCTTTTCCAGAAAACCGTATTCTTCCGTTACGATCAGATTTTTCAGGTAATAATCGGGTTGTTCCTGGCAAACTCCTTCCGCAAACGACTTGCGGAAGTGTTCCCGAATCCGGGGTTCGGCGGTGTTCAGATCGGTCGGAATCGGCGCAACGGCCACCACGGCATGGCCCGCCATCAGCAGGCAGGTCGCAATGCTGCAACCCATCAACCCCAGGCCCACAACACCCACGGGTACCTCGGCCGGTTTAGTAGAAAAAAGAATTTGCTGATTTTCGGTGCTGTCCATCCGTTCAAGTGATTCGATACCTGATTTCATGCAAAAGAACGCGGGGAAAGGCATTTACTGTGAGCAAGGTTGAACGGGTGGCAGAAAAAGTGTAGTTTTAATCACGTAATGTCCTCATTTTATGTCGGTTCGATTCCTAGTTTTTCTCTTTCTTCTGAGTAGTTACTCTACCGTCCGGGCGCAAAAACCGGCCCAAGCCGCGTTTACAGTTATTCCGCTGGGCGTCAAAGGCGGCATCGACGAAAGCAATCTTTCGGCCTATCTACTGGCCCCGGCCGGAACGAATACCTACCTCTGTCTGGATGCCGGAACGTTGCATGCCGGGATTGAGAAGGCCGTTCAGAATCAGGTGTTTAGTGTAAGTTCAGACGTTGTTTTGAAAGACTACATCAAAGCGTACGTGATCAGCCATGCCCACCTGGATCACCTGGCGGGCCTGATCATCAATTCGACGGAAGACGCCCGAAAACCGATCTACGCGATGGCGCCCTGTATCGACGTGCTAAAAAAAAACTATTTCAACTGGAAAAGCTGGCCCAATCTGGCCAACGAAGGGGATCAGCCCGCCCTGAGTAAATACCGGTATACGGTTTTGGAGCCGGCCACGGAAACGCCCATCGAAACAACTGGCCTGAGCGTGCAAACGTTTCCGTTAAGCCACGGAAATTCGTACCAGAGCGCGGCTTTTCTCGTTAAAAGCAACGATGCGTATGCCCTTTATCTGGGAGATACCGGGCCGGATCTGATCGAAAAATCGACGAATCTGGCCCGGCTCTGGAAGGCCGTGCAGCCGCTGATTCAGTCCAAATCCCTCAAGGCGGTTTTTATCGAAGTCTCTTATCCCAACGAACAGCCGGACAACCAGCTCTACGGCCACCTGACGCCCAACTGGCTGATGCACGAATTGAAGGCCCTGAGCAAACTAACCGGCGCGGATGCCTTGAGCGGGCTCCCGGTGGTCATCACCCACATCAAACCAACGGGAACCAACGAAGAGCAGATCAAACGGCAGCTTCGGGAAGCCAACAGCCTGAACGTCAACCTGATTTTTCCGGAGCAGGGTAAAAGCCTGAAGTTTTAACCGACAACCAACTCTGTCTAACCATGTTTCCACTCTGGGCTACTTTTTTATTCGCCGTGCTCACGATCGTTGGTTCGGTGCTGCTCATCAAGAGCATCAGCCGGATCATCTCGATTTATTCGGCCGGGCCGCGCATCGAAGGGCCCGCACAGGGGCAGTTCCTGGATTTTTCATTGAAAGACCCCGGTTCCTACGAAATTTCGGTGAAACGGCCTGCGCTGACCGGCATTATCAGGACGGATATTGCATTTGAGCTGGTGGAGGCATCGAGCGGCAAACCCGTTGCCGTTCAGCGGTTTGTCAATCTGTTGTCGCAGCGGAAAGATATGTCGGGAAACCGGATCGTGCCCATTGCCGAATTTACCCTCGAACAAGGCGGGCAGTTCCGGCTGACGAATCCGAAAACCGGCCTCTTTAAAGAAAAAGACAAACTGGTCATTATGCCCAAAACCGGTTCGCGGGGCTTTCTGATGATTTTTGCCATTTTGTTTTCCGCCATCCTGTTCATCGGCGGTCTGGTATTATTTATCCTTTCGCTGGTGAAACAATAAACACGCTAGCGGCTTCTTAACGCCCGGTACCCAAAAATCAGGGCCGTAATGACCACGGTGGTCAACCCGAATGCCGCCAGCACCAGATCCCGGATGTCATCGGCCGGTAAGGGCATATCCAGCGAGCGGAAGACGCGGTATTTGAGCCACTTTTTTTCGACGTAATTCTTGTCCGAGACGTCGAAGGTCCGGTCGTAAAAAAGTTTGCGACCATCCCGGTACCCATCGATTTTGATGGCGAGAATTTGATTGTTCTGGACAATTGTGGTGCGGTAGCGGGAAGGCCCGTTGGCCAGTCCTACGGACCCTGTGCTGATACCCAGCAGCAGAAACAGGATGACGGTTTTCATAAGGTAGAATTTATTCGCTGCGTAAACTTTTCACCGGATTCACCAGGGCGGCTTTGATCGTCTGAAAACTGACTGTGGCCAGTGCAATCAGAATGGCCGCCAGCCCGACCCCGGCAAACACCCACAGGCTGATGGCAATGCGTTCCCGGTAATTGCTCAGCCAGGTGTTCATTAAAAACCAGGACAGCGGACCGGCAATCAGCAGGGCAATCAGCACCAGCTTGACAAAGTCCCGCGACAACACCACGATGATGCTGGCAATGCTGGCTCCCATCACCTTCCGGATGCCAATTTCTTTGGTGCGCTGCTCGATCACCATCATCGCGACGGCAAACAGGCCCATGCAGGAAAGCAAAATGGCGACACCGGAAGCCAGGCTACAGATTTGGGCCATTTTCTCTTCTTCCTGGTACCAGGCATCCACATTGTCATCCAGATACGAACCGGTAAATTCGGCCTGCGGAGCCACCTGCTGCCACACGGTTTTCAGTTTGTCCATCGCACCCGCCAGACTCTGCGGAGCCACCCGCACAAAAATGTAGTGGATCGTCTCAGAATTGGAAATGTGCATCGTGATCGGATTGGCCTGACTAGCGAGCGAATACAACTGAAAATCAGGAATAACGCCAATAATTTGCGACTTGTTGCCGGTCGAATCCGTATCGTCGCCGAGCAGCACACCCACCGGATTTTTTTCGCCGATTAATTTGGCCATGCTTTCCGTCACGATCACCCGGTTGACCGAGTCGGTCGAATACGTTCGGTCGAAATCCCGACCGGCAATAGGTTTGATGTTCAAAGTTTTGAGGTAATCATAATCGATCAGCAGCCAGTCGGTGGAAACCGGGTTGCCCTTGTAGCTGAATCCGAACGTCGATCGGGAACTGACGCGGTCGAGGCCCCGGCCAATGTTCACGCTGGTTCCCGTGATGGCCAGAACCGCCGGATCGGTCGCCAGGAGGTTGCGCATGCGGCCCAGCACCTGCCGGCCGTTTACCTGATTGCCCACCGGAATGCTGATGACCTGCTCTTTTTCAAAACCGAGTGGCCGGGTTCGGAGGTGATCCACTTGCTGAACGGCGATGATGGTGCAGCAGGCCAGCAGACAGGACAAGACAAATTGCGTCACGATCAGCGAGTTGCGTAGAAGCCCGGGGCGTTTCAGCGATACTTTTCCTTTCAGCACTTCCACGGTGTTGAACTTCGTCATCTGCCAGGCCGGGTAGCCGCCAGCCGCCAGCGTAACCACCGCAAAGACCCCCAGAATCAGGGTTACAAAACCGGGTTGCGCCATTTGTTCGAGCCGAAGCCGGGCGTCGAAAGTGGCATTGAACTGGGGCAACAGCAGATAGGCCAGGAGCAGACCCAGTAAAAAACCGGCCAGGCAAATCAGGGTCGTTTCGCCCCAGATCTGGGCAAATAGCTGACTTTTGAGCGCGCCCAGCGACTTGCGGACGCCCACTTCCCGGGCCCGCGTAAAGGAGCGGGCAATGCTCAGGTTGATAAAGTTGATGCAGGCAATCAGCAGGATAAAGAAAGCGATGCCCACAATGGTGTAAACCAGCGCAATGGGGGCGCCACCGCTTATTTCCCGGTCGAAGTGAACATGGGCAAGCTGCTGGAGCCGGATCGCCAGGATGTCGCCCCGCGAATCGGGCTGGGCGTTTCGTTTTTTCAACTCTTCCAGATGGCCCGGATAATACTTTTGAACCAGCGGCTTCAGGCGGTTTTCGAACGTGGCCTGATCGACTTTGGGCGAGAGTTTAACAAAAACCTTGTGCGAATTGGCGGTCCAGTTGTCTTTTTCCGACGCATAATTGGGGGCGTTTTCAATCCGGATTAAGGCGTCATACTGAATGGTCGAGTTGTGCGGAGCATCCTGCAAAATACCGGAAACAATGTACTGCTTCTGACTGCCAACGCTGCCCACCAGAATCGCTTTTCCGATGGGATCGGCGGTGCCAAAAACCGTCTGGGCCATGTCTTCACTGATCACAATATCGCTCAGATTCCGCAGGGCAACCTCGCGGTTTCCCTGCGTCATCGGAAAAGAAAAAATGCGCAGAAAATCCGGATCCGTGTGCAGCACCAGCTTATCGAAATAGTTGCCGTTGACCTCCACGAGACTTTTGCGGCCCGCCAGAACCCGGGCCGCGGCTTCCGTTTCGGGGTAGTCGGTTTTTAGAACGGGGGCAAACGGCAGCGGCATTCCACCGTTCCGGACGGTTTTTTCCGGATCGTTCGCAAACGTGTACGTCTGGTAAATCCGGTCGCCGTCGGCGTGGAACGAGTCGTAGGTCAGTTGCAGATACGAGGTCAGAAACAAAAACGCGCAGATGCAAAACGCGACGGCCAGACCCAGTACGTTGATGGCGGCATACCCCTTGCTTTTCCAGAGGGTACGAAAGGCGATTTTCAGGTAGTTCCGGAGCATAGCGGGATGGAGAAAAGAAACGTGAGAATACGCAGTTGGTGTTTGAAAAGGTGCGGTTTGGGAAATTGGTCTGGCCAAATCCCCAGCCCGGCGTTTCAGAAAATACGGCCGGCAGAATTTCAGTACTTCCAGCACGTATATTCGCCGGGCTTGGGACAGGCCGAGTGCGGCCACCTGGTCGGCAAACTGTTCGTGCAGATCGCCCAGCAATTCCTCCCGCAGATAGGGCGGGCAAAACCACCGCATCAGGCGGTCGGCCCAGGCCGGGGGCGCGGGCTGGTTGGGGGTTTCGGAGGGGTTCGGCTTGCTCATGGCTACGACCAGGACGGGTTTGGAATGGAATCCCAGAGTTCGTTGCGGACCTGCCGCATATCGTTCAGCGTTTGCTTCCCGGCGGCCGTGACCGTGAAAAAGCGTTTCCGGCGACCACCGCGGGCGTTGGTTGCGCCCCCCAGATTCGACGCCACGAAGCCTTTTTCTTCCAGCCGGTACAGGGCAATGTGCACCCCGCTCAGACTGATGATGCGGTCGGTGCGACGCTTGAGTTCGGCCGCAATCGTGACGCCATACGCCCCGCCGTCTAAAACCGCTACGGTGAGCAGCACCAGTTCTTCAAACTCCCCTAAATATGCCCGGCCCATTCAAGTCAGCTATTTGATTATTATTTGCTAAACAAATGCCTTGCCAAAGCTGTGAAACGTCTTTCTCAGGCTTATTAAAGCGGTTTTAAGGAAAAGAAGTCCGCGTACTTGTCCAGAAACGGACAGCAGACTGTACACTTCTGGACAGTGAAAAAAGAGGAAAAACCGGCTCCGGCACTTGCCGTTGAATCAAAACCGCGCATCATACACGGGTTTTTGTCCGTATGTTTGCCCCGGTTTAAAACAACTGCCTCTGAATACGTCATTGCTTCCGGATTCTCTGCCTGGACGGGTTTAACGGATTGATTCGCCGGGTCTGGCCGTCACGCTACGCGTGGCCCGGGCCGCTCGTGTCTTTCTTATTCATTTATAAATCCGTTACACCAATGACTTCGCTGATTTCAAATCGCTTACAACTCATACCGCTTACCCAATCGGATCTCGAACAGCTCATGATCAGTCGCGCGACCCTGGAAAGGGCGCGTGGCCTGGCTATTTCCAACCTGGAGCTGAACGCTGACGACGGTTTTATGGCCGAATTTGCCGAGGCTACCGCGCATTTTGTCCTGCCAAATGTGAAGGCGCACCCCGACACCTGGCGCTGGTATACGCACTGGCTGATCGTCCACCGGCCCCGGAACCTGACCATTGGCGGCATCGGCGTGGCCGGACCGCCGGACGCCGGTGGGCAAACGATGATCGGGTATTTCATCGATAAGAAAGTGGAAGGGCAGAACTTCACAACCGAAGCCGTCGCCTGTTTTCTCGACTGGATTTTTCAGGAACCAACCGTAAAAACCGTAATCGCCGACACGCCAGCGGAGCACATTGCTTCGCAGCGGGTATTGCAGAAGAACGGTTTTGAATACGCGGGTGAAGTGGAAGAGGGCGTACGCTGGCGAAAAAACCGGTCAGATCGTCCGGTTTAGGTAAAGCGCCACGCCCACCAGATCAGCAGGCCCTGGAGGGGCAGCCGCCCCCAGCGAATCCAGGCCGGAATGCCGGCGAATTTCTCCGAGGTCGCCATGTAGAGATTGGCCGGAAAAACCGCAATCAGCAGGAGAATTAACCCCCAGGCTGCCAGCGTTCGGGTTGCCGGAAACAGCAACCCGACGCCCAGTACCAACTCGGCAATGCCGCTCAGCAAAACCATCAGCGAATGATACGGAATGTAGGGGGGCATGATGCGGAGGTAGGGCTCGGGCCGGAAAAAATGCAGAAACCCCGACACGATGTAAACGGCGGCAATACTGTAAAGACTCAGGTTGTTCATGGATGCAAGAGATGGTTTTTCGCAGAACAGCCTGGGTTTAAACCTGTTCTAAAAAGGACATTGGAAAGAAAGTTTGGCAAGAAACCCTGTATTTTCTAACAAAAAGGGTCTGGTTTGGGTAAAACACTGGAGGAAACACCATAAGCCGTTGATATAGGATGAGTCAAGATAAGGAATTTACCGGAAAAGTAGCATTGGTAACCGGCGCTGGCTCGGGAATCGGCAAAGCTGCGGCTCTGCTGCTGGCACGACACGGCGCCCGTTTGGTTGCGCTGGGCCGCACCAGGGACGAATTGGAGCAAACCGTCGGGCAGATCCGGCGGGAGGGGGGCGAGGCCATCTGGCTGCTGGCCGACATCTCGAAACCGGACGAAATGGAGCGGGCGTTTGCGGACATCCAAAGCCAGTTGGGCGGTTTGCACATTGTTCTGGCCAATGCCGGCATCAACGGTGTGTGGGCACCGATCGAAGAACTGGAGCCCGACGAATGGGACAAAACCATGAATATCAACCTGCGCGGCACGTTTCTGACGGTGAAATACGCCATTCCGCTCCTGAAAGAAAACGGCGGTTCGGTTATCATCACGGCTTCGGTCAACGGGACGCGGATTTTCAGCAATACCGGCGCGACGGCCTATTCCACGACCAAAGCCGGGCAGGTGGCGTTTGCCAAAATGGCCGCGCTGGAACTGGCCAAACACCGCATCCGGGTGAATGTGATCTGCCCCGGGGCCATCAAAACCGAGATTGACGACAGCACCGAAAAACGCGACATTGAGTCGGCCCGCGAGCCGGTCGAGTTTCCGGAAGGAACGATTCCGCTGACGGATGGAAAACCGGGTACCAGCGAGCAGGTGGCCGAGTTGGTGGCGTTTCTGGCCTCCGACCGGGCCAGCCACATTACCGGCACCCCCATCTGGATCGACGGCGCAGAATCGCTGCTGATGGGCTGAGGGCGAAAAAAATCGATACGCTATTGTATGTCAGACGCGTTCGTGGTATACTTCCGGAAAAAGACTATGCCAACCGCAAAACGTCTGCTTCTCCCCGGAGTGCTGTGTGTAATCCAGATGGCGTGCTCACAAACGGATCGAACAAGCGGGGCCACCACCAGCAGTGATACAAAATCGTCTCCCATCGACGGAAACTGGGAATTGGTGGAAAACCGTGTTGATGGCAAACTGGAACGACCCAGCCGCCCGCAACAGATCAAAATCTTCCAGGACGGTTTTTTTGCATTCATGCACCTCAATCCGGATGGCAGCTTTCACGGGGCCGGAGGGGGGCCATTCACGGTGGATGGAAACCAGTATCACGAGACGTTTCGCTACTACAGCGATACCACCTGGACCGGTTTTTCCGATCAGCAAACCTGGGAGTTGAAAGGCGATACGCTGATTTTCCGGGGCTTCAAAAAAGTATTCGACCGTTCGGGCCGGGAATTGCCGCCCGACGCCTGGGGTGGTGACAAGTTTGTCGAAAAACGGGTGCGGGCAAAACCCTAGCCGTCTTCACTCGACGATGTGGCCCACAAACTGGGCGCCATTGTCCAGGATAACGCCCCCGCGCCGGAAACCCAAACCGCAGCCTTCGCCCGCGTAGAACACCCCGGCTTGGTAGCGGTTTCCGGCGGCATCGGCGGGTAAATCGACGTATTCCTGGTAAATTTTGGGATAATCGCCATAGTCGCCTTCGGCTTCGGCCGTCACCTGGCCCCGTTCGTCCAGAATGCGCACGTTAGCGCCTTCCCGCCCGAACAGCACTTTCTCCACGTAGGGCCGGTCGGTCAGCGGCTGCGTTTCGGTCCGGAGCAGCAGCGGATGGTAAGGATACAATTCCCACAGAATTTTGAGAATGTGTTTCGATTGAAACAGCAGCGAATAAGCCGGATTTAAAACCACCACCCGCCGACGGCGAACGGCTTCGGTCAGGATCTGGGCCAGGTCGGTTTCTTCGTAACCGATGTATTCCCAGGGCAGCAGTTTGAACCAGAAATCGAATTTATCGAACTGGCCGTTTTGCGGGTTCTGCTTGAAAATTCCTTCCTCGACCGAAAATTCTACTTTATCGATGTATTCGAAATCGACCGTAAAACCGGCTTCGCGGGCGGCTTCGCCCAAAACCGCCACATTGCTGTCGTCTTCCGGAAAACCGCGCATGGCCGACAGCAGGAGCGTCGGTTGCAGATCGCTGTTCTGGGTCCGAATTTCGCGAAACTGCGTGACCAGCGTTTCATAAACCGAATTGAACTGGTGCTTTTCGTCGAGGCTGTTGGCGCGCAGGTGGGCAAACTGGACCACCGCTGTTTCCGGAATGCAGGTCGCAGTGTCGGCGTTGAATTCGATCAGCTTGATGGGTTGGCCGTCGATGCCGCCCGCAAAATCGAACCGCCCGTACAACTGAATGTGCCGTTCGTCGTTCCAGGAAAATTTAATCAGCTCCACGAGGTTTTCGGGAATGCCCAGCTCGGCAAACCGGTTGGCGTCGATGACGTGTTGCCCGGCTTCCACCAGCATTTCAAACAGTTGGTTGGCCGCTTCGAAATAAGCATCGGCCTCGTCCGAATGGACCACCACCACTTCATGCGTTAAATAGGGGAGCGTGTCGGAGCCCAGCATCCAGTTCCAGCCAATGTTGCGCAGTTGCTGGTCGGGGGAAACCGGGAGGGAACGGGTTAGGATCATGGCAATACGGGTTTCAGTAGCCGGTTTTCAGGTTTACGGTGGGCTAATCCAGGTGAGAACCGTTGGGTGCTGGGGCGGCATGAACGAAACGAAGGAATGGTGACTTCTGAACAACGTGCCCCCGGTTCCGATCGGTAGATACAGGGATCAACCTCAATACCAGCCCGCGCCGGGAATCCGGAACGGCCACGGAATGGACACCAGAATAAGGACAAGGCCCAGGCCGAAGAAAACGAAAACCGTCCGGTGCTTCTGAATCGCATTGCTGAGCCGACGCGATTTTGACCGGCCAATGGTGATCAGAACCACGGCGATCAGCATCCCGGCAAGGTGTTCGACGGTATAAAACCGGTACAGGCTTTCGCGCATGATGGTGCCGAAGTCAACGCCAGTGCCGAGCGGTACTTTCGGGCTGATGAAATACAGAATCAGGCCAATCAGAAATTGCGTGTGCGTGGCAATCAGCGTAAACAGATAGAGTTTGTTGTCGCCGGCGGTGTATTCGTCCCGGGCCTGCCATTTGCGGAAAGCCGTGACGATGGCCGCCAGCAACAGAACCAGAACAATCCAGCGAAGTCCCGAGTGCGCACGAAGCAGTATAGTGTAAAACATGGAGTGAGTAGATTTGTCTGACGGCAAAGAAACAACATTTGTGGGTACGTCGGACGCGTTTCTTCGTAAGTTTGCGGACAAAACCGCTGATTTTGGGGTTAATCTTCTGGTGAGGCTCCTTTCTTTTCGCTTTTATCCAACCTCGCTCTTCCTATACTATGATTCTTTACAATCTGACCGTTAACATTGAGAAACCCATTGAGCAGGAGTGGTTACAGTGGATGCGGGCCGAACACGTTCCGGCGGTTTTGGCGACCGGTTTGCCGCAGGACCACAAGATTCTGCATTTGCTGACCGAAGTCGATAACAACGGAGCCACGTACACCTTTCAGTATTCGTTTCGGAACAAACTGGATTTTTTTCGCTTTCAGAAAAATCATTCGGATGCGTTGATGGACCAAATGCAGCAACGGTTTGGCAATCAGTACGTCACCTTCCAGAGTTTGCTGGAAGAGGTGTGACGTTGGCTCATCAGGGGCCACGGATCTAAACACCCGGCTGCGTTACGCCGTTGTGATCGTGAAATAATGTTTCTGATCCGTGTCTTCTTCCCCTGCCGCAGCCACACCGGGCGCTTCCAATAAATGGATTATTCTGGGCACTCTCATGTTCGGGACCTTCATGTCCACGCTCGACAGCAGCATTGTGAACATTGCCCTGCCCACCATCCGGCGGGAGCTGGGGGCCGGTGATAGCGTGGAATGGATTGTGCTGTGTTACCTGCTGACCACCACCAGCACGCTGCTCATCATGGGAAAACTGTCGGACTGGGTGGGCCGCCGGCAGCTTTACATCACCGGTTTCTGCGTTTTTGTGCTGGGGTCGCTGCTTTGCGGACTGGCCTGGAACCTCTGGTCGCTGGTCGGTTTTCGGGTGGTGCAGGGGCTGGGCGCTTCCATGATTTACGCCGTTGGCCCGGCCATCATCGGCGATACGTTTGCCCCGCAGGAGCGGGGGCAGGCTATGGGGTTCATGGGGTCGGTGGTGGCCGCCGGTTCCAGCGCCGGACCAGTTATTGGCGGTTTGTTGCTTGGCAAATTTGGCTGGTCAAGCATCTTTTTCGTGAACGTACCGATTGGAGTGCTGGCTATCTGGCGGGCGTGGACCATCTTACCCGATAGCCCGAAGGTGCCGGGACAGCGGTTCGACCTGGTGGGTGCGGGCCTTTTTCTTGTTGGGGTGACCAGCCTGCTGACAGGGCTCGATTTTGGACCCGAACCCAGCTACGGCTGGAATCACCCGTTCGTAATGGCGCTTTTAGCCGTCGGGGCGGTTTTTTTGCTGCTGTTTCTGCTGTGGGAAATGCGGGTTCGGGAGCCGATGCTGCAATTGAGTCTGTTCCGGGTGCGGCCCTACACGGCGGCCATTCTGGCGGCTTTCTGCGGCTTTGTGGCCTCGGGCGGCAATTTGTTCGTGATTCCCTTCTTTTTGCAGCAGGTGCTGGCGCTCAATCCCGAACAGGCCGGTCTGGTGTTGCTGGCCGGACCCTTAACGCTCAGTCTGGTCGCTCCGCTGGGCGGTTATTTGTCCAGCCGGATTCCGACGCGCTGGCTATCGAGTGCGGGTTTGCTGCTAGCCGCCGGTGGGTATTTTGCGTTTTCGTTTCTGGAAGCCGACTGGCACTGGACGGATGTCATCTGGCGAAGTTCGCTGGTCAGCATGGGTTTTGGCCTGTTTCAGTCGCCCAACAGCAGCAGCGCCCTGAATTCGGCCCCACTGGCACAACGCGGCATTGCCAGTAGTGTAATTGCTTTCATGCGAAATCTGGGCTTTGTGGTCGGCATTGCGCTGGCGGCTGCGGTTTGGTACAGCACCCGAAACCGGTATGCACTGGCGCACGGCATCGCTCCCGAATCGACGGAAGCCCAATTATTGGGGATGCATTACACCTACCTGACGATGACTGGTTTGGTGTTGATGGGGGCGCTCATTTCCGTCACACGGGGTCCGGTTTCTCCGCCTGCCGCCAAGCCTGCCTATCCGGATAATTCAATGACCGAATCGGTTGCTTAGCAGGTGGTTGTGATATGATGAAAATATATTTCTGAAAAATATATGATACAACTATTATAGTTTCCGCAAAACCGCTTACATTTGGACACGTTTAAGGTTTTCGCAAGACTAAAACGTTACGGTTAAGAACTTAGACAAGCCCGGCGGTTACCGTCGGGCATTGTTTTTAATTATAAAAGTACAGAAAGGTCACATCTTTGATTTGGCCGGTCAGAATGAGGGCCGCTACTGGATTCGTCGAGTAGCTTCCGTTGGATTCCGAATACACAATGTAGTCGAGATCAGGATGGTACGCTATAAATTGAAGCATGTTGTTATTTTCTTGCATCCAATATACGCAATTAACAAGAGAAATTCCTTTCTGTTCAGCGGGTCTGAAAAATAGATCGAATGAAAACGGACGGGAATCGGTTAAACCGCACTTTCGTTGTTGATTAATTCTTTTCGGTTGGTTCGTTTATCGAGCGACAGCAGAAAGGCCGGAAGTAAAATCAGGTTGGCCGCCATGCCCATCAGCAGGGTGATCGACACCAGAACGCCCAGCGCGACGGTTCCCTGAAAGGTGGAAAACGCAAAAATGGCGAAACCGGCAAAGAGGATAAACGCGGTGTAAATCATGCTGATACCGGCCTGATGGATCGTGTTGGTGATCGCCTTGGAAATGCCCAAACCGCGCCGGAGTTCTTCGCGGTAACGGGCCACGAAATAAATGGTGCCGTCGGAGGCAATTCCGAAAGCCACGCTGAAAATCAGGATGGTAGAAGGTTTAAGCCGGATGCCGAAATACCCCATAATGCCCGCCGTAATGATGAGCGGAACGATGCGGGGCAGCGAACAAATGATAATCGTTCGGAGGTCGCGCAGCAGCAGTGCCAGCAAAGCCGTGATCAGGATAACCGCCAGATAAACACTTTCTTTCAGGTTATCGACCAGGTACTCGTTTCCCTTCGTAAAAATGGTGCTGCTGCCCGTAATCCGGACGTCGTACATATCACCGTTCGAAACGCGCTGCCCGGTTTCCCGATCAACATTGAAAATGGAATCAGCCTTGGGTTGCAGCGTGGTCAGCAGCTCCCGGATGCGGACCGTACCGACATCGGCCATCTGAAAACTGACGCGCGTATACCGCCGGGTGCTGTCCAGAAACCCTTTGAACAGGTTGGCCTGCCCTTTCATCTGGGGCGCGTAGCTGGCCAGTTTGCTCATTTCTAACGCTCCGGGCAATACGTAATACTTCGGATCACCCCCGCGGTAGCCCTGATACAGAAATTTGGCGGCTTCGACGACGGAAAGCGGGCGCGTGAATTCGGGGTATTTTTCAAATTCACGTTGCAAAAGCCGCATCTTGGTCAGCGTTTGCGGGCTCAGAATGCGCCCCGGCTGCCGCGAATCAATGGAAACTTCGAAGGGCAGAACGCCCCGGAAGTTTTTCTCGAAAAACTTGAGGTCGGTGTAAATCGGGTCATTCTTCGGCAAATCATCCACCACGTAGCCAACGGCTTTGATCTGCATCGCGCCCACCACACTGACAATCACCAGAATACCGATGATTGCATACACCACCCGACGGCGGTGGTGGACGGTCTGATTAACCCAGTTCAGGAACGAAACCACCCAGCGACTCTCCAGATGACCGCGCTGTTTGGAAGACGGTTCGGGCAGAAAACCGAACACGATCGGAATCAGGATCAGGCAGATCACATAGGTGACGACCACCCCCAGAGCCGCTACCAGCCCAAACTGGGCGAGCATGGGGCTGCTGGCGAAATAAAATACGAAAAAACCGATGGCGGTGGTCACGTTGGCGAAAAAGGTCATCTCACCAATCGCTTCCGTTGCGGTATTCAGCGCCCGGACTTTGTCACCGTGGAGGCTGTATTCTTCAAAATATTTATTGATCAGGAAGATAGTATTCGGAATTCCGATCACAATAATCAGCGGGGGTAATAAACCGGTCAGCAGTGTGATTTTGTAGCCAAACAAAACCAGAAAGCCCAGCGACCAGACCACGCCGACGCCAACAATGCTGATGGCCGCGACCACGGCCACGATGGAGCGGAAAAAGAACAGCAGAATCACCGCCGTGACCCCGAACGCCAGGGCCATAAACAAGACCATTTCGTTGCTGACCTTGCCGGTGAATTTGGTCCGGATGTAGGGCATGCCGGACATATGCACCGGAATGTTGAATTGGGCTCCAAACGCCCGGACTTTTTTCTCGATTTCGAGCACAAACCCGATCCGGTCTTTGGTGTTCAGTTTTTTCTGGTCGAAGGTAACCGCCATCAGGTGCGAGCGTCCGGCACTGTCGGAAACAAAGCCCTGGTAAAAAGGCAGCGAAGCGATCAACGAGCGAACGCTGTCGGCTTCGGCCTGCGTGTTCAGGGGACGGGGGGTGATCGGTAAAAACTGAAATTGCCTGATGCTGTCGTTGCGGACCACCCGGAACAGGCTGGCGGCCGATAAGACGGTTTGCACGCCTGGGGCCTTTTTAATCTCCTGATTCAGCGCCTGCCAGCCGTTGAAAACCGGCAGTTTGTATAAATCCGGCGTTTCGATGCCGATCACCATGACGCTGCCGTCCTCGCCAAACCGCTTCTTAAACGACTCGTACAATTCAAAATCCGGGTCGTTGGAGGGTAGAATTCGGGCGACTTCGTAAGAAAGTTGAAGGCGGGTGGCCTGATACGCCATGAAAACCGTTCCTGCGAAAATGAGAACCAGGAGAAGAATGCGGTTTTTTAAAATGAAATCCGAAACGCGGTGCCAGAACATCAAAAGAGAACAGACAGTAAAGGGTGCAAGGTACTAAAATTGGGTGAGATTTTTGAAAGGGAACGGTGACCGGACCCGAAAGCTTATAAATGAATTATACAATTTGGGGTGAAATTTCCGAACCGGGTAGCGGTTTGGGTTCGTAAGCGCGATGGCACGGCGCAGAATTTGGAAAAAAACCGGATGCCCGCGCCGGTTTTTACTATGGAGCTTCTGAAAAAACGGGTCATACAATAATTTAAACGCAAATCGGCTAAACAACCAGGCAAGTTTCCCGGTTAGACTTTGCAGTTACCCTCCTGTCCGATCCATTCACAGCTATTCCTATTAACCAGTTCGTTATACGGCTCATTAATATACCATTAATTCCCCAAATAGTCATGAATTATAACCCTTTGCAAAACGCAGCACCGAGTGTACACATGCCTACCAGTGTCGCTTTTATCGGCGATTACCTGCCCCGGCAATGTGGTATTGCTACGTTTACCTCGGATCTGTACAAGTCGTTTACGGAATTTTATCCGGATTCTTCGGCCATGGTGGTATCGGTAAATGATGTGCCGGAGGGTTATGACTATCCCGAAGAGGTTCGCTACGAATTTTACCAGCACGATCTGAACTCCTACAAAAAGGCGGCCGAGTTTTTGAATTCGATGAATACCGAAGTCGTCTGTCTGCAGCACGAATACGGGATTTACGGCGGCACGGCGGGCAACTATATTCTGACCTTGCTGCGTAACCTGACCATGCCCGTGGTGACGACGTTCCATACGGTTTTGCGGAATCCCGATCAGGACCAGTTGATGGTGCTCAAAACCATCGCCGACCTGTCGGCGCGGGTGGTGGTGATGACCGAAAAAGGGCGTCAGTTTCTGAGGGATATTTACGAAGTGCCGGAAGATAAAATTGACGTCATCGCGCACGGAATTCCGGATATGCCGTTTGTCGATCCGCATTTTCACAAGGACCGGTTTGGCATCGAGGGCAAGCAGGTGTTGCTGACGTTCGGATTGCTGTCTCCCAACAAAGGCATCGAGAACGTCATCAAGGCGTTACCCCGGATTGTGGACCGGTTTCCGGATACGGTTTACATCGTGCTGGGCGCAACGCACCCGAATCTGGTTCGCGACCAGGGGGAAGTGTACCGCGACAGCCTGAAAAAGCTGGCCGATGATTGCGGAGTGAAAAATAACGTCCTGTTCTTCAATCAGTTTGTCGAACTGGATAACCTCATTGAGTTTCTCGGAGCGGCCGATATTTACATTACGCCGTATCTGAATCCGGCCCAGATTACGTCCGGAACGCTGTCGTACGCCTTTGGCTGCGGAAAAGCCGTCGTTTCAACGCCGTACTGGCACGCCGAAGAACTGCTGGCCGATGGCCGGGGCGTTTTGGTACCGTTCAACGATTCGGAGGCCGTGGCCGATGAAATCATCAAGCTGATGAGCGACGAACCGCTGCGGCACGGAATGCGCAAAAAAGCCTACATGCTCGGTCGCAGCATGATCTGGGAGCGGGTCATGGAACGCTACGTCGACAGCTTTGTGCAGGCGCGCCGGCAGCCCATTGCGTTGCCCGGCAGTCCGCTGGCGATGCTGAATGGGGGGGTAAACGGAACCTACAAACTGCCGCCAATTCGGTTGGAGCACCTGTACCGGCTGACCGATTCGACCGGAATCATCCAGCACGCCCGGTATCATTTGCCCCATTACGAAGAAGGCTACTGCACCGATGACAACGCCCGCGCGCTTATTCTGACCGTGATGGCGGAGGAAGCCGGTCTGGGCGACCGCAAACTGGCGCAGCTCACCGACATTTTTGCGGCCTTTCTGAATTATGCCTACCTCCAGGGGCGGGGACAGTTCCGGAATTTTATGGGCTACGACCGGCGCTGGCTCGAAGACGTTGGCTCCGACGACAGCACGGGTCGGGCCCTCTGGGCGCTCGGAACCTGCGTCGGGCGGGCCTCCGACAAAAATCTGGTGACCTGGGCCATGCCGATGTTGCATCAGGCGTTGCCCTCGCTCGTTGATTTGCCCTCGCCCCGGGCCTGGGCCTTCGGGATCATGGGCGCCTGTGAATACCTGAAACGATTCGGGAGCGACCGGCTGGTTAAAACGATCTTGCAGCAACTGGTGGATAAAATGCTGATCCGGTACAACGACAGCAAGTCCAAAGAGTGGCCTTGGTTCGAAGGGTATCTGACCTACGACAATGCCAAATTATCGCACGCGCTGATTTGCGCCGGTGAAACCTTGCAGGATGCGAAAGTAACCGATCTGGGCGTCAAAAGCCTGAACTGGCTGATCGGATTGCAGATGACGGGCAGCAGTCCATCCAGCACGGGGTATTTCCAGCCGATTGGCTCGAATGGGTTCTTCAGCAAAGGGGGTGAACGGGCTTATTTTGACCAGCAGCCCCTCGAAGCGCAGGGGTCTGTTTCGGCCTGTCTGGCGGCCTACCGGGTCACCAAAGAAACCGCCTGGCTAAAACGGGCCACCAAGATCTTCAAATGGTTTACGGGCCATAACGATCTGGGTTTATCGGTTTTTGATCCCAACACGGGCGGTTGCCGCGACGGTTTACACGTCGACCGCGTCAACCAGAATCAGGGGGCCGAATCGACGCTGGCGTATCTGATGGCGCTGACGGAACTGCATATTACCCAAAAACAAATTTCTGATACTGAAATTGCAAATACGGCACTAACATTGTTAGTTTAATCGTTGAAGGCAGAAAGAATGAGGGAATGAACCGGGTCTTTTGCGGCTCGTTCAGTCCCTCATTCCGTTAAACGCCTGTCCGACTTTATTTTATTAACTATGATCAAGGCAACTCGCACCGGTATTGTACTGCGTCCGGATCCGACCCGTGTTCTCTTCCGACCCTTTGAGCTTAGTAGTTCGACCCGCGTTCTGAAAATCATCGCCCGGGTCAATGCCATGACGGAAGAAGAAGCCGAACGAAAACTCGGGGAAGTGATTCGCGAATTTGGAAGCCGGCACTATAAGCTTGAGCGGTTTTTTCTGAAACGATTCAACCACATTAAGTCCCAGTTATTGACCGATGAACCGCTGACGCTGGAGCGGAAACTGCTGCTGGGGGCGTATTTCACGATGGAATATTCGCTGGAATCGGCGGCTTTGTTTAATCCTTCGATGGTCTGGCACCCCGACCAGACCAATGTTCCCCCCGGTTTTAAGCGGTTTATTCTCAGTATGCGGGCCACCGGCGAAGGGCATATTTCGTCGATTACGTTCCGCATGGGGTATATCGATCAGGACAGCAAGATCATCCTCCGAAAACCGTCGCGGTATGTTACCTCGCCGGAAATCGTGCCGAATCACCGTTTCATCCGGTCGCAGTTTGAAAAGAAACTGTACGAGCTGCGGCTGTCGAATCCCATTTCGGAAATGATGATGACCGGTTTGGGCGAGGAGTTCGGACTGGAAGAAATGGAAGACCGGCTAAAACGGGTGCTGAGTCAATACCGGCACCATGCTGAATACGAAGCGATTGCTAGTAGTCTGCGAACGCTGGCCCGCTCCAACTACGAGCTGGATTTCGACGATGACCAGAGCCTGGACGAACGCTGCATTTTTCCGACTTCACCCAATGAGACCAACGGAATTGAAGATGCCCGCTTCGTTCAGTTTGTTGATGACAATGGCGAGGTAACGTACTATGCGACCTACACGGCTTATAATGGGCAGGTGACTTTTCCGCAGTTGCTCATGACCAAAGACTTCACGCACTTCAGTGTCAGCACGTTGAACGGCGCTGAGGTTCAGAACAAAGGCATGGCGTTGTTTCCCCGGAAAATCAACGGCAAGTACGTGATGCTGTCCCGGCAGGATGGCGAAAATATTTACATCATGTACTCGGATGATCTGTATTTCTGGCAAACCAAGGAAATTCTGCTAAAACCGACCTATCACTGGGAGTATGTTCAACTGGGCAATTGTGGCTCGCCCATCGAAACCGAAGCGGGCTGGCTGGTGTTGAGCCACGGCGTTGGTCCCATGCGGAAATACGCCATTGGGGCCTTTTTGCTGGACCTGAACGATCCATCAAAGGTCATCGGCCGGACCACCGAACCGCTGATCAGCCCCGACGAGAACGAGCGCGAAGGGTATGTGCCGAACGTGGTCTATAGCTGCGGTGGATTGATCAACGGCAATGAGCTCATTATTCCCTACGCCATGTCGGATTACGCCAGTAGTTTTGCCACCGTCAATGTCCAGGAATTGCTGGAGGTGCTGACCAGTAACCAAAAGCAGGTGGAAGTCAGTGCGGAAGAACAGAATCTTTAGTCTTATCGTTGATAAAACCGCCCCCGGCCGTATTCGCTGCCGGGGGCGGTTTTGTATTTTTAAGCCCCGAAAGCCGGTTTTGAAAAGACAGAGGCCGTACCATTATTGGTGAATTCACCCCCCAGCCAAAGCAATCTGCCGTATCGTGTCCGCTGAATTATTTAACTGCTCTCATGGACGGCTCTTGGAAAAATAAGATTGTAGCGTTCTTATTTTCAGTCGCTTGTCATGGCCTCTTTGATCGTTGGACACTAATAAATAGACTTGCGGATTCTCGTTTGGTAACTGCAATTGATTCAATATGTTCAAAATAATACATCCATTATTAAATTTTTTATTAAATGTAACCGGATGTATGCAATTACAATGCTTCAATTTATTAGTTTTGCAAAATAAAATAGTGCTACTTTCCAATTAACTACCAGTCTATTTTAACCGCCGTGTCCTACGGTAAAGAAAATCTATGATAAAACACCTACTACCGCCAACTCGGCTTGGCAGGATGACGAGTGTGTGTATTCCTCACCTTCTGCTTGCCGTTTTTTGCACCAATTTCGCCCTCGCTGCGAAAAACCCCGACGGGGGAATCTCATCGAAAAGTGTCGTATCAACAAAAACCGTTGACAGAACCCTTAACGGGAAAGTGACCGACGAGTCCAACTCGCCATTACCGGGTGTGAGTATTGTTCTGAAAGGAACGCAACGGGGTACGGTTTCTGACGCCAACGGGCAGTACAAACTGGAGGTTCCTGAATCGGGCGCCGTGCTGGTTTTCTCGTTTGTGGGCTACCTGTCCCAGGAAGTTAGTGTGGGTTCACGCGCTTCCGTTGACATCAGCCTGAAAGCTGACGACAAAGTACTGGAAGAAATCGTAGTAATCGGTTACGGAACCGCCCGCAAGAGCGATTTGACCGGCGCCGTTGGTACGGTGAAAGAAGCCGAACTGAAAGAACGGCCCGCTCCGTCGCTGCAGCAAGCCCTTTCGGGCCGGATGCCGGGCGTGCAGGTGAATACCAACTCGGGTCGCCCCGGTGGCCGGACCACCATCCGCGTGCGCGGATTTAGCTCCATCAACTCCTCGAACAACCCCTTGTATGTGGTCGATGGCGTGATGTTGCCACAAGGTAACCAGAACCAGTTCTCGTCGGCGATTGACTACATCAACCCCAACGACATCGTATCGGTTGAGGTATTGAAAGATGCTTCCTCGACGGCTATTTACGGGGCTCGCGGTGCGAACGGCGTTGTGCTGGTAACGACCCGGAAAGGCAAATCCGGCGAAGGCCAGGTAACCTATAATGTCGATTTCAGCGTTAACACCATCGGACCGAACCGGCCGCGGGTATTGAATACGGCACAGTACATGGCCGTGGAAGACCTGGCCTGGGCCAACATGGCAAAATATGACCCCGTTGGCTGGGCTGCCGGCAAATGGGCGTATCTGAATCCCAAACTGCGCCGGGTTGACCCCCGCGTGTGGAACTCCGACGGAAGTCCGAAATTTGACACGAACTGGCTGGAAGAGTCGACGCAGAACAAACTTTCGCAAAACCACCAACTCGGTTTCAGTGGCGGTAACGACCGCACGCAGTACTCGGTTTCACTGGGCTACCGCGACGATCAGGGTTTGATCAAAACCTCGTACATGAAGCGTTATTCGGGCCGGTTTACCGTGGACGATCAGGTGAAAAAGTGGCTGAAAATTGGCGGAACGCTGAGCTACAACAACCAGTCGGAAAACATCGTGGATCAGGGTGATGCCGTTGCGCGTCAGATCGTGGAAGACTTCCCGTTCCTGCCGGTTAAGTACGAAGACGGTACCTACGCCAACAACCGTGATTTCCCATTTGCGGAAGGAACGATGAGTTCCGTACACCGTCTGATGGGCCGGAAATACGTCCTGAACACGCAGACCACGCTGGGAAGTTTGTATTCCAACATCACCTTCGCACCGGGTCTGGAAATGCGTACCATTCTGGGAACCAACATTCAGACTCAGGAAGTGCTGCAATCAGAAACCCGGACGCTGAACATCGGTGGTCGTGGTAGCGCTTCGACGGTCAACCGGAAAGAATCGTTCTGGTCGCTGGAAAACTACCTGACCTACAACAAGCAGATCAACGAAAAACATTCGATCAACGCGCTGTTAGGGGTTTCGTGGCAGGAAACGAACATCTTCAGCATGAACGGTGGGGTTAGTAACTTTGCAACGGACTACTTTGGTTATAACAACCTGGGCGCGGGTGCTACCAATCCGGGTGTGGGTTCGGGCGCTTCGCGGTTCTCGTTTAACTCGTACTTCGGACGGATCAACTACAGCCTGATGGAGAAATACCTGTTGACGGTAACGGGACGGGCTGACGGTTCTTCAAAATTCGGATCTAGTAACAAGTTCGCGTTCTTCCCCTCAGCGGCTCTGGCCTGGCGGGCGTCGGAAGAGGAGTTCCTGAAAGGCAACTCGATCATCTCCAACCTGAAAGTACGGACCAGCTTTGGTTTGACGGGTAACTCCGAAATTCCGCCGTACACTTCGCTGTCGCTGCTGAGCTCGACCTACGCAACCATCTTTGGCGACGCCCGCGTGGCAGGAACGGGGATCAGCCGTTTGGCCAACCCGGATTTGCGCTGGGAAAAAACCGCCCAGACGGACGTAGGGGTTGAAATCGGTTTGTTGAAAGGCCGCATCAACATTGAAGCGGATTACTACTACCGCAAAACCACCGACATGCTGTTGGATGCGCCGGTTCCGCGTACGAGTGGATACGCCACGATTCGCCGGAACGTTGGTTCAATGTATAACAAAGGCTTCGAGCTTGGTTTGAACACGGTTAACATCGACGCGGGCGGTTTCCAGTGGAACACAACCTTTAACATCTCGTTCAACCGCAATAAAGTACTGACGCTGGCTACTCCTTCGGATATCTTCAACGTCGGTGGTCCGAACTTCACCAACCCGACCAACGTAATCCGCATTGGCGAGCCGGTGGGTGCGTTCTGGGGTCTGACCCGTCTGGGTGTCTGGAGCGAAGCCGAGCGCGAAGAAGCTGCCCGGTACACGAGCTACCGGAACGGTTTGACGATTCTGCCGGGTGATATCAAATACCTGGATGTGAACGGCGACCGGGCCATTACGGATGCTGACCGCAGCATCATTGGCAACGGTAGCCCGAAATCGTGGGGTGCGTTTACGAACAACTTCCGGTACAAAAGCTTCGATCTGACGTTCGAGACGCAATTCTCGTATGGCAATGACGTTATGTTGATGAACCTGCACCCGAGCGAAGACCGTCAGGCACTGGCCAACAGCTACACCTCCGTGCTGAACGCCTGGACACCAACCAACCAGAACACGATGATTGCTGAAATCCGGGATACGCGCGCTGGGTATGTTACCAACGTGGATAGCCACTGGATCAAGGATGGTTCGTTCCTGCGCGGTAAAAACCTGTTGCTGGGTTTCACCTTCCCGTCGAACGTAACCAACCGCCTGAAACTGAATCGTCTGCGCGCTTATGCAACGGTACAGAACTTCTTCCTGCTGGTGGATGATCCAATCGTAGGTGACCCGGAAGTAACGCCGACGAACCAGGGTGATGGCAACAGCGCCTTCTCACAGGGGATGATCTGGCACAACTACCCAAAACCGACTACGTACATGTTTGGTCTGCAGATTGGGTTGTAATTGATTAACAGGATTTTAAAAGACGATTTTGACGATGAAACACATCATAAAGCAAGTAGGTAAGGTAGCGCTGTTAAGCGCTACCCTGCTGGGACCGATTGGTTGTAAGGACTTCCTCGAAGAGCAGGCCCCTTCCAACCTGACGCCCGATAATTTTTACACCATTCCTGACCACGCCGAAGCGGCTATTGCCTCGGTATACGACAACCTGCGGTTCATGGGGGATGGAGCGGGGATCTTCTCCTCCAACTGGCAGTTGCTGGAAGCCCTGACGGGTACGTCGACGACCGAAACCGCCCAGAACTCGGATTTGAACAACCTCTACGGTTTGGTTCACGACGGGAACACGGTACACGTTGTTAACTATTGGAACGGTCTCTACCGGGTGATTGCGCAGGCTAACCAGGTCCTCGACCGGGTTCCGGGTATCACGCCGATGGATGAAGCGCAGAGAAAGAGAATCCTGGGTGAAGCGCAGTTTCTGCGGGCCTGGGCCTACTTCATGACGGTTCAGCTTTGGGGGGATGTTCCACTGATTACCAAGCCGCAAACGGCTACGTCGGAAGACTTCCAGCCCGGCCGGACCAACAAGGAAGAGATTTACAAACTGATCGTTGATGATCTGGTGGCTGCCGAAGCATCGGGCCTGCCCTGGACCGACGTGAGTGGCCGGGTTAACCAGGCTGCCATCAAAACGCTGCTGTCGAAAGTATACCTGACGATGGCCGGTTTTCCGCTGAGCAAAGGCGCTACGCATTACAAGCTGGCGGCTGACAAATCCAACGAAGTAATCACCTACGCCAACGCCAATCCGACGGCTGTGGGCCTGTTTACGTCGTACGAAGATGTGCACAGAGAAAGTACCGAAAACCGCCTGGAGCATTTGTTCATGCTGCAATACAACACGCTGGTGGCCGGTAACCCGATGGATAACATGTATCCGAACTTCAAACCGGTGACGTTTAACGGTCCTTCGGGAACGGGTAGCACGGTGCCAGTGCCGTCGTTCTACAATTCGTACGAGAAAGGCGATTTGCGGGCGAAGGATCAGGGTTATTTCTACTCGACCTATTACACCAACGGAAACGGCGCACCGTTCGCGCTGGGTGCTAACTACATCTTCAAGCACTTCAACCGGACGGCTAACGGGACGGCTGGTGTTGCCGGAACGCGTCAGAACAACCTGAACGTACCGCAGATTCGCTACGCCGAGACCTTGTTGATTTACGCTGAAGCCCAAAACGAACTGGGCGCTCCGACGGCAGCCGCTTACGATGCCCTGAAAAAGATTCGCGATCGGGCGGGTCTGACGACGCCGGCTTTGGGTACCTACACGCAGGCAACGTTCCGGGAAGCCGTTTGGCGGGAACGCTGGCACGAACTGAGCTATGAGCAGATCACCTGGTTTGACATGGTTCGCTTGCGGAAGGTATACAACGACAAAACCAACGGTTTCGACAACTTTGTGGGTCACGTAAATCCCAGCTCGAACCAGCCTTTGCAGGAAAAACATTTGTTGCTGCCGCTGGGCAAGCAGGAAATGCTGAACAACCCCAATCTGACCCCTCAGAATCCGGGTTATCCGAACTAAGCAAACGCAGTTAAGGAAAAACCGCCCCGACAGATTCTTTCCGTCGGGGCGGTTTTATTTTTGGTGAATTCTCGTGGTTGAAGGCCGTAGGATCCGGCGACGTGTTCGCAACTTTCGGCCCCGGAATTTCGTTCTTACAGAAGGGGCTGCATGGTATAAACACCCCATTAACCAGCTTACATCGATGAAAACCGTTTCTGTTTTTACGCTTCTGCTTTGTTTACTGGCCGGGATGGTTCAGGCGCAATTCCCCGATTCCCGGGCCGGTTTTGCCAAACTTCCGGCGCTGAAACCGGGTGAGGCCGTTGCCACGTTTGCGGGCGGTTGTTTCTGGGCGCAGGAAGAAGCCTTCGACCAGCTCCAGGGTGTTCGGGAAGTGGTATCGGGCTATTCCGGGGGCAATTTGAAAAATCCGACCTATGAGCAGGTGGGTACCGACGAAACCGGCCACGCCGAAACGGTGCAGGTCTATTATAATCCGAAAGTAATTAGCTATACCGATCTGCTTGTGGCCTTTTTTGCCGCGCACGATCCGACCACGCTGAACCGGCAGGGACCGGATGTGGGTCGTGATTACCGCTCCGTCGCTTTTTACCGGAATCCGGTCGAGAAGAAAGCCATTGAGGACGCCATTCAGGAGGTGAACGAATCCAAACACTACCCCAACAAAGTGGTCACGGAAGTCGCTCCGTTCTCGGTGTTTTACCCCGCCGAAAACTACCACCAGAATTATTGCAAACTGCATCCGAATCAGCCCTACATCCGGAATGTCTCACTGCCCAAAGTGGATAAACTTCGGAAAGCCATGTCGGGGAAATTGAAGGATAACGGCAAACGTTCCTAACCGCCTTCATAACAGATTGAACGAAAGCCCCGAAAGGGGCTTTTTTAGTTGAACGAAAAGAGCCGATCCGACAGCGTTGCCGCCGAATAAATACCGGGTGGAAACGACGGATGCGTTCGGGAAGAAAACCGGTAGCCATTGACTGAAAGAGCCGGCCTGATTTTAGGACTGGTGCAACTCCTGCTTTGATTTTAACCGTACTTCAATATCCGGTTTTTGGCGGAGCAGGTCAGCAATAAAGCCGGTTTTGTCTTTGGGCGAGATCAGGACGCTATCGAATCGATTGTAGAGGATTTCAATTCGATCGAGCGACAGCGCGGGGGAGCTGATCGGATTATTGGTTTCGCTGATCCGTTTGATGGATTCGATGGAAATATCCTGGTGAACCAAAAAACCGGATTGAATTTTCAGGATATTTCGGTCAATCCGATAGTGGGTGGTCATGAATAGGTGCACGATCAACAGCGAAACAACCAGTATGATACCCGAACCTGCCCAAAGGCCTTTATAAATCATAACACTCCCCAGGCCAACCAGAAGCCCCAACAACGGAACCGCGAGTTCAAGGCCGATTCTGGAGGAATAGCGTTTCATTTTGCGGAATGAAAAGGCAGTAGCGATTTTAGCAGAGGAAATATACGAAAAAAGGCCGATTAAGCCTGCCAGGGAAGAAAAATGGACATGACGCATAAAACGCCCATCGTAGCAATCAACGCTAAAATAGCCCACTCTGCAAATTCTTTCCCGGAAATGTAGTGTTTACCCATTGTAATATTTTCTTATATCGCTATAAAAGTAACACCTGATCATGATATAAGAGGTTGATTGATAAACTATTAACTAAAGTTTAACGCGCATTAAAAGAATATTAATGCGCTTACTTTTTTATCGCGTTCAAATGAAATTGGCGACTGATCCTTCCGTATTTTTAGACCATGCAACAAAACATTGCCCAGATTGCGCTGGTCGTCGATGACTACGACGAAGCCATTGAATTTTATACCCGGACGTTGAGCTTCACTCTCGTCGAAGACACGGTTTTGTCGGAAACCAAGCGGTGGGTGGTGGTCGCACCCCCGGGTTCGACCGGCTGCCGACTGCTGCTGGCTAAGGCCGCCAATGACTTACAGCGAAGCCGGGTGGGCAACCAGACCGGCGGCCGGGTTTTTCTGTTTTTGCACACCGACGATTTCTGGCGGGATTACAAACAGCTGGTTGAAAAGGAAGTCGTGTTTGTGCGTGACCCCAGCCGGGAACCCTACGGAACCGTGGCGGTTTTTGAGGATTTATACGGTAATCTATGGGATTTAATCGGGCCCGCTTAAGCAATTCGCCCCCGGTTTTCATAACCTTTTCCCAACGGCCTTGTTATAGCATTGTGGTCTTTTCAACCAACGACTAACGGTATGGAAAAGGATAAAGAAATTAACGAAGACGATATTGCCGCAATCGATAACCGTCACCGGGCCGACCAGGAAAATTCGGCGAATGCCATGGACAGCCGGGAAATTCAGGATGACGAAACCGGCCGGAATTCCCGTTTTATGGGCAGTACGGACATGGATGGTGCCAATGGAATCCTGCGATTTAATGACCAGGATAGCGTAAATCCGGGCGACGATATTACCGAAGAAGGCCAGGAGAGTATCGTCGGATCCAATTCAAAAAGCAACACCTCAACCGTGGATGTCACCACGCACGGCCCTGATGATTTTGCCTCCGATGACGAGGTTCCGGCTCCAAAAGCGCAGGAAGAAGCCAAAGAGCAAGACCAGAAGAGCCCAAATACGGATGCCGATCAGGCCCAGGAAAAAACCGAGGATGATGTGGCCCACACCGGGACATCAACGGAACACAAACCAGTTTATTAACCCTGGCTGCGGTTTTCGCCGTAGCATTTAACTCAATTAGCGTTATGAGCCTTTCAAGCAATTCTCGAAAAGAAAGTACAGAATCATATGCCGCCCAACGGATGGGCAACACCATGGGCGTAGCCCCGGAACAAAGCCAGCTGGCAAAAACGGAGCAGCCGGGTAATGTATTGCCTTCCGAAACCTACCGGACCGATGATGTGGAGCGGGAGGATGTGCAACCCATTGACGATGAGTCTAATGAAGTTAGCAACGACGCCAGTGGCCGGGACACGAACCTGGTTGAAGTGTCGGACGAATCGCTGGCGCGCGACGACGATGGCGGTTTGACCGGAACCAAGTGGAGTGAAGACCGGGTGCCCGGTGCCGACTGGAACCGGGATACCGAAGAACCGATTCAGCCCTCTTAAGGCAATAATTTGCATTTTTTTAAGCCCACCTCGTGTGGGCTTTTTTGTTGAACGGCTATTATTCCCGGTCATGGACACCGACAGATTGTAAATCCGTCCTACCTTTGCAGGATGGAACGTGCTATTTACCAGCGCCCGGTTTTCTGGCAACTGCTCAGTGTGGCGTTGTTGATTCCGGCTCTTTTTTCATACCTCGGCTACCTGCCGCTGGATACCGGAACGGATGAACCGCGCCGGGCGTTGGTGGCCCTCGAAATGATTCTATCGGGCGATTACCTCACCCCAACCCTGAACGGTGAACTTTATTTTAACAAACCTCCGCTCTATAACTGGCTCATTGCGGCTTCCTTTCACCTGTTTGGAAATTACTCCTCGTTTGCGTTGCGGTTCCCGATGGCGGTTTCGCTGTTGCTCTACGGGCTGACAATTTACGCCCTGGTCCGGCAACAGCTGGGATCGCGGATTGCGTTTGCCGTGGCCCTGATGCTCGTGACCAATACCCGGATTTTGTTGTATGATTCCATGTTGGGCCTGATTGATATTACGTTTTCCTGGCTGACGTACGCGGCTTTTATTTTGGTGTACCATTTCGACCAAAAACGGAAATACGGGGCGTTGTTCCTGAGCACCTACCTGCTGACCGCGGTTGGATTTATGATGAAAGGACTGCCGTCGCTGGTTTTCCAGGGCCTGACGTTGCTGGCCTATTTTCTGTACACCAGACAGGTCCGGCGGTTGTTCAGTCCGGCGCACTTTGCCGGTATCGGCCTTTTTTTGCTGATCGTTGGTAGTTACTACCTGGCTTATTTCGATCGGAATACCATCACGCCGGAAAAAATAGCCTCGGTACTGTTCGATGAAAGCGCCAAGCGAACGGTGGTGCAGTTCGGCATCCGGGAAACGCTGTTGCACCTGCTGACCTTCCCCTTCGAAATGCTTTATCACTACGCGCCCTGGCTGTTTATGGTGATTCTGCTGTTTCGCAAAGGGCTGTGGAAACAAAAACCGGGTAGTGAGGAAAAACCGCTTATTGCCGGACAGCCGTTTATCCTGTTCAACACCCTTATTTTTGCGGTCAACTTTGTCATTTACTGGTCCTCACCGCAAGTCTACGCCCGGTATCTGCTGATGCTGTTGCCGCTGCTGTTTACAATTTTTGCGTACGTCTACTATGAACGAACCGACCCGACCGACTGGCGACGCCGGGGCTGGGAAGGGTTTCTGGGGGTGCTGCTCGTCGTCGTCACGCTGGGCGCCTGGGTGCCGGTTTTTCATCCCGAAACGCAGCAGATTTCGGGTTTATGGTGGAAATGCAGCCTGATGTTTCTGGGGCTGGCGTTCATTACGTATCACTACATCCGGCAGCCCGAACACCGGCTGATTATCCTGATTGCCTTTTTGGCGATGTTTCGAAACGGCTTCAACTGGCTGGTGATTCCGCCCCGGTTGGCCCACCGCCAGGAGTATAAGGATTCATCGGAACGCATCGCGCGGCAGTCGCTCGGTCAGCCGCTTTACGGGTATAAACAGACCATCGGCAGCGACGGACAAACCGACGTAAACAGCTTTCACATTGAAGTAGTGCGCAACGAAATCCTGCGAAAAACCGACCGGAAACTACCCAACGCGCTTTACTTGGCCGACTCCGTCAATTTGTCGGGCGAATCGTACCAAACTCTTTCCGAATTCAATCTGTTTGACAGGCATCCGACCAAACTGGTCCGGTTTTCAACCGGTCCCACCGAAAAATAAAAGTATATGCAACCGTATCTTTCCGTTGTCATCTGCGTCTACAACGAAGCTGGCAATATTTTTCCCATGATCGATCAGGTCGAGCGGGCCCTGATTGGGTATGATTTTGAAATTGTGTACGTCAACGACGGCTCGTCGGACCAGACGCTGGCGGAACTGAAATCCGTACAGAATGAGCGCCTGGTGGTGGTTGATCTGCAAACCAATTACGGGCAGAGTCTGGCGCTGGCGGCCGGGATCGACGTGGCCAAAGGGCAGTACATTATCACAATGGACGGCGACTTGCAAAACGATCCGGCCGACATTCCGATGATGCTGCAATGGGCCGAAGAAGGTGATTTTGACCTGGTGGCCGGCATTCGTGCCAATCGTCAGGATGGCGCTTTACTGCGCAAAGTGCCGAGCCGCATTGCCAACTGGATCATTCGGCAAACCTCGGGCGTCCACCTGAAAGATTACGGCTGCGCCCTGAAAGTGTTCCGGGCCGATCTGGCCAAGAGCCTCGGTTTATACGGTGAGTTGCACCGCTTCATTCCGGTTTTGGCCCGGCTGGAAGGCGCGCGCATGACGCAGGTGGACGTGCGGCATCATCCGCGCCGGATCGGTCAATCGAAATACGGGCTGGGCCGTACGCTCAAAGTGGTCAGCGATTTGATCCTGATGCTGTTCATGAAAAAATACCTCCGAAAACCGATGCACCTCTTCGGCAACTGGGGGTTGATGGCGCTGGCCGTGGGCTTGCTCATTAACGGATACCTGCTCATTCTCAAACTGTTGGGGCACGACATTTGGGGCCGACCGTTGCTCATTCTGGGGACGATCCTGGTTTTGGCGGGGATTCAGCTGATAACGTTCGGGATCATGACCGAATTACAGATGCGGACCTATTACGAATCGCAGGACAAAAAACCGTATAAAATTCGGCGGATTTACCAGACGGTTGCATCCTGAAAAGCGGTTTTATGCCAAAATACCTGAAAAACGCGCTCAAGGTGAGCCTGTCGGCACTGGCCCTCTGGCTGGTTTTTCGCAAGATCGAGCCCGAACGGGTCTGGGCTTTGCTGTCGCGGGCGCACCCTGGCTGGTTGCTGGTGGCAACGGTTTTATTCGTTTCGTCAAAAATCGCATCGGCGGAGCGGTTGCAGGTCCTGTTTGTACAGATCGGGCTGCGGTTGCGTCGGTGGCCGAACCTGAAGCTCTACTGGCTGGGCATGTATTATAACCTGTTTTTGCCGGGTGGCATCGGCGGAGATGGGTACAAAGTGTACCTATTGAACCGATTAACCGGAATACCGGTTAAGCCTTTGGTGGGGGCAACCCTGCTGGATCGGTTGATTGGCCTTTTGCCGCTGGGCTACGCAACGGTGGTTTTCGCCGTGCTGATTCCGGAGGTGTCGGCCGGGCTGGGTTTTCGGCTGGACGGGTGGTGGCTGGCGACGATTCCGCTGGTTCATGTAGTGGCGAAAGCACTGACGAAACGCTTCATGCCGCCGTATCACCCGGTTTTTGAACGCTCGGTCGGCTGGTCCGGCCTGGTTCAGGCGTTCCAGATGCTGGAAATTCTGGCGTTGCTGCGGGCGGTTGACGCCACCGGAAAACCGGAAATTTACGTCTTGATTTTTTTGATTTCGTCGGTTGTGGCGACGATTCCGTTCACCATCGGCGGAGCCGGAGCGCGGGAGTTGACATTTTTGTGGGGTGCGCAGTTTCTGAATTTACCCGCCGATGCCGCCGTGTCAGTTAGCCTGGTGTTTTATAGCATCACGGCTTTGGTTTCACTGGTGGGTGTTGTATTTAGTTTTCGATCATCGTCATTAACGAAAGAATTGAGTATATGACCATATTACTGACAGGTGGCGCCGGTTTCATTGGCTCAAGTTTAGCCAGGCAACTTTTGCAGGAAAACCATCAGGTAATCTGTCTCGATAGTCTGGATGCGTATTATGATCCGGCAATCAAGTGGAAAAATGTGCAGCAGACGCTGAACCACCCGTCGTATCAGTTTCATGAAGGAGATATCCGCGATGTCGAATTGATCCACACCTTGTTTCGGACGTATGCGTTCGATGCGGTTATCCACCTGGCCGCGCGGGCGGGCGTGCGTCCGTCGGTGCAGGACCCGGCTTTATACTACGATGTCAATGTGAATGGCACCCTGACCTTGTTGCAGGCCATGCAGCAATCGGGTGTCAAAAAAATGGTGTTTGCTTCCTCTTCATCGGTTTACGGCGATTCGCCCCGCGTGCCGTTTGACGAGAATGATACCGCCGACCGGCCTTTGTCGCCCTATGCCGCTTCCAAACGATCGGCCGAGTTGTTGTGCCATACGTTTCATCATCTCTACGGTTTTGATATTTTTTGCCTCCGGTTTTTTACGGTTTACGGCCCGCATCAGCGCCCCGAAATGGCGATCAGCCAGTTTACCGACAGCATTCTGAACGGCATCGCGATCAATGTTTTCGGAGACGGCTCAACCGCCCGGGATTATACGTACGTGGACGATATTGTCAAGGGAATCATCAAGTCGCTGGAACAGGTGAAAGGCTACGAAATCCTGAACATCGGCGGCTCCGATCCGATTTCGCTGACCGGTTTGATTCAGGTGATTGAAAAAACCGTGGGTCGAAGCGCCCTGATCAACCGATTGCCGATGCAGGCGGGGGATGTGCAGCAGACGTTTGCCAACATCAGCAAAGCCGCGCAATTGATTGGTTATCAGCCCTCGGTCCGGATTGAAGACGGCATTCGTCAGTTTGTGGACTGGTACCGGAAAAACCAGGATGCCGGCTTGGTCGCCTACTGATTGTCGGGCAAAACCGCCAGAATCTGCCGGGCTGCCTGCAGGGGAAGCAGTTCGCCGTTCCGCACTGCCGTTTCCAGGTTGACTATTTGTTCTTTTCGGCCGGACTCCTGATAAAACCGGCTTTCCAGCTGTTGCCGGATGGTGCTGTGAAACCAGTCGAGGTTTTGCTGCTGGCGGTTTTGATCGCGGTATCCATTCTGAGTAAGTAACGTCTGGTGATCCGTTACGATCGTCCACAAGTCCGCAATTCCCCGGTTCCGGAGTGCCGAACACGTCAAAACCGGCGGAGTCCACCGGCTGGGAGCGGCCGTAAAAAGGTGCAGGGCGTTCTGGTACTCGACCCGGGCGCGTTCGGCAGCGGTTTCATTGTCGCCATCGGCTTTGGTGATGGCAATGGCGTCGGCCAGCTCCATAATGCCTCTTTTCATCCCCTGCAGTTCGTCACCGGCTCCGGCCAGCATCAGGAGCAGAAAGAAATCGACCATGCCGTACACCAGCGTTTCGGATTGACCAACCCCGACGGTTTCGATTAGAATAACGTCAAAGCCAGCCGCTTCGCATAGCAACAGGGTCTCCCGGGTTTTGTTGGCCACGCCACCCAACGACCCACCCGAGGGCGTAGGCCGGATGTAGGCCAGTGGGTCCATCGACAGGGTTTCCATGCGGGTTTTGTCGCCCAGAATACTGCCGTGCGACCGCTGACTGGTGGGGTCAATCGCCAAAACCGCCACTTTTTTACCGGACGAGGTCAGGTGTTTCCCAAATGCTTCGATAAACGAGCTTTTTCCGACGCCCGGCACGCCCGTTATCCCGATCCGAACGGAACGACCCGTTTGCGGTAACACCTGCTCCAGAATCTGCAACGCCAGTTCCTGATCACTTTCCAACTGGCTCTCCGCCAGCGTGATGGCCCGGCTGAGCACCAACCGGTCGCCCGAGCGAATACCGGTAATGTAATAATCGGGCGGAAAGCGGGGCATGAATCGTCGGGGCTGCTTGAGCTGGCAAGTTAGAAGGACGGACGTAATTTCTGCTCGGAAATCGCTAAATCTTCCGGCGTGGTAATTTTAAGGTTGTCGTAGGAGCCGTCGATGAGCGTAATCGGAAAACCGGCGTACTCGACCACACTGGCGCAATCGGTGAAAAAGGCTTGTTCTTCCGTTTGAAAGGCATTTCTGAACAGGGGCAACTGAAACGTCTGCGGAGTTTGCACGAGCCGGTATTGGGACCGGTCAACGGCCTGGCTGCTGCCGTCCGGATGAACCAGCCGGGCCGAATCTTTCAGGGCAACGCAGGTGACGGCGCTGCCGGTTCGGTGGGCGGTTTCGAAGCTGTTTTGGATGATGGTGGTGGAGACAAACGGACGAACGCCATCGTGGACGGCTACTAACCCGTCGTCGGCCAGGATCTGCGCCAGCCCGTTCCGCACCGATTGAAAACGGCTGGCGCCACCCGGCACTACCGTGCTGACTTCGTGGAACTGGTGCTGCCGGCAAAGGGTATCCCAAACCGGAATCTGGACTACCGGCAAGACCACAATAATTTGCAAATCAGGGGCGTAGGAGCGAAACCGCCGAATGGTGTGCATCAGAATGGGTAAACCGCCAATCGGAAGAAACTGCTTCGGTAAATCCATTCCCATCCGGCTGCCACTCCCTCCGGCGACAATAATGGCGTAACGGTTTTTCATTCTGGAGAATAAACAGAAAAGACAAGTGATCAAAGACGCGCTGAAAACCGCCTTTTATCACTTGTCTAAACGGTCCGCCGTCGCGGTTCTTGGGTCTGCTTAAAGAATCAACATCGCGTCGCCGTAACTGAAGAATTTGTATTTCTCCTGGATGGCAACGTCGTAGGCATGTTTGACTAAATCGTACCCGCCGAATGCGCTGGTCATCATGATCAGGATCGATTCGGGCAGGTGGAAATTGGTCAGCAGTGCGTTGGCAATTTTAAAGTCGTACGGCGGAAAAATAAACCGGTCGGTCCAGCCATCGACCGGTTTGAGCCGACCGTTGGCCGACACCGACGATTCAATGGCCTTCAGCGAGGTCGTGCCGACGGCGCAAACCCGCTTATTATTATCCAGTGCCTGGTTGACAATATTGGCCGCCGGTTCCGTAATGGAATAGTTCTCCGAGTCGGTTTTGTGTTTGGTCAGGTCTTCCACATCCACCGTGCGGAACGTACCCAGGCCAACGTGGAGCGTAATCGGCGCAAAATGAAGCCCTTTGATTTCCATGCGCTTCATGATCGTCTTGGTGAAGTGCATCCCGGCCGTCGGAGCGGCCACGGCGCCAACGTGCTGGGCAAAAATCGTCTGGTAACGGTCGCGGTCCGAATCCTCTGTTTTGCGTTTAATTTCGCGCGGCAGGGGAGTTTCGCCCAACTCGTCGATGGCTTTCATGAATTCTTCGTGCGAGCCTTCAAACAAAAACCGGATGGTTCGGCCCCGCGACGTTGTGTTGTCGATTACTTCCGCAACCAAGTCGCTATCCCCGAAATACAGCTTATTGCCCACCCGAATTTTCCGGGCCGGATCAACCAGAACGTCCCACAGGCGCATTTCGCGGTTGAGCTCCCGCAACAGGAAAACTTCAATTTTAGCGCCGGTTTTCTCTTTATTGCCATAAAGCCGTGCTGGAAATACCTTGGTGTTGTTGATCACCATCACGTCCCCATCGTCAAAATAGGACAGGATGTCGGAGAATTGTTTGTGTTCGATGGTTTTTGTTTTCCGATCAACAACCATCAGCCGCGCTTCCCCACGCTCAGGCGGATACAAGGCAACCAGACTTTGGGGTAAGTCAAACCTAAATTCGGACAGCTTCATACGGTCAAAAAAAGAGCTTCTCTGTAAAAAGAGCGCAAAATTAGCAAAAAACAGGTAACAGTTGACAGTGAGCCGATTGGATTCTTTCGCTATTTCGCTGAAAAATAGCCGAAAGAAAACCGCAGCCACGGACAAATATACAGTGCGCGGGGGGGCGATTGCAAGTATATCGTATAAACGGCCTGTTGTTTACTGTTGATTTGCATCCATTCCGATGGCATGAATGGGCTGTACGGAACCTTCCGTGTTGGTTTCGGGCCGCTCGGCAATCGAAAATTTTTGCATTAATTCGGGCGTCACCTCATTGGCGTAGGTGCCCTGGGGAGATACAAAAACGCCTTTCATGCCGTTGGTGGTCGAAATGGCGTACAGCGTCATTTCATCGCCGGGGTCGGATGTGCCCTCAAACCGGTGGAATTCATCGACGTTGATTTCTTCACTTTTTAATTTGAGTCCGGAGCCGGATTCTTCCAGGTAATCCCGTTTGGGTCTAAAATCGTGGGTGTAACCGCGTTCACGCAGGCTTTCCATCGCTTCCGTCAGGGTTTCAAAATGGTTCATGGTGTTTCGAGTTTAATGAATACCTAAGAAACCCGCAACCGGGCAAGATGTTTTGAAAAGAGGAGGAAGGGAGAAAAGGGGAAGGGGGAAAGGAGCCTATTGGGCTCCCCGTTCTCGTATCCGTCTTCCTTTCCTCCTTTCTTTTAATCCGGCAACACTTTCACCATGATGTCTTTGAAGTAGACTTTACTTTTGGGGTCGTGGGCCTGGAGGGCAAAGGTGCCGCTGCCGATTTTACGTTCCGCCATGTCTTTGGGGCGGTCTACAGCCTCGGGTTCGGTGTATTCGTTGACAACTTTGTCGTTGATTTTGATGGTTACTTTTTTGCCCTGCACCATGATTTCTTCCGTATACCATTCATTGTCTTTGACATACGTTTCTTTCACGTCCTGAATGGCGTATAGGCTGGCGGTCCGGCGCCAGTCGGTGTGCGAGTTGTTGACCTGTACTTCAAACCCTTTTTTCGGCCAGCTTTCTTCCTGGTACTGGGTATGAAAATACATGCCGGAATTGGAGCCGGGCAGG
Source organism: Larkinella ripae (assembly GCF_054780775.1). Lineage (NCBI taxonomy): Bacteria > Pseudomonadati > Bacteroidota > Cytophagia > Cytophagales > Spirosomataceae > Larkinella > Larkinella ripae. The sequence goes on from NZ_BAAGVR010000030.1 coordinate 251,442, forward strand.
GTCATTACTTTGGCTTTGAACTGGAAGTTTTTGAAGTTGTGGTCCTTCACGGAACCCACGTAGAAAAGGTGTCCCACGGGGCCGTTAACGGCAATGGCGCCGTCCTCGATTTTAAAGGATTCGGCGTTTTTGCCAACTTTCCAGCCATCGAACGATTTGCCGTCGAAGAGACTGATCCAGCCTTTTTCCGCTTTCGCCGATGTCGCTTTTGTGGATGATGTCGTCGCCGATTTTGAGCAGGCACCTAGGGTGAGGGCCGCACAGACCATGATTAAAAGGTTTTTCATAGGGTTTTTTATAGAAAAAGGAGATTGTTTTCTGCGCTAAGTTACACAACCGTCTTAATTACTCTATTTTTCAGCCGCCGATTGTCGTTGTTTTTTTAAGGTCGTGTCGGGCTGCGATGGCGTAGTTCACTGCTTTGCCAACTGGATGAGAAGGCTCTGGAGCCCAAAAAACAAGACCAGTAATCCCAGAATGAGGGCCACTGTTTTTATGCCTGTTTTTGAAACCGGCTCTTCGATTGGCGCCGATTGCCCTAGAATGGCAAAAATAACTTTCAGCGTTGACCGGTTGAGACACAACACCAGAACCACCAGACAGGTAGCTGCAACGGTTAACGCCCCAACTTCAATTTGAAAGCTAACATCGATCACTACGATGTTCAACAGAATAGGAATCAGAATGGCGGCCCCCAGCAATTTTGTTTTCTCCCACGCCAGTAGCCACGCTCCGACCACCTGGGCAAGGCCAATAAACCAGATGTAGAAGGGTGAGTAACCGAAAAGGCCCAGGCCAGATCGAAACCACTCACTTCGGCTAACGGACGCTGGGCTACTTAGCCGGAAAATGTCCGGTTGGGTAAAATTGTCCGCCAAAAATTTTGGCCCAGTCGTAAAGACTCAGAAAAACGTAATACCGGGCCGCGTGTTCCAGGTAAAAAGGCCAGTTTTTACCTATGATTGAAACAACATTCCACTCCGATTGTCCAGTTTAGCCCAGGCGCCGTTCTTTCCACCGGCTTTTTCGCTGTTCGGCTAAAACCGCCCCGGTTTCCGGTTTCGGTTGACTGTTCTGAAACAGCCAGGCCGCCAGCACCCCCGCCAGTTGAGCTTCTTCCGGACTCGCGGCCGAGGCTAGTTGATCGGGCGTAAAATAATGATTGACAAAGTGGGTGTCGAACTTTCCGGAGCGAAAGGCATCGTGCTGCATCACAAACCGGCAGAAGGGCAGGGTGGTCTGAACGCCCGTGATCCGGTATTCGTCGATGGCCCGAATCATTTTTTCGATGGCTTCCGCGCGGGTGGCGCCCGTCGTTACCAGCTTGGCGATCATCGGATCGTAGTAGATCGGAATGGTCATGCCCTGTTCAAAACCATCGTCCACCCGAATGCCGTTGCCCTGGGGCCGCACGTAGGTTTCCAGCGTGCCGACGTCGGGCAGGAAGTTGTTGGCCGGATCTTCAGCATACACCCGGATTTCGATGGCGTGGCCGTTGATTTCCAGCTCTTCCTGCCGGATTGCCAGCGGTTTTCCTTCGGCAATGTAAATCATCTGCTTCACCAGATCGATGCCTGTGATTTGCTCGGTCACCGGATGCTCGACCTGGAGCCGGGTGTTCATTTCCAGAAAATAAAAATTGAGCTGATCGTCCACGATGAACTCGACGGTTCCGGCGCCGTAGTAACCGCAGGCCCGGGCCACTTCCACCGCACACCGTCCTATTTCGGCCCGAATTTCCGGCGTCAGAACCGAGGATGGCGCTTCTTCCACCACTTTCTGGTGCCGGCGCTGCACGGAACATTCGCGCTCGAAGAGGTGAATGATGTGGCCGTGCTGGTCGCCCAGGACCTGAATTTCGACGTGCCGGGGCGAGGTAACGTACTTTTCGATAAAAACCGATCCGTCGCCGAAAGCCGAGGTGGCCTCGCTGACGGCGCGTTCCATCCCTTCGTCAAAATCCGCTTCCTGCTCGACTATCCGCATGCCTTTGCCACCACCGCCCGCGCTGGCCTTGATCAGAATCGGGTAGCCGATCTGGGCTGCGGTTTTTTTGGCCGCTTCGCGGTCCGTAATGGCTTCGGGCGTTCCCGGCACCATCGGAATGTGGTAGGCCGCTACGGCGGCTTTGGCGGCCAGTTTACTCCCCATCACGTCGATGGACTCCGGCGATGGCCCGACGAAAATCAGCCCGGCGTTCCGGACGGCCCGGGCAAAACCGGCATTTTCCGACAAAAAACCGTAGCCCGGATGGATGGCATCGACGGCCAGTTGTTTGCAAACATCGATGATGACGTCGGCGCGCAGATACGATTCCGAGGAAGGTGCAGGACCCACGCAAACCGCTTCATCGGCATACCGGACGTGGAGGGCCTGGCGGTCAGCTTCGCTGTAGATGGCAACCGTTTGGATGCCCATTTCGCGGGCGGTGCGCATGATCCGCAGGGCGATTTCGCCCCGATTGGCAACCAGGAGTTTTCGGATGGAAGTCATGACCAAAAGTCGAAAGACCGGCGTCGAAAGTCAATAGGTACGTGAGAATCGGCGGTAAATTTACCGGGCGGTACGCAACCTTCTTTTACGGTTTGCCATTGAACCAATTTCATTTACTTTTGTATTAATATAGTTAACAAACTCATTATAAACCGGTATAAAGCAAAGTAAAGTGGATTTATTTGAGAAATTACGCACCAACCTCGGGCCCATCGGGTCGTCATCGCGGGAGCTGAACGCACACCATTATTTTGCATTTCCGAAGCTGGAAGGCGAATTAGGGCCGCATATGATGTTCCGGGGGAAAAAGATGCTGAACTGGAGCCTGAATAATTATTTGGGGCTGGCCAATCATCCGGAAGTCCGGAAAGTTGATGCGGAAGCGGCTGCCGAATGGGGGCTGGCGTATCCGATGGGAGCGCGGATGATGTCGGGTAATTCCGATCTGCACGAAGAACTGGAACAGCAACTGGCGACCTTTGTCGGCAAGGAAGATGCGTTCCTGCTGAATTACGGCTACCAGGGGGTGATGTCGGCCATTGAAGCCGTGGTGGATCACCGCGATGTCATTGTCTACGATGCCGAGTGCCACGCGTGTTTGATTGACGGAATCCGGTTGCACAAGGCCAAGCTGGGGGAGTATTATAAATTCAACCACAACGACGTCGATAGTCTAGAGAAAAATTTACAGAGAGCTACCAAAAAAGCCGCCGAAAAAGGGGGCGGTATTCTGGTCGTTACCGAAGGCGTGTTTGGCATGTCGGGCAAAGTCGGTTGCCTGAAAGAGATCGTCGCCCTGAAAGAAAAATACGAATTTAAACTGCTGGTCGACGACGCACACGGTTTTGGAACGATGGGAGCCACGGGCGCCGGCGTCGGCGAACTACAGGGTTGCCAGGACGGGATTGATTTGTACTTCTCGACCTTCGCCAAGTCGATGGCCGCCATTGGCGCCTTCATCGCCGGTTCGCACGACATCATTATGTATCTGAAGTACAACATGCGTTCACAAACGTACGCGAAAGCCTTGCCAATGCCGTACGTGATCGGGGGGATGAAGCGGCTCGAACTGATCAAAAAACATCCCGAGCTGCGCGAGAAATTGTGGCAGAACGTCCGGGCCATGCAGGACGGGTTGCGCGCCCGGGGCCTGAACATTGGCGAAACAACCTCGCCCGTGACGCCGGTTTTGTTGCAGAGTGAAGGCGGTATTCCGGAAGCGACGGCGCTGGTTCGTGACTTGCGCGAAAACAAGGGTATTTTCTGCTCCATCGTCGTGTATCCGGTGGTGCCGAAAGGCGTCATCATGCTGCGGATTATTCCGACAGCCGCTCACTCGCTCGACGATGTTGAGAACACCCTTGAAGCCTTCACCGAAGTGTCTGATAAACTCAGCCAAGGCTATTACCGGGAAAATGCCCTGACCAATGTGGAAGAACCGGCCCTAGTGCCCTCAGAAGCCGCAAAAACGGTCGCTGAATAACCGTTTAGTAAGGAATTGGGGTTTATTTGGACTTTTCCAACGTTTTTTTTTGCCGAATTCTTGCGCGGAATCATAGATTGCGTATATTTCGTCAAAAACGCGGTTTTTGAGCGTTTTAGGGCATTTTTCACAATTTAAACCCCATACGAACTGTTATGGCACGCTTTGATGAAATAAAAAATCTGGTTCTTTCTCTGGAAGGTGATTTTGAAAAATTTTACGACAAAGGCAATCAGGCAGCCGGTACGCGCGTACGGAAAGGCATGCAGGATCTGAAGACGCTGGCTCAGAACATCCGCTCTGAAGTTCAGGGTCAGAAAAATTCCAAAGAGTAGACACCAGGTCGCTTTAAATCAGGAAGCCCGGCGATTTCGCCGGGCTTCCTGTTGTTAGGAGGGATTGCCTTGCTGGCGCCTATCCTTTTTTATACATCAGCGTGGCAACTCCGCGGGTGGTCAGTTTACCGGTTTGCCCGTCTTTAATTTCGGTGGAAACTTCGGCGGTATGCTTCTCCGGATTCATGGAAATGACGGTAAAAACCGCTTCGTACTCCGAGTCCACAAACATAGGTCGAAGAAATTCCAGGGTTTGTTTTAAATACACCGATCCGTGTCCGGGAAACGCGGTGCCAAGCACTTTGGTGAACACACTGGCGCCCAGCATTCCGTGAATAATCGGACGCTTGAACGGGGTCTGGCGGGCAAATTCCGGATCGAGGTGCAAGGGATTGTCGTCGCCGGTGACCCGGGCGAAGGCTTCTACATCGGCTTGCGAAAACCGGAACAGGTGCCGGTGGACGGCATTTAAGTCAAAAGCGGTCATACGAAAAAGAAGAAACAGAGCTAGCTGGAGTGGTCGCTAACGATCAGCCACTTGCCCTTTATTTTTCGCCAAAGTAAGGTAAAATGTCCTTCTGCATCACCAACCTTGAGCCGGGTCAGGTGAAATTTCCCGATGACATAGGCAACATCCTTCGCCTGAAACTCCAGTTTCAGAATCGTGAATTTCAGGGTTCCCATCGATTCCCGGTCGGGATACCGGCGTTTGTAGTTGCTCAGCGTGGCGTTGTACCCGTAGGTGACGCCCACTTTTCCCACAAAGGTAAGAGAGTCGGAAGGCCAGTATCCGTTCATGAAGGCTTCGGTATTCCCGGCGTTCCAGTCGGTGGTCTGGCGATCCAGAATACCCAGAATGGCTTTCCGGTCGGCGGGCGTCTGGGCCCGAATCGCGGGAATCGTCAACAAAAAAAGGAGCAGGCTGTACAGGTTTTTCATTTTATCGCGAACTTTGAAGAAGCAAGTCGGAAGTGGCCCAGTCAATCAGAGGGACGAAATCCCGGTTTGGTAAAGCGCTCCGCCGGTAATGAGGGGCGTGATCAGGATGGATCTTTCCCCAATACTAATGAATAAATTCCGCAAATTTTACGAAGAATATAAACCGTACATCTTTTCCGATGGCTGGTATTATGTTTTCATCATTGTGTTCATTCTCTTTCTCTTCATTTTCTTCTCCTGATTGTGGCCCCAACGACCTTGCTGGCAATTGTCAATCCGTTGTCGGGGACGGCTTCGGTCGCGCGTAAACAACAATGGATCGATTTTCTGCTGAAAAAAGCTGCTGAAAGCGGTTTTACCCCCGAAGCGCATTTTACCCAATACGCCGGGCACGCGACAGAACTGGCGGCCGAAGCCGTTCGGCGGGGCATCCGGCGGGTGATTGTGATTGGGGGCGATGGCACGATGAACGAAACCGCCCGGGTGTTGCTGCACACGGCAACGGCGCTGGGAATCGTGCCGGTGGGTTCGGGAAACGGCCTGGCGCGGCACCTGAAACTTCCGCTGGACCCCCGGAAAGCCATCGAACGCGCCATCAATGGCCGACCGGTGATCATCGACAGCGGCCGGATCAACGAACACGCTTTTTTTGGCACGACCGGTATTGGATTTGATGCCCATGTCGCCCAGGCTTTTGCCCGGCAACCGGTTCGGGGCCTGCAAACGTACATTCGAACCACCTACCGGGCTTTCTGGAATTACCAGCCGGCCACGTACCAAATCGATCAGCAGCGTCTTACGCTGTTTTCAGTAACGATCGCCAACGCGGGGCAGTTTGGCAACAACGCCTGGATCGCTCCGAAAGCCAACGTCGCCGACGGCTTGCTGGATGTGTGCCTGTTGAAACCGTTCTCCCGGGCTGCCGCCGGCATGCTGGCCTGGCAGCTTTTTAACAAAACGCTCGATCAATCGGATTATCTGACGGTGCAGCCTTCCCGCTCGGTGACGGTACAAGGCGAAGAGCCGTTGCTGATTCACGTCGATGGCGAACCGCTGCAACTATCAACGGATACGGCAAGGGTGCAGGTGGTGCCTTCGAGTTTATTGGTGGTTCGGTAAAACCGGCAGCGAATTTGTGCGAAAATGTTGACGGAACCAGACGGATGATTCACGCGTCGCTGCGTAATTTTGTCGATACAGCAATTCGCCTTTTTAAGGCCAACCAACGATGAGGAAGAAAAACCGCACGGGCGTTGTTTATTCGACCAATCCCGACTTCAACTACCAGGATGCCAGCGAACCGGAAGCCGAAACACGCCCGGCCCAGCAACAGAACCTGAAAATCTGGCTCGATCGCAAAGGGGGCGGCAAACTTGTTACGGCCATTCGCGATTTCATCGGCACGGACGCCGACCTGACCGAATTGGCCAAACAGCTAAAAACCGCCTGTGGCTCCGGTGGCTCCGCCAAAGATGGGGAGATCCTGATTCAGGGCGACCACCGCGACAAAGCCCTGGCCTGGCTGACCAGCAAAGGCTACAAGGTTAAGAAAGCAGGCGGGTGATTCTGGAATGATGAATTATAAATGATGAACGATGAAGTGGCGAACGCATTCTTTCATCGCTCATCATCCATCGTTCATCATTTTATTTCACCCCTCCCAGCCAGTTTTTCAGTGGTTTGTAGAACAGCAGCAGGAGGGCTGCGAAACCGAAGCTGAAGTAAACGACGCTCATGAAGAGATCGGGCATTTGCTGGACGTTCTCTTCATCAAAACCGCCCGCGAACAGACCGGCAATCAGGTTGCCGAGCGAGGTGCCCACAAACCAGATACCCATTAACTGACTAACGTAGCGTTTGGGAGCCAGTTTGGTAAACGAGCTGAGTCCCACCGGACTGAGGCAGAGTTCGCCCAGGGTATGGAACAAATATGTGAACGTCAGAAAGATGGGGGAAGTGAGCTGGCCCGTCAAGGCGATCTTGGAAGCGACGACCATCACCAGATAGCCCAGTCCCAGCAGAAACAAGGCCACCGCAAACTTCAGGTGCGGGGGCGGATTCTGGTTCCGGTTTCCCAAGTAAATCCAGAGAGCGGCCAGAATGGGGGAGAAAATCAGGATGAAAGCCGGATTGAAATTCTGAAACCAGCTGGAAGGCATTTCCCAGCCCAAAAAGTTCAGGTCGGTGTAGCGGTCGGAGAAAATCTGGAGCGACGAACCCTGTTGTTCAAAACCCGCCCAGAACACGGCCGACGCCAGGAAAAAAACAAACAGGACGCCCACCCGCTTCTTCTCGACGAGCGTTAAACCGCCCGCCAGCAGGATAAACAGAAAGTAACCAACGGCGGTAACCGCAATGATCACACCCGCCCCTTTGGCTAAACCCTGCGCCGTGGTCAGGTCCAGAATCCCCGTTATCTGCAAAATAGCCAGCAGAACCACCAGCCCAATCAGGAAATACAAACCCCGGCTCTGACCGGTTTTCTCCGCGGCCACCTGGGCTTTCACCGGAACATTTCCGTAGTCGCTCAGGTACTTCTGGCCGAAGATTCGGAACACGATCAGACCCAGCAACATGCCGACGGCAGCAGCGCCAAAACCGTAGTGCCAGCCCACTTTCTGCCCCAGGTACCCAACGATGGTGATGCCCAGAAAAGAGCCCATGTTGATGCCCATGTAAAAGATGGAAAAAGCCGCGTCGCGCCGGGCACCGCCTTCGGGATACAGTTCACCCACAATGGAACTGATGTTGGGTTTGAGCAAGCCCGTGCCGAGCGCAACCGTTGCCAGGCCCGTAAAGAACAAGCCACTTCCGGCCGGTATTGCCAGCAGAATGTGCCCCAACATGATCACGATTCCGCCGTACCAGATTGATTTTCGCTGGCCCAGCACATTGTCGGCAATCCAGCCGCCGGGCAGCGAGAGCAGGTAGGCCGAAGCCGTATACAAACCGTAAATGGCCGCCCCCTCGGATTCGCTGAGCCCCATTCCACCCCGGATGTTGTCGATCAGGAAGAGCAGCAGGATGGCCCGCATGCCGTAGTAGCTAAACCGCTCCCACATTTCGGTGAAAAACAAAACATATAAGCCCGGCGGGTGCTTGACCGGCGTCGTAGGAGTTGGGGATGAAGCGGTTGCCTGCATTCGATCGGTTGGGTTGATGAGTGATCCGTTTGGTTAAACGCTGAATTTGCTGCAAAAAGCACATTAAATATAAGCTTTGCGCCGGAATCTCCCAAAAGTTGATCGGTTATCCGTGGATCTGACCACCTTTGTGCTATGATTCTACCGTTTAATTTTCGCACCGATCCGTACCTGACGCTGGATTTTACGAAAAACAACCCCGATTTAGCGGGCATCGATTTAACGGATACCGGCGAGTTTACAGCGTATGTTTTTGGCAATCTTCATCGGAGCGGGGCCGTGGTGGGCGTGGGTGGTTACAACGAGGAGCGTGTCATCTACCGGCGCAGTCCGCATTTCAACCAGACGGAAGAACCGCGCTGCATTCATCTGGGCGTCGATCTGTGGGCCGAAGCCGGAACGCCGATTTTTGCTCCGCTCGACGGGAAAATCCACAGTTTTCAGGACAACAATCATTTTGGCGACTACGGCCCGACGATCCTGATTGAGCATACCCACGAGCTAAAACCGCTTTTCAGCTTGTATGGCCACCTCAGCCGGTCCTCGCTCAGCGGGTTACGCCGGGGAATGCCCGTAAAAACCGGTCAGCAAATCGGGGAAATCGGGCCGTATCCGGAAAATGGCGATTGGCCTCCGCACCTGCACTTCCAACTGATGACCGATCTGCTGGGTCATACAGGAGACTTTCCGGGCGTTTGCTCGCTGCGGGAACGGGAGCGGTACCTCGCCATCTGCCCCGATCCAAACCAGTTGTTGCAAATTCCGGGTCTGTGAATCACTTTTCGGTGATGGAAATCGTTATGGTGTGCGGAGCGGTTTCGTCACCGCCGAAATACGGGTACAGGCGGTAGCGTCGGTCGCTTTCCACGGTTGTGCAACTGCGGGCAATGCTGGTTTCTTTGCCTTTGAAGGTAAAAACGTAGTTGCCGCCGACAATGCTGAGTCGATACTCCGTCGGTTGGTTTAGTTCAGCGGTGCCGAGCTCTTCCGAAATGCGTTCACCGTTGCGGTAGCAGTAGGCATAAATCCGGAGCGAATCGTCGCGCCAGTTCCAGCCAAACCGGGCGCTGGCCGTGTTGTGTTGCGCTCCGCAGTCGGAAAAACCGTAGAGCTTGTTGATATCGTGCTGGTTTTCGGGAGTTCGGCTGGTGTAAATAGCGGTGCTGTCAAACGTAACGCTGAACGATAAGGAGGTCTTGGCCGTGTAATTCAGACCCTGGTGGTCGGCGTAATGGGCCCCGGCCCGAATTTGGTAAACCGTCGTAACCGGCGAAGTAGGGTCGGCGGGAATACCCGGGGGCACTCCGCAGCCCTGCACGAAAACCAGACCAATCAGGAGGAGACGAATAACGTGGTGCATTAATTAGTTGACTCAGCGAGTCTTAAATCTTAACTACGTACAGACGGTGCGAAAAATTCTACGAGTGGAGTAACCACTGTATCGAAACGATTAACATTCCGTAATCATTTTACAAAAATGCGTAAACTTTCTTTCTTTGTATTGACCTTGTTCAGCCTTTCCTCGGCGACCGCCCAGGTGGCGCCAACCCCGGATCTTCCCGTCAACCGGATTGTGGTGTTGGGTGATGCCGAACTTGAATTGCCTGCCGATCAGGTCCGGATCGTAGTTACCCTGCAATATTCGGACCCAACTGATGCCCGAAAAGCGTATGAAGCCCACCAGGCCGCGGAAAAACGGCTGGTAAAATTACTGAAAGATTATCAGATCGACGAAAAAGACATTCGGTACACGTTGTTGCAGGTTCAGAAACACCAGAACGACATCTACCAGACGGGCGAACGGCGGCAGGAGGTCATGACCATGCAGCAGATTATTTTCGAATTGGGCAAACCGGAGCGATATCCGGCGCTTCAACTGGCCCTGATTAACGGCGGTTTTAACCGGTTCCAGGCCAGTTACCGATCCACGAAAGAAGACGCCAGCAAAAACCGGGTGCTGGAGAAAGCCGTTGAGGTCGCCCGCGAAAAAGCCACGATTCTGGCCAAGGCAGCTGGACGCACACTCGGCACGGTATTGAGTGTCCGCGATACCGAAGAAACCGACCCGGTTTTGCAGAAGCGGTTTTCCGGTGATCTCAGGTATATGTCCGCCCGGGCCGAATCGGGGGGCGGTTTGCTCGATATTCCGCAAACCATCCGGATTCCGGCGCAGGTGAAAGTGACCTTTGAATTGAAGTGATCAGTCAGCCAAATCTGGCTGGTTTTAAGAAATTGGTTTAAAAACGAGGGACGGTTCTGGCTTGGGAACCGTCCCTTTTCTATTTTTAGCTGAGAATACAAACCGCCCCTTTATGAACAAACTTCTGCTTGTGCTGATGCTTTTAGGCACGTTGTCGGCTTTTTCCCAGAATTCCCCGTCCGGCAGTTTGCCAACCATCGCCACGTTCACCAGCGGCATGGAAAAACAACCCGGTTTTCTGACGTTTTACTGGGACGCCAAAAAAGGCAAAATCTGGCTGGAAATCGACAAGTTTGAGACCGAATTGCTGTATTACCCCAGTCTGGCGTCGGGCATCGGTTCCAACGATATTGGGCTGGACCGGGGGCGGCTCGGGCAGGAACACATCGTCAAGTTTCAGCGCACCGGCCCGAAGATTCTGATGGTTGAACCCAATTACCACTACCGCGCCATCAGCAACGACCCACTCGAACGCCGGGCCGTCGAAGAGTCGTTTGCGCAGTCGGTTCTCTGGGGTTTCGACGTGGTCGCCGAGGGCGAAAACCGGGTTTTGGTGGATCTGACACCGTTTCTGATGCAGGATGCCATAGGTGCCATTCAGGATATCAGCCAAACCCGGCAGGGAACTTTCCGGCTCGATGCCAGCCGTTGCGCCCTGTATGGGCCGCATTCCAAGTCGTTTCCGCAAAATACGGAATTTGAAGCAACCATCACGCTGACCGGCGATTCGCCCGGGGGCTATCTGCGCTCGGTGGTGCCAACGCCAACGAGCGTGACGATGCGGCAGCATCATTCGTTTGTGCAGTTGCCCGAGCCGGGGTACAAACCCCGTGAATTTGACCCGCGCATTGGCTACGGCGGCATCGAGTATTTTGATTACGCAACGCCCGTCAGTCAGCCGATTGTCAAAAAGTATATTTCGCGGCACCGGCTGGCCAAAAAAGATCCGAAAGCGGCTGTCAGCGAAGCCGTTAAACCCATCGTTTATTACCTCGACCCCGGCACACCCGAACCCATCCGTTCGGCCCTGCTGGAAGGAACGGCCTGGTGGAATCAGGCTTTTGAAGCCGCCGGGTATAAAAATGCGTTTCAGGTCCGGCTGCTGCCCGCCGATGCCGACCCGATGGATATTCGCTATAACCTGATTCAGTGGGTGCACCGTTCCACGCGCGGCTGGTCGTACGGAGCCAGCGTTATCGACCCGCGGACGGGCGAAATCATTAAAGGAAAAGTGACGCTGGGGTCACTGCGGGTGCGGCAGGATTACCTGATCGCGCAGGGGCTGGTCGGCACGTTCGATACGGACACTTCGCACGTTGCCGAAATGATGAAAATGTCGCTCGACCGGCTGCGGCAACTGGCGGCTCACGAAGTAGGACATACGCTCGGTTTGCCGCACAATTACATCGCCAGTACGCAAGGCAGCCCGACCGGTTCGCCGGAGCCATTCGGTCGGGCGTCGGTGATGGATTACCCCACGATGGTCGCCAAACTGAAAGGGGGCCGCATCGACCTGTCGGATGCCTACACGCTCAGCATTGGTGACTACGACAAATGGAGCATCATCTGGGGCTACCAGGATTTTCCGGAGGGAACGAACGAGAAGCAGGAACTTGACAAAATTGTCCGGCAAATGCACGCCAAAGGGCTGACGTTTCTGACCGATCAGGACGCCCGGCCCGAAAGCAGCGCCCATCCGGCCACGCACCTCTGGGACAATGGCGTGAACGCGGTTGACGAGTTGAAGCGCACGATGGAGGTTCGGAAAGTGGCGCTGAGTAACTTTTCGGAAAAGAAAATACCGGCCGGAACGCCGATGGCAACGCTGGAGGAGGTGTTTGTGCCCATGTATCTGTTCCACCGGTATCAGGTCGAAGCAGCCGCGAAAGTGCTGGGCGGTCAGTCGTACACCAACGCCTTACGCGGTGACGGTCAGCCGGTTTTGTCCACCGTTCCGGTTGAGGAGCAGCGCCGGGCGCTCGATGCGTTACTGGCTACCCTCGATCCGCAGGTTCTGGCCGTGCCGCCGTACCTGCTGAAAGCCATTCCGCCCCGTCCGTTTCGCTACAATCCGAATACGCGGGAGGTGTTCAAACGCCGGACGGGTATGACGTTCGATCCGCTCGGCCCACCGGAAGCCGCCGTTGGCATGACGTTGCGAATGCTGTTGAACCCGGAACGCTGCGCCCGGCTGGTTCACCAGAAAATGCTTTTCTCGAATCAACTGGGGCTGGATGATGTGCTGAATCAGCTCATTCGGACGGTTTATAAAAAAACGCTGGACCGAACGTACAGCGGTGAAATCAACCGGATGATCGACCTGAAACTGGCGGAGCAACTCATTGCGCTGGCCCAAAACAAGGATGCCGCCGGTGCCGTTCGCGATCAGGTTCATCGCTCCCTGCAACACATCAAGGTGCTGGTGGAGCCGGTTTCGCCCGATAAAACGTACGGGTTGATTGCGCACCTGATTCGGCAATATGAACAGAATTCGGCTCAGGTCAGTCCCGCTCCGGTTCTGCCGCCCCCCGACGGAATGCCCATCGACCCCGGACAGGAGTGGCTGGAGGGACTGCTGGGCGAACCAGCCTGCGAGTGGAACCGGTAGAAGGTGTAAAATTAAAAAAGTACAAAAACTGGAGCATGCGCGCACGCTCCAGTTTTTGTAGGTTTAAGCGTACCGGATGCCGTACCGGGCCGACGTTTCCCCGATCAGGTTGAGGACGGCTTCAGACGGTGGTCCGGCGACCGTGGGGGGCAGAACCGCTTCCGGAGCCTCTTCACTGAGTTCATAAAAGAACCCTTCGAACGGGCCGGGTGTCAGGTAAAGCAAAACGTCGGCGGTGGGCGTTACGACCTCAAAGGCGTGCGGAATGAGTCGGGGCAGAAAAACCGTATCACCGGTTTTGGCCTCAATCACCCGGTCGCCGATGGTGAAGCGCATGACGCCTTTTTGCACATAGAACAGCTCGTCCTCCCGTTCATGAAGGTGTTTGGGCGGCTCGAATCCCCGTTGCAGGGTAGCTTCGATCAGTGAGAAAGCTCCGCTGGTTTGCCCGGATGTAACCCGGAAATTCATTAAATGGCCGTGGTGCCAGCGCAATTCACCACTCCGGATGCCTGGCTGAATTTGAGAAGTTGTCATTCCTTTTGAAATGTACTGGTTGGTAAACGGTTCAAAATTGAAAACCGGAAGCCCGAAACGTGCGGGTGATTCGGGTAGACTGGAAGAATTAGGGGGCGAAGCGACTCTTGCTGCCGATGAAAGGGATTTTCAGGCTTAATCGTTAAAAAATGATTTCGGGAAATAGTACAATCACGGATTTTAATACAACATATTGATCGTACTCCTGGACTTTCGACGGTATTGAAAACCGCCAGCCCTACGTTTCCACCATCGGTTTTTTGGTCATTGATAAAATGGTCGTAGAAACTGGGTAAATAGTTGGCTTTTTCCGCTTGTTTATAGTCTGGTGTCCCCTTAAGAACCCGCTATGAGAAAAATTTTGGTCATCCTTTGCGTAGTGAGCAATACCCTTGCGTTTGCCCAGCCACCCACCAATTCCCCGGCCGCGCCAAAACCGGCGCCGGAGAAAAATGAACTGAAATACAATCTCAATGAGTCAGGCTCGCATTTTTTTAAAGTTACGTTCCTGAACCAGACCTGGTTGCGGTTCAACCAGAGCAATCCGGGTACGACGGTAGTCAGCGAACCCAAAGACAACACTTTCGACATTGGCCTGCGCCGGACCCGGATTCAACTTTTTGGGCAGGTCAACGATCACGTGCTGGTGTATTTTCAGTTTGGTCTGAACAACTTCAATTTCCAGAACGGTTTTCCGGCCTTCAACACCAACGGAACGCCCTCGAACCGGAAAGTGCAGGCTTTTTTCCACGATGCTGTGGCCGAATACCTGGTCTGGAAAAACAAGGATTACCTGAAAATTGGGGGCGGTCTGACGATTGTCAACGGCTTGTCGCGCTTCACCCAGCCCGGCGTCAGTTCGATCGTGTCACTGGATGTGCCGGTTTTTGCGCAGGCCACCGTCGATCAGACGGACGAGTTTGCGCGGAAACTGAGTGTTTACGCCCGGGGGCAGGTTGGGCCGATCGATTACCGGTTTGCCGTCAGCGATCCGTTTCCCGTTCAGACCAACGGAGCCGCTCCGCCAGCGTTGGGGCCAACTTCCAATTTTGCGCTGAAAGGTCATCACAAGCAGTTTCAGGGTATGCTGCTCTACCAGTTTTTCGAAAAGGAATCGAACCAGACACCGGGGTACATGACCGGAACGTACCTGGGAAAAAAGAAGATTCTGAACCTCGAAGCCGGTTTTATCACGCAGAAAAATGCAGTTTGGCATACCGGGGAATCCGCCACCGATACGGTGTATCAAAACCTGAACCTGTGGTCGGTTGCGGCTTTTCTGGATATGCCGACCAACCGGGCGACGGGCTCGGCCACCAATGCCTACCTCGGCTATTTTAACCTCGACTACGGCAAAAATTACCTCCGGTACAACGGCATCATGAATCCGGCGACCGGCACCACGCAACCGATTGGCGGTTTGGGTGGAACGCAGGGCAATGCGTTTCCGATGTTCGGCACGGGAAGCGTGATCTATTCGCAGGTGGGCTATTTGTTCCGGCAGGATCTGCTCGGAAGCCTCGGAACCTTGATGCCGTATGCGCAGGCGCAGCTTAATACCTTCGACCGCGTGAATGGCAATCTGGGCGTTTACAACCTCGGTTTAAACTGGCTCATCAGGGGGCATAACTCCAAAATCACCCTCGATTACCAAAACCGGCCGTATTTACAGGCGCTGCCTTCGGGATTACTGGACGCGCAGGGCCGCCGGGGACAGGTCGTGTTGCAGTACCAGGTGTTTATCTAATCGGGAGTTGGGGAAATTTCAGTGTTCGCGTGTATGTAGTCTTTTAATTTCGACGAAAGGAGGTCTTTGGACCTCTTTTTTGTTGGTTTATCGAACCACTAACCCATTCTGGAGAGGATTTAGGGAAGCTCTTGGTTATGGCAGTCGGATAAGAAATCGCAGAAAAATA
Organism: Larkinella ripae; assembly: GCF_054780775.1. Taxonomy (NCBI): domain Bacteria; kingdom Pseudomonadati; phylum Bacteroidota; class Cytophagia; order Cytophagales; family Spirosomataceae; genus Larkinella; species Larkinella ripae. The sequence goes on from NZ_BAAGVR010000030.1 coordinate 267,096, forward strand.
GTATCGGAAATGAAAATAAAAGTAGTAGACCGCTGTGCGGGTGGCGTCTAACTTTGTCCATGCTGACTCTGGCCAATAGCCAAAACCGAACAACTGTTAAACCAAATGGTCGAAGCGGACGGTCGTTTACGCCTGAATTTCGGAGAAGAAACGGTGGTGGTCCCCAAAGGGTTGCAGACTGTGGTCCGCCTGACATCGGGCGTGATGACAACCCACTATATGGCCCTTGAAGCGATGAATACCGAGAATAACGTATTTATTACGTACAATCTGGGGGCCTGGGAAAGAAGCGACCGGAATGTGGTTGGGCGGACCCTGAACATTACGGTTAAAGCCTGAGCAAAAACCGGTCGACGATCCGGGGCGGCAGGAGTCCCGGTGGATTAATTACTAGGTACCGGTTTTACCAAAAAGGACACAACTCGTTGTGTCCTTTTTGGTACGATGGAAAACGGAATTTGTTACAAGTCCAGCGTTTTCAGGACGTCGTTCATGTTTCGAACGGCATCGGCGGATTTGTTGAAAGCCGCCTGCTCCTCGCCGTTGAGTTCGAAATCAACGATTCGCTCCCAGCCAGTACGCCCGATCACGACCGGAACGCCCAGACAGATATCCGACTGACCGTATTCGCCGTCCAGGTAGACGCAGCAGGGAATAACGCGTTTCTGGTCCCGGACGATGCTTTCGACCAGGGCTGCGCCAGCCGCGCCCGGTGCATACCAGGCCGAAGTGCCGATCAGTTTGGTCAGCGTAGCACCACCCACCATCGTATCGGCGGCTACTTTCTGCAGCGTTTCGGCATCCAGGAAATGACCGACCGGAACACCCGAATACGTCGCCAGGCGGGTCAGCGGAATCATGGTGGTGTCGCCGTGCCCACCGATAACCACACCCTGTAAATCGTTGGGTGAACACTTCAACGCCAGCGATAAATAGGTCTTGAAACGGGCCGAATCCAAAATTCCGCCCAATCCGATTATCCGGTTTTTCGGTAGTCCGGAAGATTTCAGGGCTAGGTACGTCATCGTATCCATCGGGTTGGAAATAATGACGAAAATGGCATCTGGTGAATATTTCAGAATGTTTTCGGTCACTCCTTTCACGATGTTGGCGTTGGTGCCGATCAGCTCTTCGCGGGTCATTCCCGGTTTGCGCGGAAGCCCCGACGTGATCACGACAACATCCGAATTGGCCGTTAATTCGTAGTTATTGGAAGAACCGGTGATTTTAACATCGCAGTCCAGTAAAGTAGACGCCTGAAGCATGTCCAGACCTTTGCCTTCGCTCAGCCCCTCTTTGATGTCCAGGAGCACAACCTCCTCGGCTAATTCACGGCGGGTGATGTTATCGGCACAGGTCGCGCCAACGGCCCCGGCACCTACTACGGTAATTTTCATAGAGTTAGTGGTTTAAAGTTTTTGTTAGTGCCGGTGGCTCCTTTCAAAGGGCCGGCGGTTGGATCAACTGCTAATTGGGCACTAGGCAATTCCTTGAGACCAATTATTTTGAACGGTACAAAAATAGGAGAGCGGTTGAACACTCATACCGTGAACTCGGGTTTTTTTTGATAAATAAGACTTTTGGGATAAAAAATGTGTTATAGTAAGTGTCCATTATCCAAGGATATTATACAATAACGTAACTATGGCAAACCGTCGATTATTAACGGCTATTCTGAGTTCAATCTTTTTTCGTCGCTCGACCCAAAAAGCATCCCGCTACGCCCGGAGTGGGAAAAGCCTGCTGGATCTTTTGCACCGGGTGGCCGAAAAAACCCGGGTCCTGGGCGTTGGGGCCAGCTACTCGGCCGCCAAGGATCACATCAACATTCTGGTTCGCATGATTCGGGCGTATGCCAAAGGAGAATACCGGGCCATTTCCGGCAAAACCCTGCTCCGGACGGTGGCGGTTTTGGTGTATTTCGTTTCACCGATCGACTTTATTCCCGACGTGCTGCCCATTCTGGGACTCACCGACGACATCGCCTTACTTTTGTGGCTGATCAGCTCAATTTCCGACGACATCGACCAGTTCAAGGACTGGGAACGCACCCATTCCTCGGCGATTAAAATTGGGTGAAAACGTTTTTTTAGTGCACAATAAATCGCAATTATCGTTACATTTGTCATAGAGTTTCTGCATACACTCATAATTCATACTATCATGGCATTACTCACAATTTATGCATTCCTGGGCTCACTTGGTGGAACCGAACTTCTTCTGATTGGTCTGGTCATCCTGTTGTTCTTCGGCGCAAAACGGATTCCGGATCTGATGAAAGGACTTGGTAAAGGCATCAAGGAATTTAAAGACGCTACCAAAGACGTTCGCGAAAACATCGAAGAAGGACTTCGCGATACGAATGTGAAATAAAAAGATTCTAATAGCGAATACAGAATTTTGAATAACGAATTTCGAAGTAATTTTCCGGTTTCGATATTCATTATTTAGTGTTCAATATTCGATATTTGCACGATTTCATTCAGACAACAGCTCGGCCAAACTGGTCGTTCTGTTGTCTCTTTTTTTCTACCAGCCGTACTTGATGATGCCCGTAAAACCGTACGATTCCCTTTCCGAAATTCAGCGCGATCTGGCCACCGGAGCGGTCACCTGCCGCCAGTTGGTCGAGCATTATCTGCAACGAATTGCCGACCACCAGCATCTGAACGCGTTCGTTGCAGTGTATGCCGACGAAGCCCGCCAGCAGGCCGACGAGGTAGACGCGAAATGGAAGACCGGAACGGCGGGCCGTCTGGCCGGAATGGTACTCGGTATTAAGGACGTTCTTTGCTACAAGGGGCATGGCGTGCAAGCCGGAAGCCGGATTCTGGACGGTTTTGTGTCGCAATTTACAGGTACCGCCGTGCAGCGCGTCCTCGACGAAGATGTGATCATCATCGGACGGCAGAATTGCGACGAATTTGCGATGGGGTCCTCCAACGAGAATTCGGCCTTTGGTCCGGTGCGGAATGCAACCGACACCAGCCGGGTGCCGGGCGGATCGTCGGGTGGTTCGGCGGTTGCGGTTCAGGCCGGTTTGTGTCTGGCTTCGTTGGGCTCGGACACCGGCGGCTCGGTGCGCCAGCCCGCAGCCTTTTGCGGTACGGTGGGCCTGAAACCGACGTATGCCCGGGTTTCGCGCTGGGGGCTGATTGCCTACGCTTCCTCCTTTGATTGCATCGGGCCGATTACGCATACCGTCGAAGATGCGGCACTGCTGCTGGAAATTATGGCGGGCCCGGATGATTTCGACAGCACCGTCAGCCAGAACCCCGTCCCGAATTACAGCGCGGAACTGACGGTAAACCGGCCGTTAAAAATCGGTTACCTGCGCGATGGCGTCGAAAGTGAAGGCGTTGATCCGGTGATTCGGCAAAAAACGCAGGCAATGCTGGAACGCTTGCGGCAACAGGGGCACACGGTTGAACCGGTGGATTTTCCGTTGCTGAAACACATTCTTCCCACCTATTACATCCTGACGACGGCCGAAGCCAGTTCCAATCTTTCCCGCTTCGACGGGGTTCGATACGGTTTTCGGAGCCCCGAGGCTACGGATCTGGAATCGCTCTACAAAAAATCCCGGACGGACGGTTTTGGCGATGAAGTCCGGCGCCGGATCATTCTCGGCACCTTTGCCCTCAGTTCGAGTTACTACGACGCGTATTACACCAAAGCCCAGCAGGTCCGTCGGTTGATCAAAGACGAAACCGACGCGCTGTTTGCCCGGTACGATCTGGTCGCTTCGCCCGTGACGCCCACCACGGCATTTCGGATCGGCGAAAAAGCGAGCGATCCATTGCAAATGTACCTGGCCGATATCTTTACGGTTCAGGCCAATGTCGTGGGTTGCCCGGCAATTTCCATCCCGAACGGAACGGACGAAACCGACCTTCCGATCGGTTTCCAGTTGATGGCGGCTCCCTTCCGGGAAGTGGATCTGCTGGCCACGGCTCAGTCGCTGACGAAAGCCGTTGCGATGGGCTGAGAAAACATTGGACAGAGACGGTTTTTTGTTTCCTGACGCGCAGGTGCTTCACTAAATGCCCGGTACAAAAACCGGCTTGAAACCTCTTCGGAAACGGTTTGGTCCGATGCATCGCCATGAATTAAAATTCAGTCGGCAAGTCCGGAAGGACGCGATCTGCGGTGGATTTTCTGGGTTCCGAAGAAAACCGCAGACACTATTTATCGGCCGCTGATCGTTAAAATAAAGCTTGCGGAATGAAGGCGTTTCTGCAACGGATTCGGCACTTGTTTTAGAGACTTTCCCGGACAGTTCAATCGGTTTTGTTATCTATTTTACGTAAAAGTTTGACGAAAACTGATTTTTGTCCTATTTTTAGCCATCACACCGCGCATTCCTCTGGAAGTATTTAACCAAAATGTAACCAAAAACCTGCTCATGTCGAACCTGAAGAAGACCCTTCACGGCCTCCGATTGGCTTGTACAATCCTTATTTTTGTAAGCAGTGGACCTCGTAGCTGGGGCGCTTATTTTCAGGCCGACACCAACGGTGTCCGGGCCGATACGGTTCAGGAGGCCGCCATTGAAGTGCTCGATGTACCTGAAATTTTATCGGTTCCCGAAGCCGTCCTGCGCGACCGGCTGGGCCGACTCGAGCAGTCCATTCCCCTGAATTACAACAAAACCGTCCACGGATTCATCGATTATTTTACGTTCCGCAAACCGAGCTATACAAAGAAGGTAATGGAACGGATGCCGATGTTCTTCCCCTTGTATGAACGGCTGTTGGCGCAGCATGAAATTCCCGAAGAGCTAAAATACCTGTCGATCGTGGAGTCGTCACTGGACCCAAAGGCGATTTCGCGCGTCGGAGCGGGCGGTTTGTGGCAGTTTATGCCCTACACGGGCGAAGAATACCAGCTCAACCAGGATGAGTACGTGGACGAGCGGATGGACCCGGTTAAATCGACCGATGCGGCCTGCCGGTATCTGAAACGACTCTATACCGTGTTTGGAGACTGGCACCTGGCGCTGGCTGCTTACAACAGCGGACCGGGTACGGTAAAACGGGCCATGCGCCGGTCCGGGGGCGATTCGTTCTGGACCATCTACAACTTCCTGCCCAAAGAAACCCGGGCGTATGTGCCGCAGTTCATCGCACTGACCTACATGATGAACTACGGAAACGACCACGGTATTTACGCCGAAAGTCCCGAATACCCCATTCCCTGCGACACAATTCACGTTAACGGCTATCTGTCCATCGCCCGGTTTTGCCAGTACAGCGGAGTGCCGCTGTCCGAAATCCAGAAAATGAATCCGTCGATTAGGTCCGGTGTGTTGTCGGACCAGACGCGCGGTTTTGTGCTGCGGGTGCCTAAAGCGCATTTCGACTACTTTGCGGCTAACCGGCGTTCCATTCTGGACTCATCGGGTCGGAGTCCTGTGATTTCGACCAACATGCTGCTGGCGTCAACGGAGAGTGTGAATTACCGGTCGGATTCGTCCCGGAAGCGGGATTATTTCCCGTTTACCGACGCCAATGAAGAGCAGGTCCGCGAATCCCAGCCGGTTGTCGCGGCTAGTCCGATCACCGCCGACGACGAAGACGTGGAAGAGGTGGTTCGACGAAAACCGAAAAAGACGGTGTACATTGTCAAAAAAGGGGAAGCGTTGTCGAGCATTGCCGAGAAACACCATGTGGAAGTGTATGACCTGAAAAAATGGAACCGCCTGCGGTCCAACCGCATTCAGCGGGGTCAGAAACTGGTGATCCTGCGCGAACCCGCCCTGCCCGAAACATCGACCCGCATCGCTCACCTGGGCAAAGCGCCGGCTAAGGCCGAGAAAGAAAAGCCGACAAAAACGTACAAACCCAAGTACCACCGCGTACAGGAAGGCGACACGCTCTGGAACATCTCACAGCGCTACAGCGATCTGACAGTCGATCAACTCAAGAAACTTAACAAAATCAAAGGAGACTCGCTCAAGCTCGGCCAGCGCCTGATTGTCGGCTAGTAGGGCGTTGAGAATGATGAGGTATGCGTTTTGAGTTCAGAGGCATTGCAGAAGGAGAATGCGTCAGCCCACGCATAATTCATACCGCATCACTCATCATTCTTTCGTATATTGGTCTGGTTATGGCCCGCCCGCAAACGGGTTGAAAAAGCTAGATATGATTGCTTATATTTCCGGGAAAGTCACCCAAAAAGACCCTACGCTGGTTATTCTAGAAGCCAACGGGGTGGGCTACGAAATTCATGTTTCCCTGTATACGTCGACGGTTTTGCCGAACCTGGGGGAGCCCTACAAACTCTACACGTACCAGCACATTCGCGAGGATGCCCAGACCCTGTACGGTTTTGCTGATCTCGACGAAAAGACGCTCTTCCTGGATTTAATCGGAGTGTCGGGCATTGGTCCCAACACCGCCCTCACCATGCTCTCGACGCTCACTCCCGTCGAACTTCGCCAGGCCATTCTGATGGAAAACATCCGGGCCATTCAAGGCATCAAAGGCATTGGGAGTAAAACCGCTCAACGGGTCATTCTGGAATTACGCGACAAGATGAAAAAAGCCGGTATTCTGGCGCAGGCCGATTCTCCAACGTATCGAATGTCTGCTAATCCGGTTCGCGATGAGGCCCTGGCGGCTCTGGTTACCCTCGGTATTCCGAAACCCGTTGCGGAAAAAAGCCTGGATACCATCTTAAAACGGGAAGGCGAAGAATTGAGCGTGGAGCAACTTATTCGACTGGCTCTCAAATAGTTAAGCGTTATCAGCAATGGGTTATTTATGGGTAGTTGCCGACTATTTAACGCTTTACACCTAACTCTTGATTCATAACTAAAATATTGGCAAGGTTTTCGCCGTTTGCTTGTAGAGATAGACTCTTTTTTAAGAAAACTACCTATTCCACCGAATCAAATATACGTGCTTCTCTTGGAATGTGTTGAGTGCCACCGGCTAACCCGGCAAGGGTTGGTGAATGGCCGAATTAGGCCCTGGCTGGTTGTGTTGTGTGCGTTAATGGTGGGGCCGGTCTGGATGAAACCGGTGGGGGCCCAAACTCCCGCCCGTCGGCGTGCGGTGTCGCAGGCGGATTCGATTGCGCGCGTCCGGCAGGACAGCATTCGGGCCACCCGTACCGCCGATCGCCGGCCGATTATTCGCTGGCGGGACCGGTATGTGAGTCCTTTTTCCGTTACGTTACCTAAATCTCCTTTTTTACTCCGCGACCCCCGGGCGGTTTCGACCAATGTCCAGCTTGACGGCCCCGGCCAGATCGCGGTCAGTGAGCAGATTGGCGCACTACAAACCGCCCCGGCCCCGGCATCAGGCAGTACTTCGACACCGGCCGCAACCACGAGCCCAAGCGTTTCCCCGGTCGTGCCATCGTCGCCCGCCCGGCCAGCGGCTGGGTTGCCCTACCGGCCGGCCGAAACCATGTCGTATGACGCGTACAACCGCTTCCAGAACCAGCGGGCACAACGCGGTTTATGGCGGGAATACAGCGCCCGAAGCGATGGCAAAAGCGCCGTCAGCGGGCGTGGGCTCCTCCCGAAACTGGAACTGCCGCCGGTTTTTGACCGCTTGTTTGGCGGGAATCTGGTGGATTTCAAGCCGAACGGTTTTGTGATGCTGGATTTTGGGTACCTCTACCAGTTCATCGACAACCCGATCATCCCGGTTTTGCAGCGACGAAACGGGAATTTTATCTTCAATGAGCAAATTAACATCAATTTCAACGGGAAGATCGGCGAACGGCTGGGTGTAACGGCCAATTACGACACCAAATCCAGTTTCAATTTCGAGAATGTCCTGAAACTGAATTACCGCCCGCCCATTCCGGCCTTACCCAGCGCCAACGGCCTGACGAACGGTTTACCCACCGCCGGTGGCCTGCCCGGCAGCTTGCCGACGGCGAACAGCATGGTGCCGTCCACCATCCCGCAGTTTCAGCCGCAGGACCCGAGCATCATTCAGGGCCTCGAAGCCGGTAACATCAGTTGGCCGCTCAGCAGCCAGTTGATTCCGGGCGTTCAAAACCTGTTCGGGGTGAAAACCCAGCTGCGTTTTGGAAAATTATACGCCACCCTCGTGGCGTCGCAGCAGCGTTCGAAACAGGAAGAAATCACCCTCAAAGGCGGATCGATGCAGCGGCCGTACGAGATTCGGGTCGATACCTACGACGAAAACCGGCACTTCTTCCTGTCGAATTTTTTCCGGGACAATTACGAGCGTTCGTTGAAACGCTTGCCCCAGATTATGTCGGGGGTTATTGTGACGCGTTTAGAGGTATACGTAACCAATCGGACGAATACGACAACTACCCTGCGAAACATTGTCGGTTTTGCGGATCTGGCCGAAACGCAGCCCTATAACCGCACCAACCCGAACTTGCAGCCCATCAACGCCAATGCGGGCGCTCCGGCCGATAACCTGACCGGAAACGGGTTGTTTAACCGGCTGAGAACCAATACCGGCATCCGGCAGGTCGATCAGGTGAGCGCCATTCTGGATGGCACCTTCGGTTTTGGCAAAGGGATTGATTATGAGCTGCTGCGCGGAGCCAAACGCCTGACCGAAACCGAATTTAAATTTCAGCCGGAACTGGGCTACATCTCGCTCGTAACGCCCCTGCGCAACGACGAAGTGCTGGCCGTTTCGTTTGAGTATACCTACCAGGGCCGCAAGTATCAGGTCGGTGAACTGACGGAAGATTACCAAAACCGCCAGGATAATGAAGTGCTGATTCTGAAGCTGTTGAAGTCATCGACGATCCGCAACAACACCCAGTTGCCGATGTGGAACCTGATGATGAAGAACATTTATTCACTCAATACAACGCAGATCAACAAGCAGAATTTCCAGCTGCGGGTGGTGTATAAAGACGATTTAACCGGGATCGACAACCCGAATCTGCAGGAAGGGCGGAATCTGCAAAACCACCCGCTGGTGCAGGTGTTCAACATGGACCAGGTCAACGCCCAGCTCGATCCGCAGCCCGACGGAAACTTCGATTTTGTGGAGAACGTGACGGTGGACAGCCGCTACGGCCGGGTTATTTTTCCGGTTCTGGAGCCGTTTGGGTCGTTCCTGGAAAAGCAGTTCGTAGCGGGGGAGGAGGCCCTGCGCGCCAAGTACGTTTTCAACGAATTGTACCGCACCACACTGGTCGACGCGCAGCAGGTGGCCGGTAAGAACAAGTTTTTTCTGAAAGGAAGTTTTCAGTCGTCGACGGGCGTCGATGTGGCCTTGCCGTACGGCGTGGATGAGAAATCGGTGCAGGTAACGGCGGGTGGAGTGCCGCTGACGCCGGGCGTCGATTTTGTGGTGGAATCGCAGATTGGCCGGGTGCGGTTTTTAAACGAAAGCCTGATTAATTCGGGGCAGGAGATTAAAGTGCGGTATGAACGACCCGATCTGTTCCAGAACCAGATCCGGCGCCTGGTCGGAACGCGGCTGGACTACAAACTGAGTCCGGAGGTGAATCTGGGGATGACGGCCATGAACATGCGCGAAACGCCGGCCGGTTTTCTGACGCGCGTGGCCATTGGCAACGAACCGGTGAACAACACCATTCTGGGATTCGATGCCACGATTCGGAAGGACTCCCGGTTTTTGACCAAGCTGCTCGACGGTTTGCCGCTCATTCAGACAAAGGAATTGTCGAACATTGCCTTTCAGGGAGAAGTCGCCCAGTTGTTTCCGGGGGTAGCTCCACGGGTCAACAACAACGCCTTCATCGACGATTTTGAAGCCGCCCGGACGATTTACGACCTGACCCGCCAACCGACCCGCTGGCGGCTGGGGTCGACGCCAACGACGCCGGAGCGGGCATTTCCGCAGGGTAGCTTTGCCGAACCGCTGTCCTACGCCTACAACCGGGCCCGCATTTCGGTCTATACGGTCGACAATACGTTCAGTACGGCTACGACGATTGCCAATAACCGGGTGCCGCCCAGCAACCTGACCGACGAAAATTTAAAGAACGTGTACGAACAGTTCTTCCTGTCGAATGAACTGTTCAAAGGCCGTTCGCAACGGCTGGTCAACCTGCCGGAAAACATTCTGGACGTGGCGTATTTCCCGAAAGAGCGCGGGATGTATAACTTCAATCCGAACCTCGACGCGGACGGACGGCTGACCGGTGATCCGAAGAAAAACTTTGGCTCGGTGATGCGGGCGATTTCGTCGGATGCCGATTTTGATAATTCCAACATCGAGAACCTTGAATTCTGGCTGATGGATCCCTTCCTGGGTGCGGCCGACTCGTCTTACGCCGTGGTTCATGACGGTTTTGAAAACAAAGCAAACCGCACCGGCGGGAAACTGGTGTTCAACCTGGGCGACGTTTCGGAGGATGTGATCAAGGACAGCCGGTACGGTTTTGAGAATGGACTGGCGGTGCCGAACGGCCTTTCGCCCGATTCGACGGTCTGGGGCCGGGTGACGCGCTCGCAGTTTGTAACCCAGGCGTTTGACAACGTGACGCGCGCGCAGCAGGACATTGGTCTGGACGGTCTGAGCAACCGGGATGAGAATACCTACTTCAAAAACTACATCGATCAGGTTTCGCCCCGTTTGAATACGGCGGCCCGCGAACGGCTGTTGAGTGACCCCGCCAACGACGACTTTATTTTCTATTACGGGCAACGGGCCGATTCGGTCCGGCACATTGTCAGCCGCTACAAGCAGTACATGGGGATGGAAAACAACTCCCCCGAATTGCAGGATCGCAACCAGGTGGTGACACCCGCATCGACGACGTTGCCCGACATTGAAGACCTCAACACCGACAACACCATCAACGACAACGAGGCCTATTACGAATATGAGGTCGATCTGAAACCGGGTCAGTTGGCAGTTGGTCGGGGCTATGTTGTCGATAAAGTGGATGTGGTATCGCGCTCGGGCCGGACCGTTACCTGGTACCTGTTCCGGGTGCCGGTGCGCGACAATCCGAAGAAAGTGGGCAACATCAACGGCTTCAAGTCGATGCGGTTTGCCCGGATGTACCTGACGGAGTTTGAAGAACCGGTAGTGCTGCGGTTTGCGCAGTTGCAGATGACTTCCAACCAATACCGGAAATACACCGGCGATCTGTCGGCGCGCGGTTTGCAGGAAGTGCCCGAACCTTATGACGCGCAGTTTAAAGTGGCCGCCGTAAACGTGGAGGAAAACAGTGCGCCAGGGAATAATAAATACGTGTACCGCGTGCCACCCGGTTTTCAGCGCGACCGTGATTTTACGCAGATCAACCAGGTGGAACTGAACGAGCAGTCGATGAGCCTGAGCGTGACCAACCTGCGCGACGGCGATTCGCGGGCGGCTTTCAAGAACACCAGCCAGGATCTGTTGTTCCGGGAGCGGTTGCGGATGTTTATCCACATGCACAACGAAGAAAACGAAAGCGGTCAGGTATCGGCCTTCATTCGGTTCGGAACGGATTTTACGGATAACTACTACGAAATTGAAGTGCCCAATCTGGTGGCAACGCCCGAAGGTAGCCAGCCCGACGACTTGGTGTGGCCGGTTGCGAACGAACTCGACATTGCGCTTGACGAACTGATTAATCTGAAGGCCGAGAAAAACCGCCAGTATACCCGCTCGTATGCCCAGCCGTTTACGATGAACAGCCTTGACGGCCGCTACAAACTCACCGTGGTCGGAAACCCGGATTTGAGCGCCGTCCAGATCATCATGATCGGGGTGCGAAACCCCAAGTCGCCCGACGAACGATCCAAAAGCTTTACCATCTGGGTGAATGAACTGCGGGCCAACGGGTTCGACCAGACCGCCGGGCGCGCGGCTGTTGGGGTGCTCAATGCCAAGTTGGCGGACGTGGCCACCGTGACGGCTTCGGGCAAGATGACGACCTTTGGCTTCGGTGGGGTGCAGCAGCGGATTGCCGAACGCTCGCGCGAAACCTCCACCGAATACGGCATCCAGTCGCAGATTGCGGTCGATAAATTGCTGCCCGAAAAATGGGGATTGCGCATTCCGCTGTACGTCAACTACGACCAGCGCCTGATTCAGCCGCACTTCAATCCGCTCGATCCGGATACGCCCCTGGAAACCACGCTTTCGACGCTGGAGAACGAAGCCGCCCGGGAACGCTACCGGCGGCTGGTGGAAGACCGCTCGGTTCGGCGCGGTTTCAACTTGTCGAATTTCCGCAAAGTGAAAACCAATCCGAACGCGAAAAGCCATTTTTACGACGTCGAGAACCTGGCGTTTACGTACGCGTTCAACGAAGCGACCCGGACCAACATCCTGACCGAGCAGTTTGTGCAGAAGCAGACGCGGGGCAGTGTGGCCTACGTGTACAGCGCGCAGCCCAAAGCGTTCGAGCCTTTCAAGCGGTTTGAAGCCCTAGAACGGCCCTATTTGCGCTGGCTCCGTGATTTTAACCTGACCCTGCTGCCGACGCAGGTGGCCTTCCGGAGCGAACTGGACCGGAGCTTCATCAAAACCCAGCTTCGGAATTCCGAGCTGACTACCGATGGCATGGTGCCGCAGTTTGAGAAATACTTCTGGTTCAACCGGTTTTACGACGTGCAGTGGAACCTGACCCGCAACCTGATTCTAACCTACAACGCCCGGACCAATGCCATCATCGACGAACCCGCCGGTGACCTGAACACACAGGCTAAGGTCGACTCGGTTTGGGCCAACGCCAAGCGGTTTGGCCGCACGAAAAACTTTGAACAGAACATCCGGACCACTTACCGGCTGCCGCTCGACAAAATTCCGCTGCTCGACTGGATTGCCGCCGACATGACGTACAACATTCGCTACCAGTTCCAGGCCAATTCGTTCGGAATTACGGATACGCTCGGCACGCTGTTTGGGAACACCATCCAGAACCGGCGCGAATGGGGTTTGCAGGGCCGGGTGGATTTAATCCGGTTGTACAATAAAATCAAGTCCCTGCGGTTTGCGAACACGCCTTCCGTGCCCCGGAAAAATTTCACGCGGAACCCCGGTGACATTGAGGAAATCCAGCGGACGGAAAGCCGGGTGCTGAAGAGTTTTGTGCGAACCCTGCTGACGGTTCGGGGTATCAATTTCAACTACGTCGTGGAAGAAACCACGCTGCTGCCCGGTTTTCTGCCGACCCCCCGGTTTTTCGGAAATTCGCGCGAAAACGCGCCGGGTCTGCCCTTTATCTTTGGCAGCCAGGACCGGAACATTCACCGCACGGCCGCCGAACGGGGCTGGCTGTCGCGCAGCACGGTTCAGAACCAGCCGTTTACGCAATCCCTCGCCAGGAAGTTCGACGCCCGCACGACGCTCGAACCGTTCAAGGATTTCCGGATTACGGTCGAAGCGCGTCTGACCCGGCAGGACAGCTACCAGGAGACGTACCGGCCCGATTCCGTCGGGGGTGCCTTTACGAGCCTGAGCCCCTACCGGAACGGCCAGTTCAGTATGTCATTTTTGTCGTTCAAGACGGCATTTACCAAGCTCAACCGCGACAACTCATCGCCCATTTTCGACCGGTTTGCCGAATACCGCAAGATCATTCTGGACCGACTGATTCGGAACAATCCGGCGTCCGGTTCCGGGGGGGAGTACAACCTCACGTCGCAGGATGTCTTGATTCCGGCTTTCTTCGCGGCTTACAGCGGCAAAGATCCCAACACGGTAAAATTCAATCCCTTCCTGCGGTTTCCGTTGCCCAACTGGCGCGTCGATTACAACGGGTTGTCGCAACTGAAACCGTTTCAGAAGCTATTCAGCGCGTTTACGCTGACGCACAGTTACAACTCGACGTACAGCGTGGGGAACTTCACCTCCTCGCTCGACTACGAAGCGGCTTACGTGAATCTGGCGGTGATGGGGTATCCGCTGGCGTCGCGTTACAACGAGGATTTGCAGTTCGTGCCGATCTTTGTCATGAGCACCATTACGATGACCGAGCGGTTTGCGCCCCTGCTGGGGGTGACGTTCCGGACGCAGAGCAAAATCAGCGGAGGACTCGAATACAACCAGGACCGCAGCGTTGCGCTGAACCTTTCCAACGCCCAGGTGGCCGAGCTGAGCAACAAGGACATTACATTCCGATTCGGGTTCACAAAATCCAATTTCCGGGTACCGTTTAAAATCAACGGTGCCTACCGGCGACTGAAAAACGACCTGACGTTCAACTGCAACCTGACGTTCCGCGATACGCGCACGGTGCAGCGGAAGTTTGACGATTCGAACACGCCGGGGCAGAATGAAAATGGCGTGGGCGAGCAGATTATCACCGCCGGGAACGTCAACTTCCAGTTGCGGCCCCAGGTGAGTTACGTGGTCAGCCGCCGGTTGAACGTGCAGGTTTACTTTGATCGCACCTTTAACGATCCGCTGGTATCCAACTCGTTCCGTCGGGCCACCACGGCGGGCGGGGTTCAGGTCCGGTTCAACTTAGCGGAATAGTCCGGCAATATCCCTTATCATCGGATTTATAATCATTCGGGCCGGTTTCCAGTTATCAGGTTACCCCCAGGTCTTGCGGACTTGGGGGTAAATGCGCTAAGAAAATATGGGAATTCGCCTGAAAGGTATTTTGCTGTTGGTATTATTGAGTTTGCTAAGTCTATCCGGTCGGGCGCAGGGGAAAATCGTTGGGTACGTGAAGAAAGTTCTGAACGACACCTCGTCGGCCGAAACCTCGAAATTACTGGTGTTTCCCACCGCCGGTTTTGCTCCCGAAACCAGCATCGAAGTGGGCCTTCGGGTTTTCTCCCTGTTCTACGCCAAAAAAGACACCACCGTCAACCGGCTCAGCGAAATCGTTCTGTATACGTTCGTGACGTTTCGCGGGCAGTTTGGTGCTCTGCTCGAAAATGCGGCTTACACGCATAAAAACCGGTATTTCTTCTTGGGCCGGGCCCGCTATCAGCAATTTCCGCTGCTCTACTACGGCATCGGCCCGGCGACTTCTTCGGCCAATCCGGCTTTGGTCAATTCCAGTTATTTTCAGATTCGTCAGCGGATTTTGCGGCAGGTGAAAAACAATTGGTACGCCGGCGCGGAAGCGGATTTTCAAAGCATTCAGCGGGTGTCGTTCGAACTGGACAACCACCCCGGTTTTGAACTGCCGCTCGGCGGAACCGGTTCGACAACGATGGGACTGGGCGCTGCGGTGGTCTACGACGACCGGAAAAACGTGCTGAACGTGCGGAAAGGTCACTTTCTGGAAACCGGAATTTTATGGTACCGACCCGGTTTTGGCAGTGATTTCAAGTACCGGGCTCTGGTGCTCGACGGGCGGCTGTACCGAATGCTGGGACGACCCAACCGGGTGCTGGCGATGCAACTGGCCGGCACGTTTATGCAGGGCGATATTCCGTTCAACAACCTTGGCCTGATCGGGGGCGAGTCGCTGATGCGGGGGTATTACCTGGGTCGATACCGCGACAAAAACGTGCTGGCGGGGCAGGCCGAACTGCGCTGGCTGCCGTTTGGGTTCAGCAAACGCTGGGGCGGAACGCTGTTCGCCGGTTTAGGGACGGTGGCGCCAACGCTGGGGGCCTTTCAGCTCAACCAGTTGCGCTGGGCGGCCGGGGGCGGGGTGCGGTTTTTGTTTTTCCAGCGAAAAGACATTTTTCTGCGGGCCGATCTGGGCGTTACGCGCGAAGGGACCGGTTTTTACATTTCGCTCGGCGAAGCGTTCTGATCAAGGCAGGTTGCGGCCAATCCAGAACAGAATCACAATTCCAAACACCAGCAGGCTGGCGGTTTTGCCGTAAAACCGCTGGTAAAAAACCGGATGCGTGTGCCGCAGGGGCGTATAATCCAGCACCAGCCCGAGCAGAATGTAAGGCAGGGAGACAACCAGCAGGGGATTATACTGGAACGCCCGTTCGATGTGGCCGTGGCTCAACTGGTGCAAACACCGTTGTGAACCACAGCCCGGGCACTCAAAACCGGTGAGCAGCCGAAACGGACAGGGTGGAAAAAAAGACACCTGCGCCGGATCGAACCAGCGATACAGCACCGCCAAACCGACCAGGGCCAGCAGGCCGAAAAACCGCCCGGATCGCTTACCGATACGAGTTGGTAATGCCACTGAAAACACCGATGAAAAACAGGCCCATGTACACGATCCAGAGCCCGATGGCCACAAAAAAGCTTACTTTGGTCCATTTGGCGGCTTCGTCGGACGCCCGTTTCGCCCCGGTAAAATCGCCGTTGGCGTAGCGCGAATCGACATTGGCCGCGTTGATGATCCCGGCAATTCCGAAAGGCAGGCAGCAAAACAGCGTGGCCAGAATGGACTCAACCAGCCAGTTTTTGGGCTTGGGAGGCATTCCCGTGAGCGGCTGGTTGGGCGTATACGATTCCTGAAAAGGCCGCACCACGGGCGGAACCGGCACGGGCGGCTGCACGGGATCCGTCGGAAGAGGGGGAGCCGAGGAAAGCCATTCGTTGATTTCGGGAACCGTTTGGGCCGCTACCCAGTCGGGCAAGCCCTGGGCCCAGACCTTCGTATCCGGTTGGATGGGCTTGCTGCGGAGTTCGTCCAGGGAAAACGGGCCAAATTGCTGATTGCCTTCCAAGTAATAATACTGCTTCATTGAAAAGGAAATAAGGGTGGACTGAAAAACCGGCTCAACGGGTGAATACGGCCGGATGTAAGATAGAAAAAGTTACGATTCGATCGGGTATTGACGAAATCATTTTTGTGTGTGCGGTCCGAAGTTGAGCCCGTGGACGATGAAACCACCCGCGCAGTGGGCCGGCCGCAGGGGTCGATCTCCCAAAACCGCCCGGCAATCTTTTTGCAGAAAGGGCCGGAAACAAAGGCCGGGCTGAAGGTTTGTAAAACCGTTTTACCTGTGTAACTTGCAGCGTTAAACGAACCGTTACGTATGAATTTTCCCGGAGAACTGAAGTATACGCAGGACCATGAGTGGATTCGCATCGAAGGAGACACGGCTGTGGTTGGCATTACCGATTTTGCGCAGAGTGAGTTAGGTGACATTGTTTTTGTGGAAATCACGAGCGTCGGCCAGAGCCTGGCGAAAGGCGAGGTGTTTGGCTCGATCGAAGCCGTAAAAACCGTGTCGGATCTGTTTCTGCCCATCGAAGGCGAAGTGCTTGAAATCAATCCGGAAGTTGAAAAATCGCCCGAACTGGTCAACGACGATCCGTATGGCCGGGGCTGGATCGTGCGTCTGAAACTGACCGACGGTGCCGAAACCGACGACTTGCTGTCGGCCGATGCCTATAAAGATTTGGTGGGCGCTTAAATGCCGATTTGATCAGGAAGCTCCACCCGGGGCTTTTTTTTTGCATTCTCCATGAAATTACTCATCCGTGCCGCCCGAATCGTAGACCCCCGGTCGCCCTTTAATGGACAGGTTCGTGACGTTTTACTTGAAAATGGTCTCATCCGCCAGATTGGCGACTCGCTCACCGTCGAAGACGAGGGGGCGGCTGTCCAGCTTATCGAACAGGACGGCTTGTGTGTCTCACCCGGCTGGGTCGATCTGCGGGTGTCGGCCAAAGACCCCGGTTACGAACAGAAAGAAGATCTCACGACGGTGTGCCGGGCGGCCGCGCGGGGCGGTTTTACGGATATTGCCGTTCTGCCCAATACCAAACCGGTTGTCGATTCCAAAAACACGCTGGGCTATGTCCGGCAGGCCACGCAGGGGCAGCCCGTGAATGTCCATGCCATTGCGGCCATTACGAAAGGCACGGAAGGGCAGGATTTTACGGACATGATCGACCTGCACCACGCCGGAGCGGTGGCTTTTTCGGACGGTGAAAAACCGCTCACGAATCCGGACCTGCTGCTGAAAACCCTGCAATACCTGCAACCGTTCAACGGCCTGTTGATGAACCGCCCGGAAGAAGAGAACCTAACGCATTTCGGACAGATGAACGAAGGGCTTTCCAGTACGCTGCTGGGACTCAAAGGGATGCCCGCCATGGCGGAGGAGATGATGGTCGAACGGGATTTGCGGCTGGTAGAATATACGCATCCGCCGACGGCCAATCCGGCAACGAATACGGTTTTGCATTTTTCAACGATTTCGACGGCGCGCTCGGTTGCGTTAATCCGACAAGCCAAGCAGCAGGGGTTGCCGGTGAGCTGCGATGTGGCGGCCCACCAGCTGGCGTTCGACGATACGGCGCTGATGGGGTTTGACACGAACCTGAAAGTGAATCCGCCGTTTCGCCTGCCCGCCGACCGCGACGCGCTGAAAACCGGGCTGGCCGACGGAACCATCGACGCGATTGTGTCGGATCACAATCCGCAGGACGACGAAAGCAAGAACATCGAATTTGACCACGCGGAGTTTGGCATCATTGGGCTGGAAACCGCCTTTGCCGTTGCCCGGACCCATCACGCCGACCTGCCGCTGGAGCAGCTGATCGACAAACTGACGCACGGCCCGCGCCGGATTTTGCGGCTACCCGCACTGACGATCGACGAAAACCAGCCGGCGACCCTGACGTTATTTGATCCGGAACTGGCGTGGACCTACGAAAAAACGACTTCCCGCTCAAAAAATTCACCGTTTTTTGGCAAAACCCTGCGGGGAAAAGCGTTATGGATTATAAATAAGGGTTTTGTTGAACATGTCTAAAATCGAGTGAAACAACTGTTTTCCTATTTCAACCATCCGCTGTTAAAACTTCCGGTTCTGTTTGGGCTGGTAGCGGGGGTGCTGTGTTTTCTTTATTTTCTGGTCCTGTATTGGCTGGGCATTGTGCCGCTGGGCAATATCCGGGTGCTGGATTTCGGGTTCCAGATTATTATGATGGTCGCGGCAGTCTGGTATTACCGCAAACACATCGGCAAGGGGTTTCTGCATTTGTGGGAAGCCTTGACGATTTGTTACGTGGTCAACACCGTGGGCGCCCTGCTGACGGCCTGGCTAATCTACCTGTTTGTGAATTATGTTGATCCTGAGGTTTTTACGCGCTATCTTGCTGATATGCGGCACTTGCTGATCTCCACCAAAGGGCGGCTGGTCGAAAGGCTGGGCGCGGCCGAATACCTGACAGCGCTGAAGAACATCGACACGATTACGCCCGAAACGCTGGTGGGCGACGAAATCAGCAAAAAAACCGTGCTGGCTGTTTTACCGGTTCTGATCATTTCGCTGCTGTTCAGAAAGCAGGATTACAGCCTGTATAACCCGGCTCCCGACGCACCGAATCCTTCAAAACCCTCTCAATCATAACGGATTAACCGCTAAAATTATGGAAGAAAAACCGTCTACCGCTCGTTTGGCCCTGAAATGGGGCCTGATTTCCGGGGTGATTTTCATGGTGTATACAACGGCGATCAACGTGACCGGTCAGTTCACCAACACCACTTTACCCTGGCTAAGCCTGGTCATTTCGATTGTCATTGTGGTAATGGCCATGCGGGAATACCGGGCCCTGAACGGCGATTACATGAGCTACGGCGAAGGGGTTGGGCTTGGCACGCTGTTGTCGGTGGTTTCGGCGATGGTTTCGTTTACATATAATTTTATCTACACGACTTTCATCGACCCGACGATTCGGCAGCAAACGCTGGACAAGGTACGGGAGCAGATGGAAGAGCGCGGTATGCCGGACGATCAGATCGAACAGGCGATGGAAATGACCGAAAAATTCCAAAGCCCCGGTTTACAGTTTTTGTTTGGTATTCTGGCTGCGGCCTTCTTCGGTCTGATCATTTCGCTGATCGTGGCCGCTTTCCTGCGTCGAAACAAACCGGACTCGGGTTTCCCGAGTTAATGAAAGCGATCAGAGATTGGGACACGAGCATAAAGTTGAAGAATAAACTGTTGATTGTGCGTACCAGACGGCTTTATCCTCGTAACCCACTTCTGTCTTCCCACTAAACTATGCTGCCTGTTTTTCGCAAAGAGATTAACGGTTTTTTCAGCTCACCGGTCGCCTACGTGATCATGGCGGTTTTTCTGACGGCGGTAGGGCTGATGCTGTGGGTTTTCCCGGAAACGAGTGTCCTGAATTACGGGTATGCCGATCTGGGCGTTTTTTTCAACCTGACGCCCTACGTCATGCTGTTCCTGATTCCGGCCATCACCATGCGATCCATTGCTGAGGAAGTGCGGGCCGGAACCATTGAGTGGCTGCTGACCAAGCCGCTGACCCGCTGGCAGCTGGTGCTGGCTAAGTTTTTAGCTAACTGGCTGTTAGTGGTCCTGTTATTGCTGCCTACCCTGGTGTATTATTATTCGGTGTATCAACTGGGCAACCCGCCCGGCAACGTCGATTCCGCTTCGGTATTTGGTTCCTACGTGGGCTTGCTGCTGCTGGGCGGAGTTTTCGTGGCCGTCGGAATGTTTGCGTCGTCGATCAATGAAAATCAGGTCGTTGCGTTTGTGGTCGGCGTCTTTTTGTGTTTTTTACTGTACGTCGGTATCAGCGAGCTGGCGGGTCTGGAATGGTGGGGTAGCCTGGCCTATCCGCTGAGCTGGCTGGCGCTCGACGAGCAGTACCAGGCGTTGGGCCGGGGTTTGATCGATTCCCGAAATGTCTTTTACCTAATGAGTGTTATCACCGTATTCTTGTTTCTGACCGAGTGGCGCATGACCGCCCTCATCCGCTGATATGCGACTGGAAGTTCTGATCAAATGGGCCGCCATCGGCTGGACCCTCGCCATTTTCATTGGCTGCGCCTGGCCGAACGATTATCCGGCCCCGGGCGAAACCGTCAACGACAAGTTTATCCACTTCTCGATTTTTGCCGTCTGGAGCTTCCTGTGGGCCACGCTCTACCGGTTTCCGCTGCGCATTTTCATCATCGGGGTGCTGTACGGTTTCGCCATTGAACTTTACCAACTGGTGATGCCCATCAACCGCAGCTTCGAATGGCTGGATTTGCTGGCCGATGCCGCTGGCATTGTGGGCGGGCTGGCAGCCTTTGTCCTGCTGGGCCGCTGGCTCATGAAAGGTTGAAAAGTCCTTTTCCTACGGTTTTAGAACCGTCGAAACCGGTGGGCCAACCGGGTGTTCGCACTTGAAGTCCTGCCCCAGCAGCCGCGCCAGCGTAGCCGCCAGCTGGTTCTGGAATAAAACCGGGCCGCCGGATTGTTCGCCGGTGGGCGGGGTGTCGGGCCCTACTACGGCAAACCACATCTGGTAGGAGTCGGCGGTTTTGGCGCCGTGTGCTTTCCACGTTGCTTTCGGCGTGTGACCCCGCCCGTGGTCGGTCGTAATGAGGAGCGAGGTTTTTCCGGCATACTGCGGAATTTGCTGGATGGTTTTCCAGAGATCGGCCAGAAAAGCATCCACGGCGTTCACCATGCGCAGATCGTCGGCATAGCGCCCGGCGTGGGCCAGTCCGTCGGTTTCGTCAAACTGCATGAACAGCACGCGGGGGCGGTTTTGCAAGACATAGTTTTTCGCGGCAAAATAGGTCAGAAAATCACTGCGTACGGTTTTGTCCCAGACCTGCGGAGGCACAGTGGCCATCATGCTGTTGAGCAGCGAATCCGCGCCGGTTTTGGGGTTCACAATCAATTCGTTGGCGGAGTTGGCGTAAATACCGGTTTTCTTTTCGTTTACCGCGGCTTCGATCACGTCCCAGGACGAAAAGGCCGCAATCTTCCCCTTGAATTCAGGCTTGTTGTGCAGAAACTCGAGCACCGTCGTGTTCGGGTTGTCGATTTTGTCGTTGGATTTGATGCGATCATCGGCGTACCCCGACAGAATTTCGTTGTAGCCCGGGTAGCTGAACCAGAATGGATTGGCGGTATTGACCCGGCTTCCTTTCAGGCGGTTGCCGTATAGTTGCCCCTGTTTGGAAACCGTGTTCCAGAGAAACGGAAACAGCAACTGGCGTCGTTGCTGCGGGCTGGCCGCCCAGAAGAATTTGCGGGCCGCTGCCGTATCGGGCGAATAAACCGGGTCGAACAGCAAGGTGGAGTCGGCGCCGGAAAAAACTTCCTGCCAGCGAACGCCGTCGAGCGTCACCAGAATGACATTTTGCGTTTGCTGCGCTATCAGGTGCTCTCGGTGGCCCAGGGTCAGCAGAAGAATCAGGCAGGCAGTTGGAAGCAGTCGGTTCATACGGATTCAGAAAGCCGGGAAGGGGGTCGGATGGCGGTGTAAAATAACAAAAAGCCGTCAGCGCCTTTGGTTTTCAGTCTGTTAATTTTTTGTGAAGATTAAACGAAGGCAATCCGACTATTTTGTACCTTGAGACTTCACCTTCCGACCCTTTCACCGTATGAATCACCCCCTTAACCGCCGGGATTTTTTGAAACAGAGCAGCGCCGGGGCGCTTGGGTTTGCCCTGTGGCCCGCCATAAAAAAGGTGGCCCCGAGCGACCGGCTGCGCATCGCCCACATTGGACTGGGGGGCATGGGCAACAACCACATGGGCTGGTTTGCCAAACTGCCCGAAGTCGAAATTGTGGCCCTTTGCGATCTGGATCAGCAGCATTTGAACAGCAGCCTGAAACGCCTGTCGGAGCTCAACCCCGGCACCAAAGCGCAGGGTTACGACGATTTTCGGCGGATTCTGGACCGCAAGGATATTGACGCCATCACGGTGGCAACGCCCGACCATTGGCACGCGCAGATTGCCATTCTGGCGTTTCAGGCCGAGAAAGATGTGTACGGCGAAAAACCGCTTTCGTTCGACGTGCGCGAAGGGCAGAAAATGCTGAAAAGCCTGAACCGGCACAAGCGGGTTTTTCAACTCGGCACGCAGATTCACGCCGGCGATAATTACCACCGCGTGGTGGAGTTGATTCGGGGTGGCGCCATTGGCAGGGTGCACACGGTTCGCTTGTGGAAAACCGGCTTGCCGCCCGACCTGGGACCGGCCAACTACCAGACGCCACCCGCCACGCTGAACTGGGACATGTGGCTGGGACCCGCTCCGCAGTCGCTCTACACTCCGCAGCGCTGCCATTTCACGTACCGGTATTTTCTGGATTATTCGGGGGGCGTTTTTCAGGATTTCTGGTGCCACATCGCCGACGTGGTCTGGTGGTCCATCCAGCCCAAAAACCTGAAAAGCGTCAGCGCCACCGGGGAAGCACCGGACGGCATTGCCGACGCGCCCAAGTCGATCCGGATTGATTATCAATTCGAAAACCTGAAACTCCACTGGACTTCCGAACCGCCCACCGTGCCGGGTGCCGCCAAAAAAGGCATCGGCGCGTATTTTGAAGGCGACAAGGGGACCTTACTCTGCGATTACGGCTCCCGCGAAATCACGGTCAACGGCGTGGTGATGACCGATATTCCGGAAATTGCCCAGAGCCTTAAGCGATCCCCCGGCCACCAGCAAAATTTTGTCGATGCGGTTAAATCCCGCTCGCAGCCCGAATCGAATCTCGAATACGCCCGGCAAATGACCATGCCGATGCACCTCGGGCTGATTTCGTACCGGCTGGGCCGCAAGCTGGAATGGAATGCCAGGCGGGAAAAATTCATCCACGACCGGGAAGCCAACTCGTACCTGTCGCGGGAATATCGGAGCAAATGGGATTTGATTTAACGCGAACGATGCGGTTTTTGCGTCTTTCAGGTTTACAGATTGCTAATCAGAGGCATACTTTTATTGCTCGGTTCGATCATCAATAATCAGAGGTAACGTACAGCTTCAGTTTGATGCGATCGGTGGGATTCTGCCGGTCGCCGAGCGCGGCCCGTTGCAGCATGGTTTTCAGCGTCAATTGACCACTGGGCACTTTCAGGACCATCGGCCGGTTGGTGGTTTCGCCCCGCATCAGCTGGTTAATGTGCCGGGTAATGTTGAACACGTAGCCGTCCTGCCATTCGATTTCGTCGGATTCATACGAATACGCAGCGACGGCGGAGGTTTCGCCATTGACCAAACCGGGCACCGCTTCCACGGTTTCGTTCTGGGAGTTGGTAAAATACAGTCCCAACTGGGCCGGAGGGGCCGCATTGTCGCGCGGGTCTTTCCGAATGGGTTCGATTACCAGTTCAGCCCTGTTCAGCCCGATAAAACCGTCCGGTTTAATGAATTCGCTCAGCGACGGAATGTCGAGCCGGGTGGAAAGAAACGCGCCGGGAATCACAAACGACGCATTCTGGGTCGTCCGGCTGGGCACCGCATCCGTGGCCCGTTGCAGCGCCTGCAGGGGCGTTCCGCTGCGGTTGTTGGTCAATTGGGTAAACAGTCCGGCCTGAAACGGAAACAACAGGTTACCTGCCGTCTGGCTGATGTCATTCCCCCGGTAATACAGCCGGATGCCGGAATTGGCCGACGTCAGGTTAAACGCCAGAAAAACGTTGCTGGCCGAGGGACTCAGAAAAGCGAATCCTTTCCAGTAATCAGCCAGGGTTTCGGCGCTGCTGATTTCTTTGCTGACCAGCTTATCATAAAACGTTCGGGCCAGTACGTCGGGCAGCCGAACCCGGATTTGCCGGTTGGCGTCCCTGAATTGCGGCAGCACCGAATGCTGAACCAACGGCTGCGGGTTGTAGGCAACGGCCTGCGTGTTGTAATGAACGGCCCCGGCTTCGAGCGGTTTTTGAAGCTGGTGAATCTGCACCAAGACCGGCTTCAGCGTATCGCCCACGGCGTAATTGAAATCCATTTCCAGCACCAGCGAGTCGAAGCGGACGCCTTTTTGCCCGGGCAAATCGTTGGTCACGTAGGCGAGGGAGGCAAAGCTGCGGGCTTCCATCAAACCCGTCTGGGCGTCGGTCCAGCGGCCCACCAGAACACTGCTGTCGGACGAGGTGATGAACGAGTCGGGAACCATCACCGTAGACAGGTTAACGGTAACCGTATCAATGTATTGAATCTGACTTTCGTCGGGTTTGATCAGGGTTTGCCCGACGTCCAGATCCCCCGACAGGCAGGCCGACAGCAGCAGGCCGACCAACACAGGGAGCGCAAAGCGCAGGAAATTATGCATACAAGGTCACGTATTTGAAGTTTCCGGTATTCGGTTGACCGTTTAGGGCGCTGATTCACAGCCGCAACAGCGCCTTCCCACGCTGGAAAGTGTGTGTCAACCACCGTAAACGGTCAACCGAATAGCGTAAACGATTATCGAATCGGAATGCCCAGCTGCGTCAGTTCCGTGGGGCTGAGCGTGGGTGGGAACTGTCCCAGCCGTAGTTTGGCCACAACCCGTTCCCCCACGCGCCGGGCGAGTGCTTCGCTCACAAAACCGTGTTGCCCGGCCTGCCCCGGCACGGTGGGCTGGTCGATGACGGTTTTTCCGTTCAGGACCATCTGGTAACCCCAGCCCGCCGGGGTGGTCATCGTCTGGAGTTTATACTGCGGTTTGGAACGAAACCGGCTGTAGGCGGTAACCACCGCCAGACCCAGCAGCAGAATGGCCAGGGATTGGAACTGATTGCGTTTCATCGGGTCGCTTAGTTGGCGTCGGTGTCCTGTTCAAGCGTGGGGTCAAATTCCCACAAGTCGTCGAAACGGCCGGAGCCGCTGCTGCCGGTGGTCACGTAGCCTTTGCCGTTGATGGCAAACCCGAACGCATACTGCCGCGCCGATCCTTCAAACGTGCCCTGTTCGAACCAGTCGTCGGTGGCGGCATCGTAAACCCAAACGGCGGTGGAACCGTCGCCCAGGGTGACGTAGCCTTTTGAGCCGATGGAAAAACCGACGGCGTAGCTGCGCTGTACGAGATCATCGCTTTCAAAATCGTCTTTTTCGATCCAGAGATCCTGAGCCGCATCGTAGGCCCACCAGTCTTTTTCGGCCGAGCCGTTGTTATTACCGGTTCCGACGTAGGCCAGTCCGTCGATCACGAACGAAAGGGCGCCGAGACGTTTGGCTCCCCCGTAGCTGGCTACTTTGGCCCAGGCACCCGTGGCCGGATCGTACGACCAGAAATCCTTCAGGTAATTGCCGTCAAAACCGGTGCCGACGTAGCCCTTATTGCCGACCGAGAACGCCACCGCATTCCGCCGGGCGGTTCCGCCGAAATCGGCAATGCGTTTCCAGGTGTTGACCGCCGGGTCGAACTCCCAGAAATCTTTCAGCCGGTCGCTGTTGGCGTTTAATCCCGTACCCAGATAGCCTTTTGTGCCCACCGCGAAACCGACGGCGGTGTTGCGGGCTTCTCCCCCAAAATCAGCCAGTTGAGTCCAGGTGTTGCGGGCCGGATCATACGACCAGAAGTCCTTCAGCCGGTCGTTGTCGGCATTGCTGCCGGTGCCCATGTAAGCCACATTGTTCAGCACAAAACCGGCTACGGCGTTCCGGGCCACCCCTTCAAAATCGGACCGGCGCTGCCAGTCACCCAGCACGGCCACATCATCTTCCGAACGGCAACTGCTCAAAACCGCCCCCCAAAGCACCCAGACCAGCGCGTAGCCGATGCCCGTCAGAACGGCCGGACGACGGACTTGAAAATAACGGAAAACCGGCGGGGAGAAAGGCGATAACCGACGTTGAAATAAACTTTTCATGGAAAAAAGGGGAAAGTGATTATGCAGAAAATCGCATTGCCGGTTTGGCAATGGGGGAGAAACGGGTGGTTACTGAATTTTTTGGTAGTGAAAACCATACACGGTCAGAGAGCGGGCCGTCGTTTTTCGGGAGCGGGTTCCGGTTTGTGGCCCCGCAGGTTGAAAATACCCGGCATGTTGCGCAGGTCATAGCGGAGTGCGTACACGTACCGGATCGATACGCCCACGCTCCAGCCACTGCCATCGCTCCGCAGAACGGCGGGCTGCGACGCTCCGCTATTGACGCTGTACAACAGGTTGGTTGTTATGATGTTACCGAGTCCCCAAACCTTCCGGGCAAACAGACTGAGTTCGGTCCGGCCGCCCAGCTTGACCGTGTATTCGGCCGAGGCTTCGGCCAGGCCGGTCAGCGTCGGACTCAGGCGGGTGACGCCAAAAAGCTGGATGGTATCGAGCTGAACCCGGTTGGTGCGCCGACCCAGACTACCACCGGAGCCGCGGTATTGATACCCTTCTACGATAAAGCTGCTGAGTTGCTGGCCGTTGTTCGGAACCACCCAAAAACCGGCCCCGAGCCACAAACCGGACTTTCGGCTTCGGCTGCCAAACCGCATGAGCCGTTTGCCGCGTACCACAAAACCGTGTTTGTTGTTTTCAAACTGCAAATCAAGCGCGTTTGCGCCCTCACCCACAACGAGCGTGTTGTGGATCGGGGAGCGGGCGTAGCCCCCTTCCACCGCCCAGCGTTCGTTGCCGACCCAGCCGATGAGGGCGCTCCAGCCGGTTTGCGTGGTGGCTTTGGTGCTGATCAAGCCATCGAAGGTCTGGTTAAGCTGGCTGCGATCCGTCCGGAAAAAACCGTCCATTCCCACGTACCAACGCTCCCGTATATACGCTTCGCCGTACCGGGCCACCAGCTGCGTCAACTCGGTCCGGCGGTTGCGGGCCGACCGATCCGCCAGGCGACGCTCACCGGCGGGTTCGACCGGCGGGCGGTAATAGTCGGTGAGGGCCTGGGCAAAAGCCGGAGAGACGATCACGGAAAGCCAGAGCGTGGTCAGTGCGGTTTTCATGGGCAGCCAGCTTAAACGTAGTGCTTATAGTTTGATGGCTTTAAAGTTGGACAAGCTTCGGATCATCCGGCCTCCGCCCGCTTTGCGCTGGATGGACGAACCGATGGTGGTAAGCGGGTTAGGTTCGGCCACCCCCCGGCGGGCCAGTCGACTGCCGGTGATCTGAAACAGGGCTTCGTTGAGCAGGGCCTCGTTCACATCGCCCAGCGGTTGCAGGTTCAGCGGTTCTTCCACTTCGACGCCGGGCGTAAAACCGCCCGAATAATCGGACTGCCCCTGGCTGTTGAACGATTTGAAAACGATGGGTTGCATGCCCCACTTGATCTGTCCCGAATCATCGACGATCGTGATCGATCCCACATTTTTGCCGTAGGTTTTCGTGCCGATGGTGGTGACGGTCATGTAGGGCCGCAGGCCATTGATAATCAGTTCGCTGGACGATGCGGTTCCGTCGGTGGTCAGCACAAACACCCGCTGAAGGTTGTTGCCGATGTTCTGCGATTTGTTCAGAAACCGCTGCACGAAGAATTCATCGCCGTATTCCTGCTTGAGGTGGGGCGTCAGGGTCGAGTTCCATTCTTCGCGGAAATAGACTTTGCTATTGTCGATTCCCTTGCCGATCAGGCTGGCCAGATTGGCCGATGAGGAAGTGTAACCGCCCGGGTTGTAGCGCAGGTCCAGCACCAGTTCATTCACCCCTTTGGCTTTGAAGTTGCTGAAAATAGCGTCGACCTGATTGTCGTATTCCGATCCGTTGCTGTTGTTCGGCGCCGGAACAAATTGGTTATAAACCAGATAACCGACGGTTTTGCTGCCAACCGTGTAAACGGAATCCAGAAAAACCGGGTTGGCCTGAAAAACCGTTGTCGTCACCGAACGACTTGTTTCGGTATCAACGATGGCGTTATTCTGAACGGCGGCCAGCCCGAACGAGAAGACCGTGCCGCCCGAATACAGCAGCGAAGCGTAATTGCCGGTGGTAATGGTTTGCCCGTTCACCTTGCTGATGATATCGCCCCGCTTAAAACCGGCCTGTTCGGCGGGTGAGTTGGGGAGGACATACAGCACCTGCGCAATGACGTTCGTAGAACCCTGCGCCCGCAGGTACAGCATAAATTCCATCCCGGTCGTGGTCGACTCGCCACTCAGCGACGCCGACAGGGCATCGGCGTTTTCTTCGATCCACGAAAACCGGTCGCCGTCGGGGCGCGCGGTGGCATCGTAGGTGTACAGCAGCGAATCAAAAAAATCGGAGGGCGCCAGGCTCAGGTCCGGGCTGGTCGGAATCTTATCGTTCCAGTAATAATATTCCCGCATATTCTCCAGAATCCAGTTCGTAGTCGTCTGGTTTTCAGGGGCAGTTGCGGTGGGTTCGGGTTCAACCAGATCGGTTTCTTTTTTGCAGGATGACAACAGCCCGACCATCAAAAGGGCCATTCCCCACCAGGCGGGGTTACTACGCAGGTTGTGTTTCATTGGTTTTTCAGGTTGTATTCAGGACACACTTTTTTCCACACTCTTTTTTACGTTCCCGGCCGCATTACCGGTCGGCCGGGAACGTAAAAACCGGCTCATCGCCGTTGCTTCAGCACGTGTTTGAACGTGCCATCGGCCGCAAAAAGCAGGGCGACCGGTTTTCCGTCGGCAGTTTTCAGCACCACAATCAGTTCACCTGCCGCATTTTTGGCGGCATCTTTAATCGTCGAACCCGCGTAATTGGCGGTGATGTAGGTCGTCACGGCAGCGGGCAGATCGGCCACGGCAACCGCCGTATACGTGCCCCGCACCGGTTTCGACACTTCCTTGTTAAAGGTTCCGTCGGGGTTGAATAGCAGCGTTTTCGATTGGTCGCTGACGACAATCATGACCAGATAGCCGCGGGCGCTGTCTTTGGCTGCGGTTTTGAGTTCGGCACCGGCGTAATTGGCGCTGATGTAACTCGTGATGGCCGCGGGCAAATCCGTGAGGGCAATCTGCTCCAGGTTTCCTTTCGGCCCGTGACCTTTGCCGCGTGGCCCGCCTTTTTTGCCCCCGGCCCCTTTCAGGCTCAGTTCTTCGTTAAAGCTGCCGTCGGCATTGAACAACAGCGCTTTGGCTTCACCGTTCTGCGTGATGGCGACCAGGAAGTTGCCGCTATCGTCTTTGGCTGCGTAGTCGATGGTGGCACCCGCATACGTCGTGGTGAGGTAGCTGCTGACGGCGGCCGGGAGTTCGCTAACGGCGATTTTGGTTACTTTTTTCCGGCAGAAAAAACCGGAACTATCGGATGCCAGCCGGGCCGTGCTGGTGGCTGAAAGCGTCGCATCGGATTCGGGCGTTACAGTCTGTTGACTCTGATTGCAACCGTACAGGCCGATGCCCAGCACGGTCAGTGCGACTAAAAGGGATTTTTTCATTGGTTTGCTGTGCTAACTTGGTGGATTATAAATAGATAATTGGTAATGCATCGATCAGGTGTCCAGCTTTAGCCATCCGGTCGTCTTGCTGGGTTCGGTGCGGTAGAAGTCGTAAAGGCGCCGGCCAATGAGCTCGTGGCTAATAGCGTTCAGGCGTTCGCGGTCGTCGGTAATGAAAAATTCGTCACGCTCGTCGACCAGCGCCTGCACGTCGAAGACCCGGAAACCCCGGTGTCGTCCTTCGCTTTTCAGCAGGTCGCTTCCTTTCCGGCGCAACCAGCCACTAACGGGTTCGCGGTGCGGAAACGGCGTCATCAGAATCACCCGCTGGCGGTGAAAAGCCAGGGTTTTCAGAATCAGCGACAGATTTTCCCGGACTTCGCGCAGGGGCCGGATGCCGCCCAGCCACGACTGGATGCGTAATTTCCAGACCGTAGCGTACTCCTGGATATGGTCGCCGGTGGAGGGGCGCAGGGCCAGCCGGGAGTCGCGCAGGTGGCGGTTTGCGATCTGGAGGATGATCAGGTCGTACCGCCGGAGCGGCATGCGGTGCAATACGTCTGCAATGGTGCAGAGGGCCATCGGCGCGTAATAAGTTACCATCACGTCCTGCCCGCTGCGCTCAAGTTGCTGCACAAACTGGTCAATATAGCTTTGCCGGGCGTTGAGACCCGAGTCGTAATGGAGACTATCCGCAATGACCAATACCTGTATTTTCATTGCCTTTTCACGTTCTGGTTCGGAGTTGGAACGGGCGCAGGCTACAGGGCCGGTCCGGTTTTCCAACGATTCACTTGCCAGTACGCCCGCTTTTTCGCCACCGTTGCAGGAAGAATCGAAAAAAAACCGGAATTTCAGGAAATAAAAAAAAGTGAAAAAAAAACGGGTTGGGCTGCAACACCCGGCCTGATTCCGGCGTACTGGATGAGGATGAGTGAATCGTTTACTTAAATCGTTACGGCCTTGTTTTTTCGAAAGCGCCCTTCCTTCGCGGAAAACGATATTGATAGTGTGATTGAAGCCTGCCGTACCCACGATGCGCAGGCTCAGCGCGTTTTATTTAAAAAGTTTTACAGTTACTCCAAAAGTATCTGCCTGCGGTATTCGGCAACGGTGGAAGAAGCCGAAGAGGTGTTGAACGAGAGTTTTCTGAAAGTGTTCCAACGGCTGCATCAGTACGATGCTTCCCATCCTTTCAAGGCCTGGCTCCGGTCGATTCTGATCAATACGTCCATCAGTTACTACCGCAAATACCACAAACTGGACATGAATTCGTTGGAGTCCGGGCAGGATGTGCCGTTTGAAGACGATGTTGTTGACCGGATTTCGGCCGACGAAATTCTGGCGCTGGTGCAGCAATTGCCGCCCGCTTACCGGACGGTTTTTTCGATGCACGTAGTTGATGGCTACAGCCTTCGGGAAATTGCCGAGGTGTTGCAAAGCAATGAGGCCACAATCCGGTCGCATTTTTTACGCTCGCGGCAACGTCTTCAGCAGGCGATTCGGTCTGCTTATCCCCATCTCTTTCCATCCGATCCTGCGATTCCTATTCGTTACTATGAAAACTGATAAATTTGAGGAATCTATACGAAAAAAGCTGGAGGGCATAGACCCTCCGTTCCGGGAGAACAATTGGGTCCACCTTCGCTCGGTTCTGCGTCGCCATGGCGTGCCTTCCATCGGCGGCACCGTCACGCAATGGATGGTGCCCATGCTGAGTGCTGCGTCGGTGGCCGGGTTGCTGGTGCTGACGGTCTGGCAATACCGGACCAATCAGCACCTGAAACAAACCGTTCGGGCGCTGAACGACACCGTGACCCTTCTGCAACAAGCCCCGCTGGAAGCCCCGCTGGCGGTGGCTCCGAAAACCGATACCGTGTACATTACCAGGGAGGTTTTGGTGCCCCGGTTGGTGCCCGCCCCGCCCCGCTCCCTGCCGGATGCCGGCCAGGAAAACCGGGAGG
Organism: Larkinella ripae; assembly: GCF_054780775.1. NCBI lineage: Bacteria > Pseudomonadati > Bacteroidota > Cytophagia > Cytophagales > Spirosomataceae > Larkinella > Larkinella ripae. The sequence goes on from NZ_BAAGVR010000030.1 coordinate 298,895, forward strand.
ACGAAAACCGCCTGGAAAGCGGTCTGGCGACTGATGGCGCTCCGGAGCCAAACCGACGCCGGAGCGACGGAACCACCCCTGCTTCGCCGTTTCAAAAACCGGGTGACAGGCCGCCGTTGGAACAGCCCGGATCGTCGGAACGGTTGACTGACGCGCAAAAGCCGCCGAACGAAACCGGCTCTGAAAACCCCGGACAGGCGCTTTCCGAAGAAGCCGTTCACAACACCGCCCCGTCTGCTAATTCTTCCCGACGGGGTCGGGATGGCTGGAACCGCAGCGGGGACCGTCGGTATTCGGCCCGGCAAAAACCGTCGCCCGGATTTGAAACCAGCCGGCCGTTTTCCGGAGCCGCTTCGGGCCTGAACACCGAACCGGGTGCTGCGGCTCCCTCAACCGGTTCGCCGGCTGCTCCTGCCATTTCGTGGGAACCGGTTTTGAACCGGACGGTGGCGTTTGATTCCAGCTATTACGCTGAAAATTACCAGCGCCGGGTCCGCCGGATTCGCCCGTTGTACACTCCTTCCGTTGCTACGGCTGTTGCCGGAACGGCCCGGCCGAAAAAGCAACCCGAGGTGGAAGAACCGCAGTCGCGCTTCCGGTTCCGGCTGGGGGGCGGGGGCGAAATTGCGGGCGGCCAATCCGGTTTTGGACTGGCGGGTGAATTCCTGGTGGGTAAGCATCTGGCCATTGGCCTGGGACTAAACCGCCTGAAGCTGTCCGGCGATGAGTTTTTCAACGACCTGCAATATTACCAAAAGCGAAAGAGCGATTTCCGGCGGGACTTCCCGGGCAAAGTTCCGGTTGATCCGAAGATCGAAGTGCTGAACATCGGCCAGCGCGCCAAATCCTGGCAGGTGCCGGTGACGCTCACTTACCGTCTGCCCATTGGCAACCAGGTGGCCCTGCTGCCGACGGCCGGGGCCAGTTTCAGTCTGGATACCCGCGAGGAGATTACGTTTACGCGCCGGAAAGGCCCCAGCCTCTACGACGGATTTAAGCAGGAAGTCTTTGACCGGAAATGCGAACCCAGTCTGTACAATAGCTGGCTGGTCAGCCTGGGCGTCGAGAAACAGGCGGGTTCCTGGGCGCTGCAAATCATGCCTTACTTATCGAATCCGCTGCTGAGTTCGCGCAGTAGCCTGAACCAGACCACCGCCGGTTTTCGGGCGCGGATCCTGTATCAGTTTTAAGGAAGAAAAAGGAGAAAGACGGTAGCCAGGTAACTAAGGGTAAACACCTTGGCGAAATCGCCTGGCTACCGTCTTTTCGGCCTGCGCCGAAACGCGGCCAAAACAAGAATCCCGGGAAGGTCGTTTAGTATCCAACTATCCAACCTTTCTATGAAAGCACTCTTCGGAACCAAAGCCAGCCCATCGACGGTTCATGCCGTGTTGTTGCTGTTGCGCCTGGGCGTGTCGGCCCTGATGCTGACGCACGGCTGGCCCAAATTCACCAAAATCCTGGCCGGTAATTTTCAATTTGGCGACCCCATTGGCATTGGTAGCGCGCCCTCGCTGATTCTGGCTACGCTGGCCGAATTCGGGTGCTCCCTGCTGCTGATCCTCGGTTTTCAGACCCGGCTGGCCGCGCTGGTACTGATGATCAATATGGTAGTTATTGCGTTTTTTGCGCACGCCAGCGATCCGTTTGGCAAAAAAGAACTGCCGTTGTTGTTTTTCCTGATTTATGCGACGATCTTTTTTGTGGGCCCGGGCAGCTATTCCGTTGACGGTCGCGGCAACAAAACCTGGCCCGGTTGATCGGTTTTTCGAGGCCTATTTTTTGCGCCAGAGATTCGGCAAAAACCGGTAATACAGCAAATGACGCCAGGTTCCCCAGTCGTGGGCTCCGTCGCCACCGACGTAGTATTCGTGCCTGATGTTGTGCTTCTGCAGGGCGTCGTGCAGCGCCACGGCGCGCAAACCGATGGTCGCTACTTCGCCGGTTCCCTGTCCGACAAACAGATAATCGACTTTCTGGTTGACGGCCGGATCGTTCAGAAATTTCGCGCTGGTCTGCTGGGTGTTCAGATCGCCGGAACTCAGGCAACCAAACGAACTGAACAAATCCAGGCAATTAAATCCGACCAGTTGGGTGTGCCGTCCGCCCATCGACAAACCCGCCAGCGCCCGACCCTGCGGCCGGGTAATGGTGCTGTAATTTTTGTCGACAAATGGAACGATCTGCTTGCGTAATTCTTCCTCAAAAAGCTTGAACGTCAGCTCCGTATGCCGGGGATCACTGCGGTGAATGACCTGGTTGTTCGGCATGGCAATGATCATTGGAACGGCTTTTCCTTCGGCAATCAGATTGTCCTCGATGAAGTTCGCCCGTCCGTCCAGCGCCCAGGTAGAAGCCAGCTCTCCGCTGCCGCCAAGCAAGTATAAAACCGGGTATTTTTTCTTCGGATTGTAACCCGGTGGGGTGTAAACGTAAATTTCCCGTTCGCCATTCAGCACGTCGGAATGGTAAATATGCCGGGTGACGGCGCCGTGCGGTACGCTGCGGGCGTCGTAATAGGCCGGGCCGTCGCCGTGCACCACCAGCTGGCTGTAGCCCGGCTGATCCGAAAAACCGGTCAGGGTGTTGTTGGGATCGACCACCGTCACGCCGTCGATGATAAATTTGTAGACGTAAACATCCGGTTTGACCGGCCCAACCGTCAGCGTCCAGAGCGTATCGGTTTCTTTTTTGAAAGGAATCGGCTTGGCAGCCTTGAGCGCCAGCAACATCGGTCCGCCCGTGAGCAGCACCTCCCGGGCCTGCGGAGCTTTCAGCCGAAAGGTGACCATCCGGTCGTTGCCCACATCGGGCGAAATGACATTGGCGCCGAACGGATTTAAATTTTGGGTGTTTTGGTGCGGATTCCAGTCTAAATTGACGTGGGCCTGCTGCGCCCAAACGAGCGGTGCGAAGATCAGAAAAATGCAATTCAGTGAGAGGAAAAACCGAAGTTGTGGGATCATGGGCGAGCCGGAAGTAAAGCGTCGATTAAAAATAAATATCGAATATGTACTTAATGCATAAAGCAGATTTTTTATTTTTTCCTTATGAATTACAAAAAACAACTGGAAACGTTCTTTGCGGAAGCCGACGAAAAGTGTTTGCCGGGTCTTTCGATTGACTGTATAATCTTCGGTTTTTTTAATAATCAATTAAAAGTATTGCTGTTGCGGTGGAAACAAACGGAAGAGTGGGGCTTGCCGGGCGGTTTTATTTACAAGGAAGAATCGGTTGATGTGGCGGCCCAGCGTACGTTAAAAGAGCGAACCGGCATCAACGAACTTTTTTTGCAGCAGTTTCACACGTTTGGCGAAAATGCCCGGTACGACCGGGAAGAGATCAGTAAAAAGCTCCACTGGCCGGATAACTCGACGCGCCGGTGGCCCAATCGGACGGTTTCCATCGGTTATTTTGCCTTGGTGGATTTTTCGAAGGTGACGCCCACCGCCGATTTTCTGACGGACGAATGCCGCTGGTGGGACGTCGAAAACCTGCCACCCCTGTTGTTCGACCACAACCACATCATCGAAGTGGCGCTTAAAACGCTGCGGGTTCAACTGAGCTGGCAACCCGTCGGTTACAATTTACTGCCCGAGAAATTTACGATGCCCGAATTGCAGCGACTTTACGAAACCATTCTGAACCGCCCGCTTGATCCCCGAAATTTTTCCAAGAAAATGCGGGCGCTGGGCATCATCGAAAAGCTGGAGGAACAACGAAAAGGCGGGGCTTTCAAGTCACCCTTTCTCTTTCGCTTCAATAAAGAAAAATACAAAAAAGCGCTGAAGGAAGGCAACCTGGCCTTTAGCTGATACGACAAAGAGGAACGATGAATTATAAATGATGAATGATGATTTTAAAAGTGTTTTCCAATCCAGAACTTTTACATTCATCATTCATCATTCATCATTCATCATTTTACAATTTGGGTTTATTTCTTTTCCAGATTGAATTTAACCCCCGCCAGTGACAGCAGTGGCTCGATGTCTTTGGCCCGATCGTTTTTAAACACCAGGTACACATCGTGCACGCCGTTTGTTTCTTTCAGATCGACTTTCGGATAAACCGGGGCGCGGGGCGGAGCGGGCGTTGCCGGTGTTTTGGCCGCCGTGGTGCCGGTGTTCGTGCCACCCGCGTTCTGAATGGCCGTCGCCGTGGGCGCGGCTGTTCGGGGTTGGGCGACTTCAACAGTGACCTGGCCGAGCAGTTCGCCGGTCGGTGAATCCCGCCGGATTTCGATGGTCCCGCCAACGGCTCCTTCGCGTTTCTGGGCCGCAGCCATCAGTTCCAGTTGTTTAATATCAGTCAGATCCAGCTTTTTAAAACCAATGTACCCGTTTGAAAAGGCCATCAGGCTGACGCCGTTCCCCATGCCGCGCGCCTTGATGTCGACGCCTTTGGTAATCTCCGCATCGACCGGGCTCAGTTCCGGATTACGCAGAATGATCTGACTTTCCGAGGTTTGAGAAGGAATGGCTTTCACAGGTCGGTCGGTGTAAGCGGCCCGGACCAAAACCGCCCCTTTGCCGTTGTCGCCTTCCGGGATTTTAACCGTATAACTGCCCTGAACCGGCAGGGTACTCAGCGTTTTTTCGGTGCTGTTCAGAATGTATTTGACAAGGACTGCCGCATCGGCGACCGGCATGGCCGGGTGCGCGGGCATGGCCACTTCACCCCAGACACCGCCACCGCCGTTGATGATCTTCTTGATCAGACGTTCGGTTTCGCCCGGTTTGCCTTTGGAACGGTTCGCAACCTCGTGAAACGACGGCCCGACGGATTTCGACGCCACCTGATGGCATACCTTGCAATCGCTTTGCCCGATCAGCGTCTGGGCCACGGCAAATTGCGTGGAAGCATCGACACTGCGCTGACTCTGAATCACTTCGGCATAATCAAACCCCTGGGCGGTGTAATCGATGCTCACGGCCACCCGCGCCGGATTGATTCCCGAAGCCGCGTTTGATTTGGCCAGGCTGCCGTCTTCTTTGTCCGTCACCTGAACTGCGTACTGAATCGGTTTTTCGGGAAAGAAAAAGGATTGGTTACCGGTCAGGTTCACGGCCACGGCGGGTGGTTCGTTGCCCGCAATGATTTTGACCGACTGGCTGTTGCTGGCTCCTTTCGGGTCGCTGACGGTCAGGGTGGCCGTATAAACGCCCGGTTTGTCAAACGAAACCGCCGGGTTGGCGGTCGTGAAGGTGCGGGCGGCCCCGCCCGCTGACGCCACTTTCCAGAAGTATTTCAGGGCATCACCGTCGAAATCCTTGCTGCCTTCGGACGACAGGGTAATTTTGAACGGAACCGTGCCGCCGGTTTTGCTGGCCGACGCCTGAACGAGCGGTTTGCGGTTTCCACCGTTGTACTCCAGCCGAACGAGCCGCGAATTGTCGCTTTTGCGGAACCAGTTGCTGCCGTATTCCAGTACGTACATATCGCCGTCCGGCCCGAATTTCATGTCAATGGGCTCCACCGGGCGGTAGCTGGGCAACACGCGTTCCATCGACTGGTAATCGCCATTGGCGTCCATCGTGATCGCCATGATCCAGCCGCGCGAAAAATCGGTCGTGATCCATTTGTTTTCGTAATAGGCCGGCCACGGACGCTTGGGATTTTTGAAATCGGAGCGGTGGTAAACCGGGCCGCCGGTGGCCGAACGCGAGCCGCTGCCGACCAGCGGAAACTTCTCGGAAACGCCGTACGGGTAGTAAATAAAAGTAGGAGCTACTGGCGGCAACTCCGTCAAACCCGTGTTGTTGGGCGAATTGTTGACCGGTTTTTTCGGATCTTTTTTTGCCAGCGGTTTATTGTTGGCGTAATCATACACCGGAAACGCCTGATCGTCGCCGACAAACCAGGGCCAGCCGAAGTTACCCGGTTTTCGACCCTGGTTCATTTCGTCGTAGCCGCGCGGTCCGATTTCGGTGTCTTCGTTGGCATCCGGACCCACTTCGCCCCAGTACAGAAAACCGGTTTTGCTGTCGATGGAAATTCGCCAGGGGTTGCGGTGGCCCATCGAATAGATTTCCGGGCGGGTTTTGGCCGTGCCTTTCGGGTACAGATTACCGTCGGGGATGGTGTAGGAACCGTCCGGTTCGGGGTGGATGCGCAGAATTTTGCCGCGCAAATCGTTCGTGTTGCCGGCGTGCCCCTGATCATCCCAACTGGCGCGGCCGGGCCGTTCGTCGGTTTGGGCCGCCTGCTGGTTCCCGGTATTATTACCAACGGTCAGGTACAGATTCCCGGTTTTGTCCCAGGTCATGCCGCCACCGGTATGGCAACAGACTTCGCGCTGCGTTGTCACGTCCAGCATCACTTTTTCGGAGCCTTCAACGAGCTTGTCATCAACCAGATTCCAGCGGGTCAGAATGTGTTTTTTCTCGGTCGGATGGGCGTAATAGAGATATACCCAATGGTTTTTGTCGAAATTCGGATCGAGTGTCAGGCCCATCAGCCCTTCTTCGGCTTCGCGCGACACGCCTTCGGCGCTGGTGTATTTGGTGTTGACCGGAATGGTGGCAATGAGGTTGACGGTTTTGGTAGCCGGATCGTATTTTTTCAAAGCGCCCTTCCGCTCGATGATGTAGACCCTTCCGTCCTTGTCTACTTCAAACACCATCGGTTCGTCCAGCCCTTCAGCCACAACGACCGGCGTAAACCGGCTTTCGTCCGGTTTTTGATGGGCAGGATTGTCCTGCCAGGTAAACGAAGCCAGCCCAGCCACCAGCGTCGCATTGAGCAAAAATGAAAAGGGTCTGGAGAGACGGTTTTTATCCTTCATCATAAAAATAGAGCCCCGATCGGAACTCGTTGTGTACTAATTTACAGAAAAAGTCATTCGTTGTTACAAAAGCTTTTCCGGTTGTTTCGATACGTATGGAAGTAAGGAAATCAGAGAAGCCGCTGAACAACGAATGACTTTGAATTGGTAAGCAGGAAGGTGCAGAGAAGTTCTGAGACCTGGCAGGTTTCAAAACCTGCCAGGTCTGAATCAGATTACATCGGTTTTGATTTTTTACCGACCAGTTTCAGGTCAAGCGAAAAGGTGTCTTCGATGATTTTGTCGGCCGCCGTGCCGATCAGCGCAGCCCGGTATTTGATATCGTACTCCAGCCGGTTGACGGTCAGTTTCGCAACGGCTTCCACGTTCTCGCCGTCCTGCTTGACAACGGCCGGGAACGTGATTGGCTTGGTGGTGCCTTTAATCATCAGATCGCCGGTGACGTTGTAATTGGGCTGACCCGCAGCCGCGCCGGAAATCGGGGCCAGCTTGGTGATTTTGAAGGTCGCCGTCGGGTTTTTGTCGACCGCAAAAAAGTCGTCATTTTTCAGGTGCGTCACCACGCGCTCGCTGCCTTTGTTTTCGGTAATCGTCGTCATGTCGGCGGTGAAGTTGCCGGCCGTTAATTTTTTGCCGTCAAAAACAAACTCGCCTTTGGTGAGCTTGATGTTTCCGGTGTGTTCTCCACCTACTTTTTTGGCATTCCAGATGAGGGTACTTTGTTCGGTATCAACGGCGTACGTTACGGATTTGGCAACGACCGCGCCGGGCCGTTTACCGGGGCCGCTGGTTCCGGCGATGATGGTCAGCGGGGTCGAGGCCAGGAGAACGAACGCTAGTAAGCCGGCAAAAATTTGGTTGGTTTTCATGAATAGAGAGGTTGGTTTATTATGAACGGTTTTTGCTAGGAAAGGTAAACAGGATTACAGAATAAAACCACGCTGTAATCCTGTCGGGCGGAATAATCAGGTATTATTTTTGCCGGGGACGGCCGCCGGAGTTGCCACCCGCTGGTTGTGATTGCTGTTGCTGGCCACCACCGCCGTTGTCGTCGCCACCACTTTTCTGGTCATCGTTGTTGATGGATTTTTTCCGGCGTCCGATGCTGAAACCGGAGCCGTCCATGCTCATTTTACCCAGACGATAGGAGAAGTTTACGCGGACACCGGCGTTGTACATGCTGTTGACACTGCGCTGCGACACCAGCGGTGAGGTCGTTTCGGAGCGAACTTTGAACGGGTGGTTCAGGAAGTTTTCCGCGCCAATTCCGATGCTGCCGCGCTTGTTGTTGAAGTCTTTCTTCACGCCGAGGTTGTAGAACGCAAAGCTGCCCTGATACCCCTGCAGGTTGATCTGCCGTCCGCGACCCCCGCCGAAGCCCTGGATGCCCCAGCCGTTTTTCAGCGTGATGCTGGTGAACAGCCGGCCACCCAGCACCCAACCCGAGTTGGAAGCCCCGTAGATGGCGCTGGCGTTGTTGTTGGTCAGGAAGGCGTGGTAGAGGTCAAAACCGCCCCCCATCTGCCAGATCGAGAACAGCGTCACGTTCGTGAAGACATTGACCCCGTAGGCGCGCTCGGTTCCGATGTTCTGTGACGTGCTCAAAACCGCCTGTTGTCCGTTGTAGGTGATGGTATCCCGAACGCTCATAATCGAGTTGTCGGTAATCCGCGCAAACAGGGTGGTGTTCAGGTAGAACTTCTTGATCTGGCCGCTCATCCCCAGTTCGACGTTGTCGGTGTATTCGGGCGACAGATTCGGATTTCCCTGGCTAATGTTGAGCGGGTTGGCCGCGTTCAGGTTGGGGTTCAGCGATTGGATACCCGGCCGCTGAATCCGGCGGTTGTAGGCCAGCTTGATGATTTTGCCGCCTTTGATGCCTTTCGAAATGTTAACACTCGGCACAAAAACACCGTAATTCGGGATTTTGCTCAAATCACTGTTCTGCTCAATTTCACCCTGCTCGCTGTTCTGAAAACGGGCGTTGATGAAGGTGTATTCGTAACGACCACCGGCTTTCAGCGTCCACTTGGTTTTGGTAGACAGGGTGTAGGCCGCATAGACCGAGGTGATGTTTTGATCGTAGTCCAGGCCGTTGGAAGGTTGGATCGGGCTCAGTTGGTAGTTCTCGCTATCGCCAGCCGCCGTAAAGAACTGGTAATCGCTGTTCATTTTCCGGAAAATACCTTTACCGCCAAACTCCAGCAGTTGCGTGCGTTTGATCGGGGTTTGGTAATCGACCTGCAGGGTTGATTCCTGGTTGTAGCTCAGGTTGTCGTTCCGCTGGCGACCGGTTATGGTGTGCATGTCGGTGCCGTTGAGCAGTTCGGTTACAAAATTGTTCGTGTTGTTGTTGCGGCTGTACAAACCCAGAATGCTCAGTTCCTGATTCGTTTTGTACGTCTTGGTATAACTTACGTTCGCATCGACCGTGCCCGACAGGTTTTTGGTTTCGACATTCCGGCCCGAGCGGCTGGCCAGCAGGTTGAGGTACGACAGCGTTTGCAGGTTATCCTGGAAGTTGACCATGTTCCGAACGCCGTAGCGAACACTGGCCGTGAGCGAGGTATTTTTGTCGATGTCGTAATCCCAGCCCAGTTGGTAGTTTCCGAACATACCGTGCTGACGGGTATCCGCCGATTGAATGGTTGTGGTGGTTCCCATCTGCCCAACGGTCGTTTGCTGGCTGTTGAAGGCCCCTTTGACGTTGTACATGGCCCGGCCAAAACCGCCCAGGTTGAAACCCATTTTGCCCTGACGGTAGCTGGCGTTCAGGTTCAGGTTGGAACTCCGGTTTCCGGTACCGACGTCCATGTTGAGCGTTGCGCCCTGCAGGGTGTTCTTTTTGGTAACAATGTTGATAATCCCGGCAGACCCTTCGGCGTCGTATTTGGCCGACGGGCTGGTAATCACTTCCACCGACTTGATCATGTCGGCCGGAATCTGTTTCAGGGCGTCGGCAACACTGCTGGCGATGATTGTCGACGGTTTGTTGTTGATCAACACCCGGACGTTGCTGCTACCCCGCAGGCTGACGTTGCCATCCAGGTCAACGGACAGCATCGGCACTTTCCGCATGATATCGGCGGCATCGCCCCCTTTGGAGGTAATATCTTTTTCGGCGTTGTAGACCAGCCGGTCCACTTTCTCTTCGATCAGCGCGGCCTGTCCCGTCACCACCACCTCGTTCAGCGTGCGGACATCCTGCGATAATTTTACGATGCCGATGTTAATGTCGGACCCCTTTACAATTTTGATCACATTGGAGATCTTGTTCTGGTAACCCAGAAACGAGTACTGCAATTTATAGTCGCCGGGAGCCAGCCGGGTCAGGCTGAACTTTCCTTTTCCGTCGGCCGTCGTACCGTCGATCGGTTTGCCGGTATTAATATCGAGGAGTGCAATTGTTGCGTATTCAACGGGTTGGTTGGACGTCGAATCCATCAGGTAGCCGTTGATCTTGCCATTGCCGCGTGGTTTATCGTCATCGGCTGTACCGGGAATAAATGTTTTTTCCTGTTGATCCCCGCGTTGCCCTGGTTGGCCCATCCGGCCCTGCCCTTGTCCCCGGCCTCCAAAACCGCCCCCCGGTCCACCACCGCCCGGAAACTGAGCGAAGGTCTGGAACGCGATCAGACTGAATGCTACTGAAAATAGTGAGAAGGAAAACTTGTTCATGAGTGTGATTACATTATGCACTGAAGTTACAAAACAACACTAGCGCGGGAACTCTGGAAAACGGAATAGACCAAGAGGGTGCAAACGTCGTCGGATGGCATCTTTTTACCGATGAATTCACCACCGGTTTTTGTTCCGGCACCCGCTCGAAAACCGGTGCCGGAACGTTCGTAATCAACCGATTGAAACCGTGCGGTAGGTGGTGGGCGCCGGCACCTGGGTTTTGACGTTAATCTCCTGCGTCTGGGTGCTGGCACCGTCAGTGACCACAACCTGATAGACCCCATCCGCCAGTTCGCTGATGTCGAAGCGGGTGCGGAGTGCTTTTTCGTGTTTGTTCAGTTTTTGCGAAGCCTGAACAACGCCCAGGTGATCGACCAGCCGGATCGTTACGTTGGCGTTGTTGGGATTCTCGACGACAACATCCACTTTCATGGTCGAAGGGAACGCCACGACGGATGATTGAAACGGCGCTTTGTCGCCGGTGTTGGCGGCCAGACTAACGGACGATGCGCTGATGGCGAGTGCGAAAAAGAAGGAAGCAAGTGCGGTTTTCATGATGATCAATGAGTAAGATAAATAATGTAGTTGGTTGCTGAATAGCCGGTTCCGGCTGTTTGACTGACACAAAACAATCCCAATTCAAATTGACCACAAAATGCGATATACCAGGGAGTTAGAGACGTCGATTAATGCCAGGATCTGACCGATTAGCACCCAAAAGGGCGGTTTTTGGCTCGTAAAGGTTTGCGGAAAGGGGATAATAGGCAAAAACCGGCCATTGGTCGGGACAAGCTGGCAATTTGTCGATTCTGCGAGGATGGTTTGGGGTTTGTCCCGTATGATTGTAAATCAATTGAGCTCATGAACGCTTCGACAGACCCAATCAAGCCGATGGTTGCCGGACGATACGATAGATTTTATTAATAGAGATGGTAGTTGGACAACCTGATTTCGCTGAAATCAGGTTGTTTTGTCTTTCTTGCCAAATATCTTCAACTTGGTAGTATCCCACAATTCTACGCATTCCATGAATTTACTCACGTTACGTCGTAGTGTACCGGTGCTGATTCACATACTGGCCTGGGGCTTACTGGGTTTTGCCTTGCTGGTTTATCAGCCGCTGAACTGGGACATCAGGGCCCCTTCGCAGTTCTGGGTTAAACAGGCCCTTTATTTTGGATTGCTGGTCGGTGCCTATTACCTGAACACGATCGTGCTGGTGCCTCGCCTGCTTTTTAAGGACCAAACCAGTTTATACATTGTTTCGCTGTTTGTTACTGCTGTTTTTGTGGTGGTGCTGCTTTTTCATATCGATAACTGGCTCAATTTGCCGGAACTGATGCACAAAGCCTGGCATCCGGAAGGCGGACCGCGAAAACCGCGGAACGTCTGGGGCTGGAGTCAGTCCATTCTGGTGACCACCTTCCTCATGCTGGGGATTGGAACCAGCATTGCGTCGGTTCAGAAATGGCAGGAGGATGCCCGGCTGCGGCTCGACTTGGAACAGGCCCGGGTCAGCTCCGAACTCTCCTTTCTGAAGGCGCAGATTAATCCTCACTTCTTTTTCAACACGCTCAATAATATCTACGCTCTGACGCTGATCGACGCCGAAGCCTCCCGCGAGGCTCTGCACCGGTTGTCGCGGATGATGCGGTATGTGTTGTACGAAACCGGAAACGACACCACCATGCTGAGCAAGGAAATCGACTTTGTGCAGGATTACATTCAACTCATGCAACTCCGGCTGACGGACAAGGTCAGTGTAACGCTCGAGCAGCCCCGGCCGCTGCGCGATGTGCCGGTAGCGCCGATGTTGTTGCTGCCCTTCGTCGAAAATGCGTTCAAACACGGGGTCAGTGCCCTGATGCCGAGCCGCATTGTCATCAGCATCCATCAGGAAGGCGAGAAATTGGAAATGAAAGTGAGAAATACGATCTTCCCCGAAAAAAACCAGTCCCTCGAAGTCGGTAGTGGCATCGGTTTAACCAATACCCGCCGGCGGCTCGATCTGCTCTATCCCGAACGGTACCAGCTGTCGGTGATGGAGGATACGCCCGCTAATGAGTATCTGGTCCATCTGAACCTGAATCTGGCATGACCTTAAACTGCATTGCGGTTGATGACGAACCTCTGGCGCTCGGACTCGTGTGCGCGTTCATCGACAAAACGCCTTTTCTGAACCTGTTAGGCCGTTACAGCAGTGCGGTTGAAGCCTTGCAGGGGCTGCACGAACACCCGGTCGATCTGTTGTTTCTGGATATTCAAATGCCCGATCTGACGGGGATGGAACTGGCCCGGGTGCTCGAACGCAACGCCACCGGTTACACACCCCGCATCATTTTCACGACGGCCTTCAACCATTTTGCCCTGGAAGGGTACAAAGTCGACGCGCTGGATTACCTGCTCAAACCGTTCAACTACGAGGAGTTTCTGCGGGCCGCCAGCAAAGCCAAAACGTACTTTGAACTGGTGAAACGTCCCGCTGCGGCCCTGGCTCCGGCGGTTCCCGAACCGGAAGAAGAGTATCTGTTCCTGAAAGTAGAATACCAGTTGGTACGAATCGCCTTCAACGACATTCTTTACATCGAGGGGCTGAAAGATTACGTCAAAGTGCACTTGCGGAAAGAACGCCCGGATGCGGTGCCCCGGCCGGTTTTGTCGCTGACGAGCCTAAAGGCGCTGGAGGATAAACTGCCGGGCCGGCGGTTTATGCGGGTGCACCGCTCGTTCATCGTTGCGCTGGACAAAATTGAAGCCGTTACCCGGAACACGATCCAGATCGGGTCGGCCACCATTCCGGTCAGCGATCAGCATAAAGATGCCTTCAACCAATTTCTGAGTCGCTGGTCGTAGACTCGGCGGTGGCTACCTGCCGCTCAATGGTGGCTTCGACGCCCAGGGTCAGCAGGTTGGTGAGCTGCTCGGCCACGGCGTCGGCAAAACCGCTGAGTGCGCTCAGATCCATTTCCCACAGCATGGTATCGGCACACAGAGTCTGCACAAAATTCCGGACCGATGCCGCATCGTGCACATCGACCTGCTGCCACAACTTGTAGAAGTATTCCGCGTGATCGTCTTTGATGGGGTAGGTAATGATGCCACCGGTTGGCGTGCTTGCTTCGCCCAGGTAGACGCCTTCTTCAAACCGCACCGCTTTCATAAACCGCAAATAAGCCGCAAAACCGAGGGCCATGCGCTGCGGAACCTGCTGGTTCTGTTCCACAAATCGCTGAATCGTCGGCAGGTTGCGGGCTTTCATTTTCAGGGTTTCCTGCAGGGTAATGCTCAGCAGCAGGTGTTCGATGTAGGGATTGCGAAACCGGTCGAGCACATCGGCGGCAAACTCGCGAACCGCATCCGGGTTTTCTTCCGGAATCATCCAGGCCGGCAGGGTCGGCACAATTTCCTGCGTAATGACTTCTTCCACAAACCGGCTCATCAGCGGGTGCTGCATCATTTCGTTGACGGTTTCGAGCCCGAGCAGGTAAGCCAGCGGAACGCTGATCGTATGACCGCCGTTCAGCACGCGAAGTTTGCGTTCGCGGTAAAAATTAATGTCTTCATCGATGATGACATTGGCATCGGCCTTAGCGAACGTAAGCACATTTTTAACCCGGTCGTCACCTTCAATCGCCCACAGCCTATAGGGCTCGGCCATAATCAGCAGCTTGTCCTCATAACCGAGTTCCTGTTGCAGTTGCTGACGGGTTTCGGCATCCGGTTTTCCCGGAACGATCCGGTCGACCAGCGAATTGCAGAAGCGAACGTGGTACTTCAGCCACTTCATAAACAGCTTGCCCAGTTCGTTGTGCAGAGCGATTTTTTCGACGATGTCGCGGAGTTTCAGCCCGTTATCCGTGATGAGTTCGGTCGGTATCACCACCAGGCCTTTGTTGCGGCCCCCGCCAAAATTCTTGAACCGTTCGTAGAGAAAGGCCGTCAGCTTTGCCGGATACGACTGCGGAGGATTCTGAAAAATGCTTTCTTCCACATACTGAATCCCCACCTCGGTCGTGTTGGAAATAATGACTTGCAGGGACGGTTTTTTCGCCACGTCGAGCACGGCTTTCCAGTTTTCCTGCGCCGAAAGAACCCGGCTAATGGCCGACACCACCGTGTGTTTATCCACCAGCTGGCCTTTCTGAATGCCCCGGTTCACCACCGTATACAACCCATCCTGTTCGGCAAATTCGTCCGTCGCTCCGCCGGTTGATTTCACAACGACGATGCTGCCGTTAAATACGCCCTGCTGGTTGGCTTTATGAATCAGGTAGTCGGGCAATCCCCGCAGCAAAACGCCCGTGCCAAATTGGAGGACGCGCTCAGGATGGGAGGGAGCCGAATGGGTTGAACGGTTCAGTGCTGTCATGGTGATGGACGACGTTTCTCGGTTATTTCGACGGAATTCAGGATTTCTTGTAAGGTGTAAATGTAAGGCTTTAACGCATTGAGCGCAACTGAACCTAAATAGTGGATGATGATCGATGCATGATGAACGATGAATTGCGTACGCCAGCCCATTCATCGTTTATAACCCATCGTTCATCATTCAGTATTGGCCGCGCAGCGAATCGACAATGGCCAGCACGTCTTTGGCTTTGGCTTCGATCTGGTCGAATTGCCGGTTGCTCAGGACTTCTTTCGGGAACAATTGGGAGCCGATGCCGACGGCCGTCACCCCCGCGTTGAACCAGGAGCCCAGGCTTTCTTTCGTGGGTTCGACACCACCCGTCACCATCATGCTGGTCCACGGCATGGGTCCTTTCACGGCTTTGACAAAACCGGGTCCCAAGGCGTCGCCCGGAAAGACTTTCACCACTTCCACGCCCAGTTCTTCCGCGGCTGAAATCTCGGTCAGCGTCGCACAACCGGGCATATAAGCCACCTTCCGGCGGTTGCAGGTGCGGGCAATGGATTCGTGAAACGACGGGCCAACGATAAAGTTCGCCCCCGACTGGATATACAGCGCGGCCGTGGCGGCTTCCACGAGTGTTCCGGCGCCCAGAATCAGATCCGGAAAATCACGGGCGGCTGTTTTGACCAGTTCATTGAACAGTTCGTGGGCAAAATCACCCCGGTTTGTAAACTCGAATGCCCGGATGCCGGCCCGGTAGCAGGCCCCCAGCACTTCCCGACACACCCCAGCGTCGGCGTGGTAAAAAACCGGTACCACCGGCACCCGCCGGATGGTTTCGTATACTTCCAATCTTGAAAAACGAGCCACAGGATTTTTGGAATTATGGATCATGAATGATGAATGGGCTGACGCAATACCATTTGGCATTCATAACGCATCGTTTTAAACAATTATCTTCTCAGTCGCCCCGACTTGTCACCGCCCACCAAGGCTTCAACTTCCGAAACGGACACTAAGTTTGCGTCACCTTCGACGGTGTGTTTCAGCGCCGAAGCAGCCGCACCGAATTCAACGGCATACTGCGGATCATCGGTGCTTAATAAGCCGTAAATCAAACCGGCCAGGTAGGCGTCGCCACCACCAATCCGGTCGATGATGTGGGTGATGTCGTATACTTCCGACGAGTACATGGTGGTGCCGTCGAAGATCTTGGCCGTCAGCCGGTTATGCGATGCACTGACGGATTGCCGTTCTGTATCGGTAAAATACCGGATTCGCGGAAACTTGGTCTGCATCCCCCGGCAGGCGTCGTCGAACGTTTCAGCTTTAACGCCGTAGAGTTCCTCAAAGTTTTGCTGATTGCCCAGCACCAGGTCGCACCCGGCGGTTAAATCAGGCAGAATGTCCTGCGGTTTTTTGCCATATTTCCACAAATTGCTGCGAAAATAAATGTCGCCCGAAACCTTCACGCCCAGCCGGTTTGCCGTCTGGATGGCGTCCAGCAGGCAGTCAGCGGCCTGTTGCGACAGCGCCGGCGTGATGCCCGACCAGTGGAACCAGTCGGCCCCGGTTAAAATGGCTTCCCAGTCGAAATCGCCGGGTTGAATGAGCGAAAATGCCGAATCGTAGCGGTCGTAAATGATCTGACTGGCGCGGCTCACGGCCCCGGTTTCCAGAAAATACAGGCCCAGTCGCCCGGCACCGAACGTAATCCGGGACGTATCGACACCGTGAAACCGCAGCGTTGACGCTGCGGCATGGCCCAGGGCGTGGTCCGGAAACCGGGTGACGTGGCTAGCCTGGCACCCGAAATAAGCCAGCGAAACGGCCACATTGGCTTCGGTGCCGCCGTAAACGACGTTCAGGGAATGCGCCTGATTGAATTTGGCAAAACCGGGCGGGGCCAGTCGCATCATGACCTCGCCGAACGTAACTATTTTTTTCAAGGAATAAAGGATTATGGAAGGAGATGAGGAAAGAAGGAAAGGAGAGAAGGGTTTGTTATCCTTCCTCCCTTGCCTCCTCTCGTCCTTTCCTCCTCGCTTTGTTAAACGCCAATACTTTCCAATTCCTTCTTGGTCACCGGTTCGAGGGTGGGCGAAAGGAAATGGATGATCACCAGCGCGATCAGGTAGGTCGAGCTGGCAATGATAAACAAAGGTAAATAGCCGAAATTGACCCGGATATTACCCGCGACAGCCGCCAGCAAGATACCGCCCATGGCGCCGAACATGCCGCCAATGCCCGTCACCGAAGCCACCGCGCTTTTGGGAAACAGATCGGAGGCAAAGGTGTAAATGTTGGCCGACCAGCCCTGGTGGGCCGCCGTTGCCAAAGAAATTAAGGCAATGGCTACGTAAATACTACTGGTTTGGGCGGCAAAAAATATTGGAATGACGCAAAGGGCGCAGATCAGCATCGTAATTTTTCGCGCCCGGTTGGCCGACCAGCCCATGTGAATGAACTTGGAGGAAAGCCAGCCAAACAGCACACTGCCGCCGTCGGAAACGATGTAAATGACCAGAAACGGCAACCCGACATTTTTCAGATCCAGACGCTGGTCGAGGGATTCGCTGCTGTTGAAGAAATCGGGCAACCAGCTCAGATAAAACCACCAGATGGGGTCGCACATGAACTTGCCGACGATGAACGCCCAGGTTTGCCGAAAGCCCAGCAAGCGCCACCACGACAGTTTTTCTTCCGGAATCTCTTCTTCGTAATCCTGTTGAATATAGGCCAATTCGGCCTGGCTGACGCGCGGGTGTTCTTCCGGGCGGTGGTAGGTTTTCAGCCAGGCGATCAGCACCAGAAAACCGAGCAGACCCGTGGCAATGAACGAAAACCGCCAGCCAAATTGGAGCGTGAGCCAGGGAATCAGGGCGGCCGTGGCAATGATGCCGACGTTGGTACCGGCGTTGAACAGACCGGCGGCAAACGACCGTTCCTTTTTGGGGAACCACTCGGCCACCGATTTGATGGCCGACGGGAAATTACCGGCCTCGCCGATGCCCAGCATGAAGCGAACCATGCTCAGGCCGCGCAGCGAACCGATGAAGGCGTTGAGCACGCCCGCAATGCTCCAGACGATGATCGAAATGGAAAAACCGCGTTTGGTGCCGACCCGGTCGATGAGCCAGCCGGTCAGCAGAAAACCGAGGGCGTAGGCTATCTTGAAAACCGTATCGATGTAGCTGTAGAGCACTTTAAACTGGTCCAGATCGCTCTCCGTCAGGGGTTCACCGGCGGGTTTGCCCATCATTTCCTGCCGAAACGTTTCATCAATCATCGTAAACGAAAGCACCTGCCGGTCGATGTAATTGATGGTGGTGGCAAAAAACAACAGCAGCACAATGCGCCAGCGATAATTTCCAGATGGGTCAGGCATCAGTAAAGGAAGTTTAAGGCAAGTCTGGGCCGACAAAGTTTTGCCAAACTTACCGAAATAGCGCGAAAAAACAGTACTTCGCCGGGCCGGATCCCGAAATGAGTAGAGCCACTGGTTCCGTTCCTTTTTTATCAAAATTTCACACTCAAAATGGCATTAGAACAAACCTGGCGCTGGTTCGGCCCCAATGATCCCGTTCGTCTCGCTGATATCAAACAAGCCGGTGCCACGGGCATTGTTACGGCGCTGCACCACATCCCGAACGGGCAGGTGTGGGCGGTCGACGAAATCAAGGCGCGCAAATCCCTCATCGAAGCCGCTGCGCCCGGCGAAGATCGCCTGACGTGGTCGGTGGTGGAGAGTATTCCGGTTCATGACGCCATCAAAACCCGCTCGGAAGGGTTTCAGCACTACATCGAAAATTACAAGGAATCACTGGTCAATCTGGGCCGCTGCGGCATCGATACGGTTTGTTACAATTTCATGCCGGTGCTCGACTGGACGCGCACCGATCTGGATTACAAAATGCCGGACGGGTCAACAGCCCTGCGGTTTGACGCCGTAGCGTTCGCGGCTTTTGAATTGTTTATCCTCAAACGGCCCGGCGCCGAAGCGCACTATACCCCTGAGCAAATCCTGAAAGCCCGCAACCACTATGAATCGCTGGACGAAGCGGCCGCGTTGCGGTTGCAGCGCAACATCATCGCCGGTTTGCCGGGCTCGGAAGAGAGCTACACCGTTGAGCAGTTTCAGGAAACGCTGGATGCCTATAAATACGTCGGTGACAAAGAGTTACGCGAAAATCTATACGCATTTGTGCGGGAGATTGCGCCCGTAGCGCAGGATGCCGGCGTCCGGTTGTCGATCCACCCCGATGATCCGCCGTACCCGATTCTGGGTTTGCCGCGCGTGGTCAGCACGGAAGCCGATGCCAAAATGCTGCTGGATGCCGTCGATAGTTCGGCCAACGGACTGTGTTTCTGTACCGGTTCGTACGGAGTCCGGGCGGACAATGACCTGGTGGGCATGGTCGATCGGCTGGGTTCCCGCATCCATTTTATTCATTTGCGGGCCACGAAACGGGATGAGGAAGGAAATTTTTACGAAGCCAACCACCTCGACGGCGACGTGGACATGTTTGGGGTGGTCAGTGCCCTGCTCGGCGAACAACGCCGTCGGGAAGAAGAAGGGCTCGAAAATTTCCGGATG
Source organism: Larkinella ripae (assembly GCF_054780775.1). Lineage (NCBI taxonomy): Bacteria > Pseudomonadati > Bacteroidota > Cytophagia > Cytophagales > Spirosomataceae > Larkinella > Larkinella ripae. The sequence continues at coordinate 318,311 of NZ_BAAGVR010000030.1, forward strand.
CCGTTCCGGCCCGACCACGGCCACAAAATGCTCGATGATCTGAATACCGGCAAACGGACGAATCCGGGGTACACGGCCATCGGACGGCTGCGTGGCCTCGCCGAACTACGCGGTTTGATGCTCGGCATTGAGCGTTCGAGTCTTTAAGCGGGTTTCCGGTTTTTGTTTCCGGTGGCAGCTACAGCCTGTTCTTCCGGCCTCAGCCACGGTAAACAAAAACCGGAAACCGCACCGACGGGTAAAAAGCCGGCTAGGCGGTCTTTGCTATTTAAACGAATCCATTACGATCATGCTGGTCGACCAACCGATTAAATCCTTTTTAGACGAAGATTTTCTGCTTCAGACCGATACCGCCCGGCGGCTCTACCACGACTACGCCAAGGCGATGCCCATCATCGATTACCACTGTCACCTGCCGCCCGATCAGATTGCCGCCGACAAAACGTTCGAAAACCTGACGCAAATCTGGCTGTACGGCGACCATTACAAATGGCGGGCGATGCGGACCAACGGCGTTCCGGAACAGTATTGCACCGGCGATGCGTCGGATTTTGAGAAATTCCAGAAGTGGGCCGAAACCGTGCCGTACACGATGCGGAATCCGCTCTACCACTGGACGCATATGGAATTGAAAAATCCGTTTGGCGTCGAAACGATTCTGAACGGCCAGACGGCGCGGTCGGTTTATGGTACCTGTACGGGCCAGTTGCCCGGTTTGTCAACCCGGACGTTGCTGCGTCATTTTAACGTCAAAACCGTCTGCACAACCGACGACCCGACCGATTCGCTGGAGCATCATAAAAAAATTGCCGACGACGGTTTTGAGATCAAGGTGCTGCCCACGTTCCGGCCCGACAAGGCGATGGCCGTCGATGACATGGCGGTTTTTCAGGCGTATGTGAAGCGGGTCGGGGAGGTCTGTAATGAAGAAATCCGGACGCTCGAAACGTACATGACGTGCCTGAAACAGAGGCACGATTATTTTGCCGAAAGGGGCTGCCGCCTGTCGGATCACGGACTGGAAACCGTGTACGCGGAAGCCTATACGGAATCGGCGGTTCGGGCGGTTTTTGAGAAACTTCTTTCGGGCATGGCGCTGAGCGAAACGGAAAAGCTGCAATTCAAGTCGTATATGCTCGACCGGTTTGCCGAATGGGATTGGGAAAAAGGCTGGACGCAGCAGTTTCACCTGGGGGCGCTGCGGAACAACAACCAGCGGGCTTTGCGGACGCTCGGACCGGATACGGGTTGGGATAGCATCGGCGACTTCCAGCAGGCTCGTCCGCTGGCCCGGTTTCTGGGGGGGCTGGACAACCGCGATCAGCTGGCCAAAACGATTCTGTATAACCTGAATCCGAGCGACAACGAAATCATGGCGACCATGATCGGGAATTTCAACGACGGATCGACGCCGGGCAAAATTCAGTTTGGCTCGGGCTGGTGGTTTCTGGATCAGAAAGACGGTATGGAACGGCAGATCAACGCCTTGTCGAACATGGGTCTGCTGAGCCGGTTTGTCGGGATGCTCACCGATTCGCGCAGTTTCCTGTCGTACCCACGTCACGAGTATTTCCGCCGGATTCTCTGCAATATCTTCGGCAAGGACGTCGAAAACGGCGAACTCCCCAGCGACATCGACTGGATCGGCAAGCTCGTTCAGAACATCTGTTACAACAATGCGAAGGAGTATTTTAAATTTTAACTAGGGGAGGGAAAGCAGGAGAGGACAACCAATTCGCTCTTTCATCCTCTCTTCCCGTCCTCCCTTTCTCCTTATTTTTTCACAACTACCCCATCGGCCATAAAGGTAATGGCTTTGACGGGTTCGGTGATTTTGGCGATTTCTTCCTTGCTTTTGCCCGCATCTTCGGCGTAGTGGCGGAGTTCGGCCACCGAAGTCGTTTTGGTTTCGGCGGTTCCTTCAAACACCACGTTTTTACCGGCAATGTCTTTCGGAACAAAAAAACCGTAATCGCGGAACCGCACCAGCATGGTCTGGTTGTCGGCGGTTTTGACGCGAATCCAGCAGCCTTTCACCTGACAGACCGACTCAACGGTACCTTCTACTTTCGTTTCGATGGCTTTTTGATCGCCCAGTTTAGCGGCCAGTTCGGTCGTCGAAACGGCATTGTCGGTCGTAATTTTCTTGCCGTGGTAGCTGACGTTATCCTGCGCCAGTGCGCCGTAGGAAAGACCCAGCGCGAGCGCCCAGGTGGCTAAGTGCTTCATAATCTGATGCAGTTTAGTGATGTTGCTAAACAAAAATAGCGAAAAACAAGATTCATTGAACAGCTGGACCAGAATAGGAGCAGAGGCCGACTAAAAATAAACCAGAAAATTTATTCCATCACCTCCACCCATCCCTTGCATTTCGTGCCGCGCTGCGTCGTAATCAGGTAGTAATACAAACCGTTCGGAACATCAGAACCCCAGTTGTTGGGGTAATTATCGCTGCGGTAAATCAGCTTGCCCCAGCGGTTCATGATCTCCATCCTGGCCCCCGCGAAACCGATGTCGAACACATCATTTTTGCCGTCGCCGTTGGCGGTTACCACGTTCGGCACCATGCTCATGTTTTCGATTTCAACCGGCAGATTGAGCGTCAGGCTACAGCCGCTTTTGTAACTGGTCAGTGAGATCTGGTACTGGCCCGATTGCGCATACTGGTACGTGCCGGGCGTATTGGTCTTCAGCGTGTCGCCGTTGCCCATGGCCCACTGAAAACCGTCGGCCGCCGATGTGGTGTTGACCAGTTCTACCTTCATGGGCTGACCACATTCCGAACTCAGCCGTACCTCAGCCACGGGTTTGAACGAATCATCGGTTTTGATCGTCACCTGTCTCTGCGTCGAACAGCCGTTTTCATTCGTCATTTTGACGGTATACGTGGTGGTTTGGGTCGGATTAACCACCGGATTGTTCACGGTGGCGCTGGTAATGGTCTGAACGGGCGACCATTCGTAGGTTTTGCCGCCTTCCGCCAGCAGCTGTACCGGTTTTCCGGCGCAAATGGTGGTGTCGTTGCTGACCTTGAAATTGGCTGGATACACTTTGATGAGCTTCTGCGCCACATCGACCCGCTTGCAGGTCAGTTTATTCGTCGCCGTCAGCGTGACGGTGTATTCACCCGGTTTTTCAAACGTATGGCTGACCTGACCGGGATTGGTGGAAGCGCCGGTTCCGCCGAAGTCCCAGGCGTAGGTTATCCCGCCCTCGCTGGTGTTCACGAAGTTGAGCGTCAGCGGTGTGCAGCCTTCCACCACATCTTTTTTGGTACCTTCGTAGGCATCAAAGGCAGCTTTCAACCGGTCAATGTCGAACTTAAAAGCGGCATTGTTGCAGTTCGGGCTTTTGTTGGTTTGCGACCAGGCCTGCGCCGTCGCCGGAAACCGGGTTCCCCCGCAGGCACAGGCGGCATGATAAATCACCCCGCTTTTGTCGAAACGGCTGGTGCCGCCGTCGACGTGGTCCCCGCGCCCTTCCGGATTGTCACTGCCGAAATACGTGGCATAGAGCAGCGATTTGCCCCCCTGTTCCAGCAACGCCAGCCAGTAATTGTTGCCGTCCGTGGTTCGGCGATAGGCATCGGGCGTGATGGGCAGGCCGCGCGTGCTGCTGGAAGCATTCCCATTCCGAACGTTGACGGCCCCGCCCCAACCCGACAGATAAATATTGCCACACTCATTGACCAGAAAAGCCGTGGGCGAAATATCCGGCGACGTCCGGCCGGAGCCGATGACGGTCGAAAAGACGGTTTTAGCAAGCGTCGGGTCCAGGGCGTGGATGAACTGGCCGCTGCGGGCGTTCTGGTACACGCTGTCGGAAACCGGATATTGCCCCCGCGTCAGGCCAAAAACGTGCGGATTTTCCTGCGGATCGAGGTCGATCAGGTAGGCCGCATCGTTGGCGGTGGTTCCCAGATAGGTGCTGCGCGCCACCTGATTGTTTGTGAATTTAACCAGAAAACCGTCTTCCTGCCCACCCAATTGCGGTTTATACGCTCCGGCGGTGGCGGGTAAGTCGGCGCTGCGGGTGGTGCCCACGGCATAAACGGCTCCCGACGCGCCGACCCGCAGGGCGTAGGCTACATCGTAACCGCTTCCTCCAAAAAAGGTACTCCAGCGTAACTGACTCAAATCCGCATTCAGTTGCAGCAAAACCGCATCGGCCGGCCCCTGAAGTTTCGTCTGCGAAGCGTTGGTGGTGATTGGAAAATCCGCCGAATAGGAAACGGTAGCCACGTAGACATTGTCGGTTTTGTCGACCATGATTTCGCCCCGCAAATCGTCGCCGTAATTGTAAATACCCAGAAACATATCCGCATAATTGACCCCGTCGTTGGACGAGCCGCCGACGTAGGTGCTGGCTTGCAGGGCCCGGCCATCCGGGCTGATTTTGGCCAGAAACAAATCCGTTCCGTTGCGGAAATAGATGGAACCGTAGAGGCTGCCGGGATCGGGCAGCTGATTTCCGATGGGAATGTAGGGCGTGCCGCCTGCGAATTTTTTGCTGTACGCCGAGGACGTCGTTGGGAAGTTGGTGGAGGACGTTACGCCATAAATCAGCAGTTCATTTTTGCTGTTAACGATCAGGCTGTGAGGAGTTTCGCCGGTAGAGCCACCCAGGTAGGCGGCATACAGCAACTGCCGCCCGTCCGGACTGAATTTCATGATGGCGACGTCGATTTCGGCGCCGTAGCGCGTCTGGAACGCGCCGGTGGTCGGTACAAAACTGGTTCCGAAAACCGTTCCGGCGGTGTACAGATTACCGGCGTTGTCGTAGGTGGCCGTGTGGCCCCAGTTGTCGCTGACCGAACCGGAATAGCTCGAGAAAATCAGGGTGGGGTCGATGGTGAGGGCTTGCTGCCGGTCAAAACCGTTCGGAAAGCGAAACGAGGCTGTCTGATCGGCCAGCGTCCACTGCGAGGGTACTTCGGTCGTTTTGCCGTTTTTTTCGGTAAAGGAATACGGTTTTTCTTCCCGAAACGGCAGTAAAGAAGTTTCGATCACCAATTGCTCCTTTTCCGCCCGAACGGTTTTGGCCCCCTCATACCGCAACCGGATCACCGACGGATCGGCACCGGGGTTGACCAGGAATTCGTATTTCAGGGTCTGGTAATACGCGAATACCCGCAGATCAATGCCCGGATAAATGTCGTGGTAAACGAGTTCGGCAAAAGCCGGTACGGAACTGGCCCAACGGCGGGATTCATTGCCCAGAAAATAATTCAGGTTTTCAGAAACCCGGTTTTTGCTTTCAAGGGTTGCCGTGGATGCGCTGTTTTCCAGGTGCACCTCGACGCCGTGGGCCCGGACCAGCGGTTCGGTTCGTTCGGGCGGGGCCGAGGTTCGGGCGGCTGCCGGCTTATTCCGGCCCGAATGGATGACGTCCAGCGCTTCAGTATCGTAAAACACGTAGTGAAGCGACTGCTTTTTCAGAAATAAAAAACCGCCCGGCAACTCGGCCCGAAACAACACTTCGGGCGACCACTGGCCTTTGTTCTGCACAAACCGGACGGCGCTGGCTGCTGGCGAGTCGGCAAAGGCAAATTCCGGCCGGTTGAGAAGCAAAAAGAAAAGAAAAACCGTAAAAGTTCGACGCATAGACCGACAGCACAAATGATTGTCAAGATAGCTATTTGGGACAAAAGAGTACAGCCGATCGGCAAAAGACTTTATCGGACTTTCTGGGAACGACCCGGACTTTTCTCCGGTCTACCGTCTCCTGTCTTTCTTACCATGACTCCATAACGACGCAAAGAGTTGCAACCGTATACGGGGCTGATCGACTTTAAAAACCGTATTGAAAGCATTTTCCGGGTGGGGAAAATCATTTCCAGCGACTGATATCAATAACGTTGGGGCAGAAATCGTATTCGTCGGGCTGGTTGGAGCCAATGAGCAGAAGCTGGTCGGAGAGTTGCCGGACGCGCTCCTGATACCAGGCCACGCCTTGCTTGTCGAGGTTGGAGGTCGGTTCGTCGAGAATGACCAGGGCTGCTTCGGAGTAGAACGCCAGTCCCAGTTTGACCCGCTGTTTCATGCCGGACGAGAAAACCTTGACTTCTTTATGGCGGGCGTGACTGAGGTGCATCAGTTCGCAGAGTTGCTCGGGGGTGCGCTGATCCTTGAAGGGTTTGAACGACTGGTGAAAAGTCAGTAGTTCGAGGAGGGTCAATTCTTCGATCAGTTCGAGATAGGGAGCGGCCATCACGACGTGACGAAACCAGTCGTCCACCTCAACCGGTTTTTCCTGATGGGTATACTGAATTGTCCCTTCCGATGCGGGCAAAACGCCCATCAGGGTTTGCAGCAGGGTTGATTTGCCGCTTCCGTTAGGGCCGACGAACGTGTAGCTGGTGCCAGCCTGCAAAGACAGGTCGACGTGCCGGAAAATCCATTCACGCCGGAAACGCTTGCCTATTCGTTCGGTGGTAATTTTCATTAATAGGATGAACAATGAATGATGAATTCTAGATGAGCTACCACACGGAATTTCATCGTTCACAATTCATCATGTATATTGTAGTTTTATTCGCCTACTTCCCGGCCCGAGGGCCCTTTCATGATGCCGCGTTCGGAACTACGGATGAAGTTGACAATTTCGTCGCGTTCGTCGGAAGGTGGCAGTTCGAGGTCGATGCGGGTGAGGGCCTCGGCATTGTTTAAACCGCGCAGGTAGATGTAGCGGTAAATTTCCTGAATCTGGTTAATCTGCTCGTTGGTGTAGCCGCGTCGACGCAGGCCCACCGAGTTGATTCCCGCATAGGTGATTGGTTCGCGGGCGGCTTTCGAGAACGGTGGCACGTCTTTCCGCACCAGTGAACCGCCCGAAATAAAGGCGTGGATGCCGATTTTAGCAAACTGATGGACGGCGCTGAAGGCGCTGATGATGGCCCAGTCACCGAGGTAAACGTGCCCGGCCATCTGCACGGTATTGCCAATGATGCAGTTGTTGCCAATCCGGCAGTCGTGGGCAACGTGCGCATAGGCCATGATCAGGCAACCGCTGCCAATTTCGGTTCGGCGGTGCTCTTCCGTTCCGCGGCTCACCGTTGCGTACTCCCGGATGGTCGTATTGTCACCGACAAATGTTAAGGTATATTCGCCTTTAAACTTCAGGTCCTGCGGAATCGCTGAGATAACACCACCCGGATAAATCCGGCAATTTTTGCCGATGCGGGCTCCTTCGTTAATGACGGCATGGGAGCCAATCCAGGTACCTTCACCTATTTCGACATCTTTATGGATGATCGCGAACGGCTCAATGACAACATTATGAGCAATTTTAGCATCCGGGTGAATGTATGCAAGTGGTTGAATCATCAAACTGTGTGGTTTTCTATTGAACGTCTAACGTTTGATGCTTAACGTTTGAGGTGCCGGTTTTTGCATTAAACGTTAAACAGTAAACCTATTTTTTTCTGACGAGACTGGCGATCATTTCGGCTTCGCAGACCAGCTGTCCGGCCACATAGCCCCGCCCAGACATTTTGACGATTCCCCGCTTCATGGGCGAGATAAATTCGCACCGGAAAATAACCGTATCGCCCGGAACGACATTCCGGCGGAAGCGGCAGTTTTCAATACCGATCAGATACGGCCAGTAATTTTCCGGATCCGGAACCGTGCTGAGCACCAGAATACCGCCGGTTTGGGCCATCGACTCGAGTTGCAGAACGCCCGGCATCACCGGGTTGCCCGGAAAGTGACCCATGAAATACTGTTCATTCATCGTCACATTTTTAATACCCACTACGCTGTTTTCGTCCAGAGCGATGATTTTGTCGATCATCTGGAACGGGTAGCGGTGGGGCAGGAGGCTGGCAATTCGCTGAAAATCGTACACCGGCGCCTGGGTGGGGTCGTACGTCGGAATGTTGTTGGCTGCGTTCTTCTGCATCAGTTTTTTAATTTTCTTCGCAAAAGCCACGTTAGCCGCATGACCGGGCCGGGCGGCCAGAATCTGCGCCTTGATGGGTCGTCCGATAAGGGCCAGATCACCCACGAGATCCAGCAGCTTATGGCGCGCCATTTCGTTTGGATAATGCAGATCGAGGTTGTTGAGAATGCCCTCCTTTTTGTTAACGCTGACTTTGGGTTTATTGAGCAGATCAGCCAGGTAATCCAGTTCGCCTTCCTGCACATCCCGATCAACAATCACAATGGCGTTGGTCAGGTCACCACCTTTGATCAGGTCCTGTTTGTAAAGAGCTTCCAGTTCGTGCAAAAACACGAAGGTGCGGCACATGGCAATCTGCGATGAAAACTGGCTGATGTCGTTCAGAAACGCGTGCTGACTCGTAATGACCCGCGAATTATAGTCCACCATAACGGTGAGCCGGTAATCGCTGAGCGGCAGAGCCGCGATCTCAATGTCTTTTTCTGAATTTTTGAAATGAACGTACTCGTTGATTTCGAAGTAGTTGCGGTAAGCATTCTGCTCTTCAATACCGGCGTCCTGCAGGGCTTCGATGAATTTGATCGAACTGCCGTCCATGATGGGTGGTTCGGGTCCATCGAGCTGAATCAGAATATTGTCGAGTTGCAGCCCGACGAGCGACGCCAGGGTGTGTTCGACGGTATGAATCCGGGCGCCGTTTTGCTCCAGAGTGGTGCCACGCGAGAGATCGACTACATTGTCAACATCGGCATCGACAATCGGCTGACCCGGTAAATCAATGCGCTGAAATTTGTAACCGTGGTTGGGCGGTGCGGGCAGGAACGTCATTGTTGCCACCACGCCGGTATGCAATCCAACGCCCGAGACCGAGACTGCTTTTTGAATCGTTTGCTGTTTGGTATTCATTCCGTAAGCTTCTGACCTAAAGACATTTATCGTTACATTAAAACGGTGTTTCCAACGAAAACCGTTCGTCCGTAACTCATGGTTTGGTTAATTTATTTTCAATATCTTCAATACGCTTTTCGAGCGCAGGAAGCCGCTGGTAAACCACCTGCGAGCGCAAACTCTCCTGAAGCTCGAAAGCGGGTGATCCCTGAATGGATCGGCCACTTTTTTTTACCGTTTTCATGACACCGGACCGGCCGCCCACTTTGGTGCCGTCCGCTAGTGCGATGTGTCCCGTAACGCCCGCTTGTCCACCGATGACGCAATTCTCACCGATTTTGGTAGAACCGGCAATGCCGGATTGGGCCGCAATGACGGTATTTTTACCAATTTCGACATTATGACCAACCTGAATCAGGTTATCCAGTTTGACGCCCTGCCGGATGATGGTGGAGCCGACCGTGGCGCAATCGATGGTGGTATTAGCGCCGATGTTGACATTGTCTTCAATGATGACGTTGCCCAATTGCGGGATGGTTCGGTACGAACCGTCGGCTTCGGGCGCAAACCCAAAGCCTTCGCTACCGATGACGGCGTTGGGTTTGATGACGCAGTTCTGACCAATAACCGTATTGTCGTTGATCCGGGTGCCGGCCTGAATAACCGTATTGTCGCCAATGGTTACGTTGTTGCCGATGTAGACCTGCGGGTAAATTTTGACGTTGTTGCCGATCCGGCAATTTTCGCCGACGTACGAAAAAGCTCCGCGGTAAATCCGATCGCCCACCTGCGCACTTTCGGCCAGAAAGGAAGGCTGTTCAACGCCTATTTTTTCGACGGGTTGAAGCCGGTTGACCTGCTCCAGTAATTTGGTAAACGCAGAATAGGAGTTATCTACGAAAATCAATGTAGCCTGGACCGCTTGCCGGGGCTGAAAATCGGTGTTGACAATGACGGCTGAAGCGGCTGTAGTATACAAATATTGTTCGTATTTCGGATTGGATAAAAAAGAGATACTGCCTTCCTGACCTTCTTCAATTTTGGATAGTTGATTGATTTTCAGAAATTCATTTCCATCAACTATACCGCCGAGCAGGGCAGCAATCTGCTTCACTGTTAATTCCATAGGGTGGACGTCGTCGTCGTTGGAGCTATGTATGAGTCGGTTAATTGTGCCGCTAAGGTAGACAACAAATTGAACTATACCAACCAAACCGGTTGGTGAGGCAGGTTTTTCGCCCAGCAGAGATAATACCGTTTGACCATGTTTGTAAGTGCTTTGATGCCGGGTAGATCAGAAGCATCGGCAATGTCGATGATCCGCCCGTCTTTCATTTTAATATTTATATTATCAATAGACGGTAAATAGGCGGAATTGGTTGCAACTCCCTCAACCAGGAAATAGGATAATTCATCCGGTTGAACCCTGGATTCGAGCAATTGCTGTTCGATTTCGTGAACCAGTTCGCCGGCAAAGGGTACGTCCGACATGATGATTTTAAAAAGCCGCCGGTCGAGGAGCATCTGACAGAGCGTTGCCAGTACCCGGTCGGGATGCTGGCTCCAGAATTTGATGCAGGTCCAGATGTCGTAATCGTCCAGTCGGGAAAAAGCCCTCAGGTATTCGGGATGCTGGTGAAAGTCGTCCATCGTGATCTTTCCGGACAAAAAAGTGTGCAGCGCCGGGGTGGTAAAAACCGCCTGCTCGCTGGCCGGATCACCCCCGGTTTGGGTGAGCAGAAACCGGGCCCGGCGAATGATCTGCAACAGCATGGCTTCGGCACACAGGGATGTTTTGTGGAGGTAAACCTGCCAGTACATCAGCCGGCGCGAACTCAGAAAATTTTCAATGCTCAGAATTCCTTTGGCTTCCACCACGAGGTGGTCATCGACCAGGTCCAGCATTTTAATGATGCGGTCGGCCCCGATGGTGCCTTCGGCTACGCCCGTGTAAAAACAGTCGCGGTTGAGGTAATCCATGCGGTCCATATCCAACTGACTGGAAACCAGTTGGTGAAAGAACGGGCGGGGGTAGGTTCCTTCAAACATCTGGATGGCCAGGCTCAGGCCGCCGTTGAACTGCTGATTGAGTTCGTGCATGAGCAGCAGCGACAACTGTTCGTGCGGGATGCCCTCCATAATGGTATATTCCAGAACGTGCGAAAACGGCCCGTGGCCAATGTCGTGGAGGAGAATGGCAATCTGGGCGGCATCGCATTCGGCTTCCGAAATCCGGTGGCCTTTGCCCCGCAGCGTCTGGATGGCCTGTCCCATCAGGTGCATAGCGCCCAGGGCGTGGTGAAACCGGGTATGCAGGGCGCCGGGATAAACCAGTTCCGACAGGCCCAACTGCTTGATGCGCCGGAGCCGCTGAAAATACGGGTGTTCGACCAAGTCGAAGGTCAACTCGTTCGGAAGCGTAATAAACCCGTAAACGGGGTCGTTCAGGATCTTTTTTTTGTTCTGGAAAGCCAATGGAAAGGGGGCCGGTTCTTGGGCAAATATACGTCAAAATAGGGGAGAATGTTGCAGGGACTTTTCCGGCGGCACCTTGAAGCAAACAACGAATTTTGTATATTTGCAAACGCTTTCCTCCTATCGGACAAAGCTGCCGGTTTTCCGGCCCGGGCCTATAGCTCATTCGGTTAGAGCAACTGACTCATAATCAGTAGGTGCTTGGTTCGATTCCAAGTAGGCCCACATTAATGATCAGGCACTTACATTCATTTGTAAGTGCTTTTTCTATTTCAGTTGCAAGGCAACCTGTAGGACGTCTTTTAAAGTGAAGCTTTTTGATCATTACGTTGTCGGCAGTTGAGGGAGCCAAAGCCAGAGGGCATTTGAGCCTGATCCTGAGAATTTTAGAAATAACGCTCCCCACTATTTTACCTGAAAGCGTAAGGTGGATTCCCGGGAAAACCGGCAAAAATCAGGGTTAGGAAAATTTGTCCCGGATCGTCGGTCAGACTACTAGCTGTTTTGTTACTTCAACCGCAAAGGAATTTCACGCCATGCAGCTATAAGGGGAAGTCAGTAGGAATTTAAAATAAATTTACTCATCCCATTTTCTTCATCTTAAAAATACAAGGGCACAGACCAATGGCGATGTTTGTTATTTGGTCTGGGAATAGCTTACCCGGTAAACGATTCCAGTGGCATCTTCCGCAATTAGCAACGAACCATCCGGCAGTTGGGCCAGTCCACAGACGCGGGCAAACTGGGCCTGGTTGTTGTCGGTCAGAAAACCGCTAATGAAATCCATGATCTTTACCGGTTTTCCTTTATCAAACCGTACCCGAACAATTTTGTAGCCTGATGGCTTGGCCCGGTTCCACGAACCGTGCATGCTCACCAAGGCATCACCCCGGTAATCGGCCGGAAACTGAGCGCCCGTGTAAAAAAGCAGCGACATTGGCGCTGCGTGAGCCTCATACAGCAGCGTGGGTTTGGTGGTCTTTTTAGCGTACTCCTCGTGGGTCATTCCCGATGGGTCGAAGTGCATCTCGAATTTTCCGTCGGCATATACATACGGCCAGCCGTAATCGGCGCCATCGCTAATTTTATTCAATTCCTCTTTCTGGTCTTCATCACCCAGCCAGTCAATACCGTGGTCGAACCCCCACAACTCGTGGGTTTGGGGATGCCAGTCAAACCCGATGGTGTTGCGTAGTCCTTTCGCAAAAATGCGCCGGCTGCTGCCATCGGCTTTTGCCTGAATCATCGTGGCGCTTTCGTCACTGGTCTCCTTACAGGCATTGCACGTGCTGCCTACGGAGATATACAGCTGGTCGTCGGGACCAAAATGAATGGTTCGGTTCCCGTGCTGTCCCCCATCTGGCAAGCCCTTTATGATTTGTTGCAGGCTATCCAGCGTACCGTCCGGTTTGATTGCCGCCGTGTAAACCTCATTGACCGTGATCAGGTACACTTTATTGCCCCGAATGGTTATACCATGCATATTTTTTTTCTGAGCAACTACCTGGCTCTTGTCGGCTCGCCCATCTTTATTCTGGTCTTGCAACATGGTCACCGTTCCGGTTTCCCGGTTCGTAACGTATACCGTTCCAGTTGAGCTGACCGCTAGCATGCGGGGTTTCCCCAGACCTTCTGCAAATTTACGGATGGTAAATCCAGCCGGTAATTTCAGTTGAGCGATATTATCCGATGTGGCCTGTAGTTGTTTGGGCCGAAAAATATGCCCTTCCATTTGCTGGGCAATAACTTCTTTGTTGCCTTCCTGCGAAAAGGCCCTTGGGGCAATCAAAACAAAAGCAATCCCTACTATTCTAAACAGAGTCGAAGGCAATTTCATAACGACTGATTGAAGAGGCTTAATTCTAGAGACGAATTCGAATGATACTCCCGATTAACTAATCCTTTACTCAAAGGTTTCATCCAGAGGGAAAGAATTGACCACCGGCAATGCCTTGCGTGCATATAAGCGGCTAATGGAGGAAAACCGAGCCCAACAGAAGCTGAGTCTGAACAAATTCCGGAGCAAAGCGTAAAGACCTGATGCAAACGCTGGCCGAAGAATTGACGAACAGGGAGGGAGTTGAAACGTAAAATTACGAGGCAATCTCCTGGAGTAAACGAGCAGTGTTAACAAAGTCCTGCTTTTCACCATTCATTGTTTATGAAAGCTTTACTATTTATGGGATGGATGGTTATCGCTACCATGCCGGCTTGCTTCGGACAAGGTCCCCGCCTACGTGATCCGAATTGCCTGGGATGGTTTGTCTACGTGGGCGACCATAAATTAAATACCAACTGGGCCATCCATACCGAATACCAAGGGCGCAGAGTGGGTGGATTGCGCATGCCGCAGCAAAATTTAGCGCGGTTAGGTCTCGTACGAACTCTTTCGGATCGGGTGGAAGTGTCAGCTGGGTATACCTATTTTCAATCGTTCCGATACGGTAAATACCCTGAGGTGGCTGGTAAACCAGAACCGGAAAATCGAATCTATGAAGATATTACGCTAAAGGATCAATTGGGTCGCCTGGGCCTGGAGCAGCGTATTCGTCTTGAACAACGCTGGCTAGGAAGCCGCGATAAAACGGGCCAGGAGGCAGTACAGAAGTGGGAATTTCAAAACCGTATTCGATTTCAGTTATCCGTAACCCTTCCCTTAACTGGCTCCACAATTGACGACCAGGAATTTTATCTTAATGGGTTTGATGAACTCTTTATTGGGTTTGGTCCGAATGTTAAGGATAATGTGTTTAACCAGAATCGCCTGTCGGGTGGTATAGGGTATCAGTTCAGTGGAAATACTAAACTGGAGCTGAATTATTTGTACCAGATTCGGCAGCATGCTCAGCCTGATCCCTTCACCAACCGATCCGTGGTCGAGCTGAATCACGGCGTTCGTTTACAGTTTGTTTACAACCTTGACTTTATAGAAAACTAAGTACTGCTATCATGCGGATACCCTTTAGCGTGATGCCCCCGTCGTTTTCTGCTTTCGGATGAGTTCAAAACACCGAGTCAGCTCAGGGTCTTTCTTTTCCACATGGTCTTCCAGCGTATAACGAATCGGGTGGTCGGGCTGGACGCCCCGGCCGACGATGGCTTGTGGCATAACCGCTAAGTCATACCGGCCCAGGGGAACGGTCAGTCTGAATTGCGAATGGGGCAGCGTCAGCACCGGGGCGGCCAGGCTGCTGTTACCCAAATACCCGCCACCGGTTTCCTGGCCAATAAACTGCCCCCGCTTCTGGCTGCGAACCAGAGCGGCAAACTCGGCCGCCGTCGAAAAGGTCCCACCGTTAATAAGCAGGTATACCGCTCCGCTGAACCCCGGCGCTCGGGGAAGTTGAAGACCCAGATTGGGGTGGTTGGTATAAAGAGAGGGAATAGCTTCATCAAACGAGTCGATCCAGGTGTAGCGCCTGGAGCGCTGGCAAAGATGGGAATTGCGCCTTTGAATCAAACGGAGCGGCTTGTTAAAAAGAGTTAACGACTACCTGCATAGTTCTTTTTCCGGCTTCTCGCTAGGAGGATGAGGCTAAACTCGAGCAGGCCCAATGGTCTCTTGAATTTCTCCGCACCGGTAGCCTAAACTTTACGGAACAAAACCGGAAAGAGGTTTATAGCCTCTTTCCGGTTTTCGCTGACAAGGTCTTTTAGCTTGCCGCCCGGTTGAATCGGAGGCCAAAGCGTTTGGCAAGGGCTAAAAATAAAAAGCCCAGGCTGGTCCCCGCAGCGCCGTAATAAGCATCCAGTAAGTCGGGGGTATTCAGAATGGGAATCCAGCTTTCATAGATGAAATTAGCGAATATGATGGCTGCACCTAGCAGGACAAGGTATCGTAGACTCACGCCGATGAGTAGCCAGGTGTAGCCGATAGCGGAATAGAGAAAGTAGCTGATGCAAAGATTTGACGCATGCTGGTAGAAATCGGGCTGGAACGTCAATAACCACTCAGGTCGCAACTCTGGCTTCGTTCTCCCCCAGAAAAGAAAGAGAAAGATTCCCAGAAGGATCAGGAAGCTGACCGCCGTGAATAGTTTTGGCAGATACGGTAGGCGGTTCAACGGATGATAGTCTTTCGGTGAATTGGTGTGGTGATCACAATGTTGGTTGACGCGGCTTTTCAACCTTAATCAAGCCGCGTATAGGTCCGCTTTCATTTGACAATGTACATCCGGCTGGGATACAGCTACCCGGTTTAACCGTCGGCTTGGTCGCGATCCCCGGTTTATTTGACTACCTCACTCACCAGAATGACTGGACTGATGTTGGTGTAATTTGGAAAATCGGCACGAATGGCGTCTCGGTTGGGCGCAATGGCCGCCTGATAACCGCTTAAGCTTTTTACATAAAATGTTCCAATAGCCATAAAAGGCAGCGGTTGGTTCGGAATACCACTGGCAAGTCCTTTTTCGATGGTGTATTTGACCAGATTTGCTCCTAAAAAACCGGCTACCATCGGCATGTGCTTCGTTTCATAATACGCCATATCAAAGGTTTTCCCTTCGGCAAACGGGTACATGATGGATACTTTAATGAGTCCTTTTTCAGCGCCAGCCGGGTTGGATTTTTCCTGACCAGACGCAGCAAAACACAGAGTTAAAAGAAAAAACGATGCAATCAGTTTAAATTTCATAATCACGTTATTTACTGGTAAAAGGTTCAATTTGAAATCGTATTCCGCAAATATTCAAACAATGCCTTTATTTGCAAAACGTTATTTTTCGATGAAAACAATCGGAAAAATCGATTTAGAAAAATGGAATTAAGACAGCTCAATTATTTTTTGAAAGCCAAAGAGCTATTAAATTTTACGGAAGCGGCAAGGGTTTTGAACATTAGCCAAAGCACGTTGTCGCAGCAAATTAAGCAGCTGGAGGAGGAATTAAATGTGCCGTTGTTTAACCGTATTGGAAAACGGATTACACTGACCGAAGCGGGTCAGCTGTTTGGTGAATACGCGCTGCAAAGTATAAATAAAGCGAATGAAGGATTGTTGCTTTTACAGGATTTAAAAAATCTGAATACGGGGAAAATCACCATTGGCGTGATTTATTCCATGCGAATTCCGTTTGCCAAAACCTTGATTCAGTTCGCTACGCAGTATCCAAAGATCAAAATCCAGGTTGTGTTTGGTACTACCAAAGACCTTCTCGAAAGACTTAATCTGCATCACTTTGACTTCGTGTTGACTTTTCATGAGAAACCCAAAGAGCCGCATCTGAAGTATCAACCACTTTTAAGCTCTAATATGGTGTTGGTAACGGCTAAGAAATCATCCTTGGCCCAAAAAAACACGATAGCGCTTCAGGAAGTGGCCGAGCTGCCCCTGGCTTTGCCGTTCAGCGGGTCCAGTACGATTCAGTTTTTTGAAGACGTTTTCAGCCAGAAAAATCTGGAGCCGAACATCTGTATGGAGATAAACGACATCCCTACTTTATTTGAAATTGTAAAAACAGGCCAGTGGCACACCATATTAAGTGACACGAGCATAAACGATCCCGATGTCGTGGCAATCCCCATTGAAGGAGAAAATATGAAGCGAACGATTATGATTGTTTCTCTCAAAGAAGCTTATGAAAAGAAAGCCGTGAAAAAAATCTATGCGTTGCTGACCCAGACCCACAGCAGGTAGGGACGGTGTAGTCGGCCCGTAAAAGCGTTTTTCAGAATGTTGAACTCGAATGAATACCGGCAAAGCGATTGACCGACAATTGACCTTAGTTGAAATTCAGACAGAGCCGGCGCTGTACATTTCAATCGGGTATTTTTGATTGGTTAGCACTACATTCTAACGGGATCCGCTTTAAATCTTTTGCAGCCTCTGAGGGAAGAATTTCTCTCGATACTAATGCTTAACCGAATTTTTAAACGCCTAGTCAAGAAAACGTTTAAACACATTTCAGGCTATTGTATTAAAAACCGCCTGGGTAAAACCGCCTTTTGAGTTTAGACTGAGCAGATAGCGGAGTAAAGGAGCTACGTGGAGGGCCTGCACCAACTGACCGGCGTTGATCAAGTCCAATACCTGCCCAGGACTTACCAGATGCACACTGATTTCTTCGGTTGCTTCCAGCTGCTGTGTTTGCTGTACTGCAACCCCGGTTGCCAAAAAGGAATAGGTCAGGTTGGTGTGCGTTGCCGGATTTGCGGACAAGGTGAGCAAGGATTGCCAGACACCGCCACCAAAACCGGTTTCTTCGAGTAATTCGCGCTGCGCGGCTGCGAGTGGATCTTCGCCCGATTCGGCTACGCCTGCACAAAGTTCATAGTGAACGTCCGACAAACCGTGCCGGTATTGACGAATTAGCACGAGTTGACCTTCCGTGGTGACCGCAACGACGTTGATCCAGTCGGGATATTCAAGGACATAATAGTTGGGAATGTGACCGCCGTTGGCCATCTGCACCGCTTCCCGGCGAACCGTAAACCACGGCTCCCGGTGGAGGTATTCAGACGACTGCACTTGCCAGGGCTGTGGATCATTTTTAAGAATCATAGGCTACTAACTAATTACCTATTTTACTGGAAGGGTAATTACCCGAAAGATACGAGATGAACAATAGCGTATCAAGGCAAGGGATTGAAGGAGCCGTTTGTGACCTGGAAGAAATGCACTAATCAGCCGAGGAGACCAATTCCAAAAGCAAAACCCGGCATAAAATACCGGGCCTGCAACCAATCGACTTATCAAGTAGTGCAAGCTTACAAACAGGTGAAATACCGTGGGGAACAATGGGGTGAACGGACCGGATTTTGGGATGAAAAGGTGGCCGTAGGAAGCAACTGGGTTGCTTAAACCGCCCCGAAAACAATACCCAGCTATTAGTAGCTGGGTATGTAGAGCGGAAACGTGTATTCGTTAATGATGTCCCCGGTACTACCTCCATACTACCGAGGGGCAATACACAATCCCAAAGGTCGGGATGCTTTTAGTAACCACGTGTAGAAATATATTCAATCCGGCGGCCGAATCACCAACGGGCATGCCCGTTGCAGACTGATCGACGGTTTTTGATTTGGAACTCATTGAAAATTCGGTGGTAATACAATTCGTAGGGAGGTAAGCTCTGCCGCCGGATTGAGCTTTTTGTTGGGCAATGCCGAAAAGGTTTTCCGGGCTATTGCCTCACTGCCCCAAACAAACGGCTACCATTGGAAGTTTTTCGGTTATTAGCCCAAACGAAACGACAGCCATGCAAAATCAAATAGCCGCCTATCTACCAAGCCCGAGTTCCGTTTTCCTGATTGTTTATCAAAAAGAGCCCTATCAATACCTGGCGGTTTTTGTGAATCAAACGCGCGAGCAGGCCGAAGAAAGGTTTAAAGAAAAGTACAACCTTGGGCCCGATGAAACGTACGAAGTAAAAGAATACGATAACGTTGAGAGCTACTCCGTCACCGAAGACGGCAATCTGCTCACCAATGGACATTACAAGTAAGTCGAAACGAAGGGTTGGTTACTCATCCCCGGCAACATAGCAACTTTGGCAGGATGTTCAGAACAAGCCGGTTTAGGCTGCGGCTGTAATACCGGCTGTTGATTGACCGCTCAGCAAATCCCGGTTTTGGCGTGATAGCGCGGTTGTAGCCCAACTCGTTGACTACGCTTTAATAACAAATGCTTTTAATTCGGCCATTTTGCCGTCGCGAAATCGCCATACATCGCAATATTCCGAGTGAATTGTTTCTCCGGTTTCGTCCTTCGTGCTGATTTTGCCAATTGCGGTAACAAAATCACCCTCAGCGATTAGGTGGTCAACCATGAATTTTGGCGGTTCTGCGTAGGCCACAGTCATCCACTGTCGAACAGCCTCTTTTCCGTGCAGGGTTCTTTCGCCGACAAATACCCAGTCGGTATCTTCGGTGCAATAAGCCAGAAATCCCTCATTATCGCCCGCCGTGACAGCCGCGTTTGCCTTTTCTAAGATTGTCTTATTCGTTTCCATCAGTAGAGTCTCGCTTTGAAGCCGGAATACAGTCAATGAATCGTCGAAATCAGGCAATTGTTTTCGACAGGAAAGGGAATCCGCCCCTTAAACACCGGTTTTCGCGCGGCATTACTGCTAACCCTTCATCGCGCCGGCCCACTGACCGCCCTAATGAGGTGGATTGACACGATGCGCCCTGACCGGTTTTATTACAGCCGGATCGACATCGAAAAATCCAACTTCTCCGACAAAGTCCACTAAATAACTTCAAGTAGAAAGGTATCCAATTCAACGAATTGAAGCCATACCATTGCTTTTAATTTATGCGGGAGAAAACCGAAATGTTTTTTAAACGCTGTGGTGAAATGCGTTGCATGTTTATAGCCTACTTGTCGGCTAATTTCGGCTATTTTCATTGTGCTGTCCGCCAGCATTTCTTTCGCTTTCTCCATCCGAAAAGTTTGAATATACCCGAAAACCGTAGTTCCGAAAACCTGTTTAAAATGCTTTTTCAGGTTATATTCATTGGTGCCAACCTGACGGGCCATTTCTTTTAACGAGAACGCTTGCTCAGGATGTTCGGATATTAATTGTTGAATTTGGTGCATTTTTTCAACTTCTTCCTTTTTTAAATTCGCATGAGCGGGTTCATTATAGCCCTGTTCGTACTGATCAAGCTGGAGCGCTAACAGCTCAATTATCTTTGCTTCTATATAAAGTCGTTTGCTATAACCATTGAGCGGGCAATGGATAATTTCATACAGTAATGAATTGATTCTGGGCGTAATGGGTAAATTTCGTTTACTCAATCGCGACGGTACTTGCTTTTCAAGGCTTCTTTTAAATCCGGTTAAAAGGGAGGTGGTAGCGGAAAAATAACTGAAAAATAAATCGGGCGATAAATTGATAGAAAGTGTTTCCAGTTGATTTGCGGGTTTCAATTCAACAAATAGATAATTAGCCGGCAGCGCTAAAATGTTGTGTTCCTGATCCGAGAATTTGTAAGAAAAACGGTTGGTGTCTTCAAAATTATAAGTGCTATCCGATCGCATCGAAAAAACCATCTGGATATACGACTTGACATTGGCAAACCGGGTTTTTATTTTCCTGGATAAACACATGGTTCCGTACCAGATATGAATTCCGCCCGAAATAAATTCGTAACTGGAACCATCCAATCCATCCTGCAAATGCTGATCCCGTTCTTCTACAATTAAATCTTTCTCTTCTCCAAAAAAAACCGGGTTGTATCGGATTCCTGTGGGTCCCCGAAATCCTGTAAGGCCAATTTGTCCTATTTCTCCCTCTGGCGTCATTGATTCTCCCTGATCCGTCATTTCTCTTTTCATTCTGTCTCTACCTTTGCGACCGTAAAATTAATTAGACTGGATCTAAATAAAATTAGAAGGCTCTAATTTGAAATTAAAATTCAAGCCCTATGGTAAAATCACTATCCACTTTATTCTTTCTATTAGTACTGACATTGACCGCTTTCTCACAGGAAGGTCGCCCGCTGCGGGGGAAAGTGATTGAGCAAACGACCGGCGCCCCGCTTCCGGGAACGAACATCACCATCAAGGGGACGGCGCAGGGAACAACCGCCGATCAGAAAGGCGAGTTTTCGATCCGGGTGAATCCGGGGCAGGTGCTGGTCTTTTCATTTATTAGCTACGAAGCCCAGGAAATAGCGATCACCGACGGCACCCAAACACTCGATGTGGCCCTGAAAGAAGATCTGAAGCAACTATCGGAAGTCGTCGTTACCGGGGCGTTGGGCATCAAACGGGCCGCCCGCGAGTTCGGCGGTGGGGCTCAGGTGGTGAGCAACGAAAATTTGAATCAGGGAAAAACCGTCAATCCGCTTTTCGGCCTGACGAGCAAGGTGGCCGGTTTGCGGATTAATATGTACGACAGCAAGGTGGATCCGCAGATTCAGATCACGATGCGGGGCAGCCGGTCGCTGAATCGCGCCAAAAACGCACCGATTTACGTGGTGGACGGTATTCCGGTGCCGGAAATTACGCGCCTGAACCCCAACGACATCGAGAATATTACGGTTTTGAAGGGCGCCAACGCGGCTGCGCTGTACGGGTCGGAGGGTGTGAATGGGGCGCTGATGATTACGACCAAAAACGGCACCCGCGGACGCGGAACGGTGAATTTCAGCAATACGACGACCTTCTCGCAGGTCTTTATGCTTCCCCCGGCCCAGACAAAATTTGGTCAGGGTGTCAATGGCGTCTATGATCCGACGCAGGCCGAATCCTGGGGTCCGGCCTTTGACGGTACGATGAAGGATTTTGGCCCGGTTTTGCCCGGCGGTTTGCGGCATCAGGTTCTGTACGCGGCTCCCTCGCGTGACAACCGGCTCGATTTGTTCCAAACTGGCGTCAACCTTCAGAACGACGTTTCGTTTTCGGGTGGTGACGAGAAAAACACCTACTTTTTCTCTGTTCAGGATGTCGCCATCAAGGGGATCATTCCGGAAGACGTGAGCCACCGGACGGGTGCCCGGTTTAACGGAACCCGCAAATTTGGCAGACTGAACACAGCGTACAACGTCAATTACGTTTATTTCAAGAAGAACACCACGCCTGACGGCCCCTGGATTACGGCGTATGCCTTGCCCGCCAACTTCGATTTCAATTCGATGAAAGACTGGAGGAATCCAGCTTCGTATGCCAATCCAAACTACTTTTTCACGGATTTGCAGAAAAACCCGTACCACCAGATTGACAATACCCGCGACCTCAGCGAGCAGCAGACCATCAACGGAAAAGTAGAACTCGATTATCAGGTAACGCCCTGGTTCAACGCCATGTACCGCATTGGGATGTTCAGCACAACGACCCAGACCCGCAGTACGACGGGCAAGTTCGAAGCCGCCGGGCGCCGGAATGTGAACGGGAGCGTGAGCGACGGCAGCGCCAATTTCCAGCGGCTCAATGGCGACCTGATTCTGAATTTCAACCGGCAATTCGGCCCGTTCAGCACCCGCCTGATCCTGGGTCAGAACTTCCGTTCTGATTACACCAAAACCGCCACCATTTCGTCCAGCAATTTGCTGCTGCCGGATCTGTTCAACCCCAGCACCCGGATTGGCGAATTAACCGGTAGTTCCGGAATTACGCAGTATCGCTCGGTCGCCGGATACGGTGAGTTCACAGGTGGTTACAAAAACGTTCTGTTTCTGACGTTCACGGGCCGCAACGAATGGGTTTCGGTGCTGAGCCGGGAAAACCGCTCGTATTTCTACCCCGGGCTGAGTGCTTCTTTTGTATTCAACGAAGCCATCGATGTCCTGAAAAACAGCCGTTTTCTGTCGTTTGGGAAAGTATTTGCTTCCTGGAACAAAACCGGTAACGTAACGCTGGAACCGTATTCTCTCAACAACCCCTACAGCCAGGCCAACGGATTTCCGTTCGGCAATCTGGTCGGTTTTACGCCGGGAACGCGGTATCCGAACCCCAACATTCAGCCCGAATTTGTTACCTCTTACGAAGCTGGCCTTCAGTTAAGTTTCCTGAATAACCGCCTGAATGTGGAAGGAAGCTACGTGTATTCGGACTCGAAAGGGCAGATTTTTAACGCAACCACCTCGCGGGCCACGGGTTACAGCAGCGCAGTTGTAAACGCCGGGCGACTGACCAACAACATTGTGGAGTTGAGCGTGAATGGGGATGTAATTCGCAACACTGGTCTGAAATGGAACGTCGGTTTCAATTTTACGCACATCAACAACGAGGTGAAGGAGTTGTATGAAGGGCTGACGTCGTTTAACATTTTCCGGCAATCGTACGCCAACATTGGGCAGCAGTATCCGAGCCTGCAGGTGAGCGATTACCAGCGCGATCCGCAGGGGCGGGTGATTCTCAATCCGACTACCGGCGAGCCGCTGGTGGCCACCAACCCGGTTCACCTGGGCACCATGGTGCCGCCGTACCAGATGGGGCTGAGCACCAACCTGCAGGTCAAAGGGTTCAGTGTGGGCGCGCAGTTCGACTGGCGGATGGGCGGCTGGCTGTATTCCGAAATCGTTCCCCGGATGTACACCGCCGGAACCGACCCGCGCACCGCCGAATTTGACCGCCAGCCGTTCATTTTCCCGAACTCCGTGATTCAGAATGCCGACGGGACCTTCACGCCGAATACCACGGTTTTGTCGAAAGGCGATAAGGCGTTCTGGACCAAACAGGGTGAAATTCAGAGCAATACCGCAGCCAAATCCGACTATTTCAAATTACGGGAATTAAACGTTTCGTACGCGCTGCCCGCTGCGCTGCTCAGCAAACAGAAAGTTGTTCGCGAAGCCAGCCTGGGTTTCGTTGCCACGAACCTGTTCATCATTCGTCACAAGGACAACCAGTACGGTGATCCGGAATACCTCTACAACAGCACAGACGGTTATCTGAGCTTCCGTCAGGTTCCGCCGTATCGCACGTACGGTTTCAATGTTAATTTTACTTTCTGAGAAAGACCATGAAGAAGATAGTAAAGATAGTTTTAGTGGCTGCGCTGACGGTTTCTTTCAGTTCGTGCAGTGAGTTTCTGGAAGTGAACAACAACCCCAATGCCCCGGTTAGCGAAAATCTCTCGCTGAGCGCCAAACTTCCGGCGGCCTTGGTCAGTACCGTCAATCAGGAAACCGGCCAGCTCAACCAGATCGGGGCGTTCTGGGCGGGCTACTGGGGAACCACCAGCGAAGGGGTGAACCTGTTCGTCGATCTGAAATCCTACAACGGTCCGGCCATTCGCCACCAGCGCGACGGGATTCCGGTCTGGGAAAATGGGTATACGACGCTGCTGTATTACCAGTTGATGAAAGAACAGGCCCAGACCGAAGGTGCTGCGTTTTACGCCGGAATCGCCAAAATTATGCAGGGTCTGCATTTTATTCGGCTGGTGGATATCTACAACAACCTGCCGTTCGACGATGCCTTGCAGGGAACCCGGCATCCGACGCCCCGCTACGAAGACGGGAAAACCGTGTACGAAAAATCCATCAACCTGATCAGCGAAGGCATCGATGACCTCAAAAATGCCCCCGCCGGCGTGGGGCCCGGCGCCGACGATGTCCTGTTCAAAGGCAACAAAACGTTGTGGATCAAGTTTGCGAACACGCTGAAACTGCGGGCCCTGGTTCACCAGAGCGAAGCCGGCAATCAGGCGTATATCACGGCCGAAATTCAGAAAATTCAGGCCGAAGGCAGCGGTTTTCTGGGCGTGGGCGAAAATGCCTTCGTGCAACCCGGTTACCTGAACACGGCTGCCAAGCTGAATCCATTCTGGGAAAATTACTACCGCAACGTTCAGGGAGCCGTCACCGGCAATCACCAGGATCTGCGCCCGACGGTTTTTGTGGTGGAGCAGTACAAACTCCGGAACGACCCACGCCTGACCACGCTTTACACCACCGTTGGAACCGACTACAAAGGCGTGCTGTTTGGCAATCCGAATGCCGAAGCGCAGTACAATCGGGCCAATACCTCGGCTTTCAAAGGGCCGCAGGAAAACGGCAACCGGCCCGGCGCGTTGTTCAAAACCGCCATCCAACCTTCGGTTTTGCTGGGTTCATTCGAAAGCCTGTTTCTGCAAGCCGAAGCCGCCCAGCGCGGCTGGCTCACCGGTTCGGCCAAAACCTTCTACGAGCAGGGTATTCAGGAATCGTTTAAATACATGGAAGTAGCGGCCACGGAATTTGCGGCTTACAACGCCCAGCCGACCGTCAATCTGGATCAGGCTACCAACAAGCTGGGGGCCATTGTGACCCAGAAATGGCTGGCTCTGAACAGCATCAGCAGCATCGAAGCCTGGAGCGATTACCGCCGGTTGGGCATTCCGGCCATTCCGAATTCGTTGGACGCACCCGCCCCGACGGCCCGCCCGCTCCGGCTGATGTATCCCGAATCGGAGCGCCAGACCAACAACACGGAAGCGTCCAAACAAGGCAGCGACGACATCGTAACCGATAAAATCTGGTGGAATCCGTAAAACACCCCGGTTTTTCTGCCCCACTATTTCGGTCTTAAAATCAGCGACCGGTCAAATTTAGTAGAACCCAAACGCTCTTATTTAGATTCAATCTTACTAATTTGCGGGCGGTTTCGCCATTCCGTAAGAATTTACAGGCTCATAAAGTATTTCAACTGACTTATATCTGTATGAAAAAACTGCTCACCGTCCTTCTCGTCGGCCTTACCATCGCTGCCCAGGCGCAGAAAAACACCTTGCTGGAGTCATCGTTCTGGCAGGGGAAACCGGACGTCAGTCTGGTAAAGGCCGAAATTGAGAAAGGAAACAGCCCGTCGCAGTTCAATCCCGCCAGTTTTGATCCCGTCGTAATGGCGATCAATGCGCAGGCACCGAACGAAACGATCAAGTATCTGCTGGCGCAACCCGGCAACGAGGTTAACAAAATCACCCACGACAGCCGGATCTACCTGCACTGGGCCGCCATCCGGGGCAATGTGGAGCTGATGGAATACCTGCTCTCGAAAGGTTCCAAAACCAACGTGGTGGACAGCCACGGCATGACCGTGTTGAATTTTGCGGCCGGTGCCGGTCAGCCCAATACGCAGGTGTATGAATTGTGCCTGAAGAACGGTGCCGACCTGAAGAAAGACCTGAATCCGGACGGCGCCAACGCCTTGCTGATTGCGATTGCCAACGACAAGGATTTCAAACTGACCGACTATTTTGTCTCGAAAGGACTGAGCCTGAAAAGTACGGATGCGATTGGCAACAACGCGTTCAGTTATGCGGCCCGCAGCGGGAACATCAACCTCCTGAAAGCGCTGTTGCAACGGGGCGTTCCGGCCACGGACAATGCCATCATCATGGCCAGCCAGGGCGGTCGTCAGGGCGGAAATTGCATGGAGGTGTTTCAGTATCTGGAAAGCCTGACCCTCAAACCGACGGCTACCAACAAGGCGGGTGAGAACGCCCTGCACGCCCTGGTTCGCCGGCCGAAACAAAACGAAATTATCCAGTATTTTCTGGGGAAAGGCGTTGATGTTAACCAGGCCGACGACGAAGGCAATACGGTTTTTATGAACGCTGCGGCTTTCAACCGCGATCTGAGCGTGCTCGAAATGCTGCAACCGAAAGTGAAAAACATCAACCAGAGCAACGAGAAAGGCGCAACGGCCCTGACGCTGGCGGTTCGGGGCAATTCGCCCGAAGCGGTCGGTTATCTGTTGAGCAAGGGTGCCGACGTGAACGTGGCCGACAAAACCGGTGATAACCTGGTTGCTTACCTGATCCAGTCGTATAACCCGACCCGGGCCGACGAGTTTGATGCGAAACTGAAACTGCTGCAGGACAAGGGGCTCGACCTCAAAACTTCGCAGAAAAACGGCAATACGCTCTACCATTTGGCCGTGGCCAAAAACGATCTGGCGTTGCTCAAAAAGCTGGAACCGCTCCAGATCGACGTCAACGGTAAAAACAAAGAAGGCATTACGGCCCTGCACAAAGCGGCCATGATTTCGAAAGACGATGCTATCCTGAAGTACCTGCTGTCCATCGGGGCCAAAAAGGAGATTGCGACCAACTTTAAAGAAACCGCTTTCGATCTGGCGAGCGAGAATGAATCGCTTTCGAAAAGCAACGTATCCGTTAACTTCCTGAAATAAGGCCATGACGTGTTTGCATAAAATCGGCTTGCTGCTGCTGGCCCTGACCGTGGCCGGATCATCGGCTTCGGTGGCGCAGTCCGGCACCACCCAGTACAGGTGCATGATCCAGATGACCAATTACATGGGTGAGAAGGCGTATATCGCCGTTTCGCTGATGAATGGACAGGGTGCCTACGAGAAAACCATGTATGTGCTCGGCTCCGACAAAAAATGGTACAAGGATGTGAAAGCCTGGTACAAGGCGCTGGGCAAAAAAACACCCAACATCAGTGCCATTTCCGGGGCGTCGGTAGCGGGGGGCGACCGCAGCGTAATTGTGCTGGAAATCGACAATTCGAAGCTCAACAAGGATTATAAACTGCGGTTCGAAAGTGCCGTGGAAGACAAGGAAGACCACGCCAAAGACATCGAAATTCCGCTCACGACGGAAGGGCTTTCGGCCAAGAGTGAAGGCACGGGTTTCATTCGCTACGTACGGTTCAGCCCCAACACGGGCAACTGAGTTGCCCCAATTAAAGCGGACGGATTTATGACCATTTCAGTGTGGAGATACAGCCACTTCGCGTTGGCTGTATCTTCTTTTCTTTTATTGCTGTTAGCCTCCGTAACGGGCGTTATTCTGGCTTTCGAACCGGTTTTGGGGAAAATTCAGCCGTATCGTTCCGAAAGGTTTACTGAGCTTACCCTGGCTCAGACGCTGCCGGTCCTCAAAAAAAGCGTTGCAGAAATCAGTGAGCTGAGCGTCGATGCCAACCAGTTTGTGCAGATCAAAGGAAGCGACGCCGACGGCAAAAACCTGACGGCTTATGTTGATCCGCAGACGGGGAAAATCCTGGGAATCCCCAGCCCGCAAAGTGAATTTTTTCAGTGGGTGACCGCCCTGCACCGCTCGCTGTTTCTGCACGAAGCCGGGCGGTTTTTCATTGGGCTGACGGCTTTTCTGCTGCTGCTGATTACGGTTTCCGGCACCCTGCTGATCATCCAGCGCCAGCGGGGTCTGAAGCGGTTTTTTGCCCGGATCGTCCGGGATGATTTTGCTCCGTATTACCACGTCGTGCTGGGGCGGCTGTCGCTGATTCCGATTTTTATCATTGCGCTTTCGGGCACTTACCTTTCCCTGGCCCGGTTTGGACTGGTGGCCACGGAGAAAGAGTCGCCCCCAATTGATTTTGACGCCATTCAGTCAAAACCGGTACGGACGCTGGCCGACTTTGCGGTTTTTCAGAACATCCGGCTGGCGGAGGTGCAAACCATCGAATTTCCGTTTTCGGAAGACGTTGAAGATTATTACACGCTGAAGCTGAACGACCGGGAACTGACCGTCAACCAACTGACCGGCGACATTCTAAGCGAAAACCGCTACCCAACGGCCGTTTTGCTGACGAACCTGAGCCTGGATTTACACACCGGTCGCACGAGTGCAATCTGGGCTGTCATACTGGCCGTGGCTTCGGCGAACATTCTCTTTTTCATCTATTCCGGGTTTGCCATTAGCTGGAAACGACTGGCCAACCGCGTGAAAAAAAATACGTATTCCGCCGACGAGAGCCGGTTTATCATTCTGGTTGGTTCGGAGAACGGAAGCACGTTTCGGTATGCGCAACTAATTCATCAACAGCTGCTTACGGCAGGTGAAAAATCCTACCTGACCGAGTTGAATCAGTATACGGTTTTTCCCAAAGCCGAATACCTGCTGGCACTGACGGCTACCTATGGGCTCGGCGATGCGCCAACTAATGCGAAGAAATTTGCGACTTTGGTCGCGCAACAACCGCAGTCTCAGTCCGTTCGCTATTCGGTACTCGGTTTTGGCTCCCACGCTTATCCCGATTTCTGCAAGTTCGCTTTCGAGCTCAATCAGCTGCTGGCGCGGCAATCGTGGGCCGTTCCGCTGGTCGATATGCACACGGTGAATGACAAGTCGCCGGACGATTTTAGCTTATGGGCCGAAGCCTGGTCGCAGCAGGCCGATGTGCCGATGCCGGTTTCGTCGGAGCTGGCGCTGAAGCCGGTTTTTGAACTTGAACCTTTGACCGTAATCCACAACTCCCAAACCACGCAGCCCGACGGTACTTTTTTACTCCGGTTGCAGAGCAATCAAAGTCAGCGCGTTACCTCGGGCGATTTGCTGGCGATTTATCCCGCCAACGACCACCGCGAACGGCTCTATTCGATTGGGGTCGTGGACCATGATCTTCAGTTGAGTGTCCGGCTGCACCCCGACGGCCTGGGTTCCCGCTTTTTACACCGCTTATTGCCCGGCGAAACGATTCAGGCCCGGATTGTCAATAATGACCATTTCCATTTTCCAAAAACCGCCCCGGTCGTGATTATGATCGCCAACGGAACCGGTATCGCGCCATTTTTAGGAATGATCAGTCAAAACAGCCAGAAAACGCCCTGCCATTTGTACGGCGGTTTTCGGGAGCGATCCTCTTTTGCGGTTTACGAAACTTTTCTGGAGGAAAACCGGGCCGCGCAACACCTCACGAACCTGCAGGTGGCGTATTCGCGTGAAGGCGAAAAGCAATATGTCAGTCAGTTGCTCGCCCGGGACGCCGACTTGCTAATTAACGTCCTGACTACCAAAGGCGTCGTCATGATCTGCGGTTCGCTGGCTATGCAAAAAGACGTGCTCGAACTGCTCGAATCCATCTGCCAAACGAAACTGGGCAAAAGCCTTAGTTTCTACCAGTCGCACAGCCAGATCCTGATGGATTGTTATTAAGGTGCTGGGTTTAGCGAAGGAAATTTTCGGCAACACGTTCCGGCCAGCCACTGCTCGCGAAAGTGACGTATAGGCTGAGCGGGTATACAATAGTCTGCTGCGGATACTGGTACTATATCACTAAGAAGTTGGATATAGTAAATAATGCTAAAAAATTTGTTTGGAAACCGCCCGGTTTTAATACCCTTTTAATATCCTTTTAACTTGTTATTAAGGATTTATTGCGGTTTTTGCACCTGATTAATTCTAGCCCACTTCTATGAAAAGTTTAATTTCAAGGATAATCACGGAAAACGCCGGCGCCTAGGCCCGGATAAATTCCCGATTGATTCTTGAGGTGGACGTTTTCCAGATGGACGATCAGCGTAACGATTCATTCCTCAGGAATGAATTTTGAAACATCCTATCCTCAATAGCACGAAGTGATGATACAGGCCGTTAGAAAATACCTCCTTACGCAGTGCCTTGTGCTGCTGTGTGGATGCGGTTTTTTATCGGCTACTTCTCACCAGGAGTATCATTCCAGCGATGCCGTAAAAATTCTTGAAGAGACTGCTCCTGCCAACGTAAAACCGCTACTCTCCAATCAGGCAGTAACCCTCAAAAAAGACAAAACGCCGGATTCAAAAGCCGGAGAAAGCTATACGGTTTTTTCGGAAAAGGAAGAAGAGGATTCGTCCAAATCGTTGTTTCCCAAAAAACGTCCGGAGGTTCGTGGTCATTTCCCGGTTTTCCATACCCACTTATTCCGCTATTTATCTGGTCAGGTTAAACGACGTTTATTCGTCAGTGACCATCGGTATTATTCGGCCGCCAGTCGGTATCTTTTTTTCTGCGTCATTCGAATTTGATTTAAGAAGCCATCAGCCGCTCCTGCGTGGCTGAACCCGCCAATCTGCCCGTTGAAGCGGCAAAACAGACGATGTTTGCCGCTTCAACGGGCCGCCCATCTGCCGCATCCGGCCAATTGATTCTCCCGTTTTATTACCAAGAAAACCTGAATTAAGTAGCAAATACTCATGAAGAAAATTCTCATGGCTTTCGGCTTGTGTGCCTTGTTGGTCAACGCAGGCTGTGAATCCAAACACGAAGAAAAGGAAGAGAAAACCGAATTTATGGTGACTAGTCCTTTGCAAAAAGACACGCTGATTACCCGGGACTACGTCAGTCAAATCCACTCGGTCAGCCACATTGAACTGAGGGCGCTGGAGAAGGGCTACCTGCAGAAGATTTTTGTCGACGAAGGGCAGTTTGTCAAAAAAGGGCAGCTCATGTTTCAGATCATGCCCATGCTTTACCAGGCCGAACAGCAAAAGGCGCAGGCGGAAGCCAATTTTGCCGAGATTGAATACAAGAATACCAAGTCGCTGGCCGACAGCAATGTGGTCTCCAAAAACGAACTGGCGCTGGCCAAAGCCAAATTCGACAAAGCCAAAGCCGAGTTATCGCTGGCCCAGGTTCATTTGGGATTTACCGAAATCCGCGCGCCGTTTGACGGCATCATGGACCGCTTTCAGGTGCGCTTAGGCAGCCTGGTCGATGAAGGCGACCTGCTGACGACCCTTTCCGATAACAGCAAGATGTGGGTGTATTTTAACGTCCCGGAAGCCGAATACCTCGAGTATAAAAGCCACGCGCAGCAGGAGAACCTGAAAAACGTTAACCTGCTGATGGCCAATCAGCAGATGTTTGCGTATCCCGGTATTGTGCAAACCATCGAAGCGGACTTCAATAACGAAACCGGGAACATTGCTTTCCGGGCGACTTTCCCGAATCCAAAAGGGCTGCTCCGGCACGGCGAAACCGGGAATATTCAAATGACGCTGCCGCTGAAAAGAGCCCTGATCATCCCGCAAAAGGCCACTTTCGAAGTACTCGAAAAGAAATACGTCTACGTGGTGGATCAAGACGGGGCGATTCGGTCCCGGGAGGTGACCATCGCTGCGGAAATGCCGCACATTTTCGTGGTCAGCAGTGGCCTGAAAAAAGAAGACAAAATCCTGCTGGAAGGCCTGCGTCAGGTGAAGGAAAACGAAAAGATCCACTACAAAATCGTGCCGCCTGATTCGGTTATTTCTCATTTGGGTCTGTACGCTGAATAAGTAACAATGAATGGCTTGAACCGGCTCATTATCAGAGCATTGTTCATTAGTAATTGTTCATTATTCATTTTTCAAAAGATATGTTCAATAAATTCATACGCCGACCCGTATTCGCGATTGTAATATCGGTCATGATCGTCTTTGTCGGGGTCTTGGCGATCAAGAAATTACCGATTTCCCAATTTCCGGATATCGCCCCAACCACCGTCAATATCTTTATCGCGTATCCCGGCGCCAGTGCCGATGTGCTGGTGAAATCCACGCTGATTACGCTGGAGCAGGCCATCAATGGTGTGCAGGATATGCGGTACATCGCAACCGATGCCACCAGCGCCGGTGAGGCTACGCTCCGGATTATTTTCGAACCGGGGACGGACCCGAACGACGCCGTGATCCGGGTGAAAACCCGCGTGGACCAGGTGATGCCGCTTCTGCCCGAACTCGTTCAGCGCGAAGGCGTTATCATTACGCCCATCCAGCCCAGTATGCTGATGTACGTCAACCTTTATTCGAAGGCCAAGAGCATTGACGAAAAATTCCTGTTCAACTACGCGACCGTGAAGATGATTCCGGAAATTCAGCGGACCAGGGGGGTGGCCCGGGCGCAGATTCTGGGGAGTCGGCGCTACGCAATGCGCGTCTGGCTGAATCCTGACCGGATGCGGGCTTATAATATCTCGACCGAGGAAGTCATGAAGGCCCTGGGCGAACAGAGCATCATTGGCCGGCCGGGTCGGCTTGGGCAAAGCTCCGGAATCGCGGCCCAGTCGCTGGAATACGTGCTGACGTATAAAGGCCGGTACAGCGAGCCGAAAGAATACGAAGACATCATTATCCGGGCTAATGCCGAGGGGGAAAGCATTCACCTCAAGGACATTGCGAAGGTGGAGCTGGGCAGTGAGTTTTTCGATATTTATTCCAACCTGGACGGCCACGCGTCGGCGGCCATTGTGTTGCGGCAAAACTACGGCAGTAACGCCAGCGATGTCATCAAGGAAGTAAAGGAAAAGCTGGATGTGATGAAAAGCTCTTTTCCGCCGGGCATGGATTACAAGATCAGCTACGACGTGTCGCAGTTTCTGGATGCGTCAATCGAACAGGTCATTCACACACTGCGCGACGCTTTTATCCTTGTCGCGCTGGTGGTTTTTATTTTTCTGGGTGACTGGCGCTCGACCCTGATCCCGATTCTCGCGGTGCCGGTTTCCCTGATCGGGGCGTTTTTTGTCATTCAGGCCTTTGGGCTTTCCATTAACCTCATTACCCTTTTTGCGCTGGTCCTGGCCATCGGTATTGTGGTCGATGACGCGATTGTGGTGGTGGAAGCCGTGCACGCCAAGATGGAAGAAGAACCGCACCTAACGCCCTTTAATGCCGTCAGAAAGGTGCTGGGGGAGATCAGCGGAGCCATCATTGCCATCACGGCCGTCATGGTGTCGGTATTCCTGCCCATTTCGTTTATGTCAGGCCCGGTCGGAACGTTCTATCGTCAGTTTTCGATCACGATGGCTAGTTCGATTGTAATTTCGGCCCTGATTGCCCTGACCCTGACCCCGGTTTTGTGTGCCATGCTACTGAAAAACCACCATGGTCATGCCCGGAAGAAAAACCTGCTGGACCGCGCCATCGCCGGTTTCAACCGGGGCTTTGAAACGTTGACGGGCCGCTACGTGGGTCTGCTCACCTTAATCGTGAACCGGCGGGTTCTTACGTGGCTCATCCTACTGGCGTTCGGTTTAGGAATTTTTTACGCAAACCAGATTCTGCCGGCCGGTTTTATTCCGAACGAAGACCAGAGCACGATTTACGCGATCATCCAGACGCCCCCGGGTTCGACGCTGGAAAAAACCAACGAGGTGTCGCAGCGGCTTCAGAAAATTTGCGAAGAAGTTCCGGGCATCGAATCCGTCTCGTCGCTGGCCGGTTACGAGATCATGACGGAAGGCCGGGGTTCCAACGCCGGGACCTGTCTGATTAACCTGAAACCGTGGTCGGAGCGCGACCATAACGTGAAGGAGATCATGGAAGAACTGGAGGAGGAAACGCGGGGCCTGGGCGCTACGGTCGAATTCTTTGAGCCACCGGCCATTCCCGGTTTTGGTACGTCGGGCGGTTTTTCGATGCGCTTGCTGGATAAAAATACCGACACGGATTACAGCGAGTTTGACAAGATCAACAAGGAATTTCTGGATAACCTGGCCAAGCGGAAAGAACTTACGGGCCTGTTTACCTTCTTTGCCGCCAATTATCCGCAGTACGAACTGGAAATTGACAACAAGCTGGCGATGCAAAAAGGGGTTTCGATCGGAAAAGCGATGGACAACCTTAACATCATGATCGGGAGTACGTACGAACAGGGTTTCATCAAGTTCAACCAGTTCTTCAAGGTGTACGTGCAGTCCGACCCCAGTTTCAGAAGGCTGCCGTCCGATCTGTTGAAGCTTTTTGTGAAAAACGAAGCGGGTGAAATGGTGCCGTACTCGTCGTTCATGACGCTGAAAAAAGGGCAGGGACCAAATGAAATTACCCGGTTTAACCTCTACAATTCAGCCGCCATTCAGGGGCTTCCGGCGAAGGGCTATACGACGGCCGATGCCATTGCCGCCATCCGGGAAGTGTCCGCCAAGACGCTCCCCAAAGGCTACGACATCGCTTTTGAAGGTCTTTCGTACGATGAAGCGGGCCGGGGTAACGAGACGTTATACGTCTTTCTGATTGTGGTCGCCTTTGTCTACATGGTGCTGGCCGCGCAGTACGAGAGTTTCATCATTCCGCTGGCCGTGTTGTTCTCCCTGCCGGTTGGAATCTTCGGCTCCTTTCTGATGCTCAAGCTTATGGGGCTGGAAAACAACATCTACGCCCAGATCGGACTCATCATGCTGGTGGGTCTGTTGGGGAAGAACGCCGTACTGATCGTTGAGTTTGCCGTTCAGAAGCGCCAGCAGGGCGAAACCATCCTGGCCGCAGCCATTGAAGGAGCGAAGGTGCGGTTTCGCCCGATCCTGATGACTTCCTTCGCCTTCGTGGCCGGGTTGATTCCGCTGATTATTGCCACAGGTGCCGGGGCAATTGGCAACCGGACCATTGGTGCCTCGGCGCTGGGCGGGATGCTGTTCGGGACCATTTTCGGGGTCATCATCATCCCCGGCCTGTATTACATCTTTGGCAATCTGGCCGATGGCCGCCAGTTGATTAAGGACGAAGAAGAAGGCCCGTTGTCCGAAGATTTTGTCCATACGGTAGACACGTTTCCACAACCTGAAGAAAGTGAAGTCAATGAATAATAAACGAATTGTGAATTGGTTCGGGACGATGACGCTCATGACCCTGATCAATGCCGCCTGCCAGACGCCCGCGCTGGTCTCCCGCACCGAGAATAAAACCGTACCGGCCAGCTACGCCAACTCGCTGGATTCGACCAACTCGGGCCAGGTTCGGTGGAAGGAGTTTTTCACGGACCCGAATCTGAATGAGTTGATCGACCTGGCCTTGAAAAACAACCAGGAACTGAATATTACGTTGCAGGAGATTGAAATTTCCCGGAACGAAATCAAAGCCCGGCAGGGGGAATACCTGCCGTTTGTGAGCATCGGCGGGGG
Source organism: Larkinella ripae (assembly GCF_054780775.1). Classification (NCBI taxonomy): domain Bacteria; kingdom Pseudomonadati; phylum Bacteroidota; class Cytophagia; order Cytophagales; family Spirosomataceae; genus Larkinella; species Larkinella ripae. The sequence goes on from NZ_BAAGVR010000030.1 coordinate 353,573, forward strand.
AGCCGGCGTCGAAAAAACGCCCCGGTACACCCGACTGGGGGCGGTGGAGGCTACGACGGACATTAAACCGGCCAAAGAGATGCCGGACCCGCTGCCCGATTTTCGGGTGGGTGCGTTTGCCCGCTGGGAGGTGGATATCTGGCACAAATTGCGGAACGCCAAGAAAGCCGCCATTTCCCGCTATCTGGCTTCGGTGGAAGGAAGAAACTTCATGACGACGAATCTGATTGCCGAAATCGCCAACTCTTATTACGAACTGCTGGCGCTTGACAATCAGCTTGCCATCATTCGGCAGAATATTGATATTCAAAGCAATGCCCTGAAAATTGTCAGGATGGAAAAGGAGGCAACGCGGGTGACCGAACTGGCCGTCCGCCGGTTTCAGGCGCAGGTTTTGAATACCCAGAATCTCCAGTACGATATTCAGCAGAAAATTGTCGAGGCCGAAAACCGGATCAATTTTCTGGTGGGCCGCTATCCGCAGCCGGTGCAGCGGAACAATCAGGATTTCGAGAAACTGGTGCCGACCGCCATCCAGGCCGGTCTGCCGTCGCAGTTGCTGGAAAACCGCCCGGACGTTAGACGGGCGGAGCATGATCTGGCAGCCGCCAAGCTGGATGTGCAGGTTGCGAAGGCAAATTTTTATCCGTCACTGGGCATTTCGGCCGGTTTGGGCATTCAGTCGTTTAATCCCATCTACCTGGCCACCTTGCCGGAATCCCTGCTGGCGTCGCTGGTGGGCGATTTGGTCGGGCCCGTGGTGAACAAAAACGCGATCAAAGCCGCCTACGCCAGTGCCAATGCCCGCCAGATTCAGGCGGTTTATAATTACGAACGGACGCTGCTGAATGCCTATATTGAGGTGGCCAACCAACTCTCCAAAATCGGTAATCTGGAGAAAAGTTACGAGGTAAAAACCAGTGAGGTGCAGGCGCTTACCGAGTCGATCGCGATTTCAAACCGCCTATTTAGTTCCGCCCGCGCCGATTACATGGAAGTGCTGCTGACCCAGCGGGATGCGCTGGAGTCCCGGTTCGACCTGATTGAGACCAAAATGCAGCAGATGAATGCCGTGGTGAATGTCTACCGGGCGTTGGGGGGCGGCTGGAATTGAAGCTACGGCTTGCAGATCTACTTCTTTTCAGCGTTTGATTAGTGCCCCTTGCAGCACTGTGCTTTGTCGGCTGGAAACGTAACCCCCTTACTATCCTGACGCCGAGGGTACTTCCGGGATCATCAGGAAAGCGGGTAACATCTTCCCGTATTGTCACAACGCTTGGTGCTACAAAAACCGCTTGCAAATTTCAGTTTGCAAGCGGTTTTTCGTAAAAAGTGACAAGCCGTTACGGATTGCACTCAAAAATCTCAATAGAGCCCCGAAGGGCCAGGCTCCCGCACTTGCAGGTGTGCTTAGCGCCCGGACACCGCTTCTTTTCGGTTTGAATGCCCAGGCCGGAGCCGGAAATAGCTCTTACCGCTTAAAGACCAGCTCTTTAGTCTTTTTTCAGCACGGCAGCCGGGTTGCTACGGGCGGCTTTCAGGGTTTGAAAACCGATCATCAGAAAAGCCGCTACCAGAACCCCCGCCAGGCCCAGTCCCAATTCGGCCAAGCCCAGCGGAATGTGGTATGCAAAATTGGCCAGGACCACCCGGTCGAAGAAAAGCCAGGTGGCGGGTAGGGCAATCAAGGCCGCCAGCACCAGCAGAAGCAGAAAGCCCTTGCTCAACAAATAGATCAGCATGAATTCGTTGGCTCCCAGAATCTTGCGAATACTGATTTCCTTCAGGCGGGTTTCGGTGGTAAAAACCACCATGCCAAACAAGCCCAGCGATGCAATGCTGATCGTCAGCGCGGCCAGAAACCCAATCACTTTCACCATCACCGAAAATAGACTGTAAGCGCGTTCAAGCTGTTCGTCGTAAAACGTGGCCTTCAGGGGGTGAATTTTATCGACTTTCTGCCAGACCTGTTCGATGGCTTCCAGGGTTGCGGGCCAGTCGTTGGTCGTGATTTTCGCGTTCAGGTAACCGCCGGGCGCGTCGCCGAAATACCGGAAAACCGTCGGCTCAATCTTGTCCATGAGCGTGCCGTAATGGAAATCCTTCACCACGCCGACAATGGTGAGCTTTTTGCCTTCGGGCGTTGTAAGCTGTTCGCCCAGCGCCTGGTTGGGTTTTCGTTGGCCGATGTTAAATCGTTTCAGAATCTGCTCATTCACAATAACTTCGGTTTCTTCACCCTGCGTGGGTCGGGTTGTGAAATTTTTCCCCGCCAGAAACTGATGGTCATGCAGGTGCAGATACTGCCCGTCGATGTAATTGAGCCAGATGCCGGCCGAATCGTCTTTGTACTTCATCTGCATCCCGTGAATACTGCCCAGACTCGTGATGATGCGGGATTTGGAGATCTGATCGACGGCCGGAATGGCCGCTAATTCTTTAAGCAAAACGTCACTTTTGTTGCCCTGGAGGTCAATATTCAGGATATTTTTGGTGGAAAAGCCGAGGTCAAACGTGAGAAAGCCCCGGTACTGCCGGTAGCCAATCAGCGTGGCGGTAATAAACATCAGCGAGAAAACGTACTGAACCACAATCAGGGCTTTGCGCATCGTGACGTGCCGGAAAAGTTGCAGCGACGATACATCCTTTAAAACCTGAATGGCCTTGATGCGGGAAAAAAACAAAGCGGGCAAAAAACCGGCCATAAACCCCACCGCGACGGCGAAAACGATGAAAAACAGGAGGAGCCGAAACGATATTTCCAGCGAAACCAGGTCGGCCAGTTGAGGAGCGAGGGCCATGAATTCCGGGCGTAACAGCAAAAAAAGCACGAACCCAAGCACCAGCGCCAGCAGCGAGATAAGCACCGACTCGGCAATGAACTGGCCCAGAACGTGGCTTCTCCGGGCGCCGATTACTTTCCGGATCCCAACTTCGCGGGAGCGCCGGAAGGAGCGGGCAATCGACAGGTTGGTGTAATTAAAGCAGGCCGATAAAATAACGACGAACGCCAGACCGCCCAACACCCAAACGACGATGATGTTCATGGTAGGCCCAATCGGGTTGCCCAGGTTTTTACCCAGCGTGATTTGTTTCAACGGCTGCAGCGAAAGGCCAATGACCCGGTTTTTTAGCGCCGAGTTCTCGACCGTGCTTAGTTGGTCTAAATTGGCTTGTAAGGTGCTAACGTCCTGATTTTTCGACGAAACCAAATAAATGTATGTCGAATAGATGTTTCGCCAGTCCAGAAAATCACCGTCGGAGTCGGTTTTTTGCAGGGCCGCCGTGGAGAACGACGCCAGGGACTCAAACCGCAGATGTGATAACTTCGGAATGTCTTTCAGAACACCGGTGACCACGTAATTGAAGGTGTCGAACCGGACGGTTTTGCCCAGCACATTTGTTTCGCCGAATAATTTGAGGGCCGACTTTTCGGTCAAAACCAGCGAATACGGTTCTTTGAGGGCCGTCGCCGGATCGCCCTGCACCATCGGAAACGTGAACACCTGAAAAAAGTGTTCGTCGGCCCAGAGTCCACCCAGCGGAACGGCCGTTTCACCCACCAGGGCGTCTCCGCCAAATCCCCGGCGGAGCAGCGTAACGGCATCAATACCGGGGAGGGTTTCCCGGATTTTCAGCCCGGCTTTGGCTGAGGTCGAAGCCAGGTTCATGGCGGGTTGCCCGGTTTGCTGATCGGTCGTAAAAACGCGGTAAATCCGGTCTCTTTTTTCGTGAAAACGGTCGTACGTCAGTACGTCCGTCAGGAAGGCAATGATCAGCAGGCCCACCGACATGCTGACGGCCAGCCCGAAAATGTTGATGAGTGAGAACAACTTGTTCCGCACCAGACTGCGCCGGGAGGTTTTAAGGTAGCTGCCAATCATGATCCAGTGAATGAAGACAAAGAGAAAATCGGGTTTACGGATGGTGTATAATCGAAAAAACTTCAACGCATCGGCGCAGTAAATCAGTCGGGCCCGGCGGGCTCCTTTGGTGGTGAGATTGCGCTCGAAGTACTCGTTCATGTCGCCTTCCAGATCCTCGAGCAGCTCGGGACGGCAGTACCAGCGGAGCAGTGTCTGCGCCCAGCGGGGCGGTTTTGGGTGGGGCGTTTTCATACGGAACCTTCCAGGTTGAAACCGGGAATGATGCGCCAGAGGGCCTCCCGAACTTCTTTTGCTTTGATTAAGGCCACTTTTCCGGCCTGCGTCACTTCATAAAACCGTTTGCGTTTGCCACCCCGGGCGCTGGTGGCTTCGCCCAGGCTGCTTTGAACCAGCGCTTTTTCTTCGAGCCGGTTCAGCACGGCGTGAACAACGCCAAGTTTGGTTACCCGACCGGTATGTTTCTCCAATTCGTCGCAAATGGCGACACTATAAGCCTCGTTGACGAGTGCCGCGATGGTCAGCAGCACCAATTCTTCAAATTCGCCCAGATTGGTTCCTTTCATGGATCTGTTCAGGCAACGTTTAGGTTGTTAATTCACCAAATGTATGTAAAATGAAATTATTAATTCACTATATGTATGTAAAATATTTTTTGTTTTTTAACAAACCGGTAACCGTTCAGAAACCGGGTGAGAACGATAAAGAAGGCAAACCCTTCGTCGGAGGTTTTAAACCCGTTGGCAGATTATATGGAAATATTCGTATTTTCGTTTGTATGATAGGAAGAGGAAAGCAAAGTTGCTTCGGACAAATTAATTTAATAAGCCTATGAAGTGGTCATTTGTCATTCAGCAGAAAATAAAGGCCGCCGTTTTATTGACCGGCATTATGGCGCTGGTTGTGTTGTGTTCGTTTCTTTCAAAAAGTACGATGAGGGATCTAGATAAATCATTTTCATCGATCTATCAGGACCGCCTTATTCCGGCGGTCGATATGGTTTATTTAAGCGAAAATCTGTATACCAAGCGCTTATTGCTGGAACATTATCTTTTTTCCAATTCGGACTTAACTTCGGCGCAACTAAGCGGACAATTGAGAAAAAAGGACCAGGCCATTGACTCGCTGATCAGGAATTTTGAAAAAACATTTCTGATCGCCGAAGAAGCTAAAAGTCTCGATGCGTTCAAAAACCGGGTGAGAACGTATGCGGTTTTGGAAAATGAAATTATTGCGCTTAAACAGCGGGGCGATTCAGTCGCAGGTAGTGAGCTGTTCAATAAGCGGGCGGCTGTTATCTTTCAGCAGTCCATCAAATCGCTCAATGAATTAATCAGTATTCAATCGGCTGTGGGACAGGATCTTGTGAAGGAATCGAAAAGTGAATCATCGCAATTTAATCTGATCTCTTCGCTGCAAATTGTGGTGGCGATTGTGATCGGTTTATTGGTCCTTGGACTCATTCATAATTCCAAAATTATAACGCAGGAAAGGCAACCTTTTCACCTGAACTGATCGGGTTTGTGTTTTTGCATACAAGTGTTTATTTGCATGCGACCCGTTGATGGAGCGAACGCTACATGTAAAAGGTTTAGATTAGAAAACACGTTTACATGTAGCGTTCCGCATTTTACATTAATTATTTTCTTTAAATAAAATTGGTTTTTCAGCCAGCGACTGTAAATTGACAGATTAAGTAAAAATATCCGGATAATAAATGGAATTTCTGATTTCCGGTTTTTTGCAAATAAACGCCCCGAATCGACGTTCTGATTGCACGAGATGAAGAGAATGGGTAATCAGCACTAATGATCAGATTCGGGTTCTACATACTTCTGGCTGCGTCGATTCTGGCCTGCGGAGGAGATTTTTCGTCTTCCCAAAAACAAGCTGCCGATCCTGCCAAAACCGGCTCCAGCGACGACGAATCAAAAACCGCCGTTCCGAATTTTGACCAGCATTTCAGCGGTTTTCATTTTTACAACGGCCACCGGGCGGGCCAGCTGGAAACGCATCATTTCTGTCAGAAATTCAGCGCACACCTCACGCAATGTGTTATTCTTGACGGCAGCGGACCAAACGCCCGGTTGATGGGCGTTGAATACATTATTTCGGATAGCCTGTTCAGAACGCTGCCGGACGATGAAAAAAAGCTTTGGCACAGCTACCGCTACGCCGTCAAAAGCGGTTTGCTGATGGCGCCCGATCTCGCGCCCGAAGCTGAGCACAAGCTGATGACTACCCTGGTGTCGGCTTACGGCAAAACCTGGCAGACCTGGCATACCGGTCAGGATTTTCCCCTTCCGTACGGCGGTCCGGCCCTGATGATGAGTTTCACGCGGGATGGCCAGCTCGATCCGGCTCTGCTGCAAAACCGGGACCGGCGCCTGAAAGAATCGACCGCCGAAAAACAAAAACAGCGCAGCGACATTCTGGGTCGCCCGGCGCTTTCCGGTGCCGACTCCTGGCAAAATGGCGCTCCGGTCCAGCTTCCGGCCTTGACGAGCCGAAATTATCGGTATCTCCAAAAAGATAGCCTGCGATAAATTTTTTCTTTTTTACCTTTGCCCGCCGGATCAGCCATCCGACTTATTATAATGAATCTTGGTATTGAAATTGGCGGGACGAAACTGCAAATCGTCACGGGCGAAGGCGCCGGCATCCGGCAGCACTTTCGCTATACGGTCGATAAGTCCCGGGGCGCGGCCGGTATTTTACAGCACATCGAAGAAACGATCGGGCAGGTGTCCGAACCACTCCAAACCGTTGGGGTTGGCTTCGGTGGGCCGGTCAATACGCAAACGGGTCAGATCGCAACCTCGCACCAGATCGAGGGGTGGTCCGGTTTTAGGCTGACCGACTGGCTGCACGAACGAACGTCGGCCCGGCGGATTCGGGTGGAGAACGACGCCAACGTGGCGGCACTGGGCGAAGCGCTGCACGGCGCGGGGCGCGGTTTTCGTCACGTTTTTTACGTCACGCTGGGCAGTGGAGTAGGGGGCGGTATGGTGGTCGACGGGCAGATTTACCACGGAATGCCGCCGGGCGAAACCGAAATCGGTCACCTCCGGCTAGACAAATCCGGTACAACGCTAGAGTCGGTTTGTTCCGGCTGGGCCGTCGATCAGGAAATCCGCCAGGCCATTGCTACCTTGCCGCCGGACTCCCTTTTAAAGCAACGGGTTGGGTCGGCCACCGCGGGCGAGGCCCGGTTTTTACGGGAAGCGTTCGACCAGGGCGACGAAACCGCCCGGCGGATTTTCGAACGCATGGCCGACGACCTGGCTTTTGGCCTGTCGCACGTCGTTCACCTGCTGCATCCGGATGTGATCGTGTTGGGCGGGGGCCTGTCGCTGACGGGCGAACCGTTGCGGGCGGCTGTCGAGAGACGGCTACCCACGTTCTTAATGGGCGCTTTCCAGCCCGGCCCGGCGGTTCGGCTGGCCGAACTAGGCGAAAATACTGTGCCGATCGGAGCACTGAATTTATAACATTTACAGGTCTACAGATCCAGTTGTACCGACCTGAAAACCGGCATTCTTCACCCTTTATTTTGTATGCAAACGTATTTTGAACAATACCTGACCGATCATAAGGCCGCGATCGACTCGATTCCGGTTGGGCAAGTAACGCAGATTGTAAACCTGCTGAAAACCTGCTGGGAAGAAGACCGGCAATTGTTTGTGTTCGGCAACGGCGGGAGCGCGGCCAATGCGTCCCACTTCATTACCGACCTGGGCAAAGGAGCCTCCGATAAGCTGGGCAAGCGGTTTCGCTGCCTCTCGCTGAACGACAATACCGCCTGGATCACTGCCCTCGGCAACGATTATTCCTACGACGATGTGTTTGCGGGGCAGTTGCAGAACTATGCGCAGCCGGGCGATCTGGTGCTGACCATGAGCGTGAGCGGTAATTCGCCCAACCTGGTAAAAGCCGTTCAGTGGGCCAGCGACCACGGCTTGACGAGTGTGGCGCTGGTGGGCGGAAAACGCGGAAAACTAGCAGAATTGGCAAATGAAGTCATTGTCATCGACTCCGAACATTACGGTCGCGTGGAAGACGCTCACATGACCATCTGTCATATGCTGTGTTACGCGTTTATGGAGAATTCGATATAAAGAGACGCTGAATGAGGAGCGATGAACAACAAATTGTCTTGCATTAGCTCATTCATCGTTCATCGCTCCTCATTCATCATTCTTAACTATACCGATCATTCCGCCAGGGGTAGGCCGTGTTGGAATAGCCGCGTTCTTCCCAGAAACCCAGGCGGTTTCCGGCGAGAAATTCGATGCGTTTGATCCACTTGGACCCTTTCCAGGCGTAGAGTTGGGGCGTAATCATCCGGAGCGGCCCGCCGTGTTCGCGCGGAAGCGGCTGCCCTTCGGCCGTGTGAACGAGCAGCACATCCGGTTTGAGGGCTTCCTCCAGCGACAGGTTCGTTGAATACCCGTCAAAACCGTAACACATGACGTGCGTCGCCGTTTCTTTGGGCATCACCAGCGCAGCCAGGTCGGCAAAGCGGACCCCCACCCAGGGCACGTCGAGCTTCGACCAGGTGGTTACGCAGTGAAAGTCACTTACATCCTTGGTTTGGGGCAGGGCCATAAAGTCGGCCCACTTCAGCCGGATGGGGTGCTCCACTTCGCCATCGATGGCCAGTTGCCATTTGTTGATTGGAATAGTGGGATGATGGCCCAGGTCAAGAACCGGCCATTTTTTCGTAACCGTCTGACTTTTTGGTACCTTCGGCATACCGTGGCGATTCGGTGGCCCCGAACCCAGCGGCTTATTCGGTCCGTCGATATGGTCGGCCACCGACGGCGTCTTCTGCATCGCTTCTTCAAACCGGCGTTTCAGCTTCATGCGGGCGTCCACGATGCGGTCGAGTTTGTCGGATTCCGGTGCGGTTTCTTCTGGTTCCATGCGTTGTGATTTTGAAGAGTAACAGCAAGTAAACCATTCTGGTTTTATGGCAACAGGAAAAGACAAGGAGAGATGGAACCACTGAGCCGTCGGCAACACGGTTTGTTGTTGATCATCGTTCCTGTTCTGGCGACGATCGCTTCGCACGTGGTCTTTTACCGACATTTCCCGTGGCAGGACGATTATCAGTTTCCGACCGCTTATTTTTTAACGGTGGCAACGGTCATGCTAACGTGCTGGACGGTTAACGTGGTGATTTTCCGGTACCTTGACCGCCGATTGCCCTTCTCCGACCACCCCGCCCGGCGAATCCGCTGGCAAATTCTGCTGGGTGGTGCCGCCACCATCCTGACTTTTTCGGTAGTTTTTCCCGGTGCCATCCGGTTTTATTCGGGCGCCTGGCCCAACGCGGTCCAGCTCACGTCCGGTGTTTTTGTCTGCCTGACGATTGCCAGCCTGATCAACGGGGGCTATGTCGGCTTGTATCTCCTTCAGGCGTTTCGGATCGAGAAGCTACGGGCGACGGATACACCCAACAACCACTTAGCCGAAGGGCAGACGAAAGGGGGAGCGGTTTCAGATGCAGCGGTTTTGATTGATGCGGGAAACCGCCAGTTTCGGTTCCGGCCCGACGAGATTGCTTATTTCTTCTCCACGCAGGGGGTGGTGTTGCTGGTCAAAACCGACGGACAGCAACTGACTACGGAGTACACCTCCTTTGCGAAACTCGAACCTAAAGTGCCCGACGGGTATTTTTTCCCGTTGAACCGCCAGTTTATGGTATCCCCGCAAGCCGTCCGGAGCGTGCAGGACGACCGCAACCGCAAGCTGCTGGTATTGCTGAGCCCGCCTTTGCACAAAAACCGGCCCGACGAAACGGTCACGGTGAGCCGGTACCGGAACGCCGAATTCAGAAAATGGCTCCGTCAGCTCAGCCCGCGCTGACCATTCATCGGCGGTTTCCGTACCATTCATCGAATCCGTAGCGGAAACGCACTTCGCGGATCGTTTTGCCGCCTTGTTTTACAGCGTTGAATAAATCTGTAAACCAGCATGCAACCGAATCTTTCCCATCTTTACGAGAATCCACCCTTCTGGCTCAGCCTGTGTTTCGGTGCAATTTTGCTCCTGACGCTCGCGGTTTTTTATGCCGCCCTTCGCAAAGCCGTCCCCACCAAAGCCGGTTTTTTTCTGATTTTCCTGCTGGGCTGGCTTGCGGTTTTAGGGGTGCTGGCCCAAAACCACTTTTTCCTGCGGATCGATGCGGTTCCGCCCCGGTTTTTAATCGCCGTTTTGCCGCCCTTGATTGGAATCAGTGCCTTGTTTCTGACGAAAAAGGGACGGTTTTTTCTGGATCAGTTGCCAATCCAAACGCTGACGTACCTGCATACGATCCGGATTCCGGTGGAGCTGGTGTTGTATGGCTTATTTTTGGACCAACAAATCCCGGAATTGATGACGTTTGAAGGGAGAAATTTCGATATTCTGGCCGGGCTGACGGCTCCGCTGGCCAGGTATTGGGCGGGGCAGAACCAGCCTGCATCCCGCCGGAAGCTGCTGATCTGGAACGGGATCGCACTGGTTTTGCTTATCAACATTGTGAGCCATGCCGTGTTGTCGGCACCGACGCCGATGCAGCAACTGGCGTTTGACCAGCCGAATGTGGGCGTGTTGAAAATTCCGTTTATCGGATTGCCCGGTTTTGTCGTTCCCGCCGTTTTATTCGCGCACCTGGTGGCGATTCGGCGGCTGTTGCGGTCCTGAATGTCCCGACCAGCGCGGGACACCGGCCCGGTTTTTAAAAACCGGGCCGGTGTATTTTGACTACGCCTTTTTCTTCCGGTTCTCCATAAAAACCGCCGTTCCGATGAAGGCAATAATGAGCAGCGAACACACCAGGTCAACCACTTTGCCAACCCGGATGGAAACCGGGTCGAATTTGAACACGATGGTGTGTTTGCCCGCCGGAACGCGCATGGCCCGAAGGACGTAGTTGGCGCGGAGGTGCGGCACTTCCTGGCCATCAACGGTGGCTTTCCACTCGTCGCGAACGTTGTAATAGATTTCGGAAAAAACCGCCAGTTGCTCACTGCTGGCGTTGCTTTCGTACGTTAGCTCATTGGGTTTGTAACTGGTCAGTCGAATCGAGTTGGCGGCCGAATCCGGCTGAATCTTCAAACCGTTCAATTGTTCGGCAAACCGTTGATCGACCACCGCGGACCGGCGCGTATCCAGACTGTCGAGCGCCTGCATTTCGGCATTCGCGTTCGGAACCAGCCGGAAGTTCTCTACAAACCAGGCATTGCCCAAAGCGCCGGGGTTGGGCTGGGCCACCGGCGGCCCCGGGGCCTGTTGTGGATTGGCCGACTGCCCCTGAGTAATGAAATACTTCGTATTCAGCATGTTGATTACGTTAAAATAGCTCGGCGAACCGGGCGCTTCCCGCAAATTCCGGTAGAGCTGAAACTCGGCCAGTTCCTGATACCGGCGCATTTTGGCCGCGTGATACCCGCCCAGCGATTTGTGGAAGTAGGACGCTTTGGCGTCGCTCATGAAGCTCGTAGTCAGGTCCAGGACGCGGTAATCGAGGGCTTTATCGGCCAGAATTTGCTCGTCGGCGGCCGTTGGCGTCACGGTTTCCTGAATGGCTTGTTTGTTGACAAAATCATCGTTGTTAAAATACCGTTTGTCGACGCCAAACTGATCGAAAATGACCAGCGCCAACAACAAGGGATAGAAAACAACCGGCCTGATGCGGTTGCGAACAAACAGCCCGATCAGCCCGCCCACCAGCAAAATCAGCACTGCCGACCGGAAGGCATCGGAACGAAGCATGCCGATGCGGTCTTCGATGATGGCCGAAAACACCTGGTCGGCCAAATTCTTGTTTTGCAGGGCCTGCTCCAGACTGCTCGAAAACATGGCATCGTTGGGCCCCCGAAAGCTTTGAAAAACCGTCGGAATAAGCGCCATCAGCAGCGCCAAACCGGCCGTTGCGCCCAGACTGATCAGCAAGGGACGGTTGAGCTGGGCCGCCGACCATTTTTGCTCGGCAAGCTGATTCAGGGCCAGAATGCCCAGCATAACCAGTGGCAATTGCGCCAGCGTCAGGGTCATCGTAACGGCCCGAAACTTGTTAAAACCGGGAAAGTAATCGAAGAAGGTGTAATTGAGCGCCGGGAAATTACTGCCCCAGGCCCAGGCGATGTACAGGAGCGCGATGCCCAGCGCCCACCATTTCAGGCGCCCCGGAACAATGAGCAGGCCGAGCACAAACAGAAAAATAACGATGGCGCCCGCATAAGCCGGGCCAGACTGGCTGTATAAATTTCCGTGGTAGAGCGGTATTTGTTGTATAAACTGCTGCGCCATCGTCGGATCGACCCCAATACCGGTCAACCTTTTATACGTTTCTGAACTCGTAGTCAGGGAGCCCGCTGAAGGGCCACCGGCGAAATTCGGAATCAGCAACGTAAACGTTTCGCCAACGCCGTAGCTGTACTGAAAAGCGTATTCTTTGCCCAGGCCATCTCCCGTGCTGGACGTGGACGGAGCGCCCGCTTCGGCTTTCGGCTGGATGGTCAGTTCGGATTTGCCCCGGGTCGAAACCGTCACGTAATCGGACGCATTCCAGAGCCGGGTCGTGTGCGTTCCGACGGCCAGAACTGCCGCCACGGCCAGCGCCGACAAGGCCAGCAGCAGTTGCCGGACGCGCCCTTCCCGCAGCGCTGCCACACTTTCGATCAGGACGTAAACCACAATACCAAAGGCCAGATAATAGGTAATCTGAACGTGGTTGGCGTATAATTCGAGGCCCAGAAACAGGGCCGTCAGGGCGGCTCCGGCCAGGTAACGGCCCCGCAGGGCGATCACAACCCCGCCCAGAATGCCCGGGGCGTAGGCCAGGGCCAGTATTTTCGAAACGTGGCCCGCTTCGAGACTCAATAACTGATAGGAAGCAAAAGCGTAGGCGACGGCCCCCACCGCCGACAGCCAGACATTGGCTCCCAGCGCCAGCATCAGCACAAAACCGCCCACCATCATCAGCCAGATGTAGTTGGCCGGATCGGGCAGCAGCAGGTTGATGTATTGGCCAAGCTTGTGAGTCAGACTGGTTGGGTAATCACCGGAAATCATGTAAGCGGGCATACCGCCAAACATGCTGTTGGTCCACCAGGCCCACTCGCCGGTTTGCTTGTGGTAGTCAACCACCTCGCGGCCAGCCGCCACGGACTGGATGATGTCGTGCTGGTTCAGGCGTTTCCCCTTCAGAACGGGCGAGCAGTACACAACGGCCAAAACCGCAAACCCAATGACGGCTATGAAATGGGGAAGGAAGCGTTTAAAATTCATACAAGTTGGTCAGGAAGCGCAACGCAGCTTTTGAAAGAACGGGTAAAGAAACGGTTTTTTCCAACACGGCGAAAACTCAGTCCGTCACTTTTTCCGTTTGCGGGTATCCACCAGCGGCTGACGGACGCCGTTAAGGACCGAACGTGCCGACGGCACCAGATCGTACCTGGAGGGACGCAGTATTTTAGAAACCGGGTTCCTTCCGGCGTCGTAAACCGTCTGATAAAGTGCAAGTCAATTGGCTTGAACCGCCTGGGTGATTCAAGCCAATTTCACCACCGTCACCCCGGCACCGCCCCGGTCGGCGTGTTCGTCCTGCATGGAAGCGACCTGCGGGAACGTCCGCAGGTGGTTCCGCACCAGCGTTCGCAGAATTCCGTCGCCTTTGCCGTGCACGATCCGGAGTTCGGAGTAGCCGAGCATCAGGCCGTTGTTGATGAAATTATCGAGTTCCACCATTGCCTCCTCACCCCGTTGCCCCCGGATGTCGAGGTTGAAACTGAAGTTCATCATCTTCTCATTCAGGTCGATACCCTGCATTTTGGGGCGTGATGATTCGCCCACCGCATCGCGGTAAACCTTCCGGCTGACTTTCTCCAGCCGGTTCAGCTTGACCGTGGATTTCAGGTCGCCAATCCGGATTTCGGCGTCTTTCCCCCGCAGGGCCAGCACCTCACCAATCGTCGATTGGCCTTTGATCCGGACAAAACTACCCGGCGAAATGGCGGTGTTGTCGGGCGTAAAATCGTCCGTTTCCGATTTGGCTGAGGCACGACCGGGCTCTTCCACCAGCGTTTCCGGTTTCAGTTCTTTTTTCTCAAACTGTTCCAGTTCCTGCCGCACCAGCCGCGTCATATCGCGCTCGGCCTTGTTTTCCTTAATCTCCCGAATGGTGTTTTCGATGCGCTGGTTGGCTTCCGAAACCAGGGCCTTGGCTTTCTGCTTGGCTTCGTTCAGCAGTCGTTTCTGGTCGTTGTCGAGCCGGGTTTTCAGGGCGTTGGTTTCGGCCAGTTGCTGGGCCAGTTTGCGCTGATTGATGCCGACTTCCATATTCTTTTCGGCAAAAACCCGCTTCTCAATGTCCAGCTCTTTCAGGAGTTTTTCGAGGTTCACCTGTTGCGATCCCAGTTTTTCCTTCGCCCGGTCGATCACCGGTTTGGGCAACCCGATTTTCGACGCAATTTCAAACGCAAACGAACTGCCCGGCCGACCAATTTCAAGTTCATACAAGGGTTCCAGGTGCTCGCCGTCGAACCGCATCGCTCCGTTGACCAGGCCCGTGGTTTTATCCGCAAACAGCTTCAAGTTGGTGTAGTGGGTGTTGATGACGCCGTACGCGCCCGATTTCGTGAGGTCTTCCAGAATGGCTTCGGCAATGGCTCCGCCCAAACCGGGTTCGGTTCCGGTGCCAAATTCGTCGATGAGAAACAGGGTTTTACGGTTCGCGAACGTCACGAAGGCCTTCATGCTGGTCAGGTGCGAACTGTAGGTACTGAGGTCATTTTCAAGGGATTGCTCATCGCCAATGTCGATGAACAGGTTTTGAAAAATTCCCGCCGTCGAACCTTCGATCACCGGAATCAGCAAACCGCTCTGCACCATGTATTGCAACAGGCCAATCGTTTTCAGGGCCACGGATTTCCCCCCGGCGTTCGGCCCCGAAATAATCAGAATCCGTTGGTTCGGGTCGAGCAGCAGGGTCAGCGGCACCACTTTTTTGCCTTGTTTCTGAAACGACAGGTGGAGCAACGGGTGCCGGACCTGAAGCCAGTCGATCAAGGGCTGATTGACCAGTTTGGGCATATCGGCATCGATCTGCAGGGCAAATTTGGCCTTGGCACGAATAAAGTCGATCAAGCCCAGGAAGGTCGTCGCGCGTTGTAAATCGGGGAGGGAAGGGCGCAACAAGGTCGTTAGCTCGCGCAGGATGCGGGCCACTTCGCGCCGTTCCTCGTATTCCATTTCGCGGATTTCGTTGTTGGTATCAAACACTTCCGCCGGTTCGATAAAAACCGTCTGCCCCGTCGCCGATTCGTCGTGAATAAAGCCTTTCAGCCGCCGTTTGTGTTCCGCCGAAATCGGAATCACCACCCGGCCGTTTCGGATGGTGAGCGAAATATCGTCGGGCATCCAGCCCTGCTGGCGGGCGTTTTTCATGATGCTGTCCATCTTTTTCCGCAACCCGGCCTGCTCGCTGATGATGCGTCGCCGGATGGAGGCCAGTTCGGGCGAGGCCGAATCGCGGACGTGACCCCGGTCGTCGATGACCCGCTCGATGGCGTCAGTGATCTTTTTATCGACGGTGATGGTATCGGCCAGTTCGTTCAGGTACGGATACGTTTCTTTTTCCTTACCCGCCAAAAACCGCAGGCAGAGCTGAATGGTCCGCAGGGTCAGTTTGAGATCGAAGAATTCCTGCTCGGTGAGCATCATGCCTTCGATCCGGATTTTACTCAGTTGCGGACGAATGTCCAGGTAATTCGACGCGGGAAATTCCGGCTCATACTGCACGATGGTTTTGAACTCGGCCACCTGCCGGAGCATTTTATCGATCAGCTGGAAGTTGTCGGAAAACCGGATTTTATCGACATACGACTGCCCCAGCGGGCTCAGACAAGCCTCCCGGAGTAAATCGCGGATTTTATCGAAACCTAACTTTTGTTCAAATGAATCAGGGTAAAGCATTTAATGGGTGTTCTTGTTGTTGCGTACTACCGGATTACGGTCCGGGCCTTTTCGGAATACCGCTGGGAATCATTTTCCGGACCGGTGGACGGACCCGTTTAGCCCGTGTATCCGTACGATAACACCAACCGCAGGCTAGCAGTTCTGATTTGTTTCGTCCAAAAACCAGAAGGCGGTTTTTCCGGAAAAACCGCAAAACTACGCATTACAGATGAATTGCCGGTTTGAAAAACAACATCTTTCGTGGGATTCCACCATCTTGCAGCATGAAGCCGTTTAAACTGATCGAATGCCCGCGCGACGCCATGCAGGGGCTGCACGATTTTATTCCGACCGCCGACAAAATCCGGTATTTGAACGCGCTCCTGGGCGTGGGATTCGATACGCTGGATTTCGGGAGTTTCGTGTCGCCCAAAGCCATTCCGCAACTGCGCGACACGGCGGAGGTGCTGGCGGGGCTGGATGTATCCCATACCCAAACGAAACTGCTGGCCATCATTGCCAACGGGCGCGGTGCCGAACAGGCGGTTTTGTACCCGCAGATTCAGTACCTTGGTTTTCCGCTGTCGGTTTCGGAAACGTTTCAGCTGCGCAACACCAACAAAACCATCGAACAGGCGTTTGCAGAGGTGGAAGTTATTCAGCAACAATGCCTTGCGCACCAGAAGCAACTGATCGTTTACCTGTCGATGGGCTTTGGAAACCCGTATGGCGACCCGTACAACCCGGAACTGATTGGCCGGTTTACGGAGCGGCTGGTCCGGATCGGCGTTCAGATTATCGCTCCTTCCGACACGATTGGCTCTTCAACGCCCGCCAGCATCGAAACCCTGTTTGCGTATTTGCTGGAAACCTTCCCGACCATCGAATTCGGGGCACACCTGCATTCCCGGCCGGAGCAGGTTACCGAAAAAGTGCAGGCGGCTTTGCGGGCGGGAGTGCAACGCATTGATGGGGCATTGCACGGTTTTGGCGGCTGCCCGATGGCGGCCGACGATCTGACCGGCAATCTGCCCACCGAACAGCTGGTTGATCAGCTCGATAAAGCGGGCGTTCCGCTGGAGATTGACCGGGGCCGACTGGCCGAAGCCTTAACGTTATCCTCAGAAGTCTTGGGCCAACGTACTTAAACCTTACAGAAAAATGGATTGTACCTCGTCTTTCACGGCTTTGAGACCGGCTGCGGTTGGCTGGACATTTTTCTGAATGATTTTGTCGAAAATCTTCTTGGACAAATCCAGGGCCGGGGCATCGGGGGCTACTTCGCCCGCCGATTCGTTGACGAGCAAAACCATTTCATTCATCGCATTCTGGACGGCTTCCCAAACCGCCGGGCTCATGTAAATCTGCTGCGATACGTTGTGATTGTATTCTTCCCGGATGTCGCGCAGCAGCAGTTGCTGAAATTCAAGGGCCATCGTTGCCTGACCGCTCAGGCGCAGCAGCAGGTTGCTGGGTGTAATCCGTTCCAGAAACAGCGCCATGCGTTCATACGCCTGTAGGCGCAGGGGGGTTACCTCGCTGGCATACCGGTTTTTTAGATCGACGCGCTGTTTGTCGGCTTCCCGCTCCAGCATCAGCTTGACGGTTACATACATGCCGTACAAAACCAGCCCCGCCGGAACCAGCAATTTTAACAAATCAGGAATAAGGTCCATACGAATTTTTCAGTTTCTACGAATCAATTGACGCCGTCTATACTGCTTAATTGTCCGATAAATCGAAAAGATTTAGGGGAAACTACCGCACCACAATCCGAAAACTACGAACGTTTGGCAATATTGTAGGGCAAAGTTTGTAAATTTCAGTCAGCAAACGGAAATTTTACTTAGTATGTTTATTGACGGTATCGAAAATCCGGTTCGTTTGACGTCCGAAGCACGGAATCAGATTCAGGACACGTTTCGGGCCAATAAAATTCCCGATACCTACGGCCTGCGGGTTGGGATTCGGGGGGGCGGCTGCGGTTCGTCGTGGCTATTGGGTTTCGACCAGGCTGGCCCAGCCGATGAAGTCTTTGAGATCGATTCGATTCGGGTCATTATTGACAAAAAGCACCTGCTGTATGTGCTGGGCGTGGAAGTCGGGTTCGAGACCAATGAAGAGGGGCGGGGTTTTACAATTGTGAAACCCGATCAGGTATTATCAGACACCATTAAATAGCGTCGGGAACATGCCAGAAATTCTGGCATGATTTTGGGGTTAAATCAGACAGTGAAAGCTAAAGCCCTTTCATCCAATTTGGTTGTGAGTCTACTCAACAGGCACATATTTCTGATTTTATCACTGCTGGCCCTGGGGTTATCGGTTTTTTTCTATTCCGTGCTGGAACGAGGGGCTATCAGCGCAGCCGATGAGCAATACCTGCACACCACGCAGCAACGCATTAAAAGCGAACTGGCCATCAGCTCCGAAGAATTACAGTCGGTGGCTGATGTGCTGAAGGACTCGGTTCCGCAGACTTTTGCGGGGTTAAAGCTGGAGTCAAAATATCCCTACTTCATTTTCAGGAATCAACAACTCCTTTTCTGGTCCGATTTTCGGTTTATTCCCGATTATAAGCGCCTGAAAAGCATCATTTATCCCCGGTATTTGTCGTTTCCGCAGGGCGATTACCTTGTAAACCGGCAATTTATTAAACGGGGCAAGGACTCCCTGGAGGTTTTTTCGCTGGTCAATGTATACCGCCGTTACCAGAACGAAAACAGTTACCTGCGTTCGGGCTATAATCCGGATCTGTTCTCCATTGATCCGCAGCAGGTGACCACCGAAAAGAACAATGTTTACCAGAGTATGTACGACCAGACGCCGGTTTTTCTGTTTTCGGTGGTTCCTCCGCAGATGGAAGGCTATCAGAATCAGACGTCGCCGGTCAATACGGTTATTCTGGCGATGTTGTCGGTATTTTTCATGGGTATTTACCTGATTCGCCGAACGCTGAATCTGCGCCGAAGCCGGCATTACGGAGCGGGTTTTATCATTCTGGCCCTGTATCTGGTCACGCTGCGGGTGGTGATGTTGTATTTCGGCGTTCCGTTTCTCTTTCTGGAAAGCGACCTGTTCAATTCCAAATTCTTTGCCTCCTCGGTGGTGGCCCCTTCGCTGGGGGATCAGTTATTGAACTGCGCCGTTCTGGTGGTGCTGGCGTTGTATGGGGCCAGTACGTTCTACCGCACCCGCTCGTACTACTGGCTGCTTCGGCAATCGGACGGCCTGAAGGCGGTGGTTTCGGTGGTTTCGGTAGTTGTCAGTTATGCGGTTTTTTACGCCTGTTTTGATGAACTGAATACGATCTATGAGAAGTCGGGTTTCACGCTGGATATCACCCTTAGCCTGTCCTTCACCAGCCTGAAACTGGCTTGCCTGCTGTTGTTTATTGGCATATCAACGGTTTTTTTCCTGCTGCAGCACGTTCTGTCCAGCCTGTTCATTCGCCTGAACATTTCCTATTGGCGGGGGCTTATCTGGTTTTCGGCAGGCACCGGATTGGCTGCACTGATTTTCTGGCTGAATGGCACGCCCATCCCCTGGATTTTAAGCCTCCATGGTGTGTATTTTCTGGTGCTGTACCTAAGCCGTTTTCCCCGTTCCCTGTACTCCTTCCGGTACAAAACGACCCTGTATCTGTTTTTTACGGCCATGATTTGTGCCGCCGTGGCAACGTATGTGGTCTACAGCCAGGGGTTGAAACGAGATCTGGTTAACAAACGGGAATTTGGTAAGCAGCTCTTAGTGGAAAACGACGCGTTTGGCGAATTTCTGCTCAACAAGGCACGGACTTCCATTTTGCAGGATACCGGCGTTATTCGCGCCCTGACCAGTGACACGCTGCTCATTCGTGAACGAATCCAGCAACGCGTAAAAAACGGTTTGCTGGACAAATATTTTGATCGCTACACAGTTGATGTGCTGGTGTTCAAGAACAACCCACAACGGGCCGATTATCCGCAAACGGAAGTCAATTTCGAACAATACGCGGTACGTTTCCGTCAGGAGCGGTATAAAACGCAGTATCGCGACATTTATTTCATCAAAGAAACCGGCAACAACTCCATTAAATACGTTCAGTTTCTGGACGTTATGCAGGGTGCGAAGGAAGTGGGACACGTCGTTCTCGAACTGAAACCGAAAGACAACAATCCCGGTAGCCTTTCGCCGGAACTGCTGACGGACAAGAAATTTATTCAGGCCCCGGAAACGCAGGCCTATAGCTACGCCATCTATCACCGGGGAAAAAAGCAGAACAACAGCGGGGAATATAACTACGAACGCAAAATGCCGTCCCAAGTCCTGAATGACCCGGCTTTGTACGAGGAAGGGCTGTCGCACGGAACGTACAAACACGTCGGATTGCAGGATGACGGCGGCCGGACCGTGGTTGTTTCGTCAAAAGATTACCCGATTCGCAGTATTTTTTCTAATTTTTCCTTTTTGTACCTGGTCCTGATTCTGTACATTTTAGTGCTGTTTCTGGTCTACTCCATTCGGTTTGGATTCTCCCGGTTTTACATTAATTATTCGACCAAAACGCAGCTCTACCTCAATGTTGCGTTTTTTCTGCCGCTGGCGCTCGTGGTTGCCATTACGTTCGGCGTGATCAGTTCCAATTACGACGCCTACCAGGAAAACAATTACCTGACCAACGCCAAAAATATCAGCACAAATTTTCGGCCCAACTGGACCCGGTATTTAAAAGGCGACGCAACGGAAGCCTATATTCAGCAGGAGCTGGAGAAAATTGCGCAGGATGACGATGTCGAAATCAGTGTTTTTGATAACCGGGGAAAACTGTGCTGTTCAACGCAACCCCTGGTCTATGAGAGCGGGCATTTATCCAAACGCATCAATCCGGAAGCGTATATTCACCTGGTTGAAGAAAAAGAAAGCCGGATTTTGCTGACCGAATCGCTCGGGACGAAACAATACCGCACCGCATACGCCAGTGTCAAGACGTCCGACGGCCAGGTACTGGGAATTCTGGGCGTATCGCATTTTAATTCCGAGCCCGAACTCGAACGCCAGCTGATCGACGTAGTTTCGACCGCCCTGAGTGTCTTTACCGGACTGTTCATGATTTTTCTGCTGGTATCCTACTGGGCATCCAATGTGTTGACCAAACCGCTGAAAATCATTACGCAAAAGATCCGGAAAACCAACCTCGACCGGTTTAATGAGCCGCTGGACTGGAAATCGGATGACGAAATCGGCCTGCTGATTGGTGAATACAACCGGATGCTGGTAAAACTGGAAGAGAAAAAGCAGGCCCTGTCGCAGAGCGAAAAACAATCGGCCTGGCGGGAAATGGCCAAGCAGGTTGCCCACGAAATCAAAAATCCGCTGACGCCGATGAAATTGACGCTTCAGCACCTGCAGCGGACGCTGAAATCCGACAATCCGGCGGCCAGGCGGGTGTTGCAGCGGACGCTGGATACGCTGCTCGATCAGATCGATAACCTGAGCGACATTGCGACCTCCTTCTCGGATTTTGCCAAAATGCCGCTGCCAAAAAATGAGCTGTTTGAAATCACCTCCGTCATCAATAAAGCCGCTGATCTTTACGCCGACGACGGTAAAATAACGCTCGTACGCGACATTTCGCCGTACCCGGTTATGGTGATGGGCGACCGCCAGTTAATTGGCCGCATCCTTACCAATTTGATTATCAATAGTGTCCAGTCGGTTTCGGTGGATCGAAAACCGGTGATCCGGCTTCAGCTGAACGTCAGTGATGAGCACATCAACATCGCCATCAACGACAACGGGGTGGGCGTTCCGGAAGCGATCCGCAGTAAGATTTTCCTGCCAAACTTTACCACCAAAGAAGGCGGTTCCGGATTAGGACTGGCCATTGCCAAACGAGGGATCGAACACGCCGGTGGCAGCATCTGGTTCGAAACCGAAACCGGCGAGGGAACGACCTTTTTTATTACACTGCCCCACATTCCGCCCATTGGCATGGGCAGCGGGCTGAAGGGCGAAAGTCTGGGGCAAAACTAGGGGTGTTAACCGGTTTATTCTTTTTCGCTCGACGTCTCGTCGTCAATCGTAACGTGCTTCCAGTTTTCGCCGGAACGAATCCGGTTGAGTTGGGTGTGCGTAATGCCAAACTGCTTCGCGATCATTTTCAGGCGATTCTTCTCGTTTTTCAGCAGTTTCTTGATCATCTTAACCTTCGACTCGGTTAGCTTGTAATTTCGGGTCCGGCGCGGAATTTCCCGGTTCAGGATGTTCGGGCTGGAGCGGTTGTGTTCAATCATTTCATCCTTCGTTACCCACTTCAGGTTCTGGAAATGATTGTTTTTCTTGTCGTGGTCGAGGTGAATGACGAACGTCTGGTCGGAATTCTCACGGATCAGAAACGATTCCGCAATCAGCTTGTGAAAGTAACGGTTGATGGTTTTTCCACCCGTGCGAATGTTGAGGGAGCGATACCCCTGAATAGTCGATCCATTGATGAGCGTGCCTTCTTTCGGATCGTTCTGGAAGCTTTTCATACGGCCGAAGTTCGAAACTTCGTAATGGGGCGGATTTTCAATCCCATCAAACTTAATGGAAACCCACTTTTCATTCCAGTTGACACTGGTACGTTTATCAGTCATGTTTAGGCCGAAAAATAGTCGTTGGTGGCAGGTTTGTTTAATTATCGATTAACAAAATAATACATTGAGTGTTCAGCAAATTTTTATCTCTCTGGAAAAACTCCGGTAACGAACAATCAACGACGGTATAGCAATAATCAGCAACTGGAATTTGTATAACATACCCTGGGTATTCATTAAACAAAGATGTGTCTAATTAGTAACAATTCAAATACCAGGTTCAGAAGAGACAGAGACGGGCACAGAAGCTATATATATACGAAACTGCAGGCAATCGGGATTTCAAAAGAAACTAATTTAACGAAAGATAGTTTTAGAAATAAGCATCCTGCCATTAAAATGAAACAAAAAACACTTGTTATTGGCGCTTCGGAAAACCCCGATCGGTATTCCAATAAAGCCGCAAACCGGCTGGTACAACACGGGCACGAGGTGGAGTTGCTCGGTTTGCGCGCCGGTAGCATAAAAGGAAACCCGATCCGGACCGGACAGCCCGAATTGCATGATATTGACACGGTTACGCTGTACGTCTCGGCGAGAAACCAGACAAACCTGTATGATTACATCAAAAAACTAAAGCCCCGGCGCGTCATCTTTAATCCCGGAACCGAGAATGCGGTTTTTGAGCGGGAGTTGCAGCAACAAGGCATCGAACCGGTTCAGGCCTGTACGTTGGTGATGCTGGCCATCGGACAGTATTAACGGCCGCTGAATCAGGAGTTGGCTACCGCTGCGCAGCACGTAACACATTCTGATTCTACCATTTGATAAGCGCGGAAGCCCAGGTAAAGCCGCTGCCGAAGGCTGCCAGGCAAATCAGATCCCCGGCATGAACACGGCCCTGTTCCCAGGCTTCGGTCAGGGCAATCGGGATGGAGGCCGCCGTGGTGTTGCCATAGCGCTGGATGTTGTTCATTACTTTTTCCGGCGGCAGTTTCATCTGCTGCCGAACATATTCAGAAATACGGATATTCGCCTGGTGGGGCACCATCAGGGCAATGTCTTCGGGCGTATAGCCATTGACCTGCAGGGCTTCCTGAATGACTTCCGTGAAGCGAACGGTCGCGTGTTTAAAAACCGCATTGCCGTTCATGACCACATCAAAACCGCCTTCGTCGATCATTTCCCGGGTAGCCGAGCGGGAGGGGCGGCTGCTGCCCGGTTCGCGGACGTACAGATCTTCCGCGTAGCGGCCGTCGGCGTGCAGATGGGTGGACAGAATCCGGTGTTCCGGATCGTTCGTCGCCTGAAGAACGGCCGCACCGGCCCCATCCCCAAAAATAACCGCTACATTTCGGCCCTCCGTGCTTTTGTTAATCCAGGACGACTGGATTTCCGACCCCACGACCAGCACGGTTTTGTACGCACCGGTTCTGATAAATTGGTCGGCGATGGACAGGGCGTAAATAAAACCGGAGCACTGGTTGCGAATGTCGATGACCCCGATTCCTTCCAGTCCCAGTTCGCGTTGCATCAGAAACGCCGATCCGGGGAAAAAGTAATCCGGCGTGATCGTCGCAAAAACGACCAGTTCAACATCCTTTGGTTGCAGCCCGGCGCGCTCAATGGCCATCCGGGAAGCGGCCGTGGCCATGCTGGCGTTGGTGTCTTTCCCGTAGGTGAAATACCGGCGCTGCTCAATACCGGTGCGTTCACGAATCCACTCGTCCGACGTTTCCATGTACTGCGTCAGATCCTGGTTCGTCACCACGTTTTCAGGAACGTAAAAACCCAGACCGGTGATGGTAGAATAGATCATAGGGAAAAGGGAGGAAAGGAATAGGGGAGGGAGGAAAGCAGGAAGGGGAAATGGAGAGAAGGAAAAGGGAAATCACCCTACGGTTTTTCCTTCTTTATTCCTTGCCACCTTTCCTGCTCTTTTTTATTCCTGCCCGGTTTCGATTGTAAAGCTGTATTCTTCCATGATCAGGTTGGCCAGAAGCTGGCGGCAGGCCGTATCGACGATAGCGTTGGCTTTTTCTTCCGATTCAGCATCCACTTCCAGCCGGATGTGTTTCCCGATCCGAACGTCGCCCACCGAATCGATGTGCAGATTGTGCAATCCCAGTTTGACGGCTTTCCCCTGCGGATCCAGAATTTCCTTTTGGGGCATGATGTCAATGTGTGCAATGTATTTCATAATTGGAGGAGGCAAGGAGGAAGGGAAGATAGGGGAAGGAATCGTAACACGGTTTTCCTTTTCTTTTCCTTCAGCCTTTCTTTTTAGCGAAAAATGAAACCAGAATGTATAAAAAAATAACGAGCGGCACGGCTGCGAACTGCAAAAATAGCAACAGAACGGCCGATACGATCAGAAAAATAAATTTAATCCGGTTTTCGCGCCAGCCGAACGACTTGAACTTGAACGCGAGCAACGGCAGTTCGGCCACCAGCATGAACGAAAACCCGACCAGAAAGAACAGCACTAGCGGATTTTGCCACAGAAATGCGAACTGAGGCTGGTACATACTCATCAGCGGAAAAGCCGCGATCAGGATGGAGTTGGCCGGAACGGGTAAGCCAATAAACTGATCGGACTGGCGGGTATCAATGTTGAAATTGGCCAGCCGCAGCGCGGATAAAACCGCAATCAAATAAGCCAGATACGACCCGTTTCCGAGTCCCTGCGACCACAGCGCCTGATGGATCATTGTAGCCGGTAAAACCCCGAAGGTCACCACGTCGGCCAGCGAGTCGAGTTCTTTGCCAAAAGGCCCCGATGCGTTCACCAGCCGGGCCACAAAGCCGTCGCCAAAATCGAGCGCACCGGCCAGCAGAATGAGCCAGGCGGCCGCGTCAGCCCGTCCGCGCAGGGTTAAAACCAGACCAATACACCCGCAGAGCAGGTTACCGCAGGTCATGGCATTGGGCAGGTGTCGGAGCAAGGGCTTGATGGAATTTCTGGAAATGGTCGTGTAAATCTACGGGAGAGAGTTGTCAACTCAAAGAAGCCAGTCAATCTTCCTTGTGGGATGCGAGCCCGGACGAAAGGGATTGAGCCAGCCAGATCGGAGTTTAGACCGCACATTCCGTTTCATCCGCCCGATCCGCGTTCCATTCGAAACGGATCGTTGGCTTTCGCTGCGAAACCGCTAAATTGACTGACCAATTAGCCGAAACCCGTGGAGCAGCCCGCGATCCGAAAAATTATTCACATCGATATGGATGCCTTTTATGCGTCCGTTGAGCAGCGCGACCGGGCCGAGCTGCGGGGCAAACCCGTGGCTGTGGGTGGCTCGAGCCAGCGGGGCGTGGTGGCCGCGGCCAGTTACGAGGCCCGGCAGTTTGGCGTGCGGTCGGCAATGGCATCGACGGTCGCCCTGCGGAAATGCCCGGAGCTGATTTTTGTCAAACCACGGTTCGATGTATACAAGGCGGTTTCCGGCGAGATCCGGGCCATTTTTGCCGAATATACCCCCCTGATCGAACCGTTATCCCTCGATGAAGCGTATCTGGATGTAACCGAGAACCTGCCAAATATTGCCTCTGCCACGCAGATTGCGCAGGAAATCCGGGCCAAAATCAGGGAGAAAACCCAACTGACGGCTTCGGCCGGGGTTTCCTACAACAAGTTTCTAGCCAAGCTGGCTTCTGATTTCCGAAAACCGAATGGGCAATACGTCATCAAACCGGCGCAGGGACTGGCCTTTGTGGAAACCCTGACGGTTGGGCAATTTCACGGCATTGGCCGGGTGACAGCCGCTAAACTCAACCAGCTCGGCATTTTTACGGGCTGGGATTTACGGCAACAGTCGGAAGCCTTTCTGAAGCAGCATTTTGGCAAAGCCGGAAGTTATTATTACACCATTGCCCGGGCCATCGACAACCGGCCCGTCACCCCGGACCGGCTTCGCAAGTCGATCGGGTCGGAAAATACATTTGAGCAGGATTTGAGCACCGAGCCGGAACTCTGGGCGGGTCTGGAACCGCTGCTCGATTCGGTCTGGCGGCTGAGCGAACGCCTTCAGGTTGTCGGCCGAACGGTGACGTTGAAAGTAAAATTCGCTGATTTTGAACAGATCACCCGCAGCCGGACCCTAACTGGGCCGGTGGTTCAGAAGGCGGTTTTGGACCGAGTCGGTGCGGAACTGCTGCACACGCTGTTTCCCCTGCCCAAAGGCGTTCGGTTACTGGGCATCACGCTCTCGAACCTGGAACCTGCCAATCAGCCTGCGGGCCCGCAGTTGCGTCTCCCGTTTTGAACAAGGATACGGTTTTTGAACGATAGGCTGTCGTTAGGCCGTCGCTAGATGCATGATGTGTTGTTCGGTAGCGGTGCTGCCGTCCAGCTCGCCCGCCAGCTGGCCTTCGCGCATCACCAGAATCCGGTCGGCGAGGATCAGGAGCTCTGGTAATTCGCTTGAAATGAGGAGGATGGCTTTCCCTTTGGCGGCCAGTTGCCGGAGCAGGGTGTAGATTTCGGCTTTCGCACCCACGTCGATGCCGTGGGTGGGTTCATCGACGATTAACAGCTCGGGCTTGGTCAGGAGCCAGCGGGCCAGCAACACTTTTTGCTGATTGCCCCCGCTCAGGTTGCCCACGGCGGTTTTTACCGATGGCGCCCGGATGGTCAGCTGGTTGCGGTAGGTTTCGGCAAGGGTTGCGCTGGCCGGGGCATCAAACCAGCCCGCCGAGGTGGTTGGCGGCTGGGCGGTCACCAGATTTTGCGTAACGGATTGATCCGGAAACAGGCCCAGCGCTTTGCGTTCTTCGGGCAGATAGGCGATACCCAACCGCATCGCATCGGCAGGATGCGAAATTTCGGCCAGTTTTCCGCCGATCTGAACCGTTCCCGATTTCAGCGGATCGATGCCGAAAATGGCGCGGGCGAGTTCCGTTCGTCCGGCTCCCACCAAACCGGCCAATCCCAGAATTTCGCCCCGGTGCAGTTGAAAACTGATGCCCGAAAACCGCTTTCCCGACAGGTTTTCAGCCGTGAGCATGACTTCCGGTTTGGCGGACGATGCGGCCCGCTCTATGAGCACATTCCGGCCTACCATCCGTCGCACCAGATCCGCAGCCGTGGTTTCGCTCACTGAGAACGTACCCTGATAAGTCCCATCCTTGAGAACCGACACGCGGTCGGCGACGGTAAAAATTTCGGAGAGCCGGTGCGAAATGTAAATCACCGCTTTTCCGGCGGTTTTAAGTTGACCGATCAGCTCGAAAAGCGTCCGGGTTTCGCGTTCCGTCAGCGATGCCGTGGGCTCGTCCAGCAGCAGCAGATCCGGTTTTTGCGACAACGCTTTGGCAATTTCAACCATCTGTTTCTGACCCGCCGACAAGCTGGCAACGAGGCTGCCGGGCTTGATGTGGCTGAGATTTAACGCCTGCAAAAGCGCCTGGGCGGCTTCCCAAAGGGGCCGCTGACGAATCAGCCCCAAGCGGTTTCGGGGCTGGCGGTTCGCGAAAATATTCTCGGCCACCGTCAGGCTATCGACCAGACTCAGTTGCTGGTACACGATGGCAATTCCCTGCCGGGTCGCTTCGGCGGGGCCACTCATCCGAGTAGCTTGCCCTTTCCATTCCAGGTGGCCGGCATCGGGTTGAAGATTGCCGCTCAGGAGGTTGAGCAGCGTACTTTTCCCGGCTCCGTTTTCGCCACAAAGCGCGTGAACCTCGCCCGCCCGAACGTCGAACGAAACGTCGTCCAGCGCCCTGACGCCCGGAAATGACTTGCTGATGTGCAGGAGCTGAAGCATCGTTTTCAGAGATGAATCACTTCATTGCGGGCCGCCGATTCGTAAGCCGCGTGAACCAGCCGAACGGTTTCAAAATTATCGGCACCGGTGGTTTCGGCGCCCCCTTTGCCCTGCAAATCGGCCAGCAGGTTCCGGTTGCAATCAACAATGGACGAATGCACCAGCGCATAAGCCGGATCGGCCCAGGCGTAGCGAGGAGGGGACGCTACCTCTTGCCGGGTTTCGATTTGGCCGGTTTTATTGCGGGTCGTAATGCGCAACACGGAATCGTGCGTTAACACGATGGATCCGGTTTCGCCCTCAACGGTAACCAGCGTTTGCGGAAAGGCCTCTTTCTCCAGAATCGACGCGTACGACATTTCGGCGTAACAACTCAGTCCGGAACGCATTTTCAGCAGCACGTTGGCCACATCTTCCCCCCGAATCCCGGGATTGATCCGGGCGGTCTGGCAGTACAGCGAAGCGGCTTCACCAAATAGAAAACGGCAGATATCCAGCGTGTGCGAGCCAATGTCGGTCAGGATAAACTGCTCCAGTTCGGCCAGAAACGGCTGATTGTCAAAAACCGGGAAAGCGGAACAAAAGCTGACCCGCGCCTTAAAAACCGGCCCGATGGCGTTGGCATCCAGCAGCGATTTGAGCGCCCGCAGGGGGGTCTGCCAGCGAAAATTTTCGTGAATGTAAAACCGCACGCCAGCCTGCCGACACGTTTCAACCAGCGTTCGGGCTGTTTCCAGATTCGGCGCCATCGGTTTCTGGCAAATGACGTTCAAACCGTGGACGGCCGCTTTCATCGTAAAAACGGCGTGCGTATCCACATCCGTGATAATGTCCACAAAATCAAGTTCCTGGGCGTGGCGTTCCAGGAGCTGGTCCACATCATCGTATACGTAGGGCACCGAATACTGCCGGGCAAATTGCTCTGCTTTGCTTCGGGTGCGGTTGTAAAGCGCGACCAGCTCGACGCCGTCCAGCATGAGCCAGGCTGGTAGCTGATAGTTGGCCCAAAAACCGGTTCCAATAACCGCAAATTTTAATTTTTGCATGAAAATATTGCAGAAAAACAAAAAGAGCGTACATTTGTTTTCAAATCTCTACTGTACTCTACTCTATCTGTATATCAACAAATGTAGTATCTTTTCGATTCGATGCAAGGCGAATTCCGGTAAAAATAGAATCAAAAATTGGCTACGAAAATTCCTGTGAACGATGCGGATCGGTATTAGCACGTACACGTACGGGTGGGCCATTGGCGTGCCCGGAAACCGGCCAATGCCCTTGCTGGATGAGATGGCTCTGCTGGATCGGGCCGTCGGCCTAGGCGTCCGGCTGGTGCAGTTTGGGGATAATCTTCCGTTGCACGAACTGGACCCGTCACAAATCCAGGCCTTACACGAACGGGCGGTGCGCGAGAAAATAACGTTGGAGGTGGGCGCGCGGGGCTTGACCGAAACGCATTTGCAGCGTTGCCTTACCTTGTGTAAAACGCTGGAAAGCCGGTTGTTGCGGTTTGTCATCGACACCGCCGACTACGAACCCTCCGCCGATGCAGTGGTGGCTTTGCTGCGGGAAGCCGAACCCGAGTTGCGGGTCAGAAACATTACCCTGGGAATCGAAAACCACGATCGGCTGAAGGCTGCGGAATTTGCGGACCTGATCGACCGGGTGGGCAGTCCGTTTGTCGGCATCTGCCTCGATTCGGTCAATTCGATGGGGGCGGGCGAGGGTTTGGCCGAGGTGGTGGCAACGCTGGCCCCGTATACGGTCAACCTGCACCTGAAAGATTTCGGCATTGCGCGTTTGCCGCATCTGATGGGTTTTCAGATCGACGGGCGACCGGCGGGGCGGGGGATGCTCAACCTGCCGTGGCTTATCGAAACTGTACGAAAACAGGGCCGTTGTCAGACGGCCATTTTGGAACAGTGGGTGGTGCCGGAAAACGAGCTGACGCACACCCTGGCCAAAGAAACCGCCTGGGCAAACGAAAGTATTCAGTATTTACGAACCATTGACGGACTAGTTTTCTAAACCTCTTACCCAAGTATCATGCATAAAATCGTGCTGGTCGGTGCGGGCGGCAAAATGGGCTGCCGGTTGACCGATAATTTCCTGAAACGTTCCGACTACGAGGTTGCTTATCTGGAAGTTAGCGAGCAGGGCTGCGAAAATCTCCGGCAGCGGGGTGTTTCCACCAGCGAAGCGGGGGCAGTGATTCCCACGGCCGATGTGGTCATCCTGGCGGTGCCGGACGTGGCCATCGGGAAAATTTCGGACGACATTATTCCGGCGATGCAAACCGGCGCGCTGGTGCTGACGCTCGACCCGGCGGCCCCGCTCGATGGCGTCATTGCGCACCGCGACGATCTGGGCTATGTGATCGCCCATCCCTGCCACCCCTCGGTTTTCAACTGGGAGCCCACCGAAGCGGCTTTCCGGGATTTTTACGGCGGCATTTCGGCCAAGCAGTCCATCGTTGTGGCGCTGATGCACGGCACCGAAGCCCAGTACACCCTGGGCGAAACCGTGGCGCAGGATATGTACGACCCGGTTGATAAAACGCACCGCATCACGCTGGAGCAGATGGCAATTCTGGAACCGGCGATGGTGGAAACGCTGGCCCAGACCTGCATGGAGGTCGTCCGGGAGGGCTACGACAAAATCGTGACGCTGGGCGTTCCGGAAGCGGCCGCCCGTGATTTCGTTCTGGGCCATTTGCGCATCCAGATTGCGGTTTTGTTTAAAGAAGTGAACGGCACGTTCTCGGATGCGGCCTATAAAATTTCAAAGCGCGCCAAGCCAATTCTGTTCCGGGAAGGCTGGCAGCACATCTTCGAGATGGACGACATCCGGGAGCAGGTAAAAGACATTACGCAACGCTAAGGACTTCGGTTCATGAAAGCCCTTTTGCAAGACCGGATTTACTCCCTGGGCCTGATGATCGGGCTGATTGGCGCGGGTGCGGCCCTGGTCTTTCCCCAGACGTTTCCCACGTTTGGCAACCTCAGCCAGATTCTGCTCAACATGTCGATCGACACCATTGTGGCCGTCGGTATGATGCTGCTGCTCATCAGTGGGGTTTTCGATTTGTCGGTTGGTTCGGTGGTGGCCTTTTCGGGCGGTTTGGCGACTTTGTGCATGATGACGCTCGGCTGGCCGGTGCCACTGGCGTTGCTGGCGGGTCTGACCGGAGCCGGTTTGGTCGGTTTAATCAACGGCTATCTGATTGCCTATCAGGGCATTAACCCCATGATTCAGACGCTGGCGATGATGGGCATTGTGCGCGGGGGAACGCTGTTGCTGGGCGGTTCCGGAATTCAGAATCTGCCGTACTGGTTCAACGCCATCGGGCAGTCGAAACTACTGGGCGTTCAGATGCCGGTTTGGTATATGATTCTGATCGTGAGCGTGTTTGCTTTTCTGGCGAATCGCTCGGTTTTTTTTCGGCGGTATTATTACATCGGCGGTAACGAACGGGCGGCTGATCTGTCGGGAATCCGCGTCCGACGAATGAAACTTTGGGGGTTTTTCCTGACCTCCCTGCTGGCGGGGCTGGCGGGTCTGCTGCTGGCTTCCCGTCTGGGAACGGCCCTGCCCACGGCGGGCCGGGGCCTGGAGCTTCGCGTCATTACGGCGGTGATTCTGGGTGGAGCCAGCCTGTCGGGCGGACACGGCAAGATTGCCGGCGCTCTGCTCGGTGCTTTGTTCATGGGCCTGGTCAGCAATGTCATGATTCTGGCGCGGGTGTCGGGCTACTGGCAGGAAATCATTCTCGGACTCATCCTGATCGCGGCTGTCTGGAGTGATCTGGTGCTTCAGAAGCAAAGTCGGTAATTGAATCTTTCCATCCTTACTTTCCCTTTCAGATGAAGCGGTTTTTGATTTTTCCGTTTCTGCTCCTGCTGGCCTGCGAACTTCCTCCGCGTGGTTCGGGCTCGACTGCGGCTTTGCGTACCGAAACCGCGGCCACCGAAACCGGAGCGGTTGAAGAATACGTGATGGTTACTACGGCCGTCACCATGCCCCTGTACGTCAACCACGACCAGGCCACGTTCCGGCGCTGGGGCGAGGAGCGGAACGTTAAAGTGTCCATTCTGGGACCGGCCGATTGGGACGTTCCCGCCCAGATCAACACCATCGAAGAGGTGATCGGTACGCGACCGTCCGGTTTGCTCATCAACGGCACCGATCCGGCGCTGGCCCCGGTTATCAACAAGGCCGTTGCGGCCGGTATTCCGACGGTCGTCTACGATTCGGACATTCCGAATTCCAACCGGCACGCGTTTTTGGGAACCGACTGGTACGAGATTGGCCAGATGCAGGGCCGGGAAATGGGCCGGTTGCTGAATGGCAAGGGCAAAATTGCTTACATGGGAATCCTGGGACTGACCAACATGGAAGCCGGTTTTCGGGGGTTGCTGGACGAACTAAAAAAACACCCCGGTATTGAAGTGGTGGGCCGGTTCGACGACAAATCGAATGTGGAAGAAGCCGCCCGCATCACGTCCGATCTGCTGGCGGCCCATCCCGATCTGGCCGGTTTATGCGGTTTTGATTCCAATTCCGGACCCGGTATTGCGCTGGCGGTCCGCGAAGCCGGGCGGGCGGGGAAAGTCAAAATCACCACGGTTGATTGGGAGCCGGAGCATTTGCGTCTGGTGCAGGATGGCATCATTCAGATGCTGGCCGGTCAAAAACGGGAGTTGTTCACCTGGTACGGCGCGCAGTTTCTGTACGATATGGTCCATCAAACCAACCGCCTGAGCAGTTCGGGCGGGCGCTCCGAGGTAACCACCATTCCGGCCACGGTCAATACCGGCTTACTGCGCATCACGAAGGAAAACGTCGGTGAGTTTGTTCCCACCTCAACTCCGCAGTAAAACCGCCAACGGACGCCGGGCTTCGGGGCGTTATTCAGCCAGGGTTATTTCCACAACCAGACGCCCTTTAGCGCCGTATTTTTTAAGGGCCTCATCCTCCGTCAGCTTGAGCAAGTTGTACTTCCTGTCTGCTAGCCTGACGGTTTCGTTTACCTGCATGGGCTTGCCATCGACCAGCAAATCATCTACTTGATCGACCACGGAAAACCGCCCGCTTCCGGAAAACTTCTGGCTATTGAGGTTGACTGTTACCCGGCTTCCCAAGAAGTAAAGTTCATTGTTCGCGGCCGACTCAATACAATTCTGAGGTCTAAAAGGTGCCGGAGATTTCCCGGGACTTCGCGCTGAAAGCGGTTTTTAGGGGTTCAATGGACCGGTTTGCTTCCGTTAAGTCAGGTGCGGTTATTCCCGGTTTTTTAAAGGAGAGGGATTTTTCAACGACCTGTTATTTAACAGGCAAGATGCGGTTTTACCGGGTGGCCTGATGGGCCATTTGTTCGATGGCGCCCCAGCCTTCCGGGGTGATGCCCATGATTTCGGTGGCCACACCCAGCGTTTGATACGTGTCGAAGAAAGCCATTCGCGCGATGGGGTGATCCACGTCGCTGATGAGTTCATAGCCTTGTTCACGCAGGTCGCTGGTGATCCGTTCAAAACCGCTAACCGGCAAGCGGAAGGCCAGGTGTTGGGTGCCACCTGCCGGATACCGGGCCAAGTAATCGTGAAACATGCTTTGACCGGACAAGGGCTGGATGAGTTCGATGAAGGCCGCTCCGTTGTAGGTCTGGGTGGTCAGCCATTCGCCGGCGACGACCTGGCCGTAGTAGCGCATGTTCAGATCCTGAGCGCGGACGTGCTCTGGTTCGGGAAAACCGGTGACGGCCAAAGCGGTCGTCAGGAAGTTAACCGCAGCGTGAATGTCCGGGACGACCCAGCCAATCTGGGCCAGTTCAAGTCCGGCGATGGTGTTGTTGATGCTTTTCATGGTGGTTGGCCGTGCGGTTTATGGTGAACATCGTTAACTATCCGCGCCTTACCATTGTTGAATGATGATGCCCAATTGCCGGTCGATTAACGCAAATTCTTTCGCGCCCCAGGGGCGAAGGGTAATTTTGGGAAGGTTGGGATGCAGGAATTCAGGAAAGTCAGTAGCCACCTTTTTATAAACTTCTTCTATATCATCGGTTACCAATCTAAATTCAGGATTATGTTCCTGCGCTAGCTCCACATTTTCAAAAAGATTGATGCGTAAGTCTTTTTTTTCGAGGACACAAAATGGCGTAGCGGCCTCCCGCTCATCGTGTCCAATCGTAAATTCGAGACAATCAACGAATAGTTTCAGGGCCTCATTGATATCCGCGTAAAATACGTTCGGAACTAATCGGGTAAAGTTCATGCTTTGTATTCGTTTAAAATTTATTTTTATACGTGACGGTACGCATTACGCTCTTGCAATGAACGGGTTGTGCGACAGTTGTATTTTTTTGTGAAGTGATAAAGATAGCAAACGACGGTTTTAAGTAGCACACGGGTTGCCGGTTATTCAGCTTAAAAAATGGCGTTTAAACCAAGTTCGTTTGCCCGGTGAACAGAATCTGAACCTGTTTTTAAACGGGGTAGAAAAAGACATTTAATGGCGACGCTATCCTTTTTTATCTAAACCTTCGACACACATGAAAGCGACCATACAAGCTGATACGGTTTCCGGTGAGTATTATGGCATCGTTTATAAAGGCAACCCCCTATTTCCAATTTTTCTGGTGGTGATGCTGACGGTAGCCTTTTGGTGGTTGATCAGAAGACGAAACAGGAAAACGTAAGCGGTTTTTATGGTGTGCCGTCGTGAACCCGTTTAGCGCCAGCTCCTGAGGTTTTCTGGGATCAGTTCTTTAAACCGGTCCAGACCCGGTCCGTCGCGGTGAATGCTTACCTGATCTTTCTGAAAACCGAAAATGGGGTAGGAGCCCTTTTCCGGTGGGGCCTCGGTCGTGGTAATAAACAGCCGGATGTCTCTGGTTTGAGCGAACAGGAGAGCCTTGTCATACGCAACAATGGAGCCTTCGGGATCTCCGCTGACGTTGCAGCTGGTGCACAAAGGCGCGCTGTAATTCCGGTAGTTCCACATCGCTTCCGGAGTCCGCGATTCAAACGACTCCTCGATCCAGCTGAACAGGGCCGCATATGGACCACCCAGTAACAACCCCTGATGGGTGCCGTTCCGCAGGGTTTTCGACTGGATGGTAGGGTGGTGAAAGGACAGGCGAATAAAGGTGCCGGTCAGGGCCCGGAAGCGGGCAGCGCAATTAAATTCGTCAGGGAGCATTTGGGGTTCGGCCTGCGCAATGAACCGGTCCAGGGAGCCGATGGCGGTACCGTAGTTTTTACCGGCCAGCCGGGTTTTGGTCGCATCCAACTGGTGGGCTCCCTGGGCGGTGGGGGCCGCTAGCAGGACAAAAACCGTGGGCAGCTGGACCAGGATGGGCCGTTGATGGATTTCTTCGGTGGCCAGCTCCAAAACCGCAGGATCATTAATGGGTAGGATGTTCATCGCCATAGTACGTTAGATTTTCCAGAAGTTTTCCGGCGCCCGAAATGGCGGGCCTGATGCCTAGAGCGGTTAAAAGGGCGTAAACGCTGGCCGTGGCCGCGCTCAGGACGGGCAGGCCAAACCGGGCTTCAGCCTGCTCAAGAACCGCCAGTGAAGGCATCTGGACACAAGCCGAAAGAATGAGCGCATCCGAGCCTGAAAGATCCATTTCGGAAGCCATTGAAATCAGATTGTTGGGGTCCAGCCGG
The DNA here is from genome assembly GCF_054780775.1 of Larkinella ripae. NCBI lineage: Bacteria > Pseudomonadati > Bacteroidota > Cytophagia > Cytophagales > Spirosomataceae > Larkinella > Larkinella ripae. The sequence continues at coordinate 389,395 of NZ_BAAGVR010000030.1, forward strand.
CCCACCGCCTGGTTATCAACGACCGATAGGGAACGGGTCTGTACGACCGTGATGCCGTATTCCCGGAGCGTGTTGGAAACCGTCTCCGTCAGTTCAGGTTTATAGGGGGCAATCAGGCTGACTTTTTGGGCGTTCAACGCGGCCAGTGCCGTTACTAAAGAGCCCGCACTCGTAACAACCGCAGGATTCGTGCCATTGCACCGGGCCTGATTGGCAAGCCGCTCCGTTGTCGCCACAACATTCCTTCGACCGCCGAACATGGCCGCCACCAGACAGGCATACATGATGCTGTCTACCTGGGCGTCGCAGAGGGTATCGACGGCTTCACCGGCCGCTTCGTTCAGGGCCTGCAACGCATGCGGGGTTACCTGTCGCAATCGAACCCGGGCGGAGTGAAAGGTAAACGAAAGAGCCGGTTCCTGCTGCTGTCGGGATAACAACTGGGGAATTTCCGTTTCCATGGTGGTATTGGAGCTGGGCACAATCAGGCCAATCCGGTAGGCGTGTTGAGAGGGTTTGCGGTCAGTCATAGGTTGGGGAGAAATGGGGGTGATTTGCGGGCAAAACCGGGATTGAACTGCTATTGAGCAGTTACTGAAAATAAAATCAACTAGTGTGCAAACTAACTGAACTTCCGGTTTTCAACAAAGAGGAAAAGTGCCTGTTTGCATGGGTACAACTACCTGATTTCTAAAGCGGTAAATTGATGTGTTCCACCATCGGGAGATGGGGGGCGGGTACGAACCAGCGTATCCATTGGCCCGGTAAGGCCGGGTTTTGACCCTGATTCGAATTGTACACGTTTGGCTCTTTCTGGTACCTGGAAGCGTTTTCAGCAATGCCCAAAAACCGGGTGTATTAACCGGATAAAATGTGTAGTTTACCAGCAATAGGAAATTATTTTCACCATTGAATAGTCATGGAAAAGCGCTTTTTTAATCCGCCGGAGCTGCCCAATTGGGAGCAGTCTTTTTCACAGATTGTCACCGTAAGCAGCGGTTCCACCCGGACCATTTACCTTTCCGGTCAAGTCGCAATGGATCAGGAAAACCGGCTTATCGGGGAGGGTGATCTTTCCAGACAGGCGACTCAGGCCTGCCAGAACCTGGAGAAAGCGCTGACTTCAGTAGGAGCAACAACCAGGGATGTCGTTAAACTCACGATCTATGTAAAGGATTATCAATCAGCCGATGCCGGTTGTATCAGTGAAGCCTTACGAAACACGTTTCCGCATAAAAACCGGCCTGCCAGCACCTGGCTTGGTGTGCAGGCGTTGGCGCTGAACGGATTGTTAATTGAGATCGATGCGATTGCCGTCCTGGAAGCCTAGCCGCAAAACCGGACTGTTCTGCGAAGGCATGACCCATCGAAGCTTGCCCGATTGATCAGACAGAATACGGTTTATTTATTTGACGATCCGATACCACAAATGGGTCACCCCCGCTGCTTCAACTACCCGTAATTGCTCCAACGGAATAGGCTCTGACCCCAGATGGTCGAACAGGCGGATTCCCGTTCCTAAGAGCACTGGGGTGAGATGGATCTGAATTTCATCCAGCAGCCCCAGTTGTAAGCACTGCTGGGCAATGTCGGCTCCGGCCACCCCAACCGCTCGATCTCCGGCGGCTGCCTTAGCCTGGGCAATGGCACTGGCAACACCATCGGTCACGAATTTGAACGGGCTGTTTTCGCCAGCCCACTGGTCGGGTACGTCGTGGGAAACAATAAAACTGGGGATGCCCATCGGATCCTGACCACCCCAGGCTTGAGCGTCTTCAAACGTATTCCGGCCGGTCACGTTGGCTCCCAACTGGCGAAACGTCTCCTGAATCACCTCCGCGTTGACTGGGTGGGTTTTGAAGGTTAACTCGTTGTTGGGCATCTTGACTTGCGTACCCCCCTGGTTGTACCAGGCATGTACCTCGTCGGTGCGACCGTCGGAGTGGGCAATGAAACCGTCCAGTGACATGGAGAGTTCAACAATCACCTTGCTCATTGTTTGTCTCAGGGTTAAAAACCGGCTTTAACTCCGCCAGTTCAGGTTAGATTGCTGTAACCGCTAGGGCTGTAGATCGGTGGCGGCTTTTTGGCTCCCGTCCATGTAGGTGGGGAACGACTGATGCTGATGGGCGATTTTCCAGGTACCTTCCAGTTTACGAAGTCCCAACGTTTCGCGGTACCATACGTCGGTATTTGAGCCATCCGTACGTCGTCCGCTTAAGTGAACCAAACCGTGGCAGAACGCCACGTCTTCGCCCGCTGTTGTTTCCAATTCCTGATACGTCAGTCCAATCGGGCCATCAAATGAAGCAAACCACGCTTCAATTCCACCGGCACCCGGCGCGTTTTCTCCCGACTTGAAACGCAGCGGAGGATTCAGCAGGTACATCACGGATTGGTCGGCAAAGGTTCCCACGGCGGTGGCTACGTCCTTGCGTTGAATAGCCGTTACCATGTCGTCGATGAGTTGGGTAATTTGTTGTTGATCGCTCATGAAGCAGGCGGTTTAAAAGGCTTATTTACTGACCATCAGGAGCCAAGAATGTAACCCTGATCACGCGCCAACTGTTTGACCGGTGCGTAATTAATCGTATTTCCGCCAGTAGAGTCAGTTTGCTGAACCTGTTTGACCTATCTTGCATGAAGCATCATGCCGCTGCTGCACAGAACCAGAAAAGTCCGTGAACAGTTGGTAAGGCTCCCGGTTTTATCCTAAGCAACTATAAACTCACCTATGCCCATGATTCATTGTACCCCTTTTCTTTTATTTGATGGCAACTGCACGGAGGCCATGACTTTTTATCAGCAGTGTCTGGGAGGCCAGTTAACGCTGACTAAACTGGGTGATACGCCCATGAAAGACCAGTTCCCAGTTGAAAAACACCACCGAATCATCAATGCCCATTTGAAAAGCGGAGCGATTGAAATCTCGGCTACGGACTGGATGGCCTCACCCATCCTCGAACCCAAACTGGGCAATACCGTTAGCCTGTATCTTGTTGGTGAATCCTATCATGAACTGAAAGCGGTTTTTGACAACCTGGCGGAAGGTGCTGATCAGGATAAGCGAACCTTCCAGGACTTGCATTCGGTGCCTTTTGGCAGCTATGGACAATTGACCGATAAATATGGGGTATCCTGGATTTTCAAAGGCGATAAGCCGGAGTAGCCTACCCGGAGCTGAGCCATGGATTTATTGACCGCGTTTGAGAGCGCCCCACCTATCAAAATTGATACCGGCCAGGCGGTTATTTTTTTACGCCGAATGGGGACTGGGCCGGCTCTGTTGCTGCTGCACGGTTTTCCCCAGACCCATCTGATGTGGCACCGGGTGGCTCCACTACTCGCCCAGCAGTTTACCCTTATTTGTGCCGACCTGCGGGGCTATGGCCAAAGCAGTTGCCCACCTTCGGATGCGACCCACACGCCCTACTCCAAGCGAGTCATGGCCGCGGATATGGTCGCTGTGATGAAGCAGCTAGGTTTTGATACGTTCTCGGTAGCGGGTCATGATCGGGGCGGACGGGTTGCTTATCGGTTAGCGCTGGATTATCCCCAGGCCATTGAGCGGTTAGCCGTCCTGGATATTCTGCCTACTTCGGAGGTATGGCAGCGGGCCGATAAAAGGCTAACCATCGGGTATTGGCCCTGGTCGTTGCTAGCCCAGGAAGCACCCTTGCCGGAACAACTGATTCTTGCCGCCCCCGCTGCGATTCTGGAAAATGCGTTCAGCGGCTGGGGGTCAGATCCGGACACTTTTCCGGCTTCCATTCGGCAGGCGTATCTTGATGCCTTGCGCAACTCCGCCAACGTTCATGCCATCTGTGAAGACTACCGGGCCGGGGCCACACTGGACGATGAGCAGGACCAGGCCGATCTCAAACGAGGTCGTCGCATCCAATGCCCCGTGTTGGTGTTATGGGGACAAAACAGCGTGCTAAATACCTGGTATACAACGGCGGGCGGCCCATTAGCCATTTGGGCAACGTGGGCGGGTTCGGTTGCGGGTCAACCCATCCCGGGCGGCCATTTTTTTCCGGAAGAATCTCCTCAGGAAACCGCTCAGGCATTGCGTCATTTTTTTGCGAATACCCTTTAGTGGACAGGTTCCGTTGGCGGTATAGTACAGTACTGAGGTTGCTACTCCCTGATCCTTGCCGGTCTCTGAATACGAAGGAGCGTTCTGAAATTGGGCAGAAACAACGCCAAACAGTCAATTTGGGTAATGGTGTAATCCAATCATTACCCAAATTGATCTCGACCTTCATTGGAGCTGGTGGTCAGATTCGGTAAAAACGAGCAGCGTCTCCCGGGTCGGAAAGGGATTGGGTTACTGGTTCAGACTTTCGGACGGCTGGTCAATCGCAACCACACCCTGAATGCGTTCCGGCGACGTTCTCAAGCCGTTGTCGTTCAGGATCTGACCAATCCCTTTTGTGAGTTGGATCGACGCTTCGATCTCGGCTTTGCGAATGGCGACGCTTTCCACATTAAAACCGAAGGGGATCGCGCGTTCCAGACAGAATGTGGTCAACTCAGAAGCGATATCGAGGCATATTTTTACCGATTTTTCCAGAATATCCTCCGATTTTTTCAGCTCTTCTTTTAGCTCCTCCGGTACATGAATGCCCAGCCACTCCATAAAATGCAGGGTTTTGGCCGATCCGCAGGCTGTAATAGTGAAAATGATCGTCGGGGGCGTACTATTCTGCCGGTTACAACTGCGGGCCAGGTCGTCGATCACCTGCTTAGCGTAATCCAGATTGAAAATACATTGGGAAATAAAGAACGATACCCCGCAACGCATTTTATCCAGCATCCGGACATCCTCATCGTTCAGCACATGATGCCTTTCGGGGATGGTTACAGCCCCGATAACGGAGGTGTCCTGGTGCTTGCTCCAGATCTGGTAGGCTTCCGAAAGGCTGGTTTTGACCGGAAAATCCGGAGCCGGTACGCCGACAAAAACGGGATAGAACTGCTGCTGATGCAACTCTTCCAGCCAACCGGCTAGCTCTTCCGCCGAAAACTTCCCGGCCGGGCGGTAAATTATTTTCGGGACGGGTAAGGAACCCAGGTAACCAGAGGCAAAAACCAGCGGATCCAGCGCATTGATAAACGGGAAGGGCCTTTCCTCCTGGGTGCGGGCCGATTCATCTTGGACATCATAAACCACGAGCGCATCAATATCCAAAAGGGACAGGCGCTCCAGGGTTTTTTGGGCAATTTCGGCAACGCGTTCCGGCGCAGTACCGACTTTGGGTGGTGTGATGCCGTAAAGCAACACGCCTGACTCTCCGGATTTAATTTTTTCGAGAAACATAAGGGTACTAAAACAAGACCTTCAGACGGTATACGTAAGATTATTAGCTAGAATGGATTTGCGGCCAGTCATCCCGGCGGCATTCTTCACCGGCCCAATATACTCTAAATACAGTTCACTCAATGCGTCATCCGTTTCCGACCCGTCAGCGATCAGCCCATCACAAGCTTATCTCTCGTTATTCTGAACGATTCCTTTGCAAAACCGCTCGGGATTGGTCCCTTTTCCGGGCAGACAACCGACGGCAAAGGTGAGATTTCTTCGGTCGAACTTCACGGCGAGCCGATACCGGTTTCACCATGGACTTCGTTCTTGACGATTTCGAAAAGGGTATGGCCGGGCCAATTGGGGGCCGCAGCGGTGCCAGATCCATCTCTTATCTGTTTCGTCGCTCCATTCCTGCCGGTGCCTGCGGTGCGCGGTTTTGATTTTTCCCGGCGCGCAACAGAAAGGAGCACAAACTAATTTTACAAGCAGAAAGCGGGTAAAACCGCCCGCTTTCTTTGCATTAAATGACGCTTTTCGGGTTGATTAGTTGCCGGGCCTGTTTCGCGGAAGCGACCATATTTTCCAGGGCGGCTTTTGTTTCCGGCCATTTCCGGGTCTTCAAACCGCAGTCCGGATTCACCCACAGGTGTTGGGCGGGCAGCAGATCGGCTGCTTTTGCCAGCAGGGCTGTCATTTCTTCCGTGCTGGGTACGCGGGGTGAGTGAATGTCGTAGACGCCGGGACCAATCTCGTTCGGATAATCAAAATGGGCAAAAGCCTGCAGTAACTCCATTTGGGACCGGGATGTCTCAATCGTAATCACATCGGCATCCATCGCAGCGATGTGTTCAATGATATCATTAAACTCACTGTAACACATGTGGGTGTGGATCTGAGTCCGATCCTGAACGCCACTGGCCGTAATTCGAAACGCACGAACCGCCCAATCCAGGTAAGGGGGGCGCTTGGCTCTCCGTAAGGGCAAGCCTTCCCGAATGGCTGCTTCATCGATCTGAATAATCCCAATCCCGGCCCGTTCCAGTGCCAACACTTCGTCGTGAATCGCAAAAGCAATCTGGTTGGTGGTCACGTCGCGGGGCTGATCGTCGCGCACAAAGGACCATTGCAGAATGGTTACCGGTCCGGTTAACATTCCCTTCATGGGTTTGTCGGTTTGGGCTGCGGCAAATTGGCTCCAGCGAACGGTCATGTCGTTCGGGCGGCTGACGTCGCCGTAGATCACGGGCGGTTTTACGCACCGGCTGCCGTAGCTTTGCACCCACCCGTTTTTGGTAAAAAGAAACCCTTCGAGTTGTTCACCGAAGTACTCCACCATATCATTCCGCTCAAATTCACCGTGGACCAACACATCGAGCCCAATCGCTTCCTGCCAGCGAATGGCATCGATGGTTGCCTGCTCAATCGCTGTTTCATACTGCTCAACGCTGAGATCTCCTTTCTTGAATCGGGCCCGCAACTGGCGGATGTTCTCCGTTTGCGGGAATGATCCAATCGTCGTGGTCGGAAAGGAAGGCAGGTTGAAGCGTTCGCGCTGGATTTGCTGACGGACCGGAAACGGACTTGTACGCGTGGTTTCCGCTTCCGTGATGGCGGCAATGCGGTTTTTCACCGCCTGCTTGTGCACCCTCCGGGAAGTTCGCCGACTTTCAATTGCTTTTTGATTCGCGTCCAGCAATTCCTGGTTGCCTTCCGCAATCTGCTTGATTTCACGGACCTCATTTAATTTTTGCCGGGCAAAGGCCATCCAGTTTTTAAGTTCCGGATCCAGCTCGGTTTCCAGATCCAGGTCGATCGGGCTGTGCAGGAGCGAACAGGACGGCGCCACGATCACGCGGTCCGAACCCAGTTTTTCGACCGCCTTCTGGATCAGGTTCAGCGATGTTGCGTAGTCGTTCTTCCAGACATTGCGTCCGTCAACAACGCCCAGCGAAAGCTGGAGCCGGTCGGGAATCAGGGCCAGCACGTCATCCAATTGCTCCGGGGCGCGAACCAGGTCGATGTGCAGGGCTTTGATCGGCAGGGTAACGGCTAAAGCGGTATTGTCCAGCAAGGCTTCAAAATAGGTGGCAACCAGGAGGTTAACGTCACTCACCTGATCGGCAAGGCGCCGGTACGCAAAATCAAAGGCTTCTTTCTCTTTTTTCGATAGATCCAGGGCCAGGTACGGCTCATCGAGCTGAATCCATTCGGCCCCCAGCTGTCTCAGCCGGTTTATGATTTCGACATAAACCGGTATCAGTTTGTCAATCAGGTCAATGCGCTCGAAACCGGGTTCTTTTTCTTTGCCTAGCAACAGGTAACTGACGGGGCCTACCAGCACCGGTTTCGCTTTTTCTCCCAGCAGATGCCGGGCGCTTTGGTATTCTTCAAAAATGGTTTCCTGAAAAATGCGAAATTCCTGCCCGGCGGTAAATTCCGGTACGATGTAGTGGTAATTGGTGTCCAGCCACTTGGTCATTTCCATGGCCGTTATATCCAATCCATTTTTCTGATAGCCACGGGCCATGGCGAAATACAGATCAATTACCCGGTTCTCGCTGACCTGGGACAGCACCGGTGCGTAACGCTGGGGAATGACGCCCAACAGCAGGCTCATGTCCAGCGTCTGATCGTAAAAACTAAAATCAGTACAGGGAATCAAATCAATACCAGCTTCCTGCTGCGTTCGCCAGTTTTCTTCCTTAATCGAACGGGCAACCTGGTTGAGTTCAGTCAGGTCAATTTTACCGGCCCAATAGTGTTCACTGGCCTTTTTGAGTTGTCGTTGTCCTCCAATCCGTGGGTAACCCAGGTTTTGTGTTAGCATCTTCGTGAATGATTGAATAGAAGAGAGTACGCGTGCTGTGCGAAACTTGACAAGCTTCTAAGAAACCGGAATCTTGGAATCCGGCTTCAGAATAAAGATCTAGGCAAAATTATAAGTACAGATAGAGTATCTAAAATGAACCGGATTTTTTAGAATAAAAATCTATCTTTGTAATCTTGATAGACAATTATTCTTCTTGAAGTTAATTTTTGCCGAAAAACAGGAAAAAATCCTATGGAAAAGCTAGATCAGATTGATCTTCGATTGCTGAAATTGCTGGGAGCCGACTCCAGGGTGACGATTAAAGAACTGGCGGAGCGGGTCAATCTGTCGCATACCCCGGTTTTTGAACGGGTGAAGCGCTTGGAGTCGAATGGATACATTAAAAAATACATCGCTCTGATCGATGCGGAGAAGCTCAATTTTGGCTTGATCGTTTTTTGCAATATCAAGCTAAAGCAGCACGATAAAAGCATCGGTTACGAATTTGTGACGGATATTCTTCGGCTGGAAGAAGTCGTGGAATGTTACAATATTTCCGGAGATTTCGATTTTCTGTTGAAAGTATACGCGCGGGATATGAAACACTACCAGGATTTTGTATTCAATAAACTGGGCTCGGTAACCAGTATTGGCAGCACCCACAGTACCTTCGTGATGAGCGAGAACAAAAACACCTATAACGTTAATTTTTAATCCGTTAATTTAGTTTCTGTTGCCATATTTTGATACCATAACCGGGTCTCCGCATACCCCGGAGATGCCGGAAACAACACCGCGCTAGCGGCTAGAAAATGGACGACTGATGGAAAAGCCGACAGAAAAGAGCCTTAGTGAAACCCATCAAAAATACATCATTCAGATTCACCTTCAGGAATCGATCCAATACATCGTGTGGGGAACAGACCTGAGTGATTCCGAACAACAGGATAAGCTGTTAGTAAACCACCAGCAGGCCATTTTACTCTTTTCCCGAATCGATCAAATCAAGGAAGCAATTGCCCAATCTACGGCCATTCTGTTTGATGAAAACAACCTGATTCCCTGGGCCAACTCCTTCCCCGATTCGGAGGTGGATACGGTTTACGATCTGGATTATTTGCTATCGCTGGTGAATAGCGAATTAAAACAGGAACAAATCCTGCAAAGCCCAAAACTCACGCATGATTTGATCCGCTTTATTAATTTGTTTGGTGATTATGCCTATCAAGTCCAGCAACAGGATTTGCTAAAGCTCCGCCGTAAACGGCAAATAAGGCTATTTTTTGATTATTCTTACGACTCCTATTTCTGGACACTACCACCCGATGAATTACAGCGTCGGCAAAAACGATATATAAAGGCCTTTCGGTTTACCAAATTCAAAGCGGATATGAAGCGAATGCTGGCCGTTTTTATAGCCCGGCTGAGTCAGTACCAATCCTCTTTATGAAGAATTTACATACCCGACCCACTACAGCCGTGCGCTCCTCACGGATTTGATTTTATTTGGAAAATACGGGCTGATCCGGGCACCAATCGGGACCAAAACCGGTCCCGGCTAAAGGTAGGATAAAACAAAAAACCGCCCTTTTTGGGGGCGGTTTGCGGACCGGACGGGACCGCATATATTTCATCAATATTCAAAAATATTCATCATAATTTTTATTATACTGGTAATTAGGCCGTTTATTGAGCGAAATTAGGAAAAATAAATAATTAGAATGAAGTAAATGTTTTACCTATGTTTTACCTTTTGCAAATAATTTCGTACATTTGTATATAAAACTAATAGGATAGATTTATATGGCAACTAGTTATAAGATAATCGCACGTAAAGACAAGGCGAATGGAAAAGGAGAAAATCCATTATATATCAGAATTACAGAAAATCGAAAATCAAGTTACAAAGCCTTAGGCATATATGTGAGTCAGCAGCTTTGGGATGAGGAGCGTCAGATTGTGAAGCCAAAGTTTCCTAATTCTGCTCGAGTTAATAATTTCTTGACAGTTGAATTGGGCAAAGTTCAGGGAAAAGCAATCGAAATGATGAGTGCTGATGAAGATATAAGCGCTCGTAAAATTATGACTGCCCTTGACAAGAAAACATCTTTGAGCTTCAAAAAGTACTTCAGCGATTATCTAGAACAATTAGACCGTGAAGGTAAAACAGGTACTTATGATAAAGCTTGGGCAACATTTTCTAAATTCAATAAATACATTCGTGAACGTGACTTTACATTTAACGATATTGATGCTGGGTTTTTAAGATCATATGAGCGATATCTGCGTGATGAATTAGGAAATGGTGTAAATACGATTCACTCCAATCTGAAAATTTTCCGAATGCTTTTTAATAAAGCATTTAGGGAAGAAGTAATTACGGCCTCTCAAAACCCTTTTATACGTTTTAAGCTACGAACCGAAAGGACACAAAAGGAATTTATCGATGAGGAAGAATTAAACCGCCTTGAGAAACTTGAAATTCCGAAACAGTTTATGCTGAATCATCATCGATGGATGTACATTTTTGCTTGCCATGCGGGAGGGCTTCGAATCTCTGACATTCTTCAATTAAGGTGGCGTAATTTCAACGGTACCCATTTGACGGTGAAAATGCATAAAACAAAAGAGTTGGTGTCTATTAAACTTCCTGACCGCGCTCTTCAAATTTTAAAGATGTACCAAGCTATAAATCAGGAAAAATCTGAAAATTTTATTTTTCCGGTTTTAGATAATAATGTGGATTATGAAGATCCAAGAAATCTTTTTCGTGCTTTGTCATCTGCAACGGCTTATGCCAATAAGAATTTAAAGATTTTGGCTGATAAAGCCGGAATAGAAAAGTCAATAAGCTTTCACACCTCAAGGCATACATTTGCTACTAGAGCTTTGCGAAAGGGAGCACCCATACAAAACGTCTCTAAACTTTTAGGGCATACCAACTTGAAAACAACCCAGATTTACGCTAAGATTGTCAACGAAGAGCTGGATAAAACGATGGACTTATTTAATGATTAAATGAAAGATTATCCATTTAATGAATTAGATTATTTTGCTCGGAAGGATGAAGGTGGCTTTTCTAGGCTCCTGGCATTTCTCGACCAGCCATCCAAAGAGAAATTTGCCTTGATCCCTGAGGGGATCAAGAATCCAGAAGAGACCGATCCGGGCTTTTGGGGAGCCGTTGAGCACTGGTGTTTTGCCGGATTACAACGACCAGAAGTCATCTATCATGTGCTTAATTTTTGTTTTGAGGTAGCCTATCACAAGATCAAAGAGAAATGGTACGGGTACATGGGCGAACCAGTAAAAAAAGAAGATTTGAGCAAGCAACATACGTATTCATTGGGCGTATGCAGGAATAATGTTTATGGGGATCCAAATTGGCAGGAGTATCGTGAGATATATGAAAGAAGTTATAGTGTCTTCATTCAAAGAATTGAACTCTCACTAAATGGTTATCATATTGGACAAATCGAAGTTAACGACCGTCCTGAACCTTTCGCCGTTGAGAGGCCGGTTGGTTATATTTTAAGTTGTACAGTAGGACAACAGCGGAATCTCATCGAGCGCCTTCGAGATTTACTAATGCAGCGCAACCTAATTGACTGTAGTCTAAATGATCTGTTACCTGTTTTTGCCGGTCAACCTGTCCAAAATGAGATCGTCTGGCGAGGAACAAATGGTGAGTTAAAGTACTTTATTGATGCTTTAGTGAAAAGGGATTGTCTAAATATCAAGAGAAATGACTGGGTAAGAGCAGAGCGAATTTTTAGGCATCCAGATGGCTTATTTATTCCAAAACAGTTGGCTGATAACTATACGGAGCCAACCGATGATAGAAAGGAAATTATTCATCAGATTCTGGCAACTTTACATGCTCATAATGTTGGAAGGGCTCCTGAATGATCTCTGGTTAAAATGTTTTTGAAAAAAAGTAAAAAATAAGTGGATGCTAAAAAACCAGGAAGGGCCTATAATTAGGCCCTTTTTTTATGCTCTGGTCCTCTGGTCAACCTCTGGCAGAGCCATCCTAGGGCCTTTTTATCGATTAATTTTGTAAAAGTCAAGCAGTTACGCTAGACTCAATAACGATTATAAACAATGATTTTAGATATAGTGACCAAAGCTGATCTGGATGATCTGCGGCAAAAAATAGACCAGATACACGGTCTGTTGCAGGAGCAAAATAGAGAGACAGGGCATGGGTTATTTTCCAATACGGCGCTCTCAGGGTATTTAGGGGTGACCCCTCGGTGCTTACAGAATTGGCGTGATAAAGGCCTGATCGAATTTTCCCAGATTGGCCATTCCATTTTTTATACACAGAAAGCCGTCGATGATTTTCTGGAGGGGCATAAAGTGAAAAAGTTTAATTAAAGAATACTTATATTTTGATGAACAAAAATGTGAATTATAGCGGCTTGTCCGCATTTAAGCCGGAGCGGACATTTAGCTCCAAAAATATAGAGGAGGCTTTGGGTAAAGCCATTGTTACGGAAGCTGGACGGTTGCAACAAGTAAATGTGGAAACAAAATCAAAAGAAGAGATAGATGAAGCCGGACTTTTGATGATAAAGCCAGCAAACCGGTGGATGCAGGAGGCCAGCCAACGCGCTACTCCGAAGATGCTCTTTGACCAGTTCTGGTTTGAAGGGCAGGTTGTGATTGTGTTTGCCGACTCTGGAGTCGGCAAGTCAATTCTTGCTGTTCAAATCGCCGATAGCATTAGCACTGGAAGAGCTATAAATGGGTTCAAAATGACCGCTGGCACCCAAAAGGTTCTATGCTGCGATTTTGAGCTTTCTGATAAACAATTTCAGGACCGATATAGCATCGAAAACGAAAACCTCTATCAGTTCCATGACAACTTCATGAGAGCTGAGTTAAATCCCGAGTGGGAAAATTTAGAAGGCAAAGTCTCTTTTGAAGACCAACTCATCGCTCGGATTGAGGAAGTTGTCGTAGAAACTGGCGTGAAAGCGGTAATAGTTGACAATTTGACCTATTTGCGTCAGGACAACGAGCAGGCCAAAGATGCGCTTTCTTTGATGAAGAAGCTGATCGGGCTGAAAAAGCGCTATGGATTATCAATCCTTATTCTGGCGCATACTCCAAAGCGGCATCCGGGGAATCCGTTGACACAGAATGATCTCGCTGGAAGTAAGATGCTGGTAAACTTTTGTGATGGTGCATTTGCAATCGGGTCAAGTATTAAAGATCCTAGCTTACGTTACATCAAGGAGATTAAACAACGGAATACGGATATACACTTCGGGGATAATAATGTTATCGTCTGCCAAGTGGCGAAAGAAGCCAGCTTCTTGGGCTTCAAGATGATTGAATATGGGCGGGAACAGGAGCATTTGCGAGCCAGTCAAACGACTGATGTTGAGGAGCGAAAGCAGTTGGCCCTTGAATTACATGAGCAAGGGATGAGTAACGTCCAGATTGGTAAAATATTGGACGTTTCGGAGTCAATGGTGCGTAAATATTTGAAGAAGTAATAGATGGAAAAACTCGCACCCATCGTACCCTCGTACCTTGTGCGAGAGTATGATGGGTGCGTGAAATGATAGGATATGTATAAGGATAAAAGAAAGAGAGGGTTTGAGTTAGGCTTTCGTCTGGAATCCTATTCGGGGCCAGACAGTAGACACGTCTGTCCGAGTTGTGGGAGACCTAGGCAGTTTAGCTATTACATCAATTCTGCGACTGGCCATGTTGTGGACAATTCGGTTGGCCGCTGTAACCGGGAAGTTAACTGTGGCTACCATAAAACTCCGGGTGAGTTTTTTAAGGAACAACAGACTTTGATAAACGGCCGTACAGTAAACAAGCGGGAGTGGTTGTCAGCTTCCAGCCGTCAACCAAGATCAAAGGATGCTACCCAACGGTTTGATTGCATTAGTGCTGATGTGGTGGAACAATCGCTCAGTCATTATGATCAAAATCACCTGGCTGCTTATCTGGCTGATTTGTTTACCGTAGATGTAGTAAAAGGACTGATCGAACGCTTTGCAATCGGCACGTCAAAATACTGGCCAGGGGCTACCATTTTGTGGCAAGTGGACAGAAATGAACGAGTGCGAACGGGGAAAGTAATGCTGTACAACCCAGAAACTGGACATCGGGTGAAAGAACCCTTTAGTCATTTTCATTGGGCTCACCGGCTGCTCAAGTTGGTCGATTTTCAATTGAGGCAATGTTTGTTCGGTGAAGATCAACTGCGTTATGAGCCTATTGACAAACCCGTGTCAATCGTTGAGTCGGAGAAGACTGCCATCATTGCCAGCGTGTATATGCCGGAATACATTTGGATGGCAACAGGCGGAATCAGCGGCTTATCTGCCGAGAAGTTTCAAGCACTGGAAGGTCGCGATATTGTACTATGGCCAGATTTGAACGCCTACGATAAATGGGAAGCAAAAGCACAGGCAATAGAACAAGAGGTCAATTGTAATCTACAGATTTCGAAATTGCTGGAAGAAAGGGCAAGCGATCAAGACCGGCAGAAGGGATATGACATTGCCGACTATCTGGTTAGACGTGATGCTGATTATGGTTGGGCTCTTTCGGATGAGGAGTATCCATTATTCTGGGATTTGGCTAGTTAAAACGAAATTCCTGTATGTGAAGAAAAGGTAAGGGGCTAACGCTACTGGCTATATTGTGTTAAATTACTCTGACAAAAAATTAGCTTAGCATTATATATATTATAGCATTTTTTGAAGAAATTCTATTTTTGAATTTTGTTAATGAGCACTATTTAAGGTCTGAACGAGTTTATGAGATTGCAGTGAAAGCAATACCGCCCTCGGACCTTAAATTTAATTATATATATAGCATTATTATAATTGCCCTATGTTTTGAGAGCAGGGAAAAAGTTTCGGTTAATTAAGGTTCAATGTTAATACCTGTTGGTGTTAATGCATTGAAAACCTAACAAAACGGTGTCACGAACTCGACTTCGGCATTCAAAATGAAACGTTGATTCGTGAGATGACAATTTGAGAATACTAAATGAAGTTATGAAGGTTCACGTGGTAGGGTAAGCTGCTGCTATCTTGAGAAAACGGGCGCTTCATGAAACGGTAATTAGCCCAAAGCTTCGTACTTTGGCTAACCTATTCGCACTTATACCTCAGCAAAACGTTCACCATGAAATCTTTTTTCCTGCTCTTTATTGCATCTTTTGTAACGGTGATTTGTGTTGGCCAAACGGCCCAAGATAAGGCGGCTGTTAAAGCAGTGATTCGCTTATTTCAACAGGATTTTAACGATGGCAGTTTTAAACATGCACCTGATTATGCGACTCCTGATTGGGGCCATATCAATCCGGGAGGTGGCATCGATAAAGGGCGTGATAATGTGTTAAAATTAGTGCGCTCGGTTCATCAGACTTTTTTGAAAGGAGTTACGATGAAGATAGAAAGTATGGACATTCGTTTTATTACACCAGATGTTTCCATCGGCGATGTTGTCCATCAAATGGATGACTATATCACACCTGACGGGGTTAAGCACAAAAAAGAACGACAAATAAAAACCTATGTATTAGTTAAACGGAAAGGCAAATGGTTTTTAGCTCAAGATCATAATACCATTATTAATACACCTTGACAGCAAACTATCTAATTGCCTTCGCAAAGGCAGAGCTGTTTTCCAAACTTGTAATTCATATTAAAACTACTTTATATGAAAACTATATCCTTTATTGTGTTATTAATTGGGTTACAACTCCACAGTCATGCACAAATCCAAGGCGATAGGACGATCAAATACGTTGTATCTGATTTTGAAATTGCATTTAATCAAAAAGACGCGAAAGCAGTTGCAAACTTCTGGTCATCTGATGGAGATTATATAACCTATTCAGGCGATCTATTGCATGGTAGGCAAGCAATAGAAAACTATTTTCAAAAGACATTTCTCCAGTTTTATCAAACTGCAAAAAACAAACTGCAAGCGCCTACTATTCGATTATTAAAGCCTGATGTCGCCGCTGTCGATGTAAAATGGGAAGTGACGAATGGTACAACGTCTGATGGCAAACCGCTTCCCAATATTAAAGGGATCATGGTTTGGACCATGATGAAAGAAAATGATAGGTGGCTTATTAAGATAATGCACAACGTAAGCCTACCATAAGCCAGGTTTAAAAGAATTCCAGAATTCCCTCCATTTCTGAAATGAAAATTTAATGAAGCTTCATGTGTTGCGGCCGTTCCAACGTTTGAATGTTTCGCGAAACATCTATCACTTCGGACCGATTCCAATGCAGGTGGTGTAAATTACCTTCCATAAAAAGGATAACTTTATCAGTCAATACTTAATAGCAGCATATGGTCCTACGCGACGTTATGCCCCATCCCTCGCTCCGGGAGTTCGTGCGATGCTATCGAATCGTTCATCTGGAATTCAACCCCACTGGTTTGATTCCCGTTAAGGCGTATCCCCCTAAACCTGAACAGTGCCTGCACTTTTTTCTCCACGATTTCTTTGCGGTTCAGCCCGCCGGCCAACCCATTACGCGGCAACCCCCTGTCATGCTGGCCGGACAGCGTACCTTTGTCGTTAAGCAACATACCGGTAGCCATTTTATGAACGTGCAGCTCGTTTTTCAACCAACGGCGGTGTTTCAGTTAACCGGCATCCCCGCGTTTGAACTGACCAACCAACACCTGGACGCTACCTTTATTTTCCCCAACAAAACGGGAGAAATACTCCAGCGGCTACAGCAGGCACAGGGTTACGCAGAATTAATAACCATTATGGAAGCGTTCGCCTTCGAACTTGTCCGGCAGGCCCGTAATGACCGATTGATCATCAATGACGTTAGTCGGCAAATGATGCGAACCGGCGGGATACAAGGATTGGATGATTGGGCTTCGCAAGCCTGTTTGTCCACCAAGCAGTTTAAACGTAAATTTTACGAAAGCACCGGGGTGAATCCCAAAACCTATTCGCGTATTATCCGATTTAATCGCGCCTTCAACCTCAGGAATCGGTTCCCTCACTATGATTGGTTAAGCATTGCCCTTCAATGCGGGTATTATGATTATCAGCATTTAGTAAAAGATTATAAAGACTTTACTGGCTTAACGCCCCTTGAATTTCATCGCATGGAGGCCCAATCTCCGGAGAAACAACTGGGCCTGACGGATCGATTGTACCAGGAGCGGACCGAATTACTGATTTGATCCGAGAAAGTCCTTTTTTTACCACTATCCTCTTTTCGTTTCCTTCTATTTTTGGTTCGGCGGGCTCCCTGTTTCCATTCAATGTGGATGGGGGATTGAGCCATCATTAGGAACGCCATTCACCTGACCTTTTTAGTCCTATGCCAACGACGATAACCCTTTGCTCGTGGTTACTTTTTCCATTGCTGCTGCTCACCGATCGTCGGGCGGTCGACTCCTGGATTGTTCCAGTTAAGACCTGGCGAACCTTCACGCAAACCGATCCCCTGGTGAGGATTGAAACGGGACCGGTACAAGGCGTTCTGGATGCCAGCGGAGTCACTATTTTTCGGGGAATTCCGTATGCGACAGCACCTGTCGGCAATCTTCGCTGGCAGCCGCCCCTTTCCGTCCCTTCCTGGAAGAAAGTACGAGTAGCCACTGAGTATGGGCCCGCTTGTCCCCAGCAATCGTCGGATTGGGGCCCTACCAGCGAAGATTGTCTGTCACTCAATATTTTTACGACCTCAACCAAGCGTCCCACTCGACCCGTAATGGTCTGGATTCACGGCGGAGGGTATCTGGGGGGGAGTGCCCGGGGCTACGATGGCCGTGTACTGGCCCGCAAAGGCGTCATCGTGGTCACGATTAACTACCGGCTGGGTGCTTTGGGGTATCTGGCTCATCCGGCGCTGGCAGCTGAATCACGGCATCAGAGTACCGGCAATTATGGTTTGCTGGATCAGATTGCCGCCCTGAAATGGGTGCAACGAAATATTGCACAGTTTGGGGGTAATCCGGCACAGGTAACCCTCTTTGGTGAATCAGCGGGCGGGTTTGCCGTGGGAGCGCTCCTGGCTTGCCCCCTGGCCAAAGGGCTTTTTCACCGGGCCATTCTACAGAGTGGAACCGGCCTGCACAATGGCATCCTTGGTTTTCAAAAGGCCGAAGCGCTGGCAGTGTTGGGTGCTAAAAGGCTGGGGATCGAAGGCAGGGATGCGTCGGCCGCAGCGGCGCTGCGCTCGGTGGCTGCCGAGCAACTGGTGGCTGCTTACCCGCGTCCCAATCAAGGACCACTGCGGGGCTATCAGGTCTGGTTTGGCCCCGTCGTGGACGGGAATGTGTTGCCTTTACCGCTGGATAAGGCCATCCAACGGGGACGTTGGAACCGGGTTCCGGTTCTGGTGGGTATAGTGGCCGCTGAAGGTATTCGGTTTCAGCCAAGTTCTCCGGCCAAAAGTCTTTCGGACTACTATGCCCTGCTGGGCCGGGGCGACTTAGGGGATACCAGCGGGACGTTGGCCAACTTGTATCCGGTTCAGGATACGGCTCAGTTAACTACTCAATGCCAGCAGCTAGTGGGTGATCTGGGATTCGGGGCTCCGGCTCGAGCCCTGGCTCGGTTGGTGACCGGGGCGGGTGGACAGGCTTATCTCTATCAGTTTAGCCGGGTATCTAGTGATGGTTCAGGTCGTCGTATTCCCGCTGTTCATACGTCCGAACTGCCCTTTGTGTTTGGGATCGTACCGGCCAATTGGACGGCCTTTATAAATGAAGGCCGCCATCCTGATGATGCCCTCCTGGCCGACGCCGTAAGTGATTATTGGATCACGTTTGCCAGGTTTGGTAATCCCAATGGTCTTAACGAGCGACGTAAATGGCCGTATTGGCCGCCGTACAACTCCAAGACCAATGCCTACCAGGACCTGACTATTCCGATCCAAGCCCGACAAGGTCTACGGGATCCATTTTACGATGCCCTGGACCGACTAGCCCGGCAACAGGGAGAAATTCGACCCTGATGCAAGTCTATTTCGGCGTCACTAATCAATTTTTCCTCAGAAAAGTTCTCAATCTGAGACGAGACATTAATCATACTTCATTTATTGACCCCTCTAAAATTCGGGTTTTAATGAAACGAATCATATCCGGGCATTTAATTTGAAATTTTATAATTTGCCTAACAGACAACTAATTATACAATACAAAAACCAATTTAGAAGGCCAAAACAACCACACCCTGATGAAAACGAGTAGGCTACTTATCCCGCTGATGTTTTGCTTTTTCCAGGTTTCATATGCGCAAACCCCTATAAACAACAAACAGGTTGTCAGAAGATATATAGACGAAGTAGTCAACAAGCAACAGGTACATCGAATGGCCGATGTGTTTTCGAAAGATTATATCTGGCATCAGATGGATGGGAAAGACACGCATAGTCGTCAAGACAGCTCCCATGTTGTGATGTTAAAATACATTCTCAAAGCCATACCAGATATCCAGTATACAATTGATAGCATGATCAGCGAGGGGGATCTGGTGGCGGTAAATTCAACGGCTACGGGCATCATAAAAGATGGATTCATGGGTATTGCCGCTGCTGGAAAGAAAGTCCGTTTTAAGCAAATGTTTTTCTTTCGCTTAGCAGATAATAAAATAGTGGAAGAATGGGAGGTTGTTGATGTAGCAGGCTTAAAAGATCAGTTATCAAACTAGATATATAGTCATATAGAAATAAAGAGAGTCATAATATCCTTAAAGTGAGAAAAAGCAAAATGGATGTAATGCCTCAATTGCGAGCGTTTCGGAAGACGTCATTACAATAAACAGATTAGTGAAAAGTAGGGTAGACTTATTATCTTTCGTAGACTGAACGACCCTGACGCTGTATGCTCTTGAAAGGTTTTTTGCCCAGCCCGGCTTTACGGGAGTACCTCGAAAATATCGGTATCGTTCATCTGGAATTTCCACCGGATAAGCTGGTTCCGGTCAAAGCCTATACCCCAAAAACCGGTGACTCCCTGGAGTTTTTTCTCCGGGACCCCGAATACGTTCAATATCCGGGAGAAACCACTAAAACCAAGAGACCCGTGGCCTTCCTGCATGGCCAACATACACAGGTGACCAATCGATATGTAGGACGGGAGTTTTTATACCTCAATATTAAATTTCAACCCGGTGTTTTATTTCGATTAACGGGCATTCCTTCCTACGAACTGACCAACACCTATATCGATGCAGAAGCTGTTTTTTCACCCGATGTACGGACGCTAACTGAACAGTTACGAAATGCCGGCTCGTATGCTGAAATGCTGGAATGGGCGGAATCGTTTGTCGCCAGACTCATCAGGCGATCCCAAAAGGATGCCCATAGTATTGATCAAGTAGCTCAACTGTTGTTGCACAATACCGCACCTATTTCGATGGATTGGCTGGCTAGTCAATCCTGTTTATGTGCCCGCCAATTCGAACGCAAGTTTAAGGAGCGCATGGGCGTACCCGCTCCCCAACTGGCCAAAATTGCTCGCTTTGATAAAGCCTTCCTGATGAAAAATGCCCAGCCCCAAAAAGACTGGTTAAGCATTGCCCTTCAATGCGGCTACTATGACTATCAACACTTAGTCAGAGACTATAAAGCCATCACCGGGCTTACTCCCCCCTCTTTTTTTCAGCTGGACAATCAGGCACCCGAACGACTAGTAGGCTTACACGAATAGAGCATCTAGGACTCTGATCCGTAAAAAGTCGTTTTTGTACCACTAATCACGACAGGAAGACCTTCATTTTTGCCTAACAAATCATCTTGTTATGAAACGCAGACATTTCCTGTCTACTGGTCTACTGGCAGGCTTAGACGCCCCATCCTCCTCGCTGATCCAGAGCCTTTTACCCGTACTTATCCCGACCAGCAGAGGTCCTTTAAAACCGTTTTACACGCCCCCCGAGCCAATTCAGGTAGGGCCCAATGGCCTCGGATTCAGAATACCCGTCCGCAGCAGCCAAACGAATGGACAATTCTCCTGCATGGAGGGAATGATGGGTCCTAAACTGATGGGACCGGCCCCGCACGTTCACAAGGATCTGGACGAATTGATGTTTGTGCAGGAAGGGACAGTCAGCATATTGGTTGGCGATAAGGTGTATGAAGTCGAAGCGGGTGGTTGGCACCTGCGCCCCCACGGCCTAGTCCACACGTTTTGGAATGCTACGGATAAACCAGTCCGATATACCGACATGTTTTTCAATCAGGATTTTGAAAACTTTCTGGAAGCGATGTTTGCCCGATTGATTCCAGATCTGATGAAGCGGGGTGTTTCATTGACCTCAAAAGAGGCCACTGACAAAATGGATACATTATACACTCGCTACGGGATTACCATGTTTGAGGAACAGCGGCAGCCCATCATGGCTAAATATGGGTTGAAGGGGTAAGTCTTTAGCGTTGTACTACCCTAAAGTAAATCATCATTCCGTCCTCTTAAACCTACGTCCATGAAACCGTTTCTGCTCTATCTGTTCGTATTTCTTTCTCTGAGTAAGCTCTCCGCACAAGACGTTAAAAAAGGGAAGGTAGTGATTACTCAATTCCTGGCTCCATCCATTCAGGGAAATCGGGGTGGGGAAGATCCTATGCGTAGGCTAACCATCTACCTTCCTCCTGGTTATCAGCAAAGCAACCAGCGTTATCCGGTTATCTATTTTTTGCACGGATTTTTGGTCAATGATAGTTTAATGATGGTCTATAATCGGTTCCAGGAACTGATGGATACGGCCATTCTGAGCGGTCAGTTGCACCCCATGATTTTAGTCTTGCCCAACAGCGACACCAAGTTTGGGGGAAGTTTTTATACCAATTCAACGCTGACCGGAAACTGGGCTGATTACATTGGAAAAGATGTTGTCACCTACATAGACAAGACGTATCGAACGATTTCAAACCGAAATAGTCGGGGACTAAGTGGCCATTCAATGGGTGGAAATGGGGCGTTAAAAATAAGTATGTTGTATCCTGATGTCTTTGGGGCCGTGTACGCACTCAGCCCGGCTGTCTTGAATTGGGCTGTTGAATTTAGCCTAACCTCTCCTGCCTTTAAGCGAATGGATTCGTTCCGGAATGAATTCAGTGCCAGGCAAATAACCGATGACCTATTTAAGGGGAAACAGGAGAAATTCTATACGCAACTGATGGCTGATCTAGCCCGATCGTATTCACCGGATGAGGGAAAAACCTTTCTTTCGGCGGCCATGCCGGTTACGTATGTCGGCGACAGTATGGTCGTCCATAAAGAGGTTATAGCCAAGTGGGAAGCTAGTTTCCCAGTAAATATGATTGACCAGCATGTATCCGCTTTGAACCAATTAAATGCCTTAAAAATAGATTGGGGTAGAAACGATGAAAGTCCTCACATTCCCATTACTTGTCTGCAATTCAGTAAAAAATTAGAAGCCACTGGAATTAAGCATTTTGCCGAAGAATATCTTGGCGGGCATATCAATCAACTAGGGGGTTTAGCAGGCAGACTTTATACCGAAATGCTTCCCTTCTTTAATTCGTATTTGAAAGTTGAACCTAAAGAACGAGCAACCGTTCGGTAGGGATGATGGATAGCTTACATTAGGGGCAAATGATAATCGACAAGTGTCTCAGTCAAACCCTCCATTATAAGGACGAAGCATCAATCATGTTTCATATTTCTGTCATTCCAAAATTCGGGTGTTTAATGAAACGAATAATATACAAGTAGTTAGCCTGAATTTTCGTAGATTGGTTAGCCGAGTGTAGATGAGCCTGCAGACTGGAAAACGTACTTTGAAACTAACTTCTTACTTATTGATGCGTGAGTAAGTCTATTATGCAGTCTGCTTTTGTTTAAATGGCAAGCTATAGACAATCGGATTACGAAGGTCTCAGACGACGCTGTGTTGAACTTAGTCATGGGGGTCATGTGAGTAATATAGGCGGTTTAGAAGGCAGGATCTATACAGAAATGATTCCTTTCTTTAACACCTATTTAACGATTGAGTCTAAAGAACGATAAGGTGTTCGGTAGGTATAGTGGTTAACTTTCCAACTTGGACAACTGAATAAGTAACAAGTGTATCAATAAACCGCTCCCAACTGAGACGAGGGCATGTCTAAAAATTCGGGTGTTTCAAGAAATACAAAATAAGGCAGCCGAACAACCTAGTGTTCTCAACCTTACCTGTAGTTGCTGACTACTCTTGAGCAGTCAGCAGTGCCAACGTAACGATCATCCACTTCGCAGAAGCCGAAAAAACGGTTGGTGGTAGCTTTTTCCATCTCCAGAAAGGAGGCTGGCGTGAGATGGGTAAACTCTTTATAATCTTTCGCCAAATGTTGATAATCGCAGTAACCGCAGGCCAGTGCAATGCTGAGCCAATCTAAAGTGGGGTATTTGTTTTTCATCCGAAAGGCTTTGTCAAATCGGATAATCCGGTCATACGTTTTGGGGCTTACACCCATCCGTTCATCGAATTTCCGGATAAACTGCCGGACACTCAGGCACGACTGATCGGCGAGTTGGTCTAAGGAAACCTGCTGATTCTGGTGCAAAATGTATTGACCGGCTTTGTCAACGGGCGATTCATTTTTACAAGCCCTTTTGACCAAACGCTCCAGAAATTCTCCGACGAATTGGAGCATTTCTGCCAGGTCATCGCTGCTGTTCAGTCGCGTGCAAACATCCCGGATCGCATGGCCCCAGATGGCTTCGGCATCGATAAACGTATTGGTTAATTCCTGCAACGGAATACCCGTGAGCCGGTAGAGCATGCCCGGTTGGAACACCACTTTTATGGCCCAGAAATCGTACCCGCCGTAGCGATAGATCGGGATATTTTGAATGCCATACAGAATGCTTTGTGGGTAGGTGATCAGCGTGGGTGAATCAATAGAACTGGCCCGTTGCGGATCGCGGACATAAAAGGTCAGGCAATGTTCGGGGCGGGGCGTATAGTATTTGACAGGCAAACACACATCCTTCTCAAATTCAAAGCGAAAAACTTCGTATCGAAGAATAAATTCGTGTAAAGTCGACTTTTCGAACTGACCTCTCCAAAACATAGAACCCATATAAAACACTGGCTTGTTCTCTATGGAAATATACTGATTTACAGACCTAAATCAAACTAGCTTTAGTTATCGGCTATAACGTAACACGATCAAGTACACGAACCAATCCCTGTGCGATCCATTGCCAGCCAGCCGAGTTTGGTACCCATGGAAAGACGTTATGAAAAACCACGCAGATCAGGAGCGAAATCAGGTAAGGGCGATAGTTTTTACCCTTCACAAATTCATAAAGCAGTAACCCAACCAGAAATACATCCCCCAGTGCAAAGGCAAACATGACTGCTGTATGAAAATGGGCAAATCCGAAATTGATACGGCCGATACCGGGACCCAGTAAAGCAATTGCCGATGCAATCATATAGCGCATATGCAGGGCCGACTTTTTGCGATACATAATCGCCAGCGCATACAAGGTAACAAACGGAATCAGGGCTGAGACGGGCAAATATAGAAACGCTAGATTCTTTGCTTCCGGCATTCTGGATGCGTTTCTCAGGTACTGCATCCGCATGACAACCAGCATCGACCAGACAATCAGCGGCACCAGTACGTAAGACGCTTTTCCGAGCAGCCGGTGCAGATCGAGCCGTTTCTGGAAAAGAAAAATCGGCTGGATGATGAGCATGGCGAACCAAAGCAACAGCAGGGCCGAGTGCGTATGGTGTACATACGTAAAGCCAGTAAATGCCGGAAATTTGCTGAAATAGGTTTTGTAAAATCCAGCGACAATCATTAGCAGAATAGCTACGAATAAATAGCTAACGAGTTTGTAGGAGCGTTCCATGATACGTAGCATTTGGCTTATACCGTCAATCCATACGTATTGACAATCTGCTGATAGCGAGGATCGTCCATAAACCAGACGACGTCGAATTGCTGATCCAGCTCTTGGATGCCAGCCTTCATACCCGCACCAAATTCAGGCGTTCCGGGCTGGATTCCCTGTGCGATCAGTCTGGCTGGGATTTCCATAAACATGCCTTCCAGGTAAACCTCAAATCCCTGATTGGGAAATATGTCGATGAACCGCAGCGGCTGATCGGAGGGATTGAAAAAGGTGTGAACCAGACCATGGGGACGAAATCCAAAGCCACCGGCTTCGACCAGGTAAATCTCGCCATCGACCATCATGCCGGCAGTACCCT
The DNA here is from genome assembly GCF_054780775.1 of Larkinella ripae. Lineage (NCBI taxonomy): Bacteria > Pseudomonadati > Bacteroidota > Cytophagia > Cytophagales > Spirosomataceae > Larkinella > Larkinella ripae. Next base: position 414,717 of record NZ_BAAGVR010000030.1, read on the forward strand.
GCACGACGTACATCAGTTCGTCGGCCTCTTTATGGAGGTGAATGGGTGGCCCCATTCGGCGGGGTGCTACGTATCCTTCAATGCAACTGAAACGGTTATTCGTCTGGCTTTGCCGAATCATGGTTCGGACGATGTTGACGCCATTTCCAACACCAATGTCGGTGGGTTTCGAAGGTTCAACAATAAAAGGACGTAGCGTTTTTCCGTCCGATCCCTGCGTAGAGGTGTTCGTATCCATACTTTAGTCGTTTTGCGGTAAGTGAATGATTCTTTAGCAAAACTATCGGTATAGACCAAGATAGCACTGGTAAAAAAGTGACATTTTTCACTTTTCCCGCAACCCGAATACGTGTTCGGCGGCTTTTAGGTCTTCTTCAAAAAACGACGTGGGTGCTAGATACGTAAGCTCTTTACAATCTTTGGCAAAGTGTTGATAGTCATAGTAACCGCAGGAAACAGCGATGCTGAGCAAGTCGAGCGAGGGATATTTATTCCGCATGCGAAATGCTTTATCGAAGCGGGCAATCCGGTCGAACTGTTTCGGGCTGAGGCCGATGCGTTCCTCAAACTTACGGATAAACTGCCGTACGCTCAGGCACGACAGGTCGGCCAGTTGGTCGAGCGAAATATGTTCCCGCTGGTTTAAAATCAATGTACTGATTACGTCAACTGCATGATGCTGTTTGCGAAATGCGTGCACAACATTCACCAGAAAGGACTCGATGATCTGTAACATCTCCGTCATATTATTACAGCTATTGAGTCGCTGGGAAACGATCCGAATGGCTGAAGACCAGATGGCTTCGGCATCCACAAATGTATTAGACAATTCGGGCGATGGAATACCCGTGAGCCGGTACAGCGCTCCCGGTTGAAATACAATTCGAATCGCCAGAAAATCATGGCCGCCATAGCGATAAATAGGTACGGTGTGCATCCCATGAACAATGGCGTGGGGATAGGTGACGATAGTCCCTTTATCGACATAGCGAAACCGTTGGGGATCTCGTGGGTAGAACGTAAGCGACTGTTCAGGCCGAGGAGCAAAATACTTGGTGGGCGGTGCTACGTTTTTCCCGAATACAAAGCGAACCACTTCGTAGCGAAGCACGAATTGCTGCAATCCCGGATGCGTAAACTTGCCTTTGCCCAGTATGGCATCCATACAGATATTCATTTACTTTTCTGCGAAAATATATCGATTAACGGCACGTATTACAAGTTGGGATTAGCTATGGGTCAGGTTTCTATTCATTCCTTGGTGCTATATGGAGTGAAACATGAAAAGTAGCTAGAATAAAAAGAAGCATTTAGCCTTTGCAATAATCTTACAATTTGCTCCCAGCGTGAGACAAAAAATGCATTATTTGTACTAGCTAATTTTTTTATCCATAATTGCACGGGTAAGCAATGCATCCTTGCTTAAAAAGCTACTCAAAACCAATTATTTCTCTTAGTCAGTGGTACTTAAAATGGATTATACTTCGATCTGAGTATAAATAAATAATCGAGATGAAGTACAGCTGTGATGATGAAGTTCTTTGAGAGGAAAATCGAACAAATTCTAGAATTTGTAATTCGTACTATCTCGTACCAATCGTACCGGTACGAGAAGTACGAATAGGTACGATAAACCGTAAACTATGCTTTAAACTTCTTGATTTCCATTTCTTTGCAAGTTTGTACGGTTTGCACACTTTGCATATTAGTAGAAAGACAATAAAGGGTGTTACGAACTCAACTGCTTTATTCAAAACGAGAAATTGGTTTGGAAGACGACAATTTGAGACCGTTGGATTAATCCGCGAAGGCTTACGCGTTTTGGTAGGTTACTGTCACATAAAAGGTGGCAATTTCATAGACATTTTAATGCTATTGATCCGTACATGAGTTTTGATGATTTCATCTGCCGCTCGGAAGCACTACCGCATCAGTGGCCCGATAGATTTCCTTTACGAATTGATCATCGATCAATACTGTTCTATTTGGGGGGCGCTATTAAAATTCACCGGGCTTTTGAAAAATATAACTGTTCTTCTTTGGTAAGATTTTATCTAACCAGGTCCTATTCTCCATGGTTAGGCTGGCGGTCCCTTTTTTGAGTGAATCAAATGAAATACCGGCTTGTCGAATGAGTAATTCACGGCTGGCTAATGGTTCGCCCAGACCGCTGGCACTAAAATCGTACGTCGTGCAAATGCAGATTAACGTATCCGCTCGAAGCCAATCGTGGTTTTCGCCCCATAGGCCACAATTAAAATGGCGATAACCAATGGCCTCTTTTCGACCGTTCCCCTTTTGGTAAACACTCATGAAAAAATGGAGTTGAGGAATCGCACCATCGATAAATTCAATCCAGCCGGCGAAATCCATGGCTTTCCAGTACCGTTCGAAGGTGAGATAACCGTCTTGATCAAAGGCAATCGACCAGGCCATCCGATTAAAAATATAGGGGTCTGATTTTCCCCGGGCTTCGTACGTACGGTTATAGCTGTACCAATTACCCATGACGCCTTTGGCTAACGTCGAAATATGCGCTCTCTTTCGAATGATGTGTCCCTTGGGAATGGCGCAGGGCTGTTTAGTAACTACTATCCAGCTTAGTGTCAGCAGCAAACCAACCGTTATGATCGCAAACCCTTTCGTCCAACGGATGCGATTCTGGAGACGTTGATTAGTTGCCCCCAGGCTCTGAATGGTCAGTGTGGCGTCGGCGTCAGCTTTTTCCGTTTCATTTTGTACTGAATTCAGCGCTGACTCATAGGCAATTTTATACGCATTAAAATCCGGATAACCCAGCGTTTTTGCCAGTGCCTGAAAAAACTCCGGATTGGCATTGATATCAGCCTTTTTCTTAAGTAGATTATCGTAATGATTCCGGTAATTGCTGCCACTGAATCGGTGTCCGGTTTTCAGGGCGACATATTCCGGTAACCGGTTTTTACCGAAATGGGGGCTGAATTTGGCCCATATTTCTTCTCCTTTGGCATTGCGCATGTTCCCCAACACCTGATTCATGGGGGCCGCTGGGTTTTGCGGATCATTGAATTCCAGCGCTAATTCTTCCCGAAAATACTGGTGCAGGACATCGTTCCACAATTTTTCAAACAGCAGGCGATCGGTAACCATAAACAAATCAAATTAAAAGTCACGTCCGATGAGAAAGCGCCGAAAATGGATGGATTACTCATTTTGTGTTCGGCAGAGAAAGGTGTGTAAATCTGTGTAAGTATCGCTACACACAACTAAACAAAGTGGGAGCCTTGACTTTACAACTAAAAATAATGGAAATTTCATACCGAAACAGCAGGAAGCGAAGCCGGTTTCTGTTGGCTGATTCAGCCTTTCAATTAATCAGATCCGCTAAACACGTTCGACAATGAAAACCCTTATGGCCGACTATCAGGCAAAGTCAACCAACGCATTATCGTTTGAGTTGACCCAGGACGATGAAATGATTGGAAAACTTACCTACAAAAACTGGTTCCAGTTTACGGCTGCCATTGACCTAGCCAATCATTCAACCTATCAGATGATTCCAAAGGGATTTTGGGGATCAACCATTGAACTAAAAGGGGGCGATACGGTGCTGCTGAAGTTCTTCATGAACTGGAATGGAAGTATCACCTTGCAAACCTATTTCAATGACCATCAGCAAGAATATAGTTTTAAGCACCGAGGTGTTTTTAAAGAATCATTTCTCCTTATCGACCAGGATGCCACTGAATTGCTGGTCATGAAGCCACATGTAAAATGGATCAATTTGAATTACGAATATCAGATTCAGACGTCTGATGTTTTTGCATCTTTACCGCGCAAAGAAATACTACTTCTAACTTGCGTACACTGCGCCAATTATTATATGTCAATCATGGCCGGTACATAATCAAATAGTGGATTGTTGACCCTGAATTCGACTGTCAGTCGCCTGGTAAGAATCGAGCGATCATTGGGGAAAAGGCTTAAGAATAGGCTCCTTTTTTGATGCATGAATCATTCGGTGTTAATCTGAGCGTACCTGCATTTGTGACCTAGGGTAAGTGATTATAGGAATTGCGGTATGAAGTCTTCAGGTAGTATACTTCTCTGATTAAGTAGCCCTGATCAGATTCAGATCCATCCAGGCGACCCACGTTGAATTATCCGCTAAGCGCTCCCAATGGGCCTCCATATGGTGACCACCTTCGTGTATGGTCAGGGTTGTTCGCTCTGATTCACCCGTAAACGTAAACGTGCCGTCTTGATTGCGTTGAGCCTCCATGGTGGCAAATTTGCCTTGATTGTCAAACGAGCGCATCGCATACGTTTGACCATTGGTTCCATCGTCGCCAATCAGTTCAATAGCCTCTACTTTTTGTTGGCCAATCTGGACATCCACTCGATGCAACAGAAAGAGATTGTTCAGAATCCATTCATAGTTATCCGTTCCAATGATGGTACTTGCCGGGGTAGATGAAGTAGCTCTTACCTGGCCCGTGGTATTCCATTTGCCAACCAGCACGTCTAATAGCTTGAGGTTGGATGTTTGCGTAGTCGATTCCATAATAGGCTTGGATATCTGAATAGTTAAAGCGGTAAAAAAGTGAACCTATGAAAGCCGATCTACGCAAATCCCGGGTAGGGGTGCCTGGAGGGTAGGAGTTTCACAAAATTTCTCAATGCGAGACGAAATTTTCTTCATATATCAGAAAGTAAAACAAACTATCCTGTTCACTTTTTTCCGTCGATTAGATCTGTTAGGGCTTTTTCTATTCGTTTAAGGCGAGTTTCATCCGTTTTGGCGCTTTCTATCAAGGTGACATACTTCTTTTTCGCACTCGGCGAAAGCGCGTCAAAAAAGGCTCTGGCCGCCTCGTTGGTATTAAGCGCCTGCTGAAAGTCGATGGGCACCTCCACCGCTCGGTGTTCCGAATCCAGACGTACCTTCACTATAATAGGATCGCCTCCTTTTACGCCGGCGCTGCTGCGAACAGCAGCACTCACCGGAATCATACAGGCACCATTCATTACCCCAACGGTAGTTGAGTAGGAAAAGTGGTTGATAGTCACTAGAACCGGTGGCCTCTTTCCTGCCCCAAGTTGCTGCATAACCTCATCCGGCAGGTGAATGCCAGTGTTATTACCGGTCTGTAAAAGGGTAGTTTCAAATGTAATATCGTTTTTCATTCGATCGAAAAATTGTAAATAGGCATTTGGATATCATTCAGATCGCTGAATTGGCTTTCAAAGCAAATTTAGCTAGAATAGCCTGATGACGGATGGGTAAAAACGACAAAGAGTAGGGCGTTTGCGACAAATAGTGCATTGGCTGATCAGCAAGGTTGAATTAATGCCTCCCCTATTTTTCTCATAGAAACGCTCCCAGCGTGAGACAAAAAATGCATTATTTGTACTAGCTGATTTTTTTTATCCATAATTGCACGGGTAAGCAATGTATCCTTGCTTAAAAAGCTACTCAAAATCAATGATTTCTCTTAGTCAGTAGTACTTAAATTGGATTATACTTCAATTTAAGTAGCAGTTGATAATCGAAATAAAGTAGCGGCTGTGGTGAGGGCGCGTTTCTAGACAAGTTGGGTGACTGAAACTCGAGAGATGCTTATTAAATATTCGTACCTGCTCGTACCAATCGTACCAGGTACGAGAAGTACGATTCAGTACGAGATGCTGTTAAAGAAGTAAATCCTTACAATTTCATTTATAGTTTGTTTCTAGGAATTTTTTAGCGTCAGAGTCACCAGTATCAGCCGCTTTTTCAATCCATATTTTCGCCTGCTCTACGTCTTTTCTAACCCCTGTGCCTTTATAATATAGAATACCCAAATTGTACTGGGCCGAGGCATATCCTTGATCGGCTGATTTTTGGTACCATTTTGCAGCCTGACTATAACTTTGTTTAACACCATCCCCATTGTTATAAAGAACACCCAAATTAAACTGCGCGTTTGCATCTCCCTGTTCTGCAGATTTGAGATACCAGTTAGCAGCTTGAAAATAATTTTTTTTTACGCCAAGGCCCAAATTGTACATGTAGGCTAATTGAAATTGGGATAGCTTATCTCCGCTTTTGGCTAACCGTTGATAAATTGGTAGAGCAGCTTTGTAATTCTTCGCTTCGTAGAAAGTTAAGGCTTTGAAGTATTCGGGATTTTGACTACTAAGTGCGGTATCAGCTGCCAATGAAACATTTGAAATTGAATCTGTATCATTTTTATTAACTGAACTTTCCGAGATTTTAAATGGCTTATTTGTAAAAAGTAGTATTATAAGCGCTACTAAAACAATAACAATAACCCATTTCCAGCCAATATCAGCGTCACTTTCTTTTTTGGCCTCTTGATTTGGAAGTATTTGGACTTCATTAGCTGAAGGCGTATTTAATTTCTCAATATGTTTTACCATTTCTTCTTTTTGCATACCGGGATCACGCATCGCCTGCTCTTTAAGAATCTGGTCTGTAGAGACAGGAATTGGTGGTGGTTTATCAACTGGTGAAGCTATTTTTGCTTTGGAAGTAGGCTCATCTGATATGGTTAGTATCCGTTTTTCAGCTTCATTTCGATAGAGACTAGTTGGAAAATTTTTAAGGAAGGTTTGATAGTCTAAAATAGTATCGGCTAGCACTGCCGCCTGCCAACTAGTAGTTTCAAAGTCATAACGGTTAAAGACGAATTGCCCGAGATCATCCCCCGCGCCATACAATCGACTGCCCTGCGGGATTTGTAAGGAGTTAGCCCGAGTATTACTTCGCACTCGAAGGGCCAATTCATCAGCGGTTAATTTGGCTTTTTGGTTATACCGGAGCTCTGATATTAGGGCTTTGGCAAACGGACTATTTTCTACTCCATCAGATACGACGTCATTACGGCCACCAGAGGTGATTACCCAGCGGGATTTTCGAGTTTCTAGTTTCTCAGCAATGAGGGTATCTGTGGAAGAATCACGTCCGGGTACTAAAAGCGAACCTGAGAAACACGAATCAGAAATCAACAAAACATGCCGACACTTCATGTTCTTAATATAGGACTGGACATTGAGATTAGGTAAAAAGGAGTCAATATCGTCCTGCTCGGATTCGACGGGTACCCAATACCCATCCTCATTCTCATCTAGACAGCCATGGCCCGCATAATAGATCAGGAGTTTATCGTCGGCTCCCAGAACACTTGAGCGGGTGTAATTATACAGTGTATTTAGTATTTTCTTTCGTGTTGCCTTCTCATCCTTCAGCAAGGTGACGTTTGCTTCCTCAAAGTCATAATACTTTAACAGCACTTTAAGGATGGTGTCGAGATCATTAACTGCGTTTCTGAGGGGAGTGAAGTGATGATAGGCATTGATGGCAATGCCCAAAAAATGAGTTCGACCCTTCGGCTGGTTTATATCTGTAGTCTCAAAACCGCCACCTCTGAAGTTCGAAGTATCCATTTTGCCAGTATAAGTGCCTAGTAATTAGAAGGGTAATATAGATTGATTAACCTAAATTTACAAATGATAAGTCCTAGGGATAGACAGGTGATCGAGTTTCAGTTTGATTTTTAATCAATAGTCCCAGACACAGAAATATTTTCAAGAGGAAAATGGGTAAGTTAAAATGTATATCGTCAACTTAAAGTGGACAGATGCGGGTGAAAAGAGAAGAGATACTTTAAGC
>NZ_BAAGVR010000031.1:0-9158 GCF_054780775.1 Larkinella ripae
AAAAAAAACCTTTATTTTGCTGTATAACAAAATGTATAACTAAACTTATATGCCTAAACAGGTTACAATAACAGAACCTGAGTTAAGTTCAGCGCCTACAGATGTTGACGAAACAAAACCGGAGTTTAGTAAAACAAAGGTTAGTGGAAGTATAACAGAACTCAAGAAAAGTACAACAAAACATAAAGGGGGGCGGCCGCGTCGTGCTCCAGACGTTGGATTGTGGGCTATTCGAGGTGTCGATCTAGAAACTCGGGGAGTAATTGAAAAAGTAGCTCAACGATCCGGTAAGACTATTGGCCAGTTCCTTAATGAAGATGTTCGGTCATATGCTCAAGAACAGCTCAAAAAAGGCGAACAGATGCCAATACGGCAAGAAGACATTCGTACAGAATTAGATGGTATTAAAACAATGATCACTCAACTTGCTGAACGTATTCCTGTTCAGGATAAGAAGGGCTTTTTCAGTCGCCTTTTCGGATAATTTATATGGGTTATCAATTTGAATGGGATGACGGTAATCGTCATAAGTCAGTAATCAAACATGGGGTTACAAACGAGGAAGCAGAAAGCGTTTTTGCAGATAGTGGCCGTGTAATCCGTCTCAGTAAAAGAGGAACGCCTACTGAAATTCGTTATCTTTGTTATGGTCGTAGTAACCAAGACAGGCTACTAACCGCTTATTTTATCGTTAGACATGGGAAAATCCGCATTATTGGTACACGAGTCGCTAGGCGTGAAGAGAAAGCGTACTACGAAGATCGACAAGTCGGAGACTGATATGTTCTTTGTAAAGGAACTTCCTGACGAAGACACAACTCAGTGGATCGCTAAAGATGTGCCCATTGACTTAGACCGGCTTATTGCCGAATCTAAGAAATAGAGTCATCCTTTGTCCTCAGGCCGGTGTCTTTGCTAGAAGAAAGTTGGAGCCTTAGGCTACACTCTGCCTCTAACTCTACACCTGATCTATTGCCGGCTGAACTTGCCAGTAGTCAGCAGCCAAAGCAAAGTAAGAAATCACTCTTTCGGATTTTGTTCGGGTAAGACTTTTACTTGTTATCCAAACCGAATTCTTTTTGCAAAATGGAGCGGATATAGCCTGGTTTGTTCTTGGTACGGTCGAGTTTTCCCGATGTTTGAAGTTCATCAACACGCTGAGCAAAAAGTTTGACGTTTTCGTGCGTTTTTAGAGCTTCTAAGGCCTGATCGATCAAAGGCGAGTCTTTCCCAAAGGTTTGGGCTAAAAATTGCGCTACGAAGACGATATCGGCATTGTTGGCCCTTTCCTGAGCTGCTTGTCTTTTTTTAGTGTGAATCTGAAAACTCCACCGCTTTACCGAGCCACCCCGCCCCCGCCCACTACGTTCTTCAGTGTATGTGAAGTAAATATCGCTAATACCTTCTTCATACATCTTCATCAACTCGGCCTGTGCTACCTCAATAACAAATTGCTTCAAATTTCCAGTTGTCATTTTAGCTACTAATACATCCCTTAACTCATCGGGAGTAAAATCAAAACGACCCACAGATCGCCATTGGCAACACCATTCATAAAACCGTTGTGAGAATTTGCTAGCCAATGTCATTACAACAGTGGCATCCAAGACCGTAAATCGTTTTGTGAGTTCATGAAGATAAGGCAGTACGTAGGTTGATATCCGGATCTCTATCCCTTTCCCTTTTATTAACTCGCCACCGTTTACAAAACCTGTTTCAATCCAGCCCCCATCAGGTTTATCAATTGAAAAGTCTTTTTTGCGAAGACTAACAACAGCTTTTCTGTAATCTCTAAATCGATGGTCATGCTCATCTGCTTTCTTTAGCTGACTTTCTGGAATAAATAACACTAACTCTCTACTGAAAAAGTCATCGGCAATACCGTTTTGAACGCTCTTCATTATCTCAATAAGAGCTAGATATATAAGTCTTTTTTCAGTGGTAGTGTAGTCGTATCTAGCACCAGTAATAGCATTAGTCTGTTTAAAAGATTCTGTAAGGCTCATAAGAATATTTTAACAGTAAAAAAAATAATTACTTTTAAAAAAAGCAAATTAAATGCCACTTTTTCCGCCAATTACTGTTAAAATACCCTCGAAAGTACCGCCAATTACTGTTAAAATACCGCCAATTACTGTTAAAATACCCTTTCAAAACACTGTATATCAAATAGTTGCCAGGCCTTAAAGTTTGCAAAAGAAATATTTGATAAAGTGCAAATGCGAAAAAAGGGGCATTTAGGGTGTGGATAAGTCTAAAAAATGGCCCAAAATCCAAAGTTATCCACAGGGTAAAAAGCAGCAAAAAGCGTTCGACTAAACTGAATGGGAAAGGGAAAAAAGCAAAAGGGAAAACTACACCGGGGGGTGATAACTATTCCTATAGTTTATAATCTTATAATTGTACTATTTTAGTAAATATCCTTCTCTTATCTGCTTTTCTCCCTTGAACCCAGCAATCCCCTTGAATTTGCCTTCCCCTTTCCAACTCGTTTAGTTTACCCGGGCTGGCCGGACTTGGATTTATAAATCTATCCTATTGTCTTTAGCTTTCCTGATACGTAGTTAGCGGGCTGTGTTCTGGGTGTACAGGAGTCTAGTTTTAGAGAGCGAGACGGAACGCTATTCCACTGCGTTCCATACCGTTCGTCCCGCCCTACGGGGTTGGTAATCAATATATTATAATTATATAGTTCGGATATTTACAGATTAAGTGTGTAATAATTTTATAACTAATTGACAATCAATACATAAATGTATACTTTCTATCCGTATGACCGAGCGTAAGAGCCTTTCTGTTAGTGTCGGCACTCACCAGCAATTAGAGCGGCTGGGGGTGCAATTTGGCCTTTCCAACAAGGATTTGGTGACCGCCATGGTGCAGTATTTCACCGTTACCCGGACCGATCCGCGCGAGCCGAAGGCCGACCAGCCCGAGCTAGTCCTGAAAAAACTGGTTGATCAAGTGGCTACGCTCGATAAGCGCTTTATTGGATTTATCCGCGAACAGGAAAAGGAGATCCTAAAACCCCTGCGCGCCGACGTACAGGCGCTGCGGCAGGCTCAGGAAATCCACCCCCCTTTGAGTCCGGAGCAATTGGAAGAACAGCTTACGGGCGTCGTCGAAGCAGTGCAAACCTTGCTGCGGCTATCCTTCCGCACAGCCCTAGTGGATAACGCTTTACGTCCTGAGTACCGCCAACAGGCTGATGAACTGATCAAACAACACCCCATCCGATGATGACCAAGATTCCAGCCGGGGGCAGTGGCTTGTCCAACCGCAGCGGCTCCTGTGGGGGTTTAGCCACCTACCTGGAGAAAGAACAGCAAGGGTTGTGGTTTGGCCGCGATACCGATGGCGTAGCGGCTGGACAGGTCGTGGCCGAAATCGACGCGAATAAGCGCAACCTGGGCCGGGCCGATGATAAGTACTATCAGATCGTACTGGCCCCTTCCCAGGCCGAACTGGCGCACCTGAAAGCGGACCCCGAGCGGTTGAAAGCCTTTACCCGCGAAGCGATGGAGCAGTACGCGGACAACTTTGGAAAGGGGATAAAGGGCTCCGATCTGGTCTGGTACGCCAAGATCGAGCAGCACCGCAGCTACAACCACACCGACCGGGCCGTTCAATTGGGGGAGCAGCCCAAAGGAATGGCCAAGGAGGGCGATCAGACCCACATTCACGTCATTGTTAGTCGCACCGAGAATCTAAAAGCCTACCGGCAGGGCTTGGAAGCCGGTTTGCACGAGCGGAAGAATCCCTACCATTTGAGTCCCTTGACCAATCACAAGGCCACCACCAAAGGGGTAGTCAAAGGCGGCTTTGAGCGCAACGGTTTCAGTCAACGGGTGGAAAAAAGCTTTGATTTGGCCTTTGGCTACGAGCGGAATCTGACCGAGTCGTTTGCCTACCGGCACGGCATGAAGTACGGCGACGAAGCCTTAAAAGCCGAGCTGAGTCAGGCCGCTCGCCGGGAAGCCGCTCGCCGGGAAGCCGCGCCCCGGTCCGTCGCCGAGTTAACGGTGTCCGACCCGCTAACGGGTCTACGGGAAGGATTAAGCCAGGTCTACCAACAACAAGAGGCTAGCCGCCAGGCCGAGCTGCAACGCCAGCAGGAATTGGCCCGTCAGCAAGAAGCCCGCTTAAAAGAAGAACAACGACTGGAAATCAAACCCGAACAGACGCCCCGCCGGAGCCGGGGTTTAGGCTTATGAGCGAAAACAAGTTTTTAAAAAACCTGGGTCAGCCCAGCCCGCCCCCAGCAGAAACCAGTGCCGACCCCATCCAACGGCTAACGGCGGAATTAAGCCGCCAGAGCCAGGCCATCGAGCAGCTAACGGCCCTGCTTAAAGGGGAGCAACAACAGCCCCCCGCAGCGACCTATGAGCAGGTGAAGGCGCTGCACGATCAGCCGGTGGAGTTGGATATCCGCGCGTTGGCCGAAGAGCTTGGTCCGGCGCTGATGGCGGTGCTGCCCACGGCCCAACGGATCCAGGAAGCCGGAGCGGCGGCCGCTCAGCAGGTGGCGAAGGCCGCCGCGCGCATCCCGCGCGACATTCGGGTGCCGGGTTCGATTCTGGGTTTTACGTCCTGGCAGTCGCTGGTGATCACCTTGGGGGTCTTCTGCGGGTTATTTTTTGGGCTGGGCTGGTACGCCGAACACCAGGCAAGTCAGGCGCGGTACTGGGAGGGGCAAGCCACCCAGAGCACGGAACGTTATTACGATTACAAGCAGTTTGTTGACTGGCTATCGACCCAGAAGTCGTATAAGCAGGCGGTTCAGCAGTACAATCAGCAACTGAACAAAGGGGAAAAAAAGCGGTAAAGTCCGGATCTGAAAATGCCCTTTTTTGCCCCTTCGTTTTTAGGACATTTCTGAGGGGTGTTGTATAAGGAATCTTATGTTAAGAAACTTTTCCAAGAAATACACCTAAAAACAAGAGTAATGTAAATAGGTCAAATTGTGGTTTGGAAAGGGAGAGAAGAAAGCCAAATATTATTTGAAAGGAAAATGCACAGGTCAAGAATAAAGTTACTACCAATCGTAACTAAATGTGCAGCTTCCGGTTAATAAGGCAATCCCTGCTTTCTAGGCCTACGTAGATACTGACTCCGTGGAGAATAGCTTCAGGATAATCTTACCCCATTAAGATGACTAGCTTCTATTCCTTACGTATGCCAGCTCTCCTGCTATCAGGCCTGGTTGTTATTGCAGCGTCTGGCTGCCAGAGTGAAAGCTCAACCAAGACCACCGCTCAAACGACTACCGACTCGGTAGGTGCTGGCCGCATTGACGCTGGCCGTGAGATATACCGCAACGAAACATTTGGCGACGAGGGCTTCTGGACCGACGCTGTGCGCATGCCCCAGGGCATGAAGGCTGCTAAGCTTACTGTGCTCGACGCGCTGAAAGCCGGTGTCAGTTTCGATGTGGATGCCCTGCCCACCGACCTAAAAGCTGCCTTCGTCAATGAGCTCAAGACCGACCACTCGCCCGCCCAAGCTCCCAAGCTCAATGACCCTGCCACGCTCGACGCGTTGGTGAAGAACAACGCCGTTATCGGTATGGTACCAAAAGGGGGTAAAGTTGGCGTAACTTGTGCACTTTGCCACGCCATCACCGACAAGTCGATGTTTGAGCTTGCGGGCAAGGGGAGCATTGGCAAGCGGATCGACGGCCCCACCCCGCACGGTCTCAACGTAGGTAAGCTGCTGGCCATCGCTGCCAACTCCCGCGCGCTCTTTCCCACCTTACAGTTGCAGCAGCCCGACGGAACTACCATTGGCCGTGCGCCTAAGGGCCTGACGGCTAACTCCTCCGAAGCGGAAGTTGACGCTTACTTGAGTAACCCCAAATACTACCCTATTGGCACCTTTGATGATTCGCCGGACGGTAATGGCAATTCCATTCACATCACGCCCTTTTTTCGGCAGGATTTGGCCGCGCCCTTCGGCTCATCGGGCCAGAATGACAAGCTGAATGATTTTAACAACACGGTCTACACCGCTTTATTTGATCAGAGTAACCTGCTCTCGCCCGGCGGCAAGCAGTTTATTCACCTGTTAGGCGCGGCAGGCGGTGACTCAATCGTGGCCGGTTATGCCAAGGTATTGGCCGCTACCGGCGTGACGGGTTACCCCTATGTAACGGCTCCAGAGAAGGGCAAACCTGGCGACCCACCTACCCCCACCGGTAAGCGCGTGGACGAGCAGAAGCTGCGTGATCTGGAAGCCTACGTCCGCAGTCTGCAAGCGCCCAAGGGCGTGGTGACCAACGCCATGCAAGTGGCGAGTGGACGCGCGCTGTTTGTCGCTCAAAACTGCACGTCTTGCCACAATACCAATCAGAGTGTGCCGGTGTCCACCAAGCTCATTCCTATGAAAACCATCTGGCCAGGCTACGCGCCTAAGGTGCTGGCCCAGCGACAGGCTCCCCTATCGCCTATTCAGAATGCCCCTGGTACGTTCGACGATAAGATGGTGGTGGTGGATGCCAGTCCCGGTGGTGGCATTCGTGGCAACGCCCTTCCTTTGCTATTAGACCTGGCTCGTAAGCCCGTATTTCTGCACGATGATTCGGTAAGTAGCCTGGATGAACTGTTTAACCCGAAGCGCGGCAAAACGGCTCCGCACCCCTTCTATATAGTCAAACCAACCCAGCGAAGCGAGATGATCGCTTACCTGAAGAGTTTAGACACGGATAGCAAATAGGCCGGGGTTTATTGCCCTTTTGCTCAAGTTCACCCCTATTATGCATTGACTTGATTGATCGATGCGGTTTTTGAAGTATCCGAGAGCATTACTGTAAACGCAAGTGGTTACTCTATTAAGCTTTGAAAAGTACAATGCCTGGCTACTCTGATCGATAGCCAGGCATTGTACTTTATCTAGAGTTGTTGTAGAACTATGAATATGTAAAGGGAAAAAGTTAAGAAACTAAGCGATTAAGATAGAGCAACATTTATTTGAAAAGTTTAACTATTCCAAGCTAGTGAACGGCAGACTACTTCATCTGCTTCGGCTACGGGGTAGCTGACACATTCAAGGTATATCCGCCACGTGGAGTCTATAAGATTTTGTTAATCAATTAGTTACACAGATTTAACTGTTTAGCACGGGGGCTATACCGGCAAGTAGAGTATAACACCCAGAATACATGTGAATTTGGGTTGCTAACCGCTGTATTTTGGGCTTGGATGGTCTTAACGTCGTTTAAAGGCTTAAGAGCATCAAAATTGGCTGCTTTTACACGTCCCTAAATAGCATATTTACTTCTCTCTAAAACGAACGTTAAAAGCATAAAATTTCCTGTAAGTAGTTGTTATAAAGGTGGTTAAACCCCTTACGTGGCGAAAAAGGCGGTTTTGTGTTAACTACCCTTATGTTAATGCTCAGGTAGCTGTTGATCATACTTTAGGTCCCCGAATTTTACAGGCTGAAAAGGCCCGGCTTGCTAAGTCTAAGCAACTAGACGCTCAGGCAAAGCACAATAAGCTGTTGGGTATATGAGATGTCTGTATCCCGTACCGTCAGGGGTGGTCCATGCCTAATACATACTAGTACAGCGTCGCAGACTCCTATTTTTCTCCTTTAATCGTCCGAGATTACCCGAGATTACCACCTGGCGCTGCGAAGTGCCAGAAACAGGCCCGCCACCACAACGGCGACACCTACACCAATCAGTACTTTGTTTGGGTGCTTCACCTCCGCTGGGGCCTCAGTCCGCTCCGGTTGAGCCTGATACGTTCCGTCGGTCACGTCCAGAATCAGTTGTATTGCTTCTTCAGGAACGTCGAGTTGGGGAAAGTGACCTGAGTTGGCGAACCAGTGCAGTTGCGCATCGGGGAACAAACTTAGTGCGAGCTTCGACTGACCGGGCAGACAAACCAGGTCCCGGCGTCCCCAGCCAATAACTAACGGCTGTTGAATGAGACCCGCCGGGGCACCCTGCTGTTTTTCGCCATGGGCCAGATTGTCCAATAGTTCGTTGAATGCGGGCGTGGGCACAAACGTTCGCAGTTCCTGTAGCGCTACCGGAGCGGGGATTTTCCAGGGAGCCGCCGAAAACTGAGCGAACAGCAGGGTCCGGCCAACGGGGTTGCCGGTCAGAAAAGGCAGTGCGGGTTGTAATGTGCCGACGAGCTGGGCTGATAACCGCACGGAGTGGTAAAAGAAGGGAATTTCCCAGCCCTGCCAGAAACCACCCGGGTCGAGCGACACGACGGCACCCAGCACCCCGCCCCGCCGGGCCAGTTCGATCACTAACCGCGCCCCCATCGAACTGCCGACGGCGTCGATGCCCGTCAGATTATTATCGGCCAGAAAATCGGTCACGGCGTCGGCAAGGGTACGAATGGAGGTCTCGCCGGTCAGGGGTGGCGTGGCTCCGAAGCCGGGTAAATCTACCGCGATAACGTCGCGTTTGGTGGCCAGGCCGTCGATGATCAGATCCCACGACCGGTGGCTGCTACCAATGCCGTGAACTAAGAGTAGGGGTGTGCCAGTGCCTCGCCGGACGTAGTGCATTGTCATGGGTCGTTTCGGTTTAATGGATCGTACTGTCAGGTGACAGACCCGCTAACTCAACTCCAATCAGGACGCGTTAGTTTTGAAAGGTGATTCCGGGTCAGGTGTGACGGACGGACGATTTTACAACTCGTCCATATTTATACGTATAGTGTCCAGTGATGAACGCCGTATGCCTTTAGATTTACCCCGTGATATTATTCCAAGATAAAGGTTTGACGAGTTGTATCTTGGAATAATATCACGGGGTAAATCTAAAGGCATACGATCTGTTGTATAATCACTTTTATGTTAACTTTTTCCCTTGTAAACCGTGGGATGATGTAACGAGTGACCACTAGTCCTCCACATATGATACCTGCCCATACTGGATTAGGGATCGAGAAATTACCCATGAATATGTAATTCATTAAGGAAGCTACGAAAGCTACCGACAGTATACTCACGACAGCCGCAGCCAACCACTTTAGATATTTCATAGCTCCATCATTTTTCTGTCGTGTAATTAATATTTGTGTTAATTGAAAGTTTTGTAAAACTAAACTAAAGTTCTGTTTTGCTGGCAATTAGTCAAAAAAAACCTTTATTTTGCTGTATAACAAAATGTATAACTAAACTTATATGCCTAAACA
>NZ_BAAGVR010000032.1:0-7804 GCF_054780775.1 Larkinella ripae
TCTGGCGTTGATGCGAAATACGCCCGTGTTGGTGCTGATCGTCAGCGTCGGGGTTTCTGCACCCCGATAGCTGGTCGGCATGGTCTTGTTATTGAATGACTTTAGGTTCATTTCGTCTGTCGCCCCTCGGCGGTGGTTTGTGGTTCGTTTGTTATCTGAATGACGGTCACCGGCTGTACCTTACGGCTGATCTTCACCTGCACGTAGTCCGGTGTGCCAACGATGGCGGGCTTGTCGTCTTCAATGATGCCTGAGCGCACCAATGCGTCAACTAGCGGCTTTGCGCCACCCACAAACCCGTCGTAATCGAGCGTTCCGGAACTGGAACGTGTGATGGTGATTCTGACCGGCCCGGCGAACCGCGTGCGCTTGTGCTCTAGCATGTATTTTTCGAGCCGGTTGCGGTAACTAGGGTAGTGAAAGCCCCGGCGACGCAGCTGATTCAGGCTGTAGATGGCGAACGGCAGGTTAATCGTGATGGTCATGTGCGGCCCCAGGTTGGGGGTTATCTAAATGATCAATTGCTTGAAAGAGTTGGTAAACGAGCTCAGGCACCACGGCGTTGCCAGCCGCTTTTATGGTTCGAGCTCGGTCCAGTAGCTCGGAAACCCCATCATTTCGAGAACGAACCGGGGATTGAGTTGGGAAGTCTTTCCATCTTCTCCTTCCAGTGCATGAATTGAATGGGCCAGCGTGTCGTTCTGCCTCTTCGGATCCTTTCGGGTGCATCCACCTTTTGCATCCGATGATGCTGTCGGCGTTGGCAGCAACACGCCGACCAGATTCCAATTGCCCCGTTTGAATTGTTTCGGGCTGGCATCTCGGATGTTGCCCATAGGCGTCGGCAGCAAGTTGCTTACCGCCCACCCCAATTTGTTGGGCTTCTGCCGGCCATCCCCGGAGCAATTCAGATTCAGGTCGTTGCTGGCTTTGCAGGCGTTCGGAGTGGGCAACAATCCAGACTCTATCGCGTCGGTGCGGGGCGTTGACACCGCAAGCTGGTATAACAAACGCCTGCGTTTGATAACCTTCATTTTCCAGGTCAGAAAGCACCTCGTCGAAAACCAGCCCGTCGTTCCAAGTAAGTAGCCCGCCAACGTTTTCCCCAACAACCCAACGTGGGGCGATCTGGCGGATAACTCTAAGCATTTCAGGCCAGAGGTGGCGGTCATCTTCCTTGCCCAGTCGCTTCCCGGCCTGGGAGTAGGGTTGGCATGGAAATCCTCCGCAAACAAGGTCGATTGACCCACGGTAGGGGCTTCCGTCAAAGGTTTTAATATCTGTGTGTCTGTGTGCATTGGGGAAGTTTTTAGCGAGTACCTTACGGCACCATTCATCCAGTTCAACCTGAACCACCGTCTCCCATCCCATCCATTCGGCAGCCAGGTCAAAACCGCCGATTCCGGCAAAGAGTGAAGCTATTTTCATCGTTCTCATTTACGTTTAAAATCCCCCACGCCCAGCCGCCTGCCCGTGCTCAGCGTCACTCCGATCTCGGTGGCGCGGTCGTGTACCTCATTGAGCACGTACCTTCGGTTACAGGCGAAGTTCAGCCGCTGCTCCCGAATCTCCTTTAAGATCGCTTCCAGCTCCGCCCGCGTCTGGGCCGTGGCGATGGCGTCCTGCAAGGATTCCTCGCTCTGGAACCGCCACTTGGCGGCCTGGATTTGCCCCTGCTCGTGGTACCACTCATCGCTGTGGGGTGGGAGCTTCGAGTCCGGGGCGAAGTGGACGTGCGGGGTCATAACGGGCGGAAGTAGAGAAAGGCGGCAAGGGCAAAGAACATAAGTGCGCCAATTAGCATCACTCCCATTAATCCGCTGTTTTCTGGATCTTGGTTCATGCTACCAGGTCGAATAGAGATTTTTGTGATGCCTGAAATGCTGCACTTTTGCTGTTCTTATCAGCTTCACTGAAGTAGGACTCCTTTAGCTCAAATCCGATCCCCTTCCGATTCATTTTTACGGCCTGGTAAACCTCTGATCCAATCCCGGCGAAAGGGGTCAGTACCGTATCGCCTTCGTTGCTCCACAGGTGCAAAGCGCGCTCGATGGTTTCCAGTTGAAGCGGAGCAATGTGCTTTTCGTCTTTTTCATCGCGCCCGGCTCTGGCGTTTAAGGTTTTGCCGTAGTCAATGTCCATCCAGACCGGCGAAGCGTATTTCTGCCAAAGATCAACCGGCAAGTAATCCGGTCGTCGTGGGTCCGTGTCCTGGTGAGTTACGGGGTGAATGGCATCGCCAGGCTTTCTAAATACCAATAGGTAATCCGGAATACCTACCCGTGACATGGCCGCATCTTTCTTGATTTGCTTATGCAGCAGTCCCAAGGCTTTTGTACGCTGCATTTCTGTTACGGGATTCTTCCAGATCGTTACCCGGGTGTGATAGATGAATCCGCGCTGCTCAAAGGCCCGAAGGATGTAGCCCGAGAAGTCACGAAGCCCAATAAACCCCTCCTTTCCTTTTTGGATCGGCAGGTCCATACAGTGAACCGCCACCAGGCGACCCGACCACAGCACCCGGTAAAGCTCATCGACCAGGTAGCCAAACTGCTCAAGAAATTCTTCGTAGTTGCGGCAGTTACCCATATCTTCTACCGCATCGCTGTATACGTACAGTTCGGCGAAGGGTGGTGAAAAGACTGAAAAGCCAACGCTTTCGTCGGGCAGCGCCCGGATTCCGGTTACACAGTCGCAGTGATAAAGCGCGTACTGGTCGGTGATGATCTGGTTGTTAACAAGCGGTTGCATAGCTGCGTATCCAGGAAGGAAGTTGAATGGGTTTACGACTCGTTAAGGGGTTAGACGCTTTTTCGATGTGATTCTGCGTAGCGCGAATCATTTGGGACTGCATCTTTTCGTGTTGCATTTGCTTCTTGCGAATGGATGCCACCACGTTTTGCATCGTGTCGGTGGTGATCAGATAGATCTGAACGGGGCGGTTTTGCCCAAACCGGTAGGACCGGCGAATAGCCTGGTAGAGCCCTTCAAACGAAAAGTCCAGTGAAGCAAAAACCTGGTTCGGGCAGTGCTGGTAGTTAAGCCCAAAGCTGGCAATCTTGGTTTTTGTTACCAGCACCCGAAAGCCTCCTTTGGCAAAACCTAACAGCCTGGCTTTTTTGGTTTCAGCGCTCATGTCGCCCCGAACCTCTACCGCGTCTGGAATGAGTCGTAGCATTTCGGTGGACTCTTCATTTTGCTTCACCCAGATGATAAAGGGTTCATCGGACGCATTAACAATGTCCGCTACCTGGCTTAGCCGGTCAACCTGGGTTAGGCGAAGCTCCTGATTAAAACTGGTAGCGTTCACGGCCATATCGTTAAATAGTGAGCCGTTATTGCGCTTGGGCGTTTTGATTTGCTTATCGTGAAGGTGTAACTGTGGCAAGTCGTAACCGGCCATATCGAATCCAATATCGTGCGGCTTTGACAGCATTACCGACCAGCTGGCAACCCAATCCCAGAACAGGCCCTCTGCGTGTTTTTTAAGACGCCACTGGCTGGTATCGCCCCCGTCGTGAACAAAATACATGGCCAGCATTTGGGTTCGGGTCATAACACCCAGAAATTCGGCATGGTTACCAAGTTCCATCGGATCGTTTGGTGATGGCGTGGCCGTGCAGGCTAATTTGTAAGGGGTGTTTCTAAACCGGTCAATGATCAGGTTACGAGTGGCCCCTTCAAAATCCTTCAGGATGCTGCTTTCATCGAGGACAATACCGGCAAAGTGACCCGTGTCGATATTGGCCAACTGCTCGTAGTTTGTTACATAGATGCCGGGAGCAGCTGAATGGTACTGATTGAAGTCGTTAACTACGATACCGAACTTTTTACCCTCCTGAATGGTCTGTTCGACGACAGCCAGCGGACACAGAATCAGCACCGGCTTACCAGTATGAATAAACACCTGTTCAGCCCACGCTAGTTGCTGAATGGTTTTGCCTAGTCCGCAATCCTCAAACAAGGCAAACCGTCCCTTTTTTAGGGCCAGCGCAACAATGAAGCGCTGAAAGTCAAACAGGCTGGCGTTTAGGCGGCTTTGATTGACAGCGAACCCCGATTCAACGGCGCGCTGTCTTTTTGCATCAATCAGGGCTTCGTAACTTGTCATTGATCAGGCCGTAACTGGCTGGTTAATATGGTGTGAGAAAATGACGCCGGTTGTGTTTTCGTCGATGATCAGCGTACCCCGGCTCGGCGTGCTCATTTTAAGCGTAATTGTTTCCCCTTCCAGATTCCTGAGTAGTTCGAGCAGCATGGATGAGTCAAAGCCCAGATCCAAAGGCTCACCGGTGTACTCGGTCAGGATCGTCTCGTGAGCATCCACCCCGTAAGCAGCATCATCGGCTGCGATTTGAATACCGTCGGGCGTTAACGAAAGCCGGATCATGCGGGTAATCGTGTCGCAGAAAAGCGATACGCGTTTGATGCTGGTGGCCAGTTCCAGGCGATTAACGATTATTTCCTTATCGTGGTTAGTGACTATCGCACCCTCATAGGGTAGGTAGTTTTCGTCGATCAGCATGGCCTTTAGGGTGCGTTGTCCAGCTAATACAATAATCTTACGATCCGACAGCTGCACCAACAGCGAATCGGTTGGCGCCAGGTCTTTGCTCAGACTGACCAGTTTTTTGCAGAAACTGGCTGGCACAATGATGTTTCGTCCGCCTTCCATCGAAAGGCCCGTATCGGCCCGAATAACCCTTGTTTTTCCGTCGCTGGCTACC
The DNA here is from genome assembly GCF_054780775.1 of Larkinella ripae. Classification (NCBI taxonomy): domain Bacteria; kingdom Pseudomonadati; phylum Bacteroidota; class Cytophagia; order Cytophagales; family Spirosomataceae; genus Larkinella; species Larkinella ripae. The sequence goes on from NZ_BAAGVR010000032.1 coordinate 4,728, forward strand.
AGGCGTAGCGTGTCGGCAAAGTGCCAGTAAACACCCGTTGTGTGGGGCATCATTTCGTTGTTTCCGCAGGCGTAGGAAACGCTTGCCAACCCTGATAACAACAAATACTTTTCCTGCTCATTGAACAGAACCCGGTGCTCAATTTCGGGCTCATCGTCTTTCAGGTTATACAGCGCCGGATCTTCGCCAGTCAGGGTGTATTTACCTGAAGTAAGCGCTACTTTATGAGCAAACCCATCCGGATTAAACTGAATCGTTGTTGGTCCTTCGGGCGCGCTAAACAGTAGATCGTTCAGTCTTTTGAAGGGGAGTAGTGCCGATGTTTCACCGAATGATTCAACCGGAACGTCGCAAATCAGGGTGGTGTGCAGGTCCGACCCGGTTAATGTAGCCGTGCCACCGGATACATCTATACGAACGTTCTCCATCACCGGTACAATCGGGTTCGGAAGAATAGCCTGCCCCACAAACGACAGGGCTTTTTTCAGGGCGTGAGATGCGATGATCAGTTTCATAATAATTGGCGGAGTTTATCAGTGAGGGTGTATCCGTATTTTGCAATAAGTTCTTCAAGAACCTGCTCCATTTCGTCGTCTTTGAGGTTCTTGGGTGAACTCTCAATTGCGTTCACGTAAGCCTTACGGCCTTCCTCTGGCTCAAGGAAATAGCCGTTGTCCTGAAGCGTAGAGATAGCATCGGCACAATCGCTGTCGTCGTCCGGATCGAAAGCGACATACCCCTTATCGGTCAAGTAGTCAATAATATCGTCAGTGTCGAACTGGTTTAAATCGGACTTGTCAGGCTTTGCTGACGGCTCTACGGGCTGTTGCTTGGTTTCCATTTCTCTTCGGGGGTTATGCCACCCGGCTCAGGGGCCGGGCAGCGGGTGGTGATCAGGCGGCTTGGGATTCTTGAATGGGGGCAAATACCTTGATCGGGTTGCCATTGCGGTCTTTCTGGGTGGAATCGATCAGCGTAAAGCCGTTTTCTTTGGCGTGATCGACAAGTTTGTTGATCAGCTCAGCGCGAACCTCCCGGTCAAATGTGGCCGACTTAAGCTGTACCCGCAGGCTGTCAATGGTTTTCAGGTCATTGGCGGACTGAATGGTCGCTAACCACTCTTGCTTAACTTCCTCCAATTCATCGGCCTGACGCTGCTGCTCCTGGCGGTCCAAATCCGCCTGATCCAGCCCCTTTTCGCACCAGTCACGAATCAGCTTGCCCGTTTCAACGGAAGGTACAAATCCCGGCTTGCCAGCGAACAACTCCGTGCGGTCTTTGGATGCCGACGCATTGTGGCGCATATCCAGTTCCAGATTGACCGTAAGCTCGTACTCAAAACCTTCCCGCGTCACCTCCTTCAAGCCGGCCTTCTCCACCTGAATCTTTCCGTTGTTGTCTTTGGTCATTTCATAGTCCTGCTTCCGGCGAACGGTGGTAATCATGTGGCAGGTACTGCTGACAATGGCTTCGATAAAAGCCTGATGGCGGGGTGTCACCTTGGCCCAGTTCTGGTACTTGCCGCCCATCTGATCGACAATCTCCAGACAGCCGCCTTTGCCATCCCATTCGTGGGTGATGCTGTCGATAATGATTACCTCCATGCCCTGCTTGTGGCAGATGTTAATGGCCTGGATGTAGCGTTCGGGCGAATAGTCCGGCGTTAACGGTACGACGTTGAATTCCCCCAGGTGTTCGTACAAATCAGCACTGCCGTTTTCGGTGTCGATCAGGGCAATCTTGGACCAGTCCCCGCACAGACCATAGGCGATCAGCAGGGCACTGTAGGTTTTACCGGCTCCTGACGGGGCGGAGAGTCCCAGACGAATCTTGGCCTTTTTTCGGGTCGCTTTACGAAATTCCATTGGTATATCAGTTGTAGTTTAAACTGTACGGCACACAACGCGGCCCTTCGGACACCAGCTTATCGCCGTGTTTCATGTGGTAGCGGAAGCATTCCCGGTAGCGGCCCGCGCTCTTGAGCATCAGCGCCACCAGAATCATTTGCCAGAACGGGCGTTTGCAGGGCGAAAGGTGCGTCAGGTAGTGATCGAAGAACGTGCGGGCCAGACTGTAAGCGTAGCTAACGACTTCGGCCGGCGGCTGGTCAGCAAACAGCCCGAATGTGTCACACAGGTTGCACAGGTCTTCTACCCACGTGTGCGTATTGGCCTGGGTGGCTTTCAGGGCACGGCGCTGGCGGGCGACCAGTTCCACGCTAAGCTGCTCGGTGAGGGTTAGGGTTCTCATGATTCGCGGAAGGTTTCGGGTGAATCGTGGAGATTTCCAACGACAACGTGCTTGCATATCTCATCGGCAAACACCCCGTACGTTTCTTGCAGAATGCCGTCAAGAGCAGAATCACCTACGGTTGTGTATTCTTCGCACTCCTGCTTGCTCAGCATCGCAAACCGGGACCACTCTTGAATAAAGACAATTGCCCAATAGTGGTATTTATCGACCTGCTCACCGTTGATTTCTTGCTCAATCAGGCTCCGGACAATATCACCCTCAAAAACCTCTTTGCCGTTCCGGTCGAATAGTCCAGTGAATTGCCCTAAAGTTGCCGGTTGGACTACATGAAAGCAGCCGTTCAGGTAAATAGCGTACCGGCCAGAATCATGAGCAAAAAAGCCGTAATGCCATTGCTCGCCTTTCGTAAGGCCCCGGAATTTGATCGTCCTCATAACTCCACCCGCATTAAGTGTTCCCACTGAATCACGCCCCAGTTGTCTTTGTCCGGCGTGGCCTTAATCACCCGGTAGTCGGGCGTTTTGCCCATCCGTTCGCGTTGTAGAAGCTCCTTACGGTTGGCGCTGAACTTCACCAGATACCCACCCATCCAGCCCGGGAACGATTCAATGGTAACGTTATGCACCATCGTAGCCGGAATACGCGCCAGTTTGCCGATGCGCTCCTTGATGTCAGCCGGGGCAACGGGCAGAGCCTCGTAGACGGTTGTTTTGAGTTGTTGATCGCGAAGCACGATAATTGGAATTGAGGTCGATGTTGTTAAATTTGCGTGTTGCATAATGAATTAGGAGTTACACCGCCCGAGCACCTCTCACCGTAGCTCG
>NZ_BAAGVR010000033.1:0-281202 GCF_054780775.1 Larkinella ripae
TTACTGAATTGTCTCTTCTCATTTTCACCCATTTTGTCCACTTTCATTTGACGACATACAATTCAAAGGATAAGGGATGAACTTGTCGAGAGTTTAAAAAAGCATTCTGAAGTCTGCCAACATCCTGACTCGTGTTCTGAATCCTTAGGTTCAGAACAAGCTATAAACTCTATGAACAAGCGGTTAGACGAAATGGAAAAATATATTGAACCTGCTTTTCTTCAAAATATCTCTCCTGAGCAATCGCCCAATCATCCAACAGAACACACAACTGCCCGGCAAGTGATCGCTATTCGTTTTTTGCTACAATACGCAAAAATTAACGTGTTGAATGACAAATCTGCTGAACGTTTCATCCATTTTTTAACGGGAAAAAGTAAAGACAATATCTATAAAGCTTGGAGGGTAGCATCAAATAAGGATTTAGAAACAAACCGAGTCGATGATTTACGCTTTGTAAGAAAATTTTTTGAAGATTTAGGAGCAAGCGAAATAGTGAAAATGATTAATAATGAGATAGATACTGAATAGGTCAATAAGTTTGGGTAACTGATTTGGGTTACCTAAATACTTTTTACGCCTGAATATTTGGCCCAACGAAAACGCATAAAATCGTTGAGCCAATGGAAAATATAGTTCTTACACAGTTATCAATCCCTGAAGTACGGCAACTTTTCCGGCAAGAACTGGAAAATTTCTTCACCGCCCGTCCACCTGCACCGCCAAATTCGGCGGCTTCTACTGAAGACCTGTACACCCGTCAACGAACGGCGAAAAAGCTAAAAATTAGCTTACCAACATTGGATGACTATACCCGCCGGGGCATTATCAAAGGCTACCGGGTTGGCCGTCGTGTTTTGTATCGTCCCGACGATGTAGAAGCTGCTTTAAAGGAAATTAACACGGTCAAGTATCAAAGAGCCTAAATAGAAACGGGCTTGTCCCCACAAGCCCTTATTTCTAACCTCAAACATAAAGCAAGGCTATGACAAACGATGCTTCACGGGGCAAATATACGAGGTTGAAACGTACACCGAATATTGACCCAACTTTCAATTTTGATGTGTGGCAAGCTAGCCAACCCGAAACGGCCATTCCGATTGATGAGCTAAGACGGGACACCGAACCCGGTACTACTGAGCCGGATTTGACTGAAAGTACAAGCGGTTTCCAATTGGAAACGGAAACATTTAATGCCGAATACTTTACCCAGGATATTTACAGCAACTTACCAGACTTATTAAAAAATGGCTGTTCAATCCTTACTGACCAAATTGAGAAAGAGGTTTTCTTGGTGGGTGCATTGGGCGTTGTTAGTGGTTTACTACCCAACGTTCGAGGTTTCTACGATACTCGGTTTTACAGTCCTAATCTGTACTGCTACATTTTAGCCCGTTACGGTTCGGGCAAAGGCTCATTAAACCTTTCGTACTGGTTGGGCGCAGTTGTACATCAACGTAAGAAAGAACAATATCAGAAAGCTTTGGCTGATTACAAGGTCGATCTAACCCGGTATCGCAAAGACCTGAAACGCTTTCAACAGGACAAAACAGGCAATGTTGAGGAGCCTACTGAGCCTACCGAACCGCCGTTAACTGTCTTGTTCATTCCGGCCAACAACAGCCGGACCGGAGCATTTGAAATGCTCAACAACAACGAAGGGCGGGGTATCATTTTTGAGACTGAGGGTGATACGTTGGCTGAAACCGTAAAGCAGGATTACGGTAACTACAGTGACGGTTTACGTAAAGCATTTCATCACGAACCGATTACTTACTACCGCCGTACCAGTAAAGAGTACTGCGAAATTGAAAACTCTCAACTGTCGGTTGTCCTTAGCAGTACGTTCGACCAGCTACTATGCTTGATACCCACCGTTCAAAACGGATTGTTTAGCCGGTTTCTTTTCTACGAACTGACCCCTAATCCAAAGTTCAAGGACGTATTCGATTCTCGGAAAAGTCAGTACCCGGCTTTCTTCAAGGGATTAGGTGAGCAATTTGCCGAAATCTATGATCACTTGTCAGGACTGAATGAACCGTTGACCATCCAATTAACGACCGATCAGCAACGCCAATTTGTCCAATTATTTCAGCATTGGAAAGACGAAGTTCGGGAGTACGTAAGTGAGGATTTAGACGGTTCAGTAAACCGATTAGGCTTGATTGCATTTCGGGTAGCAATGATTCTAACCACACTCAGAGCCTTTGAGACGGGCGAAATCCCCGACGTACTAACCTGTAACGATTTAGACTTTGAAAATGCCTTACGGATTGTTGAGACGTTGAAACGACATGCGCTACGGGTGTTTTATCGGCTACCAAAGCCCAAAGAAGGGAATACAAACAATAAATACGCTGTCAAAGCTGATCAATTAGCAAAAGCCCGACAACTATTTAGCCAGGGGAAGAATTACGCTGAGATTGCGGCTGAAGTGTTAGGCGACGCTAAGAAGAAAGGAACAATCTGGAAATGGTTAAAAGCGTGAAAATGGGTTTCCCTGTTTCCGGTTTCCAAATGGAAACGAGGTTGATTCTGCACAAGGAAATGAACCAGCACCGCTACATCCTGCAACCCTATAAAGGGCCAGCCAGCCGCTACACTTGCCCAGCTTGTGAGCAACCCCGACAATTAAGCCGATACATAGACACTGAGACGGATGAACTATTACCCGATCATGTTGGCCGCTGCAATCGAGAATCGAGCTGCGGCTATCACTATACCCCTCGCCAATATTTTGAGGACAATAAAATTATGCTGGTGGGTACCCAGAAAAGAGATGAAAGGAGCATGCAGGATTGGATAAAGGACGTGCCTATTAATAAACGGCCTCAAACAATTTCTCAACCGTCGGTCCTGCCTTTTAAGCTATTCAAACAGAGCTTGAATCATTATGATCAAAACGAGTTTGTCAACGGCTTGTATGACCTGTTCAACGATAAAATCACGAACGATCTAATAAGTCGGTTTTATATAGGCACGTCGAAGCATTGGCCAGGGGCAACGGTTTTTTGGCAGATAGACCAGTACGGACGTATTCGAACGGGTAAAATTATGTTGTACGATTCGCTGACGTTAAAGCGAATTAAGCAACCTTTCAACCATATTGATTGGGTGCATAGCATTCTCAAAAAGCAGGGACGTTTAAAAAACTTCGAGTTAAACCAATGTTTGTTTGGACTGCACCAGCTAAAAGACCAACCCGTTAACCGGCAAATTGCTATTGTAGAAAGTGAAAAAACGGCTATTCTGGCAACGGTCTATTTGCCTGAATACATCTGGTTAGCTTGTGGCAGTTTGAGCAATTTAACGACTGAAAAATTACTACCCGTAGCTGGTCGCCCGGTTACGTTGTTTCCTGACCTCAACGGTTTTGAGAAATGGAGCCAGAAAGCTGAAGAGCTACGGTCGGTTATAGGTCAGCAACTTTCTGTTTCGACTGCTTTGGAAAAGCGGGCTACTGACTATGATCGACGGAAAGGCTACGATTTAGCCGATTATCTGATTCGTAACCGTGACTCCGTAGCGGGTTGGGCGTTGACCGATGCCGGGTATCCGTTATATTGGGATTATATACCGTTCACAATTTCGGTAGATTCAACAGATGGAACGCATGAGCCGACAAGCAAGAATGATTCGGCTAGAATAGCTTTGCCGCTAAGCCTGACCGAACGGGCATTGCAGCGGATGAACCAACGCAATCCGGTCTTGAATGACCTGATTGAAACGCTTGATTTGGTGAATCCCAAAACCGGCCAACCGTTTCGACTGATGGACCAATAACAGGCTATTAACAGGTTATGCTTCCCAGACTATGCGAGATGATATTTATAAAGACGGTATTGCGACTCGGTTTCAGAAAGGAAGGAGCGGCAACCCCAAAGGCAGACCGAAAGGTACCAAGGGCAAAGCCAAAATGATACGGCGTTGTTTGGGGGTAACGACCAAAGCAGATAATCAAGTTACAAGTGAGCAAATGATGCTAAGTGTAGAAGAGTTAATAACGCTTGCAATTCTTGCAAATGCCCTAAAAGGAGACTCGGCAGCTTACCGGGCAATTATGGATTCGGCTTATGGAAAAGTACGATAACCCACTAAACTGATGCAAAACGAACTAACCTTAACGGCCCGACAACGGAAGTTTGTTGAGGTATTTTGCGACTGCCTGAACGCAACTAAAGCCGCCAGAGCTGCGGGATACTCCTATGCCAACGCCCGGATTATTGGCCGTCAGAACTTAACAAAACTTAACATTGCGGCCTCTATTGAACAGCGAATGGCCAAATCAGTTATGACCCCCCAGGAAGCGGCTTACCGGCTTACCCAAATAGGGCGCGGAACGTTTGGACATTTTCTGGCAGTTGACCCGATTACCAATTTGGTTCGTATCGACCTCAGCACGGCCGATGCCCAGCAAAATACACACCTGCTAAAAAAGGTAAAGCAACGCCGAACGGTTCGATATACAAAGGGAGGGGAGATAGTAGAATCGACATACACCGAAATAGAACTATACGACGCCTTAGACGCGGTTTGGAAGATTCTGCAACTGCACACTCGTTTCCTTCATCTAAAATAAGCCGTCGGAAGTAGTTAACACGGTGGCTTATCGATCATTAGATGGTTAGTGAATTCGCATTTGATACGAGCAACTTAAAAATCGTAAAATTTCTAAGGGCAAATCTCTATTTTCGCCTTATTCTTCCGAGCAAATCTATGATTTTAGACATCCAGCAACAAAACGATAAAACCCAACCCAACAGCGACCAGCTCGCCATTCTGAAAGAGCATTTTCCGGCCTGCTTCCGGGCTGATGGTTCATTTGATATAGAACGTTTTAGAGCCGAAATAGCCGACAAAATCAACGTTGTGCAGGAAGGCTACGAACTTAAATTTCTGGGTAAGAGCTACGCCAAATTACTGGCAAGCACCGACACTACTACCGTCATTCAACCCAACGAATTCCACAACAGCCTGCCCGAAAATGTCCATAGTCAGAACATTTACATTAGTGGGGACAACCTCGATGGCTTGAAACACCTACTCAAATCGTACTATCGAAGCATTAAGTGCATCTACATCGATCCGCCTTATAACACTGGCACCGATGGCTTTGTGTATCAGGATAAGTTTAACTACACCAAAGAGAGCTTACAGGAAAAACTCAGCATTAGCGAAGAGGAAGCTGCCCGCATTTTGGACTTAACCAAACGTGGCTCGGCCTCACACTCGGCATGGCTTATGTTTATGTACAGCCGCCTGCTGCTCGCCCGCGACTTACTGACTGACGATGGCGTCATTTTTATCTCTATTGACGACAACGAGCAAGCTAACCTCAAACTGCTTTGTGATGATGTGTTTGGGGAGGAGAATTTTGTAGCAACATTTCCGTGGAAAAAAAGAACAGCAAAGAGCGATGTTCCTTTTGGAGTGTCGCAAGACTATGAGTGGGCATTAGCTTATACGAAAAAGCAATTTCAAGCAGGATTATCTATTGAAAGAAAATACTTTCAAACTGATGACATTCCAAATGACCGTTGGAGATTATCGGATTTGACAACACAGAGAACAGAAATTGAACGGCCCAATTCAGCTTTTAAAATGGTTGACCCGAAGACGGGTATTGGTTATAAGTATAATCCAAAACGAGTTTGGGGAGTTTCGAAAGACACATTCCAAGGTTACTACGACAAAAGGAAAATTGTATTCCCTGGTGACTATAATTTTTTAAACATTAATGGACCGTCCTTCAGAGTTTTTGAAAGCGAAGACAGAGCAAAGGCTCTAAAAAAGTATGGAACCGAAGATGCACAAAAAGCGATTTCGACATTTCTGCCCAAAAGTGTTGGTATGAGCGAGGATGGAAATGAGAATATTATTGAGCTTTTTGATCAAAAATTGTTTTCTTTTCCCAAACCGGTTAATCTATTAAAGTTTTTTCTGAGCACGATTTCCGATAATGATTTCACGGTACTGGATTTTTTCTCCGGTTCTGGAACTACTGCACATGCTGTTCTGCAACTTAATGCCGAAGATGAGGGTCAGCGGAATTTTATAGCTGTACAAGTACCTGAGATATTGAGTGAAGAAAATACGTCGCAAAAGACTGCCTTTCAGTTTCTTCAAGAAAGCAATCTCCCCACCACTTTAGACTACATCGGCATTGAGCGCATCAAGCGGGCTGCTGTCAAAATCAAAGCGAGGTATCCGGACAAAGAATTGGATTTGGGCTTTAAACACTTCATCCTTCAGGAGCCTGCTCAAAACACATTGGATAAACTTGATAGTTTTGATAAATCGGCCTTTATTGTTGATACTAGCATTTTGGACGATTTTGGCAAGCCTACCATTTTAAATACCTGGCTCAACTCTGATGGCTATGGCCTTACCGCCACCGTTGAAGCGATTGATTTGGCCGGTTACACGGCCTACTATTGCCAGAAACATCTCTATCTCATAGACGGAGGCTTTACGCTCCAAAGCATGAAAGCTCTGCTCAGTAAATACGATGCTGAAGGACGCTTTAATCCTGAAAATCTGGTTTTATTCGGCTACAGTTTTCCCGATTGGAGCATCAATGAAATGGTGGAAAAAAACCTCCGGGTTCTCAACGACAGCGAGAAAAATTTGAAAGTTAATTTAAGTGTAAGGTACTAATCAAAGCTATGGAACTGATTCTAAAGAATGATTTACCTCATCAGGTAACTGCCTTTACCGCCATAGCTAATGCCCTGAGTGCGGAGTTAATTCAAAAAAACACGCTTTACTACCAGAACCCCATACTGGAATTAGACCCGCAAAGCTTGATGGCCAATCTTGCAAAGGTTCAGAAAGACAATGCTATTCCCAGCGAGTACAAAGCCAAGAATGAAATTGGCAAATATCTCAATCTGGATGTGAAGATGGAAACCGGCACAGGCAAAACCTACGTCTACACCACGGCTATGTTTGAGTTGCACAAACGGTATGGCATTAATAAATTTATTGTCATCGTCCCGACCCTTCCCATCAAAGCCGGTGCCAAACAGTTTATGCAGGACGGCTACACCAAGCGACATTTTAAAGACCAATGTGGCTTTGGTACAGAATTGGATGTGCTTGTCTTAGAAGCCACCAAGAAGAAAAAAGGAAAAAACTTTTTTCCGAGTGTGGTGCGCGAGTTTGTGACTGGTAGTAGTCAGAACACCAACAAAATTTATGTCTTGCTGACCAACATGAACCTATTGGGCGGCACCTCCAAAATACTGACCGATAACTACGACTACGGTGTAGAGGGTTTTTATAAGCCTATTGAGGGCATCAGAGCTACGAAACCGTTTGTTATTATCGACGAGCCCCACCGCTTCAGCAAGTCTCAAAAAACATGGGAGTTTATCGAAAAAGAAATTTGTCCGCAAGTCATTATTCGGTTGGGTGCTACGTTTCCTGATATAGAGATAGGTAGAGGTAGAAATAAAACAAAGCAGAAAGATTACCACAATCTGCTATATGATTTAAATTCCTTTCAAGCGTTCAATCAGAACCTCATTAAAGGCATTGCTAAAGAGCACTTTGAACCGATTAGTCGGAAGCCGATCAAAGTGAAGCTCATAGGGGTGCAAAGCAAAACGGCCGCCCGCTTCAATCTGATTCAAAAAGACGGCCCGACTCAACCATTTGAGCTTCGTAAAGGGGATAGCCTCGGCCTGATTGCGCCGGAGCTGGAGGGCATTGTCATCGAGGCTATCACAAACAATACGGTGGAGCTTTCTAATGGTCAGATAAAATCAACGGGCGAAGAGTTTAGCACGGATATTTACTCCACCTCTTATCAAGAAAGTATGATGCGGCTGGCATTGGAGCGTCATTTTGAAACCGAGCGAACAAACTTTAGCCGAAATGCCAAAATAAAAACATTGGCCCTGTTTTTCATCGATGATATTTATTCGTATCGCGTAAACGATGGGCAGGAAAAGCAACCATACCTGAAAGAAGCGTTTGAACGACTGTTAACCGAAAAGATAGAGGCAGTTTTGCCAAAACTCACCGAGCAGGAGAATGAATACAGGGACTATTTGCTGGCATCAAAAGCGGATTTAAACGCCACACATGCCGGTTATTTTTCGCAAGATAACAGCATTTCGGACGAAGCCATCGCGCAGGAAGTACAGGAGATTTTGTACGAAAAAAAGAAGCTACTTTCTATTGAAGACGAACAAGGTAAATTCAATACCCGACGGTTCTTGTTTTCGAAATGGACCTTGAAAGAAGGCTGGGATAATCCGAATGTATTTACGATTGCGAAGCTCCGAAGCAGCGGCAGCGAAAATAGCAAAATACAGGAAGTGGGTCGGGGCTTGCGCCTGCCCGTAGATGAGTTTGGGAACCGCATTTCCAACGAAGAGTTCAAACTCAATTATATCATTGACTTTACCGAAGCTGATTTTGCTGAAAAGCTGGTGAGCGAAATAAACGCCGATATACCACAGGGCTTTATTATAACAGATGAGGAACTGGCTAGGGTAGCAGAGAAATTAAATATCAGTCGTAACGATTTATTCAAAAAGTTGTTGATCAGTGACTATATTGACATGGACAGGAATATTGTGGTCGAAAATTCAGTAAAATTTTTTGAAGAGTACCCTGAATTTACAGTTGGTTTACAGCCGGGTAAAGTAGAAGACCGCAACAAAAATCAGAATAAAAAGATCAAAATTAGAAAAGCGGTTTTCGACGAGCTAAAGACCCTTTGGCAGGAAATAAACCGCAAATACATTCTGCACTACGAAAAGATAGAACAGGACAACTTTTTGTTTCGGGAGCTGCTTGAATTATTGAATAACGGGGTTTTTGCAGATACCTATATCATTAGCCGACGCGAAGAGCTTAACAGCAGCGGCACACAAGCAACTGTAAAAGAAGGTTCAGGTGTTCAATTTAAAATAAATAGACCGCTGCCTTATAATGAATTTTTGAAGCGTATCAACCGTCAGACCAATCTTCCGATCCAGTTATTGCATTCCGTAATCACAGAATACGCGGAAACGCATACTATCCAGTCTGAACGAATTAATGAACACAGCGCATCCAATTTTGTTAAATCATTTCAAGACTGGAAAATAAAGAAATTAAACGGCCGGTTCAGCTACTCAAAAGCTAACTTATTTGTAAAGGCAACAGCGTTGACTTATTCGGATGGAACGCCAAAATCCGAAATCACACAAGGAGTAATCGGCACTAAATTTATTGAGGGTAATCCTTCAAATAAATATCTCTACGATGTATACGCTTTTGACTCACAATTGGAAAAAAATAATTTGCTGGTAGATGGCATTCAAGAAATTATTGTGTATGGTAAAATTCCCAAAAGTAGCATTGCCATTCCTACGATTACCGGGCAATCTTATAGTCCCGACTTCATGTATGTAGTCAAAAAAGATAATGGAGAGAAAGTGCTCAATGTCATTGTCGAAACAAAAGACGTGGAGAATCAAACCACACTTCGTGCCATTGAACAGGCAAAAATTGACTGTGCAAAGGTGTTTTTTGAACAATTAACCATTGACGGATATAAAGTGGAGTTTAAAACGCAACTAAATAATAAGAAAATTAAACAAATAATTGATGAGGTAGCGGGAGAGTCAAATCAACCTGTATCAACTATTCTATAAATACTATTTTCTCTAAGAATTTAGGTTTCAACTGTGTGAAAGCACTCTTCATCTATGGCACGGATACCAACTTTTCGGGACAACTTTAATGATTTGCTGAAATTTAATCTTGCCGATTTGAAGAGACACGGTTACTTAGTTGGTTGGTGTTCACAAGTCCTTACTTGGACAAGAAACGGTAATAAACGAGGTAGCATACGTATCTCGGTCAATCTTGACTGCTTCTATCCTGGAAACTTTGTTGAGTTGGAGTACACAATTCATGAAAAAAAGATGAAGTACCGGATTGGCTTAGAACAACTTCCAAGCAATTTAGGGAAAGGGCAAGTCTGGTACTTTATATGCCCGTTGACGGGTGAACGTTGTAGGACGCTCTACGAGATAGGTAATTACTTTGCATCCCGTAAAGCCCAAAAGAATACGCTCTACGAATCGCAAACCTACTCCAAACATTATCGTTGGTTAGACAAGACTTTCGGTCCTGCTTTCAAATTGGACAATGCCTTTGATGATCTGTATAAACCATATACTAAGAAGCACTATCGTGGCAAACCAACACCTAAAGCTCTAAAAGTGTTGAAATGGAATCAGCTTAACCAAACTTCAGAAAAGCAGTATCCAGGCGGTTTAGATGGTTATATAAGTATTTAGGTTGTGAATATTTTAGAGAATGATGTTTAACTTAATAATTTTATTCAAAATTTATGATTCAACAGTTTCAAAATTCGTTCAAGATATTCTGGAAAGTAAAGGATAAGTACATTTTTATCTTTTTGATTATTATTTTTTATATATTAACAAAGTTGTTTGCATTTTATCCATTAAACGAAAAGGCTGATGTTAGTCAACTTCTTAATAATGTCGTACAGTTTTCTGCAATATTTTCTGCTATACTCATTACTTTCATAGTATCAAAAGTAATCCAGATCAGACAAGAAAGAATGGAAAGATACAAAGAAATAATCCAGCTTTCTAATAAAATTACTGATTTTAGAAGAATTGCCAGAGCTCTAAAAGATTGCCGTAATTTTTGGAACGAGCAAATGTTAAATAAATTAAATAATAAGTATAGAGAATTAGATCATTTTGCTATTCGTTTATGGGATCACGAGGATTATGCAGTCCCTGAAAAAAAGAAATTACTCGATGATTTTAATGCAGAGACTAATATTTGTGGAGCTTATTTATATCTTGAAATAAGAAGTCTTGTTATGGAGAATGTTTTTATTGATCAGACTCACTTGTATTCAGAGTATGATTACAATAAAGTATATACATTTGAAATATTAGAAAAGTGGTTTGAAGCTGATTCTGGTAATACAATTTGGACGTCTTTAGAATATAAGTGGGCATCATATTCCGGTTGTTTTAATTTCAATGCCTTTAGTTTAATTCAGCAAGAAGAAATAATTACACTATGTAAAAAAATAAATTTGCAAAAGTATAACGATAAACCATTTGATAGGCATTTAATAGCATCAATTGGTGATGAATTTCATACATACATTATACCTAGATTATACAGATTGGTATATTATAATTCTTTACCAATTCCTAATTCTTTAACTTTTATATTAACTATACTATTCTTGACTATAGTATCAGGAGTACTAATACCATTGCTGTTATCAGCTATTAAAGTTAATTTGCAAATACAATTAATTGCATCAAGTTTTGTTGCATATGTACTGATCCTGAGTTTGTTTTATTTTTTGCTTAAATTTAAAGGTATCTTAAATGAAGAAATTCAACTAAATAAAAGATGAAAAATATTTATTAGCTAAATTAATATACTTAAAATAGAATTTAACAAGCCGGATTATATATCTAGCAAAATATAGAATTTGAAAATTGTTCGAGAATTTGTAAGAGCTTGCATCAAAATTTTAATAATTAGAATAGAAGCGTTAAAATTAAATTTAGGCGATCAAATATAATGATCTCCAATTCTTGTACCAGCACTTAAGTTTGTGGAATGGTTGCTAACTTAGTCAATCATGAAAACAAAAAGCCGTCGTCAATTCACCTCAGAGTTCAAGGTGGAGTTAGCTTTGGAGGTATTATGTCAAAACATAAACCTGGCTCAGATTGCCAGTGAGTATCAACTGCATCCCCAAATGGTTCAAACTTAGAAGCTGGTGTTGCTAGCGGCTTCCCTGCTAGTATTTAAGCAACAAAAAAGAGCAGAGAAGCATTTAGATGAAACCGGGCCACTTTTCGACCAAATTGGTCGGTTACAACTGGAAGAGAGTTGGCTCAGAAAAAATTGGAGAACAGTCTCTAAGTCAACGGCGAGCCATGATTGAACGATCCCATGTTGAGTTAAGTCTCCGTCGGTAGTGTTGGCTGTTAGATATTAGTTGGGCGAGGTTATCTTATCAACCGGTAGCGGCTGACGAAAAAACCTAAAAATTGATGCGACGGCTTGATGAATGTGGCCCATCCAGCTCTGGGTCATCGGTGTTTGGTAGTACTCCTAAACCAAAATGGTTGGACGATCAATATTAAACACGCCCGTCGGTTAAGAGCTTTGATGGGCTTACAACGCAGTTTCCCCGGCCCAATATATCAACGCCCGGCGTACTTGAGAGGACTTTTGCATGGGACGCAAAATTGATTTAGTGCACAAAAACTACTTTTTGCTCGCCCCCAACTTTTCCGATTGATCCGATAAATCCTACGCACTCCACAACATTATGATTTGATCCTCCTTGATCCATAGTCAATCCGTCAACAAACCCGTCAACAGAACAAAAGCAAAAAGCCCGTATATATTTAATATACAGGCTTTTATAGATTGACTTATGCGGACCGGACGGGACTCGAACCCGCGACCTCCGCCGTGACAGGGCGGCATTCTAACCAACTGAACTACCGATCCATTTATTCCGCCTTCGGTTATTTCCCGAAAACGTGGTGCAAAGGTAGATGCTTTTTGAAAGAACGCAATACCTTTACAGAAAAAAACGATAAAAATGTATGAAAAAACCGTCGCCGTCCGAGTATCCAAACGGGAGTAATTTCGCTACCTACATCGATCTGGTTGATACCGAGAACGTTATTGATATTCTGCGGCAACAGTTTGCAATGGTCGAAAGTTTGTTTAAAAATTTAACGGTTGTGCAGCAGGAGTACCGCTATGCCGAAGGCAAGTGGTCGCCCAAGGAAATGCTGGGCCATATGATCGATACCGAACGCATTTTTATGTACCGGGCGCTGTGTATCGCCCGCGGAGAACAGCAGTCGCTGCCCGGCTTCGACGAGAATGCGTACGCGGATACCGGCAATTTTAGCCGCCAATCGCAGCAGCAGCTCCTCAATCAGTACGGTTTTGTGCGGCAATCCACGCTGGCGCTGGCCGAAACGCTGACCGACGAAGCCCAGGAGCGCATCGGAACGGCCAACGGACTCGCCCTATCGTCCCGCGCTTTCTTCGCTATTTTGGCTGGTCACGAACGCCATCACCTGAACGTGCTGGCGGAACGCTATGGATTCAAATGAGAATAAAGGATATTACAAACCTGCTGGAAGCCTGGGCCCCGCTGGCTTACCAGGAAAGCTACGACAATGCGGGTTTGATGGTGGGCGACGGGGCCGTTGAGGTGACAGGTGTGCTGGTGACGCTCGACATTACGGAAGCGGTTCTTGAGGAAGCCATTCAAAAAAAATGCAATCTCGTCGTGGCGCATCACCCGATCGTTTTTCGCGGATTGAAAAAGCTGAACGGCCGGAATTACGTGGAGCGCGTTGTCATCAAGGCGATTAAAAACGACATCGCGCTCTATGCCGCTCATACCAACCTCGACAACATCGCCGGTGGCGTCAACTTCCAGATTGCGGATAGACTCGGCCTGCAAAATGTCCAAATCCTGGCTCCGAAAACGCAGGTACTGACAAAACTGGCGGTTTTTACGCCCTATGAAGCCGTGCAAACGGTCTTGAAAGCGTTGTACGAAACCGGTGCCGGGCAAATTGGAGCGTACGAACACTGTTCGTTCCGGACGGGCGGAACCGGGACGTTCAAACCGCTGGCCGGAGCGAATCCGACCGTGGGAACCGTCGGAACAGACGAGGAGGTACAGGAACAGCGTATCGAGGTAATTTTTCCGGCCTATCTGGAGAAAACGATGGTGGCTGCCCTGAAAAAAGCCCATCCGTACGAAGTGCCGGCCTATGATCTGTATCCATTGATCAACGAAAATCAGGAGGTGGGTTCCGGGGCGGTTGGTGAGTTGCCGGAAATGCTGAGCGAAACCGCCTTTTTTGCCTATCTAAAGGAAAAAATGAATCTTTCGGTCATTCGTCATACTTCCTTGCGGGGGCAGCCCGTGCGCCGGGTGGCGGTGTGTGGTGGAGCGGGCGGTTTTTTACTGAACGATGCGGTTCGGGCCGGAGCGGATGTATTTATTACGGCTGATTACAAATACCACGAATTTTTTGACGCCGACCAGCGTATTATCATTACGGACATTGGACATTACGAAAGCGAAGTATTTACTAAAGACTTGATTCAGCACTATTTGTTGAAAAAAAATCTTACCTTTGCGGTAATTTTGTCCGAAATAGACACTAATCCGGTGTCCTACTACTTTTAGGCAGCAAAAACCGCACGAATGGAACTGACGATTGCGCAAAAACTCGAAGCACTTCTTAAACTTCAGTCAATTGATTCTCAGCTTGATGAACTAAAAAAGATCCGCGGTGACCTGCCGGAAGAGGTGCGCGATCTGGAAGACGATATTGCTGGATTTGAAACCCGTATTGGTAAATTTAACACCGATATTCAGGGGTTAGATGAGGAAATCGACCGCAATAAAGCCGTCAAGAAGGACGCTGAAAAGTTGATTACCCGCTACAAGGACCAGCAGATGAACGTCCGCAACAACCGCGAATTCGACGCCATCTCCAAAGAAGTGGAGCTGCAAACGCTGGAAATCGAACTGGCCGACAAAAAAATCAATGAAGCCTCGTTCAAAATCCGGAATAAACAGGATGAAATTAAGGCAACGCAGTCGGCGCTCGACGAACGCAAGGAAGATCTGAAAGCCAAGATGCAGGAGTTGAACCAGATCACGTCCGAAAGCCGCGATGAGGAAAAAGCCCTGCTGAACGACCGTGATGATCAGGCGACGCATATCGAAGAACGCTTGCTGAAATCATATAACAAAATCCGCGAGAACGCTTTGAACGGCCTGGCCGTCGTGATCGTTAAACGCGGTGCCTGTGGAGGCTGCTTCAATGTGGTACCCCCGCAACGGCAGGCCGACATTCGGGATAAAAAGAAAATTATCGTGTGCGAACATTGCGGCCGGATCTTCGCCGATGTCGAAGGTGTTCCCGAGCCGGTATCGTCGCGCCGGTAATCAAACCTATTCTTTTCCATTAAGAGGTCGCCCGGTGGTGGCCTTTTTTTGTTGTCTTTGTGCGGTTTTAAATCCGTTGCCGACAAATTCTTAATTTCGTACCATGCGGGTTTTCTTCCTTTTGTGGATTCTGATTGGCGCCGTAAATTCCAGTCTTGCGGCTGATTTTGACTTTTCACCCAATCTCCAGCGCGCCTATGCCGACATTCTGAAACTGAAAGTGCAGGAAGGTCGGCGGACCCTGGCGGGTGAAGGGAACCCGAAGAATGGAATTGCCATTTACGTTGATGATTTGGCGGAAATGGTGACCCTACTGGTTTCCGACGACCGGAGGGCGTTTGAGCAGTGGGAAGACCGGGAAGATCGTCGGCTCGATCAGCTCCGGGATCTGGACGGAAACTCGCCCTGGCAGCGGTTTACGCAGGCCGAGGTGCGCTTACACTGGGCGTTCGTCAAACTCAAGTTCGGGCAGGAAGTGAGTGCGTGCTGGGATGTTATTCGGGCGTATAAACTGCTGGAAGAAAACCGCAAAAAATTTCCCGGTTTTTTGCCGACCTATAAATCGCTCGGTTTGCTGCACGTGATGATCGGCGCGGTTCCGGATAATTTTAGCTGGGTGACCCGGATGTTGGGGTTGCGTGGCAACATCCGCCAGGGGATGCAGGAAATCCGGTCGGTGGTGCTGAAAGATGCGGTTTTTCAGACCGAAGCCCAGGTGATCGACCTGCTGATCCGGGCGTATGTCCTGAAATTTACGCCGAACGATGCGGCCACGCTGAAAAAACTGGTGGAGGAAAACCCGGATAATCTCCTGCTGCATTTTGTGGCCGTTTCGGCCCTGATGAAAGAAGCCCAGAGCGAAGCGGCTCTCGCCCTGCTGACCGACCGGCCCGGCGGCCCGGAGTACCTGCCGTTTCCGATTCTGGAAAATTTGAAAGGCGATATTTTCCTGCAAAAAGCCAGTTACCCGCAGGCCGCCAGTGCCTACCGGACGTTTCTGAACCAGTATAAGGGCGTCAACTTTCTGAAGGATGCGTATTACAAGCAGTTTTTGTGCTACTGGCTGAACGATGACGACGCCAAGGCCGTACCGCTGCTCCGGCAGGTAACGCAGGTGGGAGCAACCGTGGTGGAGTCGGACAAGGCGGCTCAGAAATTTGCGGAATTGTACTTCAGGAAAGGCCTTTCACCCCGGCAGAAAATTCTGATGAAAGCCCGGCTGGCGACCGATGGCGGTTTTTACGATACGGCTTTGCAGACCCTGCGGCCTTATGCAGAAACGGCTTTTCCGCTGGTGAACGAAAAAGCCGAATTCAACTACCGCAAGGGACGGATTTACCAGCGCCGGGGCGATGTCGACGAAGCCGTGCCGTATCTCGAAAAAGCGATCAGTTTAAGCGAAACTGACCAACTTTCCCACGGCGCGACGTCGGCCCTGCAACTGGGCTATATTTATCAGCAGAAGCGAAATCTGGCCAAAGCCCGGCAGTATTTTCAGAAGGCGCTGAGCTACAAAAAACACGAGTACAAAAACAGCATCGACAACAAAGCCCGGGCGGCCCTGAACGAACTCGCTACAAACTCATCAGCTCCTTGAACCGGATGGCCTGACGACGGCTGATCTCAATTTTGTCACCGCCCTTCAACGTCACCAGCAACCCCCCGCTAAACCAGGGTTCGATCTTCTCGATCCAGGGCAGGTTGATGATGTGCTTGCGGTTGGCCCGGAAAAACGTGTTCGGGTCCAGACGATCTTCCAGACTGTTCAATGATTTCAGAACCAGCGGTTTCTGATCGTCGAAGTGCAGCCGAACGTAGTTTCCCATCGACTCGAACAGGCGAACTTTGCCCAGTTTGACAAACCAGCACTTCTCGCCGTCTTTGACAAACACCTGGTCGTTTTCGCCCAGAATCTTGTTCGTGTCCCGGCGGGGGGCTTCGGTCTCGGGGTGGTGGTTGTTTTCTTCGATGCGGTTAATCGCTTCCGAAAGCCGGTTCAACTCGATCGGTTTCAGCAGGTAATCCAGCGCATTGTATTCAAAAGCTGTGATGGCGTATTCGTCGTAGGCCGTCGTGAAAATCACTTCCGGGGATTTGCCGTCGATGGACGAGAGCAGCTCAAACCCGTTTTTGCCCGGCATCTGAATATCCAGAAACAGGAGTTCCGGTTGCAGGTCATCAATCATTTTGAGGGCTTCGTCGGCGTTGGCGGCTTCGCCAATCACTTCAATTTTAGGGAAATTGTCCAGCAACCGGCGGAGTTCGTTCCGCGCCAGCCGCTCATCATCAACGATCAGGGTCTTCATTCGTTAGAGTTTACGGTTTTGGGTTTTCGGTTTTGGGTTTACGGTTTTCAGTTTGCGGTTTTCGGTGGCTTGCGCTTAAATAAGATTGCGTCAAGTGCCGTATACCGTAAACCCAAAACCGTACATCTTGAACCTTAAACCCTTTTCAATTCTTCGGTTCGTTTAAAAACGCCCGCGGACTGCATCGGGATTACGACGTGGGCGCAGACAATATCGGCCGTTTCCTGCTGAATACGGAAGGTGGCTTCCGGGCCATAGAGCAATTCCAGCCGTTGCGACGTATTTTTCAGGCCAAAACCGCCCGAGGCTTCGGTGTTGCCCAGCACCCCGGTATTGCGGATGCGAATGAACAGCAACCGGTCTTCCAGCCAGGTTGTCAGTTCGACAAAACCGCCGGTAATGGCTTTCTGAACCCCGTGTTTGATGGCATTCTCAACCAGCGTCTGGAGCATCATGGGCGGCACCTGCAGGTACTGGGTTTTGGGATCGATTTCCAGCTGGCAGTTCAGCCGGTCTTCGTAACGAACTTTTTCGAGGGCCAGGTAATCCTCAACGGTTTTGATTTCTTCGCGAAGTTCGACGGTTTTGCGCCGGTCGGCCAGCAACGAATTGCGGAGGATGTTGGAGAGTTGCGTGATGCTGTGCTGGGCTTTGGTGGGGTTTTCGAGCACCAAGGCGCGGATGCTGTTCAGGGCATTGAAGACAAAATGCGGATTGAGCTGGGAGCGCAGCACCTTGGCTTCGGATTCGCGGATGGACGTTTTCAGCAGAATTTTCTCGATTTCGGCATCACGGGAACGCTCGACGTAATGGTAGGCGGTGTAGCTCAGCACCCAGGCCAGCATGCATTTTCCCCAGTTGAGCAGATAGCCCAGCACAATCGAAGGTTCGTCGGCCAAGTACTGCGGCAGCACCTGTTTATCAATGGGCAGGTTGATAATCGTCATGATAACGGCCAGCACGAAAACCGATAGAATGACGCGCGGAACCAGCTGAAAAAAAGGCAGTTGCACCCACCGCCATCGCTTGATCATCAGGCGGTACAGGTGGGTCAGCAGAATGCACAGAATGATGGTGGCAATGGCTTCGTAAAAGAAATCCGCTTTGTAACCTTCCGCAAACGTAAAAATGGCGAATTCCGCCATGATAAGCATCGTCCACCCGACAATCTGGCAAAACCAATATATTTGATTCTTAGACATGCGTTCACTTCAAAAATCTACTCCAATAGACACTGTATGCATAGCGAATATAGTGTTTTGTAGATGAAGTGCGGTTATTTTTACAGGAGTGGTAATATAGAATTGCCAGTTGCCGGTTTTTGGTTATGTAACGGGGCCGGTTTTCGACGGCGGTTCTTCAGCTGGGTTTACTGGTGCATAACCAGCGACAGCAAATGCGTGCTGTCGTTCGAGACCTCGATGGTGAATTTCTGGGTGTCGTAGTGATAGGTAAGTTGATACAGACACAGGTTGCTGTGTTCGTAAATGTCCATCGTTGCCAGCGACTCATCCATGAGCCACGACAGCAAAATCCGGATGGCGCGCCCGTGCATGCAAATCAGAACGGGGTTTTCGTCGGGCCGGGACAGAATCAGGTCAATCACCGGTTTTTGCCGGCGGGCCACCTGTTCGGGGCTTTCGCCGTCTTCGGTCGGGTAGTCGGTATGACCAGCGGCCCAGTTTTCGATGAGCGTACGGTAATATTCGTTGTCGAAACTGTTGGGTGTTTTGCCTTCGCGCGCGCCCCAGCTAATTTCGTTCAGCCCTTCGTAACTCTCGTGCGGAAGACCGGCGTCAATGAAATACCGCACCGACTGCATCGTCCGCCGGAGCTTCGAAGTGTATACTTTAGTGAAGGGAATGTGCTGGTATGCCTGGTAAAAGGCCAGCGCCTGGGCCTGCCCCATTGCATTCAGATCCGAATCAACACCACTGCCCTGCACAATGCCCTGCCGGTTGTAATCGGTTTCGCCGTGGCGAATGAGGTATATCGTTTTTTGTTTCAATCTCGCTTGTATAATATTGACGATGAATAACGAACGGCCGAATAACGAATTGAATGCTGACTGCGATTTAACAACGGAATGGTTCGTTCTTCACTAGAACCTGTTTTCACCGGCGGTTTTCCGAAAACGCCTGCAAAATTACGAAAAAATCTTCATAGAATGAAGCCAACCTGGACATTAGAATCCTTACAGAAGTTTCATGCCAATTCCATCGTCAATCATCTGGGAATTGAGCTTACCGAACTGGGCGACGGTTTTCTGACCGCCCGAATGCCCGTCGATCACCGGACCCACCAGCCGTTCGGAATTCTGCACGGCGGAGCCTCGGTGGTGCTCGCCGAAACGCTGGGAAGTGTAGCGTCGGTAATGCAACTCGATGACCCCAATCGGCAGCGGGCCGTGGGACTGGAAATCAACGCCAATCACATTCGCTCCGTGAAAGAAGGCTGGGTTTACGGAAAAGTGACGCCGATCCATGTGGGCCGGACCACCCACATCTGGGATATTCGCATTACGGATGAAGCGGGCAAGCTCGTTTGCATCAGCCGGTTGACGGTAGCAGTCATCGACAACCGTTAAAACCGTCTTTGAGTCTCTACTTATCATTTTGCGCAATAAACCGTCAGTTAACAGACAAAAATAGCTCGATTTTTAATGAATTTACGGGCGCTGGTACCGAAAACTAACTAAGTATTTATAGAAGAAGATTTTTGCCTGATAATTGCTTGTAAGAGATTCGGTTAAGTATTTATATTTAAGCGATTTCACGGAAACGATATGGGTAATTCTGAAAACAGTAGTTTTTCCTTTTCGACGAGTCGTCAGGCTGCGGTTGGGTTCGGCCCCACACTCTACATCATTGAGGATAACGATGACAATTTGATGCTCTATGAGTGGATATTTACCCGCCACCTGCCCAACTACACCTTCCATCTTTTCTCCGATGGGCTTTTCCTGCAAAATCACCTGAAAATGGCTTTGAAAAAACCGGATTTGATCCTGTTAGACCTCAAAATGCCTTATCTGAGCGGATTTGAAATTCTGGATCAGCTGAAGCAGGACCCACAATGGCAAGCCATTCCGGTTATTATTTATTCCCATTCAACTTCGGAGAAAGAGGCCGAAGCCTGCTACAAAGCCGGAGCAGTTGATTTTGTGAGTAAGGACATTTCGGTCCACGGCATCCGGTCCCAGCTGGAAGGCATTTGCAAGCAGTGGATAAATCACAACCGTTCATTTGCCTGACTTGTATTTATACTTATATATTTTGTTTGTTAATTGGTGTTTTTATAAACCGTTTTTACGTTAAAATTGTCTCCGTTGTTGGAGACAATAACGGAACACCGACTAGAAATTTTTCGTCATCGTACTGAATCGTTACCGACGAATGGGCGAGTAGTTTGTATTTGATCATGATGTTCTGCAAACCGATCTGACTGGACGGAACGGCCACTTTCTTTTTCTGCAAATTATTCTCCACAAACAGGTGACCGTCGCTCGTGTAAAGCTTGATGGTGAGCGGGCGACTGACGGCAATGACATTGTGTTTGATGGCGTTTTCGAGCAGAATCTGGAGCGTCAGGGGCGGAATCAGGTACGCCATGAAAGGGGGCTCAATGGCGATTTCCATGAAAATGCCGTCGCCATACCGGGTTTTGAGCAAATGAAAATACGCTTTAATGAACTGCATTTCGTCGTGAAGCGGGCACAAGTCCCGGTTGTTCTGCTGAAGCAGGTAGCGGTAAACCGACGAAAGTTCATCCACAAACTGTTCGGCCTGCTCGGTGTCGCTCGTGATCAGTGACGACAGCGAATTGAGGTTGTTGAACAGAAAATGCGGATTGATCTGGGTTTTCAGGGAGTCAAGCTGGCTTTGGAGATTCACTTTTTTCAGCTCCTGCGCTTCCGAATACGAAACCTTCCAGCGCTGGTAGAGGTAAACCCCTTCGTAATAAGCCGCGATCTGCACGGTTCCGATCACCGAAACAAGCGTGTTGAAAAAGTAGGGTTTGAACAACAGATAATCTTCGCCCGGCCAGAGTCCGATGAGTTCATAGAAAAAAGTCTGGGTGATGCGGATCAGACTGGCAAAAAACAGAAACCAGAGCAGTTGGTACAGCACCCGGTGCCGCGTCTGGGTCAGTTCCGGATACTTCCGGCGGGAGAGAATGATGCCCCAGCGGTTGGTTTCCCAAACCGCCACGCTGCCCAGAATAAAGAAGAAAGGAATCCGCCAATCGTCGGGATAGGGGACATTCGTGTACCCGTACATGGTCCACTGCCCCGTAAATGCCAGCAAAGGAACGCCAATCAGGCGCATCCATTTGTCATCGAGCTTCTGCATTCTATCTGACGATCCACGCTTTGAAATCCCGGGTGCGGTCGCGGCTGACCACCACGTCCTGCACTAAACCGCCGGATTTCAGATCCAGTTTAAGTTGCCCGTTAAGGTAAGCATGAATTTGCGAAACGGCTTTGAATTCGACAATAAACTGGTCGTTGACCCGGAAAAAACAGGAGGGTTCGAGCACTTCTTCCAGCGCGTCGAGCGAATAATCCACCACATACCGCTTGTTGTCACGGCTGTACAGATACGTAATGCCATCCTTGGCGAAGAAAAAACTGACATCGGGCGCGTCGACCGACACCAGTTGCTGCTGGTAGCGGGCCAGAAACTGGCTTCTGAATTCGGGTTTTAGGGTTTGTTTCCGCAGATCATCGATCAGAAAACCGATGTCGGAGGAAGTAACGCTGGCGGATGGACCTTCCTGATGTTTCCGGAAAACCTGCTCCAGCTCCTCTTTCTTAACGGGTTTCAGGAGGTAATCGAAGCGGTTAATCTGAAACGATTTGACGGCCGATTCGTCGTAGGACGTGGTGAAAACGACCGGGCATTCGATGGAAACCAGGTTGAAAATCTCGAAGCTCTGACCATCGGAGAGTTCAATATCCATCAGGATCAAATCCGGTGACGGATTGGCGTTCAGCCAGTCCACCGTTGATTCGATACCGTCGGTGACACCGATGATCTGAACCGTCGAATCCACCAGATTTACCAGTTTAACGAGTTTCTGAACGGCCAGGGGTTCGTCTTCAACGATCAGGATGTTCATGATGGGTACAAGTTAAAAAGAGACGAAGTACCGCTTATTCGGGTAGCAGACAAACGGAATCGGACACAAACTGTATGAAAGTCGGCATGAACTGTTATTTTGCAAACCTGAATTGTAAACCGGCTGAAAAGTCGTATTTGAGCTGAAATTGTGGAGCAAAGAAAAGAATTATCATGATTTTTTCGGGTTGAAGGCGGTTTAGCGCACAAAAAATAAGAACAAACTGTTATTGAATTACAGCTCATTTTGCAGCGCTGTTGTTTATATAATGCAATTTTCAACGCACTTGTCATCAACCGTACAAACGCAGCAAACCTTCCGGTCGCTCTGGCAGGCTGCTGTTCTGGAAGGGTATCCCGCAGCGCTCTGGCGGCAGCCCAACCGAACCGATCGGGAATTGATTATCGACGCTTCCGGGACGGTTTCGACCGTTGCGATGGATCTTGAAGAACTACCGATGGGGTTTGCCATCAGCTCGTTCATCAATCCGGATGCCGAGCATACCCGGTTTTTGAAAGCCGACTTTTACTGGCGTTTTGATGAAGAAGGTACCATCATTGCCTCCCAGAACAAAATGCCCGACGGCCACCCGGCAGTTGACGCCCTCCTGGGGCAAAACCGGCCCGTTACTCAATCCGACCGCATCCCGGCCATCCGGATCGTTGACTCGACGGATCACCAGCAGACGCAATTTGAGAAAACCGTCAACCAGGCTATCCGGCAGATGGAACGCGGGAAGTTTCGGAAGGTAGTGCTATCGCGGACCAAAACCGTCCGGTTTGAGGAGCAGCCCGACATTCCAACGCTGTTCAACCGCCTGTGTCACGCCTATCCGAACGCCTTTATCTCCGCCGTTTATTTGCCGGACCGCAACCAGATCTGGATTGGCGCCACGCCCGAGCGGCTGGTGAGTGTCGACGCAGCCGGAATTTTCCACACCGTTGCCCTGGCCGGAACGCAATCGGCTTTTGATTCCGAAGGACGGCCCAAACGGACGGCCGATGCGCCCTGGACGCAGAAAGAGATTGAAGAACAGGCGCTGGTGAGTCGGTACATCATTGGGTGTTTCAAAAAAATCCGGGTGCGAGAATACATTGAAGAAGGTCCCAAAACCGTAACGGCCGGCAACCTGATGCACCTGCGCTCCGATTATTCGGTGGATACGCAGGCCGTTAATTTTCCGCAATTGGGCACGGTGATGCTGCGCCTGCTGCACCCAACTTCGGCGGTTTGTGGCATGCCCCGCGAGGCAGCCCAGGAGTTTATTCTGCAAAATGAAGTACACCACCGCGATTTTTACAGCGGTTTTTTGGGACCGGTCAACATCTACCAACCCGAAGGGGCCGAAACGCATTTGTTTGTTAACCTGCGCTGCATGAAACTGGAAGGGCAGGAGGGAACGCTCTATGCCGGAGCCGGCTTAACCGCCGATTCCGTTCCGGCCAAAGAATGGCGCGAAACCGAGCTAAAATGCGCCACTCTCCTGAATGAGTTAGGAGGAAAAAAGTAAGCGTAAGGAGTTGGTTGACGCAAACCGAAAACAAGTGCATCAGTTAACTCCTCACGCTTACCATGTACCGTTCTAAGCGCCCTCTGCCGGCTCGTTTGGGGCCAGATGTTCGTCCGTACCGCGGTTGCCCTGCGCACTGCTGGCCGACGACTGGGTGTCGCTATCGGGAGCGGTTGCTTCCGATTCCTGATCGGTTTTCTCGGTTTCTTTCGGTTCCATTCCTTTTATGGCGTTAAAGCTTCGTATGACTAAACGTCATCATCTTCGTCTTCTTCATCGTCAGCGAGATCTTCGTCCTCGTCGTCGATGGTAAGTTCTTCTTCATCATACTCCTCCTCATCATCGGCCGGTTCGGGGGCGGCCGAATAGCCGCCGTAGCCGCTGGTGGTCATGTTTTCAGGATATTCGGCAGTGGCAGTACGGGTTTCAGTTGAGGCAATGGGGGTGTTTGGAAGTGACATAACAAAACAGGTTTGATTGGAAATACCACTAAAACGCGACGCGCGAAAGAAGGTTTCAAAGATTTTAGCACATTGACAGAATGGTAACGATTATTTAAAATGACAATCGTTCTTTTCTAGCTATTTGCCTGGCTACGAACACTTTACTGGAATGCTTCGGTTTAGGCGTTGTTTTCGGTCCAATCCGATGCGGACGCGGAAAGCCGGGTGGAATGGGAACACCTAAAACCGCCTTTTCAAGCCGTTGTATAGGTGTAGGGCGGATATAAGCGGTTTAAATCATTGATAGGTTCAACATCCGAAGAACCGTAACGTATACCCTTTATAGGAGAAAAGTAGGAGCGGAGAAAGGCATTAACTCCCTTCCTCCACTCCTCCTTTTCTCCTCTTTTAAAACCTGCCTCCCAGGGCTTTCAGGAGTGCAACGGTGTACGATGCCCGCTGACCCTGTAGCACTACCAATTGACGCTCGGAATCGAGCACGGTACGCTGGGCATCCAGCACTTCCAGAAACGTGGTTAACCCCTTGACGTACAGTTCGCGATTAAGCCGTTCGGTGTAACGGGCCGACTCCAGCGCGATGTTCTGTGCATCGATTTGCTGGCGGGTGTTCTGCAGATTGTCCAGAGCGGTTTCGGCTTCGCGCTGGGCCGTCAGCAACCGTTGCTGGTACGACAGGTCGGCAGTCCGGAATTGCTGCTGAGCCAGGACGATGTTCTGCTGGTTGCGTTTTCCTTCAAAAATCGGAACGCTGGCGTTAACACCGAGCAGATAGGTCATACTGGCCGGAAAAAACAAACCGCCGATCCGCCCGGTGAGCGTTCCGCCAGAACCGAGCAGGTTGATACGGGGGTACAGCGCCGAGCGATTAACCTGAATCTGTACATTAGCCACCTGGCTTTGCTGATCGGCCTGTACGATGTCGGGGCGACGGCGGAGCTGCTCGGCAGAAATCGACGCAAACGGCAGTTCGGGCAAGGCAGTTCCGAGTCGACCGGGCGCCAGGCTGAAGGTGGCCGGATTTTGCCCGCAAAGATTGGCCAGGCCGTTGATAAGTTCGGTCCGGCTGCGGTCCAGACTCAACAAAAGAACCCGGATGTTAGCCAGATCGGTTTCGGCGCGTTTGGCGTCAATTTCGTTGGTCAGACCGGCCTGAAACCGGGCGCGGATGATCGAAATGGTGGAATCGCGCAGCACGATGTTCCGGCCAACGACGGTTTGTTCGCTGTCGTTGGCCCGAATCAGGTAGTAAATTCGGGCAATCTCCGACGCCACGATCAACTGCGTGATCTGCACATCCGACTCGGAAACCTGCCGTTGCAAATCCGTTACCCGAACCGTATTGCGAATGCGTTTAAACAAATCGACTTCGTAACTGGCGTCGATTGGCAGAATCTGGAGCGTGTTGAGTTGCAGGCGGGGTAGTCGTTCGCTGGTGACCGGAACGGCCACCGGGCGGTATTCCGATAAACTCTGGGTGTTGAAGTTCAGGCTGCTGCGAATTGAAGGCGACAGATATGACTCGGCCACCCGCACCCGAATCCGGGCTTCTTCGACCCGGCTGACGGCCACCCGAATGTCGGGATTGCTGGTTAAACCCAGATCGATCAGGGAATCGAGCGTGGCATCCCGAAAAACCGCCCAGCCGTCGCGGACCGAACCCACTGATGAAACCGGGGGCTGGGCCGGTGAAACCGTACTGGCAACAACTAAAACCGTAAAACTGAAAAGAAGCAATTTTCTCATACTTTTTGATTTGTGGCCGATCGCTAGCCCTGCAATTAAATCCGAACCTACTGCCCGTCTTTCCGCCGGTCGTTGGGGTTGGTTACGACCTGTCCCGGCCCTGCAAACCCGATAACACCCAGAGGGTCGTCTCGAAATCCCGGTTCAGCGTAATGGACTGGAAATGCCGCACCCCGTTGGGCTGAACCACCACGATGCGCGGCCCTTCCAAAGTTACCAAAAAAGCATTGGCCGGAATGATATGGAAGATTCGCTGGAAAAACAGGAATGCTACGCTCAATAAAACGGAACTGATCGAAGGTGAGATGGCGCGGAAGCAGAATGATGGAACAACAGCTATCGATTTTGAAAAGGTTCGGTAACCTCATGGATTTATGTAACTTCTTTGAATTGCCAAATTGCTCTATCGTAAACCGTGATTTTAGACCCGAATGATCTGTTGATCAGACCATAGTGAATTTGGGCTAAAACCGACTTCCGTCGTGGGTGCGTCAGAACTGGCGATCATCCCGATCCGGAAGCGCGGAGGTTTCCGCCGGTGATGCCGGAACCGTGTTGGAGGGCCGCTCGATGGGCGTGGGGCGGGGCCAGACCCCGGGTTGGGGCGGTTCCGGAGCCGGGCCAAACAGCCGGTTGAACGAGCGGGTGTACTGAATGCTCATGCCGCCCCCGGTCGTAAGCGTGCCGTAGTTGGTGGCGCTGAAAATACCGAGCTGGTTCTGGTTGCGGTTGTACATTTTCAAACGGAGTTGCCCGTCGGGCGACAGCCAGTACTCCAGCGTCCATTCGCCCAGCAAACTGGCCACGCTGGTCTGGTTTTGCCCGTACGTAAAACCGCCGTCGCGGCTGATCCGGAAGCGGTCGTTGAAGCGGTACGAAAGCCGGACCTGCAGGTTGTTGACCAGATTCTGATCCAGACCATTCAGCGAAACGCCCACATCCAGATTTTTGTCCAGGGTCGAAGCGAGCCGGCTGATCTGATTGGAAAGCAACTCGCTGAGGCTATTGGTCAGGCCCGATCCCACGATGCTGTTGTTGGCCGATGCGGGGTCGATCAGGCCGAGTCCTTCGCCGGGGGCTAACTGACTGAACAGCAAAATGCTGCTGACCTGCCGTCCCAATTCCTGATCGTTGCTTTTCAGGCGCGATTCAAAAGCCGCCACCGCCTGCCGGAAATCCGGTTGCTGCGGGTATTCCTTTACTTTTAGATCGTACGAAATTTCCGGTTTTAGCAGCCGTCCGTTCAGGTTAATTAGTAAATCGACCGGATACCGGCGGTTTCGGTCGGGATTGTTGGACGAGGTGGCCGAATAAAATTGCAGAATCGGGGCCAGCGAGGCATATTGGGTATAGGCGGTTTTTACGTCCACCATCGCTTCGTACGGGTCGCCTGTCCAGGTGATCCGGCTGTTGGGCAGCATCTGAAACCGCTTGTTGATCACATTTTCAAAGGTGAAGGTATACTCACCCTGCTGGATTTCGTACGAGCCGGTCATGGTGAAATCACCTTTGGTGTCGATCCGCATGGCCAGCTGGCCGGTTCCGTACGCCTTGATGATGTCGCCGGTCTGGCGGTCGAGCTGAATTTCACAGTAGGCTTCGGGCGTGATCGACAGATTGAAATCCATCCGGATTCCCGACAGATCGACCACCGGTTCGGCGGTTTTGCCGACACTATCGCGCTGGGCGGGGTTAACGTTGATAAATCGGATGACCTCTTCCTGCGAAACCGTAGCCGCCTGATCGAGCGGAATGAAAATGCGTGTGCCCCGGCTGCTGGTTACATTGGCCCGAATCGCCAGATTATCAATGGGGCCTTCGATGCTGGCTCGTCCGCTGGCTACGGCGGTGCCGTAAAAATCGTCGTTGTCCTTCAGCGTGGTGTTCATGATCTTGAAATCCTTCATATCCAGGATGTTCATGTCCACCGTGAAATACTTGAAATTATCGTGAAAAACACCGCCCCGCAAGGTTGCGCGACCGCCGTTCGGGTCGGTCAGCAGCATGTTGCGGGCGACGATTTCGTTGGGGCCAAAGTGAATTTTATCCGAGAAGCCGATGTCGGCCTTCAGGTAGTCGAGGGTCAGCCGGCCGTTGGTAACATCCACTGTTCCGCCCAAAACCGGACTCCCGGCTTTGCCTTTGATCGTTACCACGCCCGTGGCGGTTCCGCCCATGTTGGTGGCTAACCCTTTGACGAAAGGTTCCAGAATCCGCAGGTCCGTTCCTTCAAGCACCGCCCGCAGATCAAGCGGGTTTTCGGCTGATTTGCCCGGTGAATACACGCCGGTAATCGCCAGAATTTCACGATCCAGCCGGCGGATGCGGGTGTCCAGATTGATCCGGTTCGACTGGTCGAGCGTGCTGCGATTGACGATATTTCCAATCAGAAAATCATTGTATTTCAGCGAATCAATCGTGATGTTTCCGTCGAGCAGCGGCAAACCGTAGATACCCCGAATGGCTACTTTCCCGTTGGCAAGTCCCGAAATTTTGGTGTTGAAAACCGGGTTGAGCGTAGCCAGCGAGAAGTTTTTGGTTTCGACCTGAAGCGCTTCCAGCGAATCCTGCGAAGCCCGGCCGCTCACCGAAATCAGTTGATTTCGATTCGAGACAGACAGGTTTCGCACCGTAATTTCCGGGCCGACAATCCGGATCAGGTTGTCGGGCGAAATGGTCCAGGTGCTGTCCAACAGCCGAAACCGGGATTGCTGGAGTTCGATGTCGATGGCGTCGCCTTTAAACGTCAGCGAGCCGTTCAGATCGGCGCGGTTGGTACTTTTCTGCTGTTGCAGGCTGGTGGTGAAATCAATGTGGTTGACATCCCAGGATGCTTCGGCCTGCAGGTTTTCAGTAGCGGCCAGCGACGCAAATTGCTGCTGTTGCGAATTAATAATCAGGGACGCCAGGACCTCCGGCGAATTGATGTACTTCGAGGTATTTAGGTCAATCGTACTTTGGTAAAAATTATATTCGTCGAATTTCAGGGTGTCAATGGTTCCGTTGACCGTCAGGAGCGAGGACTGATCGACGCCGAACCGCCCGTCCAATCGCGTATTGGGCGAGACATACAGGGACGGATAAAGCAGGGCCAGCAGCGGCTGCGAGTTCTTCAGCAGAAAGGAATAGTCAATTGCATAAGGCGTCAGCGGAGCCGGTTTTCGCGCTTTTTCCTGGTAGTAGCTGGCCAGACCAGCGGCATTTCCGGCAAAATTCAGGCGGTATTCTTTGGCAATCCGGTTCAGGTCGTCGGCCACCTGCGTCAGTTGAAAGTTGCCTTTCAGGCTGGCATCCAGGTAATCCGAGTTGACGGAAACCGTGCGGTCGCTGCCCTCAACCGACGACGCCAGGAAGAGCGTGTCCAAAACCAGGCTGCGTTTTCCGTACGTCAGGGCGGTGTTCAGAAGCCGGGCGTTGCCGACCAGTTCGTTGAGCGTGTTGCCCATCAACTTCACATCCAGATCGCTGCGCACTACCAGGCTGTCGTTCAACAAGTTGGTCGCCAGAAAATCCGCCTTCTGGACGGTGCCGCGCACATCGAATACGTTTTTCGGCCCCCGCAGGTCAAACTCCCCCTGCAAACCAAAGTTCAGGTTGGTGTCCTGCACGCTGACCTGTCCCCGGAAAAACGACTGTTGTAAATTTCCCCGCACGTCGAGGTTGCGGTAGTTGTATTGCCGGAAACCGACGCGGCTAAAGCGGGCGTTCAAATCGAGAGAGCCGTCTTTGATGGTCAGGCCCCGGCCTTCAAACTTGCCCTGCCCGTCGATCCGCTGCAAATCCGGCTGGCCGAGGAGCGACCCCAGATTGACATTGGACAGGTTCAGATTGCCCCGGTAGGTCGTCGCCCGGTCACCATTCAGGTGCAGCGCCAGATCACCCGAAACCGTGCCGATCTGGGTCCGGAAGGTTCCGACGGTTTTGAAGTCGATGAACCGCCCGGCGTAGGTGGCGGCAAAGCTGACCGTACCCAGCTTCCGGGCGATGGAATTGAAGGCTGAGTCGGAATAATAGGGCCGCAGATCGATCATGTTCACCTGCGAGGGCTTGAACCGGAAATCGACGATGGTGTTGACGTCAGTATCGGGCAACCCTTTGAAAGCCAGATCGCCCACCAGACGGCTCCGGCGGTTTTGACCAAACCGGATGTCGGCATTGGTGACTTTAAAATTCCGGATGTAGCCGACGTAATCGCCCGATGCCTGGGCGGCATCAAAATTTTTGTCGAAATACGAGGTGAACGGAGCCAGGTCCTGCGCCCGAACAAAGGAATTGCGCAGATTGGCCCGCATGATCACCTCGTCGTTGAATTCGTTGAAGGCCGAAAAACTGTCGTACGAAAACACCAGGCGGTTTCGCACCGTTGAGCCGTTGATGTGGGCAAACAGCCTTTCCAGCCGCATTTCTTTGGCGCAGTACAGAAATTTCGTGTCGAGTTGGTGAATGCGCAGATTGGCCTGTTTTTCCAGCCCTTTCATGCGTTTGATGTCCACCGCAATGGTATCTCCCAGGAGCAGAAAATCTTTCAGGTTGGCGCTCAGGCCGTTGACCACGAAGTGATTGTAGTCGAACCGGCGGCCCGTCATCGCCGGTTTTCGCTGATCGTGGTAAGTAAACTTTCCGTCGATCAGCGTGGCTTTTCCGATGGTGAACGGGACATTCTGGTTGGCAACGGAAGGCTTGGTGGTGTCACGGGTCATTTCGTTGATCCGTTCCAGAAAATCATCCATGTTCAGGTTGCCGGTTTTGGCATCCTTCACCAGCACCACATCGGGTCGGTAGAGCAGCACTTCATCGAGGTGAATGTCCTGATCGGCGTTGTTGATGAGTGTTTCGAGTTCGAGCGAAACTTCCAGCCGCCCGACGCTGATCATGGGCTGAAGGTCGCGGTTCCGGATCGTGACTTCTTCCAGCGTGACGGAATTTACCCAGATTTTTGGTAGCGAGAAATTGATATCAATGCGTTGGATGTCAACCGGAAAGAGAAGTTTTTCCGAAACACGTTTGGCAACATACCGCACCATTTTCGTCTGTACGGCCGGTATTTGCAGACTGACTCCCACAATTCCGACGACGAGCAATACGACCAGAATGGTGTACAGCAACGTCTTGAGAAGTATGGTGAAAAACGAACGCATTTATTTTCTAATGAACAATGAATAATGAAAAATAAACAATGCGTGTCCGTTCTGATAGGCTGGTTTTGGAACAAACCAGGCAAGTCGGAATCGATATTCATTATTCATTGTTCATTATTCATAAATTTCGAGATTCATTATTTTTGAAAAATGACAATTCTGGCAATTGAATCTTCCTGCGACGAAACGTCGGCTGCTGTTTGCTTTAACGGAAAAATACAATCTAATGTTGTAGCAACGCAGCTTATCCACGAACAATATGGCGGAGTGGTCCCCGAACTGGCCTCCCGCGTGCACCAGCAGCGGATTGTGCCGGTCGTCGAACGGGCCTTGCAGGAAGCAAACATACAAAAAAACGCGCTAACTGCCGTGGGTTTCACGCGCGGACCCGGTTTATTGGGATCGCTGCTGGTCGGCACTTCCTTTGCGAAAGCGCTGGCGCTGGCGCTCGACATTCCACTCATCGAAGTTCACCACATGCAGGCTCACGTGCTGGCTCATTTCATCGATGAACACAACGCGCCCCGGTTTCCGTTCCTGTGCCTGACCGTCAGCGGGGGACACACGCAGATTGTGCGGGTTCGGGATTATTTGGAAATGGAAATTATCGGACAGACACAGGACGATGCCGTGGGGGAAGCTTTCGATAAAACCGCAAAACTGCTGAATCTGCCGTATCCGGGCGGGCCGCTCATCGACCGCTACGCCAAACAAGGCAATCCAAACGCCTTTGCCTTTCCTGACGTTGAAATGCCCGGTCTGGATTTTTCTTTCAGCGGGATAAAAACCGCCTTTCTGTATTTTCTGCAAAAACAAACCCGGGCTAATCCGGATTTTGTTGCGCAAAATTTACCGGACATTTGTGCCAGTATTCAACACACGCTCATCAAAATTTTGCTGACCAAACTGCGAAAAGCCGCCCGCCAAACCGGCATCCGCGAAATTGCACTGGCGGGTGGGGTGTCGGCCAATTCGGGCCTGCGGACCGCGCTGGCTGAGCTGGGACAGCAGGAGGGCTGGAACGTCTACATCCCGAAGTTTGAATATTGCACCGACAACGCGGCCATGATTGCAATGGCCGCTCACTTCAAGTTTTTAAAGGGAGAATTTACGTCGCAGGACGTGAGTCCGCTGCCCCGTTGGTAAAATAGTTCGGCTAACCGTCGAGTCCCTTTGTGTACATTTGCGCCATGAACACCCCCGTCTTAAAAGAAATCCGGATTTACCCCATCAAGTCGCTGGGCGGCATTTCGCTGACCGAAGCTATTGTCGAGCAAAAAGGGTTTCGCTACGACCGCCGGTGGATGCTGGTGAAGCCCGACGGCGTGTTTCTGACCCAGCGCGAAAACACCATTATGGCGCTGGTGGAAGTCGAACTCACCGACCGGAGTCTGCGGGTTTTCCACCGCCAGCACCCGGACGAAGTCCTGGAAATTCCGCTCGAACAAACCTCCGGGGAAGCCCTGACGGCCTACGTCTGGAATGATCAGGCCGTTGATTCGCTGGTCGTAAGCCCGGAAGCCGATGCCTGGTTCAGCCGTTTGCTTGGTTTTCCGTGCCGCCTGGTGTACATGCCCGAAAATTCGCTGCGCCCGGTCGATCCGAAGTACGCCGAACCTGACGATGTGGTGAGCTTTGCCGACGGTTTTCCGTATCTGGTTATCAGCACCGACTCGCTCGACGAACTGAACCGCCGGGTTGACAAACCGCTGGAAATGATCCGGTTCCGGCCCAACCTGGTGGTGGAGGGGGCTAGTCCGCACGACGAAGACACCTGGTACCGGTTTCAGATTGGTGCGCTGACTTTTTACGGCGTAAAACCCTGCGCCCGTTGCGTGCTGACGACCATTGACCCCGAAACCGCCCAGAAAGGCAAAGAACCGCTTAAAACGCTGGCAACATACCGGCGGCTGGATAAAAAAATCCTGTTCGGGCAAAATGTCCTGGCCGGGGGCACCGGAACGCTGCGCGTGGGCCAGCCGGTAACGATTCTGGAACGACGCCCGGCGCGGCTGCCTTTTTCTTAACGATTCAGGTTCTGTTCGGTTATAGCGATGCGAACGGAAGAAAGGATATGAAGTTTTTTAAGTCGATTACGGAGTTTTTACAAACCGCCCACTACCTCAGCCTGGATGTGGTGATCGGGGCGGTTTTTGCGCATATCATGGTCGCCCGTTTACCGGACGGTCACCGGCCCGTTGACTGGGCCACGACGGTTTTGCTGGGCATCTGCGTGTTTGTCATTTACGCGGCCGACCGCTTGTACGACGCCCGGAAAGGATTGCTGGCCCGGACCCAACTGACTGCCCGGCACCGGTTCCACGCCGAAAACCGCCTGGTTTTGCTCCGTGTCCTGATGGGCTTGGCGGCAATTTGTGTCATTCTGCTTTTCTGGCTACCCAAAAGTGTGATTCTGTTCGGCACCGGCCTGGCGCTGATTGCCGGCGCTTACGTCTGGGGCGTTTCGCGGCTGCCGGCTTCCAACCGAAAACTGATCTGGAAAGAACCGGCGGTGACGCTGGTCTATACCGTGGGCGTCTGGGGTAGTTCGTGGGCGCAAAAACCGACCATCGGCTGGTCCGAAATCGGCCTGGGCGTGTTGTTTCTGCTCATCGTTTTTCAGAACCTGCTGCTGTTTTCGGTGATGGAAGCCTACGAGTTTCCGGACAGTTCGTTTTCGCTGGCGACCACCTGGGGGTTCGACCGGAGCGACGTGGTGCTGCGGACGCTGACCGTAGTGGTGACGGTGTTGGCGCTGGTGCTTTTCTTCCTGTCCGGCGAACGGTTTGCCCAGCGGGCGGCCGTAATCGAGGGCCTGATGAGTGCGGTTTTGTACGCGATTCAGCGGTATCCGACCCGGTTTTTAGCCAATGAACGCTACCGCTGGATTGGGGACGGCATATTTTGGCTGCCGGTTTTGATTCTGTGAGCGGTTTTGCCGGCGGGTTTGGGGCTTGAAAAGCTTTTACCAAAAGGATTTGACTCCTTCCTTAAGAACTGTAACTTGGCAGCCGATTCTAACAAATTCAATGATATGACAACTGCGATTGATTCTGCAACCCAGGCTACCATCGACCAATGGCTCAACGGAAATTATGACGCCGATACCAAAGCGGCCATCCGCCAATTACAGGACAACGGCGAAACCACCGAACTGACGGATTCTTTCTATAAAAGCTTGGAATTTGGAACGGGCGGTCTGCGCGGGGTCATCGGCGTGGGCTCCAACCGCATGAACCGCTACACGGTGGGCGCGGCCACGCAGGGTCTGGCCAATTACCTGAATGCGGCTTTTCCGGATATCGATATTAAAGTGGCGATTGCCCACGACAGCCGCCGGATGAGTCCGGAATTTGCCCGGATTGTAGCCGATATTTTTTCCGCCAACGGCATCGAAGTGTACCTGTTCAGTGCTTTGCGCCCAACCCCCGAACTCTCGTTTGCAATCCGCCAGCTGGGTTGCCAGAGCGGAATTGTCGTAACGGCGTCGCACAACCCACCGGAATACAACGGGTACAAAGCCTACTGGAACGACGGCGGGCAGGTGGTGGCTCCCCACGATAAAAACATCATCACCGAAGTCAACAAGATCACCTCGATCGACGACGTGAAGTTTGAAGGGGTGCCCGAAAAGATTCACCTGATCGACGAAGAAATTGACAGCGTATACGTGGAACGGATCAAGTCGAACTCCATCAATCCGGACGTTATTGCGCGGCAGAAAGACCTGAATATTGTGTTTACGCCGATCCACGGCACCGGTATTACGCTCGTGCCGCGCGTGCTGGAAGCCCTCGGTTTTACAAACGTGAGCATCGTGGAGGAACAGGCCAAACCGGATGGAAACTTCCCGACCGTGAAATCGCCGAACCCCGAAGAGCGTGACGCCATGAAGCTGGCGCTGGACAAAGCTGAAGCCCTCAATGCAGACCTGATTATGGCCACTGACCCGGACGCCGACCGCGTGGGCTCGGGTGCGCGCAACCACCACGGCGAGTTCGAATTGCTGAACGGCAACCAGATGGCGAGTCTGATCATTTATTACCTGCTGCAAGCCTGGCAGGACGCCGGCAAACTGACGGGCAAGGAATTTGTCGCCAAAACCATTGTGACCACCGACCTCATTGACAAGATGTGCGGAGAGTACGGCGTGGCCTGTTACAACACGCTGACCGGTTTTAAGTACATCGCCCAGATCATTCGTGAACTGGAAGGGCAGCAGCAGTTTATCGGCGGGGGCGAAGAAAGCTACGGCTATCTGATCGGCGATTTCGTGCGGGATAAAGACGCCATTGCCTCCTGCGCCATGATTGCCGAGCTGACGGCCTATGCCAAAGACAAAGGGCTGAGCCTGTTCGACCTGCTGATGGAAATGTATCAGAAATTTGGCTTCTACTACGAAGGGCTGATCTCGCTGACCAAGAAAGGAAAAACCGGGGCTGAAGAAATCCAGCAGATGATGGCCGATTTCCGGGCCAATCCGCCAAAGCAAATCGCCGGTTCGCCGGTGGTTCGGGTGGATGATTACAAATCGCTGGAACGGACGGATCTGAAAACCAGCGAAAAAACCGCCATCGAAGCCGGAAAAATGGGCATCGAGTCGTCGAACGTTTTGCAGTTTTTTACCGAAAACGGCACCAAAGTTTCGGCGCGTCCGTCGGGGACCGAACCGAAGATCAAATTTTACGTTAGTGTGAATGAACCGCTGGCAAGCAAGGAGCAATTTGATGCGGTTTACGAAAATCTGAAACAGAAAGTCCAGTCTGTGATGACCGACTTGAATCTGTCGTAAACGGACTCATTACCAGCTAATTCAACTTTTCAGGAAAGCCGAAACTGTGTTTCGGCTTTTTTGTTGGCATTTTTTTACTGAACGGGAAATAATTTTTTTTCATGTGAACTACAAAATTTGATTTTAGGCAATAAAAAAAGTTACTTTGGCAAGTCTGTGCGGCTTTTCGTTCAATCAGATGACCAATTAGTACAAACCATCTACCATCTCTATTTTTATGAAAAAACAGTACCTGAAACCGATCCGATCGGTGGCAGTCATGGCATTGCTGTGTTTGCTTACGCTTTCAGCCTGGGCGCAGGAACGGAAAGTGAGCGGCAGTGTCATCGACAGCAACGACAAAAACCCACTGCCCGGTGTCAATGTTCTCGTGAAAGGCACCACAACCGGGGTGTCGACCGACGCCAATGGCCGCTTCACGCTTAATGTTCCCACCAGCAACGATGTCCTGACAATTTCCGCCATTGGGTACATGGCCCAGGAAATCACCGTTGGGAACCGCTCCGACCTCACCATTTCGCTGAGCTCCGACACCAAAACCCTGTCGGAAGTTGTCGTAACCGGGTATGGTTCGCAGCGGAAAAAAGACATTACCGGGGCCGTAACGGTGGTGAAAGGGTCCGAACTGACGGCGGTTCCGGCCGCCAGCCTGACGCAGCAGTTGCAGGGTCGGGCCGCCGGGGTAACGGTCGGAAATGACAACTCGCCGGGTGGGGGCACGATGGTCCGGATTCGCGGTTTCGGAACCATCAACAACAACTCCCCGCTGTACATCGTCGACGGGGTGCCGACGACGGGTTCGCTCAACAACATCAACCCCAACGACATCGAGAGTTTGCAGGTGCTGAAAGATGCGTCGGCGGCTTCCATCTACGGGGCGCGGGCGGCCAACGGGGTGGTCATCATCACGACCAAAAAAGGAAAAGCCGGTGAGCCGAAAATCACCTTCGATATGTACGCGGGCGTGCAGCGTAACGGTAAACTGCTGGAACTGACCAACTCGCAGGAGCTGGGCCAATTGCTGTGGGAACAGGCTAAAAACGTCGGGCAGACCCCGACGCACGCCCAGTATGGCAACGGCGCCGAACCCCGGATTCCGGATTATATTTATCCGTCGGGAGCGATGGAAGGCGATCCGCGGCTGGCGAAAGACGCCAACGGCAATTTCCTCAACTACACCTACGATCTGACCGACCCGGCTTTGGGCAGCACGAAATTCATGATTACCAAAGCCAACAAGGAAGGGACGAACTGGCAGGATGTGATCTTTAATCCAGCTCCGATCCAGAACTACCAGATTGGCGCCAGCGGGGGCACCGACAAGGGAGCGTATTCGATTTCGTTCAACCACTTCAACCAGAAAGGGATTCTGGAACACACCAACTACAAGCGGTATTCGATCCGGGCCAACACGGAATTCAAGGTGAAAAACCGCCTGAAACTGGGTGAAAACCTGACGGTTTCGTACGACGAGCGGGTCGGTTTTACGAACAACGACGAATCGAACCCGATTGCCTTCGCCGTGCGGTCGCACCCGCTGATTCCGGTCTATGACGTGGCCGGTAATTTTGCCGGAGCCAAAGGCCTCAACCTGGGCAATGCCCGCACGCCCCTGCAGGAATTGTACCGGGCCAAAGACAACAAAACCAAGGGCGTTCACCTGTTCGGAAATGCGTTTGGTGAGATCGATCTGCTCAAAGGACTAACGTTCCGCACCAGTTTCGGGGTGGAATACAACCTGTACAACTTCGATCAGTATACGCCCCGCGACCCCGAGTCGCCCGAAGCCCGGAACGCCAACAGCTTCCGCTCGGAAAACCGCTACGACAACTCCTGGACGTGGTACAACACGCTGACCTATAACCGCACGTTTGGCAGCCACAGCTTCAACATCCTGGCCGGCACCGAGTCGATTGCTACCTATGACTTTATTTTCGACGCAACCCGGAGCAACTACGCCTTCGATGACCTGGATTACCGCTACCTGAACGCCGGTAGTCCGCTCGGTCTGCAAAACAGTGGCCGGGGTGCCAACCGGACGCGCCTGTTTTCGCTGTTCGGCAAGGTCAACTATTCCTACAAAGACTTCTTCCTGGCCGATTTCACGCTGCGTCGTGATGGCTCGTCGCGTTTCAGTGCGGCCAACCGGTATGCGGTTTTTCCGGCGGCCAGCATCGGGTTGCGCCTGACCGAACTAGACTTCATGAAGAGCGTCGATGTGCTCTCTGACCTGAAACTGCGCGTCGGTTGGGGGAAAACCGGGAACCAGAACATCCCGAACATTTACAACGCCTACACCCTGTATGAGTCGCGGCCGATTGAAAACCATTACGACATCAACGGAGCCAAAACCTCGATTGTGCCGGGCTTCGACCTGGTGCAGTTTGGCAACCCGAACGGCAAGTGGGAAACCACCACGTCAACGAATATTGGTCTGGATGCCAGCCTGTTGAACAATAAAATCGAGGTGGTTTTCGACTGGTACATCAAGAAGACCACCGATATGTTGACGCAGATCGACATTCCGTATACGCAGGGTCAGGCCACGATTCCGTACACCAACATCGGTGATATGCAGAACAAGGGTATCGACCTGAGCATCAACTACAACGGCAAAGCGGCCGGGGGCGATCTGCGTTACTCGGTGGGCGGTAACTTCTCGACGTACCGGAACGAAGTGCTGAAAATCAACAACGACCCGAACTCGATCAAGTTTGGTTTTGCCACCCGGCTTCCGGCGATGAGCGCCACCAAAGTCGGCTATCCGGTGGGATCGTTCTACGGCTATTTCATCGACGGTATTTTCCAGGATGCCGAATCGGCCAAAAATGCTCCGCAGTTCGGGACGTATAACCGGGCCGGCTCGTTTATTTTCCGGGATACCAACGGAGATAAAGTCGTCACCACGGCCGACCGCGCCATCATCGGCAATCCGCACCCGGATTTTACCTACGGTCTGAACCTGAGCGTGGGCTACAAAGCCTTCGATCTGACGGTTTTTGGGCAGGGTGTTTACGGCAACGACGTTTTCAACTACATGAAATACTGGACGGATTTCAACACCTT
Source organism: Larkinella ripae (assembly GCF_054780775.1). Taxonomy (NCBI): domain Bacteria; kingdom Pseudomonadati; phylum Bacteroidota; class Cytophagia; order Cytophagales; family Spirosomataceae; genus Larkinella; species Larkinella ripae. Next base: position 39,154 of record NZ_BAAGVR010000033.1, read on the forward strand.
CCAGGGCAACCGCAGCAAACGAATGCTGTACGACTCGTGGCGGCCCGGCAAAACCGACGCCATCCTGCCGGAACTCCGTTCTACGGATGCCACCAGCGCCCAGATTTCGACCTACTTCCTCGAGAAAGGCTCGTATCTGCGGATGAAAAATGTCCAGTTGTCGTTTACGCTGCCTTCCGGCATTCAGCGGAAACTGGGGCTGGGGGCGACGCAAATCTACGTTCAGGGCCAGAATCTGCTGACGTTCACCAAGTATTCCGGACTTGATCCGGAAATCAACCTGCGTCGGTCGGGCGACAACAACCAGGATACGCACATCGGGGTAGACGAAGGCGCGTATCCGGTGGCAAAAACCGTATTGGTTGGTTTGCGATTAAGCTTATAAATGGTTGAATGGTTTGGGATGGGTAAAAGGGATTTGAACGGTTAAAAATGGTTACCAGCCCTTCACAACCCTCTAACCCCCCAGCCATCCTTTACCCATTCAACCCTCAAAAACCATTAAAATCGTTGACTTTCAGATGAAAAAGATATTGTTATTGACCTCAGTGCTAACGGCCGGTCTGGTGACCTCGTGCAGTGAGTCTTTTTTGGATGTGCGGCCGCAGGGCGTGGCTTCGCTGCAGCAGCTGTCGACCAAAAGCGGGGTGAACGCCCTGCTGATCGGAACTTATTCGCTGCTCGATGGCATCGGTTCGGGTACGACCGACTGGCACGCTGCGGTTTCCAACTGGGTGTATGGCGGGGTGGCTTCCGACGACGCCTACAAAGGAACGGATGCTAGTGACCAGCCGGAAATTACGGGCATTGAGCGCTACGAAGTGCAACCCGGTTTTGTGCACATGCGCGGCAAATGGCGGCACGTCTACGACGCGATTTCGCGCTGTAATGAAGTGATTCAGACCGTCGCGCTGGTGAAAGACATGACCGATGCCGAAAAAAACCAGGTGATTGCGGAGTCTCGTTTTTTGCGCGGACACTACCACTTCGAGGCCAAAAAGATGTGGAACATGGTGCCCTACATCGACGATAAAATCTACAACGCCACCGATCCCAATTCGACCAAAGTGCCGAATGACAAGGACATCTGGCCAAACATTGAGGCTGATTTCAAGTTTGCGGTGGATAATTTACCGGAAAATCAGACGCAGAAAGGTCGGGCTACCAAATCGGCTGCGCGGGCTTTTTTAGCCAAAACCTATTTGTTCCAGAAAAAATATGCGGATGCAAAACCGCTGCTGGAAGCCATCGTGAGCAGTGGCAAATACCGGCTGGTCGATTACCTCGATAATTTCCGGGCCGCTACCAACAACAACGCCGAATCCATTTTTGAAGTGCAGTTTTCGGTGAACGACGGCACCAACGGAAACAACGGGAATACGGGTGAGACGTTGAACTGGCCGTATTTTTCCGGTGCACCGGGGGGCGGCTGCTGCGGTTTTTACCAGCCATCGCTCAATCTGGTGAATGCCTACAAAACCGACGCGACCGGTCTGCCGCTGCTGGAATCGTTCAACGACACCGACCTGAAAAGCGATCAGGGGCTGAAAATCACCGACGCCTATTCGCCCGATATGCAAACGCCGGTCGATCCGCGGCTGGATCATACGGTGGGCCGCCGGGGCATTCCGTTCCTGGACTGGGGCGCGATGCCGGGGGTTACCTGGGTGCGCGATCAAACCTACGGCGGACCGTATACGGGTAAAAAATGGATGTATTACAAAGGAGAGGAAGGGACCAACACCCACTCGACCAACAAACGCCGGGTGGCCAACAACTACCGCATGATCCGGCTTTCGCACGTCCTGCTGTGGCTGGCCGAAGTTGAAACGGAAGTCGGAAGTCTGGAAAAAGCCCGTGAATACGTTAACATGATCCGGAAACGCGCCAAAACCAGCGTTGCGGTTTCGACGGCGGACGGAAAACCGGCGGCCAATTACCTCGTCAACGAATACCCGGCGGGGTCGCCGGCGTTTGCCAGCAAAACCGAAGCCTGGAAAGCCGTTCGGCACGAGCAGCGCCTGGAGTTCGCCATGGAAGGCCACCGGTATTTTGACCTGGTGCGCTGGGGCATTGCCGCCGAAACGATCACGAAATACCTGTCGGTCGAATCGAAGAAACGGGCGTATCTGGTGGGAGCCGCCTACACCAAAGGCAAGCACGAATATTTCCCGCTGCCCGTCGATGAGATTAACAACAGTTACCTCGACGGGAAACCGACCCTGAAACAGAATCCGGGGTATTGATTCCGTTGAAAAGTGAAAGACAAGAGACAAAAGAGGTTCTTTTCTTCTTTTGTCTCTTGTCTTTTTGGTCTTACGTAAACTTCAGGACTTTTTTCTGCTGGCTGCTTTCGTTGGCCAGTTCGATAATTCGGATAACCGCGATGGCCTGCTCGGGGGTTACCTCCTGCGGAATTTCGCCGATGATGGCCCGGTACAGGTTGTCGTAAAAATAATGGTAGTTGCCGGGTAAGCTCGGAAACGTAAAACGTCCTTTGGGGGTGGTCAACGTACCAAATTGACTTTCGGGTTCCGCGCCCCAGTCCGTCGTGTTGGGCAGAATGTTTTTGCGCTGCGTTTCTTCCTGAATATCCAGGCCGTGTTTGACAAACGAGCCTTCGGTGCCGTGAATAAGGTAGCGCAGGCTGCTGTCGACGGTCAGCATCGACGATTTCAGAATGACGCGCTTGTCGGCGTAAAACAAGCGGACATCGAAGTAATCATCCAGAACACCACCGTTCCGAATGATGCGAATGTCGCCCGAAACTGCTTCCGGGAAGCCGAACAGGGCCACGGCCTGATCGATCAGGTGGGAGCCCAAATTAAACAGATTGCCGCCCCCTTCGGGCTCCTGTTCCTTCCAGCTGTTGACAATATCGGGGCGGTAGCGGTCGTACCGGCATTCGTATTCCACGACATCGCCCAGTTGCTTCTCCCGCAGAATCTCCTGAATGGTCCGGAAGTCGGCATCATACCGCCGGTTTTGGTACGGAATGGCCACCAGCCCTTTTTGCTGCGCCAGGTCAAGCAGTTCGCGGGCCTGCTGGGCGGTGTTGGCGAACGGTTTTTCAATCAGAACATGCTTCCCGGCTTCGAGCGCGGCTTTGGCGTACGAAAAATGGGTGTCGTTAGGTGAGCTGACGATGATCAGGTCGAGGTCCGGATCGGCCAGCAGGTCTTCGTGGCTGCGGACAGTCTGGATGGAGGAGTCGAAAGCTTCGGCTTCGTTGCGGTGCCGTTCCACCACTTTAGCAAGTTTGAAATGCGGGTTAACCGTCAGGAAAGGCGCGTGAAAATACCGGCCCGACAACCCAAAACCGATCAATCCAACCTGAATGGTACGAGACATAGGATATAGGAAACAAAAGTTGAGGGGCGAAGATGGCTAATTTTACCCAGAAGGTCAACTATCGGCAATGGCCTGTCGGAGACCAAGAAAAGTGTTATCTTTGGCGTTGGAACGGTTTTTTCGGAATGACACTACGCCTTCGAAACCTTGCTGAATTGGATGCTGTTGCCGGACAGTTGATTGATGCCGGACGGTTGCATCCGGTCTGGCTGTTCAAGGGCGGGATGGGTGCGGGCAAAACCACGCTGATCAAGGCCATCTGCCGGCGGCTGGGGGTTGTCAACACGGTGCAGAGTCCCACGTTTTCGATTGTTAATGAATACGTTACCGATGCCGGTGAGCCCGTTTATCATTTTGATTGCTACCGGCTTCGGGACGAAGAGGAAGCACTCGACAGCGGACTGGAAGAATACATTGATTCGGGGGAACGCTGCCTGATTGAATGGCCGGAACGAATTGCCGGACTGTTGCCACCCGATGCCTGGACCATTCACCTGCGGGTAGCGGACGATGAACGAATACTGGAAACCAATTGATACAAAGTATGAATGAAGGCCCGAATTTGACGGTCTCTTGGATAGGATTCCTGAATTAGCAACCTAAAAGATCCGAAATTCACAGTTCAGCATTCATAAAATCCCGTTTATAGTGACTGGGTTTGAACAATTAGCAAAACAAACGGCACTCTATCCGCAGGAAGCGCCTGCCGCTGTTAGAAAACAAAGTGGCAGCCTGATGATCGGGCTCCCAAAAGAGGTCTCATTGCAGGAAAACCGCATCGCGCTGACCCCCGAAGCGGTCGCCATTCTGGTGCGGCACGGCCACGAAGTGCTGGTGGAAAAGGGTGCGGGCGAAGGCGCCAAGTTTTCCGACAACGACTACAGCGAAGCCGGAGCCCTCATTGCCCCCTCGCCCAAGGAAGTGTACGACGCCAACCTGATTCTGAAAGTTGAACCGCTGGTGGAGCAGGAGTTCGAGTACATCAAAACCGGCAGCACCCTGATTTCGGCGGTCAATTTGCCCAATCACGAAAAGAAGTACTTCGAAAAGCTGAACAGTAAAAAAATCACGGCCCTCGGGTACGAATACATTGAGGATAAAGTCGGCGGTATGCCGGTGATTCGGGCCATGAGCGAAATTGCGGGCAGCACGGTCATGCTGATTGCCGGCGAATACCTGAGCAGCGCCAACAACGGCCGGGGGGTCATTCTGGGCGGCATTACGGGCGTTCCTCCCACTAAAGTCGTCATTTTAGGCGCCGGAACCGTGGCCGAATATGCCGCCCGGACGGCGCTGGGGCTGGGGGCCGAAATCAAGATTTTTGATAAATACATTTACAAACTCCAGCGGCTGAAATACGCCATCGGGCAGCACATTTATACCTCCATCATCGAAACCGACACCCTCTCGGAAGCCATTCAGCGGGCCGATGTGGTCATTGGGGCCATGCGGGCCGACGACGGCCTGAGTCCGGTGGTGGTTACGCAGGAAATGGTTTCGAAGATGAAACTCGATGCGGTGATCATCGACGTTTCAATCGATCAGGGCGGGAATTTTGAAACTTCGCGAATGACGACGCACAAGGAACCGACTTATAAATACCAGAACGTCATTCACTACTGCGTGCCGAACATTGCCTCGCGCGTGGCCCACACGGCGAGTCTGGCGCTGAGCAACATTTTTCTGCCGTTTCTGTTAAAAACCGGGACCATCGGCGGCATCGAAGAAATGATGTTTGCCAACCGCTGGTTCATGAAGGGCGTTTACAGCCATAACGGTTTGTTAACCAATGCTTACATCGCCAAAAAATTCAACATGCGGTTTAAGGACCTGAGTTTGTTGCTGGCCGCGCGAATTTAGTTTGTCGGTTTACGGTTTTCAATATAGGGTTTGGGTTTTCAGTTTATGGTACGTTGACGAGGCAGAATAAGGCGTCAGTACCGGCGGGCAGCCGCAGCGAAACGTCGGCCCGGCGAAAACCGTATCCTGAAAACCGAAACGTCGGCCCGGCGAAAACCGTATACCGAAAAATCGTAACCAACATGATTCACCACAGCAACGAAAACACCCTGCTCGACGACGCCAATTCGCCGGAGATTAACCGGAAACTGATGAGTGCGGTTTCGTCGGATTTTATCAAAGTGGCCGATGCGCTGCGTGAGGCTTCCTACCAGATCCGGAAACGCGGTTTTTCGGAAAATCCCATCTTTGTCGCTTCCCGCCGGCCGGTTGATATTGGTCAATTGTTGCTTGGCCCGAATGAGCTGGCCGAAAATGCCTGGAATTACCGGGCGTCGCTGCTGGACGAGTTTGTGCAGCGTCGGCTGGTGGGCGAAGAATCAATTGAGTTATTCAAAGAGAACTACAAAAATCCCGACGAATTTTGCTGCCTGTTCGTTATCGAGGGCGAATTTGCCGGTTTTATCTTCATTCCTTTTCCGGAAGACTAGAGGCAATAAACGGTATACTGTTTTCGGTTTACGGTTTTCGCCGGGCCACCGTTTTGATGCGGTTGTCCACCGGTACTGACGCCTTATTCTGCTGCGTCAACGTACCGTAAACTGAAAACCTAAAACCGTAAACCGTATCCTGAAAACCGTAAACCGGTAGCCTACTTCCCAATCCGGTACTTGTAATAATCCCAGGTTTTGCGGATTCCGGCGTAGATGGCGCTGCGGGTGGGAAACAGATCGCCCTGATCGGCGGCTGCGGAGAATGTGACCTGTAAGCCCCGCTGATCCAGCGGTAATTCCAGCATCAGGAGGGAGGAAAACTGCCGGGCGGTTTCGGTAAAGGGCATTTCGTAGGTGCCGTAATTTTCGCTGTATGAGAATTTAAACTGGAAGCCGCACATTTTGGCAAAATTGCCCTGAATGCCGGCGTGATACGCCCGAACCCGGTTGTTGTTGAAGAAACCGTATTGAGCCAGGTTCGTGCGGGTATCCGTCACGGGCGTGATGAACGGCGTTCCGATGGTGCGTCCAAAATACGACCAGCCGTCGCGGTATTGGGCGTGATTGAAATAATTGTCGCGGCCCCGCAATTTGTTCTGGTCGTCGAAGACGCTGCCGCCCTGACTTTTGGTGTAAAGAAACTCCACAACGGCGCCGGTGATCCGGAAGCCGGAGGAAGCCGGATTCAGGTTCCGAAACCGCAGGCCCGTCAGGCCGTCTTCAATATTGGTCAGGTAATACAGCGAACCATCTTCGTACACACTCTGGTGATACAGCAAAAGCGAGAGGTTCCGCGTGCTGTATTCAATGCCCAGATCGATGCTCCCCAGGTGGTTGCCAATCCGGTTTTCCCGGTCGAACTTGCTGTAGCGGGCGGTATCCAGATCAATGAGCCTTCCCAGGCTGTTGCCCATCACTACAAAAAGATAGTCCTGAAAGCGGGAGGGAAGCTGCCCGTTTTTAGCCATGGATTCCGGCAGTTCTTCCGTCGTGCCGCTCCATTGCACCTGGTGATTAAAACCCGCGTAGAGCTTGATGGGCCAGTGCGGTTTTCCCAGTCGGGCATACAGGCTTTTCTGGTGGAGATACGAATGATCGACTTTGCGGTTATGGTTGCCAAACCAGCCGTGGGCAAAATTTCCCCGAAAGGCCACCAGCCCTTTCGTAAAACCGATGGGCGTGTAGTTCGGTAAACTGATCTGGATTTTGGGCATCGGCAGGGCGTTGCCCGACCAACTGTACGAACCCGAACTCAGCGTGGTATCAACCAGACCTACCACCTCGCGCCGACGACCGGCCAGGATTTCAAAGCCACCGGCCCGGATTTTTACGTAGGCTTCCGGAAGCAGGATACTGTTTTTTGCTTGTGCACCAAAATTATTGACCAGTTCTAAACCGTATCCGATGCCAAAAAAATCCCGCCGTTTGGGAGCGGTGATGTCGGTAAGCGGGTAATAGCGGTAGTCCTGACGAACGCCCGCCCGCAGCGTCGCATAGGGCAGGGTGTTGGGCACAATACCGTGCTGATTGGTGCGGAGCCAGAACGGCGTTTGTTTACCCGGCGCGTAAAAACCGCCCAGTTCCGCAAAGAAACGGCTGGGCCGGGTTTCAATTACGGGCTGGCCAGCGGCAAAAAGGGGAACCAGCATAAAGAGTAGCAGTGCTCTGATCATCGCTCATCCGACTAAGAGTTTCACGTTTTTTGAGCACTTCAGGGGACCGAACAACGGGCTTTGCGCTCTTGCTCAGCAAACTGACAAACCGTTGCCGGTAATGGGGCAGGACAGGCCGCAGCTTTCCAATTCAAAACTAGACGAGTCGGGAAAGATTCCTGGAGTGTATTTTTGTATATACAAAAATTGTTCCAGTTTGCCGGTTACCCAATGACGCGCGGACCTTCCTTGTTGATGCCCGACACATATTTCTCACTACCGATCCCGACCGCCTGGAACGCAGCCTGCATACTGTGGCCCACCTTTTCCGCCGTCTCCTGATCGCGACTCAGGGCGAACATGGAAGGACCCGAGCCCGAAATGCTGCATCCGAGCGCACCGGCATCGAGAGCGGCCTGTTTCACTTCATTAAATTCCGGAATCAGAATGGCCCGGATCGGTTCAATGATCACATCCACCATCGAGCGGCCAATCAGGTCGTAATCCGGCTTCATCAAACCTGCAATCAAACCCGCCACGTTGCCCATCTGGATGATGGTATTTTTCATCGACACCTCATTTTTCAGGATATGACGGGCGTCTTTTGTGTTGACTTCGATTTCCGGGTGGACAATCGTCGCGTAGAGTTGAGCGGGCGTCGTGATCGGGATGATATCCAGCGGGTTATAACTGCGGATAACCACAAAACCGCCCATCAGGGAGGGGGCCACATTGTCGGCGTGGGCCGACCCGCAGGCCACAAATTCGCCTTTCATGGCAAAGGGCAGCAGGTCGATCTGGTTGAGCGGGCGACCCATTAATTCGTTGATGGCAAACACCCCGGCAACGGCGCTGGCGGCACTCGAACCCAGCCCGCTCCCCAGCGGCATTTTTTTGTGCAGAATCACCTCAAGGCCCTGGTCGGATTCGATGTGTTCGAGGTAAGACTGGATGGCAATACCGGCGGTGTTGCGTTCCACCTGTTTCGGCAAACGGCCTTCGTCGCCAACGATGGCTTTAATTCGGACACCCGGTTCCGTGCTTTTCCGGATAATTATTTCATCGCCGGGATTATCGACCGCAAAACCAAAAATATCAAAACCGCAGGCAACATTGGCTACGGTAGCAGGGGCAAAGACTTTTATTGAATCCACGGTTCGTAAGTTACTGCCGCAGCAATAACGATTTCAGATGTTGGTCGATGGGCTGGCCGTCACGCTAAGGCACTGGTTTGACCGGCGGTTGAGTTGGTCGGCCGGGCCGGTTCCTGTTTATTCTTTCTTTGGTCAAAGATACAAAATCGGCTGGCTATTTGGTCATGCCAGGTAACTTCCGATGCTGACCACATCCGCAAAAACACCCGACGCCGTCACCTCCGCACCCGCGCCGGGTCCCTTGATCACCAGCGGGCGCTCTTTGTAGCGTTCCGTTGTAAACGAGATGATGTTATCCGCTCCCGAAAGCGCGTAGAAAGGGTGGTCAAAACCGACCGACCGTAATTCGATGGTCACTTTGCCGTTCTCAAACGTGGCTACATACCGCAACTTTTCCGTGCGGTTTTCGGCTTCCTGCAACAGATTCTCAAAGTAGGCGTTGTTTCGCTCCAGTTCCACAAAAAAAGCCGGAATGTTCGGGGCCTTGATGCAGCTTTCGGGCAGGAGGTTGTTGATGGTTACATCGGTCGGTTCCAGATTAAAACCGGCTTCCCGGGCCAGAATCAGTATTTTTCGGGCCACGTCCATCCCGCCGAGGTCTTCCCGTGGGTCGGGTTCGGTAAACCCTTTTTCCTTGGCTTCCTGCACGACCGCTGCAAACGAAACGCCGGGTCGGAACGTGTTGAAAATATAGGACAGCGTGCCCGACAGAATGGCTTCGATTTTCAGAAACCGGTCACCGGAGGTAACCAGCCCCTGGAGGGTATTGATGATGGGCAAACCGGCTCCGACGTTGGTTTCGTACAGAAACTTGACCCCCCGCCGAAGCGCCGTTTGCTGCAATTTTCGGTAAGAGGCATAGGAGCCGGAATTGGCCACTTTGTTGGGCGTAACCACCGACACGTTGGCGTCGAGCAGTGCCTCATAAAACGAAGGGATTTCCTTATCCGCCGTGCAGTCGATGAAAACGCTGTTCGGCAGGTTGAATTCTTTGATCCGGTTGACAAAACCCGGCAGGGAGGTAATGTAACTCTGGTCATCGGTATCCAAGCGCCGTTTCCAGTCGGACAGGTCGATACCGGCGGAATCGAGCAGCATTTTTTTGGTGTTCGAGACGCCGACCAGTTTAATGCGCAGCGATTTTTCGCTTCGGAGGTAGGCGTGCTGGGCCTGAAGCTGTTGCAGCAAGGTGCGGCCAATCAGACCGGTGCCGATCAGGTAGAGATTGAGGTCCCGGGCGCCGGGCTGGAAAAAGACATTATGGATCGCATTCAGCGCCTTTGAAAGATTCTTTTTGTTGATGACGACCGAAATGTTGATTTCCGAGGAGCCCTGCGCAATGGCCACCACGTTGATTCCGTTTTTGCCGAGTTCGGAGAAAAGTTTGCCCGAAATCCCGGAGCTTTTTTTCATGCCCTCGCCCACAATGGCAATGATCGACAGGTCTTTTTCAATGAGAATGTGATCGTCGACTTTGCCAACGCGGATTTCGTTCGCAAACTCGGTTTCCAGTACCCGGCTGACCCGCTCGGCATTGCGGGGCTCGACGGCGATGCAGATGGAGTGTTCCGACGAAGCCTGGGAAATCAGAATGACATTGATTTTTCGCTCCGCCAGTACCTGAAACAGTTTCGCCGAAAAACCGGTCACGCCCACCATGCCGCTGCCCTGAATATTGACCAGTGAAACATCGTCGATCGACGAGATGCCGGTGATGGTATAGTCTCGCCGGTGGGCATCTTTGCTGATCAGCGTCCCTTCGTGCGTGGGATTGAAGGTATTCAGAATGCGAATCGGAATGTTTTTGGCAAAGGCGGGTTGCAGCGTGGGCGGGTAAATGACTTTTGCGCCGAAGTGACTTAACTCCATCGCTTCGGTATAGGTGATGGTTGGAATCGGCAGGGCGTCCGTCACCTTGCGGGGGTCGGCAGTCATCATCCCGTCCACGTCGGTCCAGATGTCGATGCAGGTGACATCGTCCAGCGCAGCCGCCAGAATCGACGCCGTATAATCGGAGCCCCCGCGGCCCAGCGTGGTGGTTTCCTGGTTTTTGGTTGACCCGATAAACCCGGTGACAATGGGCAATTCCGGGCTGTTTTCGCGGAAATAGTCCCGGATCTGGTCATTGGTCGTGGCTTCGTCGACGGTTGCATTTCCGAACTGGTCGTCGGTGCGGATGAGCGCACTGGCGTCACAATACCGGGCCGGAATGCCCGCTCTTTTCAGGCATTCGCTGATCACGAGACACGACAGCTTTTCACCAAAGCTCATGACCAGATCCAGCGAACGGTCGGATAATTCACGAATGAGAAATACGCCCCGGAGCAAATCCTCCAGTTCGTTAATCAGACTGCGGATGTTGCCTTTTACTTTGCTTTGCTCTTTGATCGGAATCAAGGCCTTGATGACGTTGAAATGCCGTTCCTCAACTCCCCGGATCAATTCCAGGTAATCCGGATTTTTAACGGCGGCCATCCGGGCAATTTCTATCAACTGATTGGTCACTCCGCCCATTGCCGACAACACAACGGCTTTGATCGGCTCGTCTTGCTGGCGTTGGTTTTCAATAATGGCAATAACTTTCCTGATATTTTCAGCCGACTTGACGGAGGTCCCGCCAAATTTCAATATGTTCATGCAGTGGGATGTTATAAAATAGCTGACGGTCGGTCGAAGCAACCAACAATCGGTTTACGTCTTGATGATGAAGGGAAAAGAAGCGCAAATATAGGTAAAATGCGGTTTTTGTATGATAAAGAAATTGGAATCAAAACAAACTGCCCGGCGCGCTGTCCGGGAGTTCCTGCGTTCGGATGCAGTGACGGATGCGATCGATGGTTTGTTCCGGGATCAAACGGGGCGGTTTTAGCTCCGGATGACTGGCGGTTTCTGATTTTATTCTGAACAAAGGGTAAGATTCGTTGGGAAAAAGGAGTTTCTGCCAATGAAGGAATGGGTGGATTCAATGTATGCCGCGCAAATTGCTTGCCAAAGCAAAAAGCCGGCTGCCTGGCCGATTTCGGAAAGCGGGCCGCCGTGCTGTCGGAAGGTACGAACCGGACGGATGGAAGGAAGTGGCCCGGCAAGGCCGACCGTAGCGAAAATGCCGGAAATTTCGTAGTTTCACCTAGCGAACAAATCCGCCTGACACGCTGTTCTTCCCATAACGACTGCTGACTAACCACCATACGCCATGAAAGGCTTTGAGTTCTCAAATTATATTCCGCCCGAAAAAAAAGAAGGCAGTAAGTTCGACCAGCTGCTGAACATTTTCCAGCAGCTGCTCCTGATGACATCCGGTAATGTGGAGCAGGCCCTGGCGTATCTCAACGATCTCGACCGGCGGTATGGACTGACCGACGACAAATACGGTATCGGCAATTTTGTCGAGGAAATGAAGGAAAAGGGTTACCTGACCGAACAGAACGAGGAAGGCACGCTCGCGATGACGACCAAGAGCGAACAGTCCATCCGGCGGTCGGCGCTGGAAGAGATTTTCGGAAAGCTGAAACGCTCGAAATCCGGCGGCAACCACCATACGCCGTACACCGGCGTGGGCGACGAACTGAGCAGCGACCTGCGCGATTTTCAGTTTGGGGATACGCTCGAGCAGATTTCCATGACCGAATCCATCCGAAACGCCCAGATCAACAGCGGGGTGGAGGAATTTACGTTGATGGAGCGCGACCTGGAAGTGGTGGAGAAAGAGCAGAAAACCCAAACCTCGACGGTGTTGATGATCGACGTGAGCCACTCGATGATTCTGTACGGCGAAGACCGCATCACGCCCGCCAAGAAAGTCGGCATGGCGCTGGTGGAACTGGTCAAGCAGAAATACCCGAAAGACACCCTGGACATTATCGTGTTTGGCAACGACGCCTGGCAGATTCAGGTGAAGGATCTGCCGTACCTGGAAGTGGGGCCATATCACACCAATACCGTCGCCGGGCTCGAATTGGCGATGGATCTGCTGCGCCGTCGGAAGAACAAGAACAAGCAGATTTTCATGATCACCGACGGAAAACCGACCTGCCTGAAAGAAGGGATTAAATACTACAAAAACAGCTTCGGGCTGGACCGTAAGATCGTCTCAAAAACGCTGACGCTGGCCGCTCAATGCCGTCGGCTCGACATTCCGATCACCACCTTCATGATTGCCTCCGATCCGTATTTGAAGCAGTTTGTGCACGAATTTACGAAGGTAAACAACGGCCGGGCCTACTACAGCGGTTTGCAGGGATTGGGCAACATGATGTTTGAAGACTTCCAGCGAAACCGCCGGAAAAACATGAAATAATTACCGGTATGACGACGATTCAAATTTCCATAGACGACAGCCGTTTATCTAAATTACAGGAGAAGGCCCAGGCAATGAATTTGCCGTCAGTCAGCGAATTGGCAAAGCAAATAGTTGAGCAAGCGATTGATGCAGAGGCTTCTTCCCCAACCCATACAACGCTATCAGCCGAACGAAGCGTGTTACTGGAAGATATTATTAACGAAAATCGGGAACTACTCCAACGGTTAGCTCAATGATCACAGTGGATGAAGTATTGCTAATTCATCGCCGATTAATTGAGGAATTTGGAGGGAGTGACGGAGTTCGTGATGAAGGTAGTATGCTTTCTGCCATTGGTAGACCATACTCGGGTTTTGGTGATACCGAATTTTACCAGAATCCCGAGGAGAAAGCGGCCGCAATCATCGAGAGCATTGTAACAAACCATCCTTTTGTTGATGGCAATAAGCGCACGGGATATGTGCTCATGGAGATTATTCTTCGTACCAATAACGTATTCATTAATGCCAGCCTGCAAGAACGGTATGACTTTGTTATTCAAATTGCAACGGGCGATCTGAAGTATAATGGCATTGTGGATTGGATTAAGAAGCACACGGCGTCTCCATTTATTATTTAAAGCCTTAAACGACCAGAAATCCGGTTAAGACAAAAACTTTATTCAATATTCACAACGATTTCATGAGCTATTCATCCCTGAAGAGTAAAGAGTTGATTAAAATAAAAACCCTCGGCGAACTGAAAGCCGCTGGGTACAAACCCAAATCCATTAAACAGGAACTTCGCGACAACCTGATTGAGAAAATCAAGGCGAAAGAAGTGGTTTTTCCGGGCATCTGGGGCTACGAAGATACCGTCATCCCGGACGTGGAGCGGGCCATTCTGTCGATGCACCACATCAATTTGCTGGGCTTGCGCGGTCAGGCCAAAACCCGGATTGCCCGTCTGATGGTCAATTTGCTGGACGAATACATCCCGGTTCTGGAAGGTTCCGAGCTGAACGACGATCCGCTGCAACCGCTGTCGCGGTTTGCGCACGATGTCATTGCCGAGAAAGGCGATTCGGCTCCGGTTTCCTGGCTGCATCGCGACGACCGGTATACCGAAAAGCTGGCGACGCCCGACGTGTCGGTGGCCGACCTCGTTGGCGATGTTGATCCGATTAAAGCCGCAACCTTGAAGTTACCGTATTCCGATGAGCGGACCATTCACTTTGGGCTGATTCCGCGCTCGCACCGCGGCATTTTTGTAATCAACGAATTGCCGGATTTGCAGGCCCGGATTCAGGTGTCGCTGTTCAATATTTTACAGGAAGGCGACATTCAGATTCGCGGTTTCAAGCTGCGTCTGCCGCTGGATATTCAGTTTGTGTTTACGGCCAACCCGGAAGATTATACCAACCGGGGCAGCATCGTAACGCCTTTGAAAGACCGGATCGACAGCCAGATTGTGACGCACTATCCGAAGTCGCTGGAAGTTGGTAAAAAGATTACGCAGCAGGAAGTCATCGTCAAAACCGAACAGAAAGGCATGGTGAAAACCAACGATCTCGTCGCCGATCTGATCGAGCAAGTGGCGTTGGAAGCCCGTGAAAGTGAGTATGTTGATGCTAAAAGTGGTGTTTCAGCGCGCCTGACCATCGCGGCTTACGAAAACCTGCTGTCGGCCGCCGAGCGCCGGGCCTTGCTGAACGGCGAAAAGGAAACCTACGTCCGGATTTCGGATCTGTACGGCGTCATTCCGGCCATTTGCGGAAAAGTCGAACTGGTGTACGAAGGCGAAGTGGAAGGCCCGGTGATTGTGGCTCAGAACCTGATCGGAAAAGCCATCCGCACGCAGTTTCTGAATTATTTCCCGAATCCGGAAAAAGCCAAGAAGCAAAAAGGGGGAAATCCCTACAAAAAAATAACCGACTGGTTTGGCGACGGCAACATCATGGAATTCCTGAACGACCTGCCCACCCGCGACTACGAAAACCGCCTGCGGGCCATCGACGGTCTGGACGATGTGGTTGATTCCCTGCATTCGCGCTTGAGTCGCTCCGAAAAACTGTTCATGATGGAATTTGCGCTGCACGGTTTGGCCGAATATTCCCTGGTGGGCAAGAAGGCAATGGATACCGGCCAGCAATTCAAAGACCTGTTGGGCAGCATGTTCAGTCCCGGCAACGACTTCGGTGAAGAGGACGATGATGATGACGAAGACCGGTTTTAATAAAGAATGATGAGGTATGAATGATGAACGATCGATGGTAAATGGGCTAACACAATGCAATTCATCGTTCATCATTCATACCTCATCATTCAAAAAAAAGGCAATCTGGTAAGCGGATTGCCTTTTTTGTTGTCGTAAAATGCTACAGGGAAACTACGCAATTGAAAAAATACGTAGTTCTTCTCTATCCGATTTTTATTTAACGTCCTACTTTTGCAGCACCAGTAACAACAAATACACACTGAATTTACTAAATCACCCAAATGAAAGCATCCTTATTCACCATTTGCCTGGTTGCTGTCGGCTTGCTGGCCGAAGCCCAGACGACAAAACCGAAAGCGACGGCAACGGCGACAAAGCCGAAAACCGTGGCAGCCGCCCAAAAGAAACCGGCGACGGCAGCAAAACCCAAAGCCACGGCGGCTAAGAAACCCGCTCCAAAACCGGCGGTAGCGACGGCCCCTAAAGCAACCACGACAGCAGTGGCCTCCACCACCACGGTCATGGCCGAAGAACAGCCGGTGCTGGCCCAGCAGCAGACAATCGTCGAAACGAAACCGCAGGCTGAGGTCGCCGAAAAAGAAACCTCGAAGCGGTCGAAAAAAACAAAAACCGAAAAACCGGAAGCCGTAGCGAAGGTGAAACCGGAAAAACCCGCTAAGATCAAAGCCGAAAAAGACTACTCCAACAGCGGTTTGTCGGTTGGGATTCGCGGAGGTGCCAACGCCTGGCTGAATGAATTTGTGCCCGACGATCTGGCCGGAACCGGCGGAGAGCAGGCCCTGGCACCGGGTTTCACGGGCGGCATCATCATCAATTACGGGATTGGAAACGTGTTCTCGATTCAGCCGGAAATTTTGTACACGCGCCGGTCGGTAAAGTTTGCGGGTGAAGAACAGGGCCAGAAATATTCGTTTCAGTTGTCGACCAATGCGGTTGAAATTCCCCTGCTGCTGAAATTCTCGTTTGGTCAGAAAACCCGGTTTTTTGTCAACGCAGGCCCCTATGCCGCTTACGGCCTGGACGCCAGTGCCAAGTTTGTGGTGGACGGCGAGACCCTGTTAAACGAAAAACAGAAACTGACGAAAAACGACGCCCGACTGGAGTACGGTGTAACCGGGGGCCTGGGCATTGCGATTCCGGCCGGACCGGGCTCGCTGCTGATTGAAGGCCGCTATACGTATAGTCTGGGCAATAACGCCGATCCCAAACCGGCTGAATACATCAGCCAGCAAATCGGAACCATTTCGGTGGGGTATCTCTTCCCGCTGGGTGGAAAATAAAACGTTCAGCCTGGAGCGGTGACAGTTGCTTCAGGCTGAACCCCGCTTAGTCCGTCACGACAACGGCCGTGCCGTTGGCGCTTACCATCAGCAACCCACCGTTTCCGCCGATGGTTTGATAGTCCAGATCGACGCCAATGATCGCATTGGCACCCAACCGCTGGGCCTGTTCGATCATTTCCTTCATGGCGATACTTTTTGCTTCGCGCAGGGCCTGTTCATACGCGGCAGAACGGCCGCCCACAACGTCGCGCACGGTAGCAAAAAAGTCTTTGATAAGGTTGGAACCAATAATGGCTTCACCGTTGGCAAGGCCGAGGTATTGAGTAATCCGTTTGCCTTCGATGGATGAGGTAGTTGTTACCAGCATAGAGTTGATCTGAGTGTAACCGTCTGGCGGCTCCTGATGTTGAGATGACGCGATGGCCCAAAATTAAATACCGGGAGCACACGGTTTTACAGAGTTACACAGAAGATTATTTTTTAAGTATAGGGTATTTGTTTTGCCGTACAGGCGGTATCCGGTAACGTATCTATTTAAAGGTAAAGCCGCCCAATGCATCACGGTAACCCGGGTGCAGGAGCGAAAAAACCGGGTATGCACTTCAACAGGTGGAAGTTACCATTTAAACATAAATATAGTCATTTCAGAAGTAAGGTCTTGGGCGACCCAACCAATTTTACCCAAATTTGAATCATAAACCAAATTTTCTAAACAAGTCAACTTAAAACAAGGATGAAAACGACAACAACACTTTTGAACCGTATTGCTTTCCGCCAGGGCTGGACATTCCTATTTTTACTGGCGTTACCGCTGTGGTTTGCCAGCTGTAGCAAAGACAAAGATGCAGACGGCAATCCGGATGTGAAGCCGAATGCGGTGGAAGGAAGCTGGAAAATTTCGGGCATGAAATCAAATGTTGATATTGACCTCGGCAATGGCACCAAAACCAAAGACTTTTTTGTCATTCTGAAAGCGGTTCCGGGTGGAGATGCCCTGATTGCCTGCCTGACCGATACGAAAATGACCTTCAATGGCAACGGAACCATTACGGGCACTCCATCGCCGAACTGCCAGTCGACCGGTTCTGACGATCTGAACCCGATCGATGACAAATCAACCTGGAAAGTGGATGGCAACAAACTGACCATCACCAGCTCCGGTACGGCCGAAGTGTACGATATGACGATCAGTGGCAATACGATGACCCTGTCGTCGCCGACGGATGATCTGAACGATGACGGCAAAGCCGATGTCCTGACGCTGGAATTGAAAAAAGCGTAACCTCCCCTGAGTCATAAAACCGCAGCCCACCGATTCGTCGGTGGGCTGTTTTTTTGCGAACCGGATATTACAGCGCCACGCAATCCGCTAGCGTAGTTACATAACGATCCACGTACGATTCGATATCCCGGCTCCGGTATTGCAGAATATACCGTGGATGATCGAGCGTGACAATCCGGCCGAAAAAACCGTGTTCCCGGTTAACTTTTTGCAGAAAAGCTTCGTTCTTCCGACCCAGACAAACCGCCACGTTCCGGTTGCAACCAAAGGTAAGTTGCTGCTCGATGGAAGCAATAATGGCGGGCCAGAGGGTGGCGGTAGTGGCTTTGTCGTCGTAAAAATTATAATTTTTGCCTTCCTTCACCAACGCCAGCGGATACAGCGAGCTGAGGAAAAACCGCCCATAAAAAGCTTCGGCACCCCCGAACGCTTCGACAATCTGGTAAATAAACCGGCTCGAAAGCTCCGGCGTCGGCGGCAGGTTGTTGTCAATGCCGCAATACCGTTTTAGATTCTGCGGAGTGGTAAAGGAAATTCCGGTAACGCCCGCGCCAAATCGCCCCGGATTAATCCCCAGCACGTAAACCCGCGGGTTCGTGTCACGGAAGAAAGTATCGTAAAATTGCCGGACAATCGACTGAACTTCCGGTTGCCGGTATGGGTTCAGGGCGCCGACCCCCGGCGGCAGGTTTTCCGGTTCGGTCAGGTGGTAATAATACGGAATGGCACGGTCGGCAAAAGTTTCCATTTACTGAAAATGAGTATAACAAATTCGGGCCATTTCGCCAATGATTCGTTCTGCGTCAGGCGTGGTGGTACCCTGTACAAAAACCGAGAGCAGAAACGGTTTGGTTCCGTAAAAAATCCCGACATCGCCCCGAACGGACGCCAGCTCGCCGGTTTTGTGGGCAATCACGGCGGACGGCGGCAGGAATTGCCGGAACGTTTTCTGATCCCGGTTGTCTTTCAGAATCCCGATCATCTGCGTACATAGCGCGGGCGTCGCCACTTCGTTGCGGTCTATTTTCTTCAGGAGCGCGTTCATCTCCCGGGCCGTCACCCGGTTTTCGCGGCCCTGTTTCGCGGCCAGGGTGTCCATCATCATCCGGTTGAGCCGGCTCTTCGTCAAGCCCAGCGCCTGCATTCGCTGATTAATCGGCTCCATGCCCAGCGCCCGAATCAGGATGTTCGTGGCCGTGTTGTCACTGTGGATCATCATCAGGGTCAACACCGCACGGTTGGTGAGTCGGGTCTGATCCGGATACGTCTGTAAAACTCCCGAACCGCCGGTTTTTTCCGCATTCTGCAAGACGTGAAACTGGTCCAGATCAAACTGCCCGGTTTTGACCCGTTCCATGGTTTCGACCATAATCGGCACTTTAATAACACTGGCTGCGGTCACGGGCTCGTCGGCCTGGTGGTAAAAAACCGTCTTGTCGGTCAGTGCTTCCACGGCCACATTCACCCGAATGGTGGCCGGAAGGTGGTGCAGGTAAGCGCTCAGTTGATCGGGTAGCTGCTGGGCCGTTGCCAGGGCCGGCAGCAGCAAGAACAGGAATAGTTTCATCGCAGTTCTTTCAGTTGGCTCACCAGCACCTCGTTGATCCGGACGTAGCTTTCGTGGGTCCAGCCGGCCACGTGGGGCGTTAGCAGCACCTGGTCCGAGTGGCGCAGGTAATCAAAAGCCGCCTGCTGATCGGGGGTTAGGGTCGCCAGTTTTTCGTTTTCCAGCACGTCGAGGCCGGCTCCGCGAATTTTTCCGCTTTCCAGGCCCCGCACGAGCGCCGGCAGCGACACCACTTCGCCCCGGGCGATGTTGATCAGGTAGAACGGTTTTTCGAACCGTTCAATAAAAAGATCGTTGACCATCAGCCGGGTTTCGGTTGTTAGCGGAACATGCAGACTCAGCACGTCAGCTTCTTCCATCAGCTGTTCCAGTTCCGCTTCCTGGGCGTATGCCCCCCCGTACTGGGTCAGGTATTTATCATAACAAAGAACCCGGCAGCCAAAACCGCTGAGCCGACGGGCGGTGGCCCGGCCGTTGTTGCCAAACCCGATTATGCCGACCGTCAAACTGCCCAGTTCGTAGCCCCGGTTGCCTTCGCGGTCCCAGATCCCCCGCCGTACTTCCCGGTCGCCCTTGGCAATGTTGGCCAGCAAACCCAGCAACATGCCCACGGTATGTTCCGCAACGGCATCACGGTTTCCTTCGCCCGCGTGGAAAACCTGAATGTTCCGGCGTTCGGTACTGGCGAGATCGATCAGATCCAGGCCCGCGCCGGCCCGTCCGATAAACCGCAACCGACCGGCTTTTTCCAGCACTTCGGCATCGACTTTTGTTTTGCTCCGAATGATCAGGCCGTCGTATTGGGGCAGGGCGTCGATCAGGTCACGGCGTGAAAGTTGTGGTTGATAGTCGTACGCAAATCCGGCCTGATCGAGCATGGCGAACAGGGAGGAATGCATTTCGTCGGCAATCAGGATTATGGGGCGATTCTGGGACATCCGTACGGTTTTTGTAACTTGCAAAGAAAACAGAAGACAAATGAACAAGGATCAATGAATAATGAACACTAAAAAATGGCGCATTCGGTCTTCAGCGATACGTTGTTTTCACTATTCATTGGTGCTTGTGCATTGGAAAAAGCGAAACTACTAACTTAAATGGAACCGCGCCAATCGGAGAAAAATAACGATCGTCAACCGGAACCCCAGACCCGGCGGCCCGTCATCGGGATCACCCTCGGCGATTACAACGGAGTGGGGCCGGAAGTTATCTTGAAAGCGTTGCAGCACAACCGCTTGCAGAAAATCTGCACCCCGGTTATTTACGGTTCCATGAAGGTTTTGAACCGGTATCGGACGATGTTGCAGCAAGGTGGGCTGCCGCTGAAAGACTGGAACCTGAACGGCATTCAGCAGGTCGGGCAGGCCAATCCGAAATTTACCAACGTCATCACCTGCTGGAACGAGCAGGGAGGACCCGACCGGCAGAATCAGGATGTACAACCCGGAAAAGTGACGCCCGAAGCCGGGCAGGCTGCGCTGGCGTGTCTGCAACGGGCCACGGAAGACCTCAAAGCCGGGCATCTCGACGCCCTGGTGACGGCCCCGATTAACAAACACAACATTCAGACCGAGACGTTCAAGTTTCCGGGTCATACCGAATATTTTGCCGAAGCTTTTGAGGTAAAAGAGAACCTGATGTTTCTAGTAAGCGATGAACTGCGGGTGGGCGTTGTGACGGGGCATATTCCGCTGGGACGGGTTCGGTCGAACATCACCAAGGAAAAAGTGTTGCAGAAACTGCAACTCATGCACCAGTCGTTGCGGAGTGATTTCGGAATCCGGAAGCCTCGGATTGCGGTTTTGGGGCTGAATCCGCACGCGGGCGAAGAAGGCCTGCTGGGCAATGAGGAGCAGGAGGTGCTGAAACCGCTGATTCAGGAACTGCGCAACAAAGGGCAACTGGTTTATGGTCCGTTTGCCGCGGACGGTTTTTTTGGAACGCGGGCCTACCGCAAATACGATGCGGTGCTGGCGATGTACCACGATCAGGGATTGATTCCGTTCAAAACCATCGCCTTCGACGAAGGCGTCAATTTTACGGCCGGCATGCCGGTGGTTCGCACCTCGCCGGATCACGGAACGGCCTACGACATCGCCGGGAAAAACCAGGCCGATGAAACGTCGATGACGCAGGCTATTTACCTGGCTTGTGACGTGGCCCGGTACCGGAAGGAAATGGCCGAAATCGAGCAAAATGCGCTCAACAAAAAGACAGTCAGTGGAAAAATAAGTGAGCAGTCCGCTTAAAAAACTATGCTAAAATCAATGACGGGGTTCGGCAGCGCAACCCAGGAAGCCAACGGGCTGACCGTAACCGCCGAAGTGAAAACGTTAAACTCCAAGTTTCTGGATATTTACTGCCGACTGCCGCGGGTCTTTTCCGACAAGGAGGTTGAACTGCGGAATTTGCTCACGCAGCGGCTGGAGCGGGGCAAGGTCGAGTTGTCCTTGAACATAACCCGCCTGACCGATGTCCGGCCCGGGGTGACGGTCAACCGCCCGCTGGTGGGAGCCTACCTGAGCGATCTGCGCGAGACCTCCCAGGGACTGTTGCTGGATGTCTCGGACAGCGATCTGTTCAAACTGGCGCTGCAACAACCCAATGCATTCAATTCGGAGGCTTCGACGGCTTCGGATACGGCCGCCAGCGATTGGGAACTCATTCAGCTGACGGCGCTGGAAGCCATCCGGAAATGCGATGAATTTCGGCAGCAGGAGGGGAACGGGCTGGAAGTCAAGTTTCGGGAGTATATTCAGATCATAACCGACCGGCTGACGCTGATCGAAGTGCAGGATGTGAAACGCATTCCCGCCGTTCGCGAGCGGCTGCGCACCATGGTGACGGAGCTGATGGGCAATGACGAATTCGACCAGAACCGCTTTGAGCAGGAGTTGATTTTTTACATCGAAAAATTTGATATTTCGGAAGAAAAAGTGCGGCTGAAAAATCACCTGAGCTATTTTCAGGAAGTGCTGGCGGCCGAAGAAGCCAACGGCAAAAAACTCAATTTCATTGCGCAGGAAATCGGACGGGAAATCAATACCATTGGTTCCAAAGCCAACGACGCGGCCATTCAGCGGCTGGTGGTGCAGATGAAAGACGAACTGGAAAAGATCAAAGAGCAGACGCTGAACGTGATCTGATTCGGTCGAATGGCCAGAAAAGCGCAGCCCACGCCGAAAACCGTGGGCTGTTTTTAGTTTTCAACGCCAAAAAAGGCCCCGTTCTGGGTGCCCAACAGGAGTTCAAAGGGAATTTCTTCCTGCTTGATAAAGCCCCGTTGCGGTAATAGCCCGTCGGCCACCAGTTCGACCACGGCGGCCACCGAACCGGCGGTGGTCCAAGAAATGGCGCGCCAGGCCTGGCCGTCGATCTGGCGCGGGTGGTAGGCCCGGAAAAACTCCTCGCGTTCCAGAACGGGGCCTTTCCAGCCCTCCACCACCGCATACACATACACCACATCGGCCTGAACGGGCGGTTTGGCTTCCGTCAGAATCTGCTCCACCAGCACCCGTTTGTCTTTCAGAATCAGCTCGTGGAGTAAAAACCGCATCAGTTTGGCGTGGCCGGGGTAGCGAATGGTCTTGTAGTTGAGCGTATCGACCAGGCCGGCAAAAGTTTCGCACATGGTTCCCAAACCGCCGGACGTGCTGAACGCTTCAAATTCCTGGCCTTCGATGTTGATGACTTCGATGCCATCGAGCGCCGGAACGGTTTTGAAAACGCCGTTGGCGATCACTTCGCAATCATTCAGGTATTCGTTGATGACCCCGGCGGGCGACCACGTAAACGAATAGCCCAGCAAACCGTTCGGGTAGCGGGGCAGGGCGCCCACCCGCAATTCAATGTCCCGGAGTTTGGTAAACCGGGTGGCCAGATCAGCCCCGATGATGCCGATCAGACCCGGCGCCAGGCCGCATTGGGGCGCCATCACGCCCTTGGCGGTTTCGGCCATCAGCCGAATGGCTGTGGTGGTCGGGACATCCTCCGTTAAATCGAAATAATGCAGACCCAGTTGCCAGGCGATTTTGGCGATGGGCAGGTTCAGGTTGTAGGGCAGACAGGACACCACCCCGTCGAACTGGGCCAGCGTGTTCACGAGCGTTGCTTCGTCGGTAACATCGCCCTGCACCACCGGAAACGGGAGTTCATAGACCGGCGGGAGTTTATCAAAACCGGTGATGGTGAATCGTTTGCTGAGCAGAATCCCAACCAGCGAGCCGACCTTGCCCATCCCAACTACGACTATTTTTTTCATATGTTCCACCGCCCGGCTACCGAAGGGCTCATTTTCTTGCCTGAAAAATTCTGAATTTTACGCCTGATTTTCGCGCGTTCACGTTCTAAACTACGCATTTGGGACAAAATTCGCAATGGAGTTTTGCGCTTGTGAATTTCCTGTAAGCGGTTTTTCGTGCGGGACAAATCGCCGGATGGGCAGGCTCGGAAAACCGCTGCCCCGTTTATGGGTTATTTGAAAATGAAACTTCCCGTTGAATTTTATCAGGAACAGGACACCATCACGCTGTCGCAACAGCTTCTCGGGTGTGAACTCGTGCACGAGAGTCCCGAAGGCATCACCGCCGGCATCATTGTGGAAACGGAAGCGTACCTGACCGGCGATCCAGCCTGCCACGCTTACCGGCGTAAAACCGCCCGAAATGCGGCCATGTTCGGTCCGGCGGGCACCTTGTATGTCTACCTGATTTACGGTTTTTATTATTGCCTGAACGTGGTAGCCGGGCCGGAAGGGGTGGGCGAAGCCGTGCTGATCCGGGCGCTCGAACCCACCGAAGGCATCGACTTGATGGGCGAACGCCGAAACCTCGATCCGGCGACCAAAACCGGCTTGCGCGGACTAACCAGCGGCCCCGGTAAATTGGTGATTGCCATGGGCATTTCGCGGGATCATAACTTCCATTCTCTGACGGCGCCAACGGCGGTTTCCCCGGTTTATATCCGCCCCCGCGTCTCCGACGACGTTGAAATGGTAACAACCACCCGCATCGGAATCACGCAGGGCGCGGACTTGCCGTACCGGTTCTACGTAAAAGGAAACCAATTCGTCAGCAAGTGGTGATGGGAGGGCGGTTTTCTGTGATCTGTCGTTTATGCTTGACATTCTGAGCAGTTGATTATTGACGAGGTAATACGATAATAGACGGTTTTTTTTGAATAAAAGCTGGATAGGGCGCTATCTGGCTATTTTTTTGTCGAAAAAGTTGGAAGTCAAATTCTCAACGCTATACCTTTGTAATTATAATTAGTCTAAATAACATCCGTATTTATAGTTTCTATGTCTCATTCTACCCAAAATTTTCGTTTGGTACTGATCGCCCTGGCGTTGCTAACCGGCTTGTTCAGTCTCCCGGCGATGGCCCAAAATACCGGTGGTATTGCCGGAAAAACCTTCTCGTCTGACGCCCGTCCGCTGGTTGAAGTCAGCGTTCGCGTGGCGGGCACCCGGCTGGGAACCATCACCAACGGAGCCGGCGAATTTACCATCACCAACGTGCCCGTCGGCCAGCAGGTCCTGATCATCACCCGGGTGGGCCACCAACGCATTCGGCAGGCCGTTACCGTTACGGCCGGTCAGGTAACACAGGTTCCGGATCTGACAATGGTCGAAAACGCCGAACAACTGGCGGAAGTAGTGGTTGAAGGCCGGAATTCGTACAAAACCGATATTCCGTCGAACAGCCTGCGCCTGAAAACGCCCCTGCTCGAGGTGCCCCAGAACATTCAGGTGGTGAGTCGGCAACTGATTGCCGATCAGCAGATTTTTGATATGCTGGAGGGCGTATCCCGCAACGTCAGTGGGGTTACCAAAAACGAACACTGGGGCAACTACGCCCGGCTGAACATGCGTGGGTCGCGCGTTTCACCGTTCCGGAACGGCATGAACGTCACCTCGGTCTGGGGACCGCTGGCCGAAGACATGTCGATGGTGGATCGGATTGAATTCGTGAAAGGCCCGGCCGGTTTTATGATGGCCAACGGCGAACCCAGCGGTTTTTACAATGTCGTTACCAAAAAACCGACCGGTGAAACCAAAGGGGAAGCCACCGTCACGGTGGGCAGTTTCGATACGTACCGGGCTACGGTGGATCTGGACGGCAAAGTGAGCCAGGACGGCCGGTTGTTATACCGCCTGAATGTGATGGGTCAGTCGAAGGGATCTTTCCGGGATTTTGAATACAACGACCGCTACACGGTTGCGCCGGTGCTGAAATACAAGCTCAGTGACCGCACGTCCCTGACCGCCGAATACACCTACCAGTACTCGCGGATGTCGGCCATTGGGTCGGCCTATGTTTTCTCGGGGAACGACCTGGGGAGTCTGCCGCGAAACTCCACCATTGCATCGGCCAACCTCGAACCAACGAACATCAGGGATCACAGCGCTTTTGTGTATCTGGAACACCAAATCAACGACAAATGGAAGCTGACGGCGCAGATGGCTTATCTGAATTACAGCCAGGTTGGCTCGTCGCTCTGGGCCGATTCGGCGAAGGTTACGGGTGAAGTCTACCGTACTGTGGGCATCTGGGATGCACTCGACGAGAGCAAATTCGGCCAGATTTTTGTCAATGGCGAAGTAACGACTGGGCCGATTACGCACCGGATTCTGGGTGGTCTGGACCTGGGAACCCGCCGGTACATGGCCGATTGGAGTTCTTCGTTTCCGCAGTACGACAGCGCCTTTGTTTTCAATGCCAATACGCCCAATTATTACCTGCCCACCCGCTTGCTGCCCCGGTTTGACCGGTCGCTCAGCCTGCTTCAGCGGGCGGGAACCAACGTGATGACGCAGTCGTACACGGGGCTGTACGTACAGGATGAATTGCGGTTTTTCAACGACCGGGTTCGCCTGACGCTGGCGGGGCGGGTAACGTCGGCCCGCGACAGTCAGTATGGTTCTGGAACGAACGAAACCGTGTTTACGCCACGGGTGGGAGCCAGCTTCTCGGTCAACAAACAAACGTCGGTCTACGCGCTGTACGATCAGGCTTTCGTGCCGCAGTCGGGAACCGACCGCAACGGCCGGGCGTTTGACCCGATTACCGGCAACAACCTGGAAGCCGGTTTGAAAAAAGACTGGGCAGAAGGGCGCTGGAACTCCACGGTATCGGTTTATAAGATTACCAAAAATAACGTGCTGACCACTGATCCGACCAACCCGAACTTCTCGACGCAGCTGGGACAGACCCAGGCCAGCGGAGTCGAGGTTGACGTGCGGGGGGAAATCATTCCGGGCTTGAACCTGGTGTTGAACTACGCGTATACCGACGCCAAAATCAGCAAGGACACCCGCGAGTCAAACGTGGGCATGCCGGTACCGGGTTTCGACAAGCAGGTGACCAATGCCTGGCTGTCGTACCGGCTGCGGAATGGCGGTTTGCAGGGACTCGGCTTTTCGCTGGGCTACCAGTGGGAAATCGACCGCTACGGCTGGTTCAGCGAAGCCACCACCAAGGACCCGACGCTGCCCAACGTATTCCGGACCGACGGTTCGGTTTCGTGGAGCAACAACCGCATGAGCGTGGCCCTGAACGTTAACAATATTTTCGATGTGAAGTCGTATTCGGGCGCGTATTATTCCTGGAGCCAGGCCTATTACTGGCAGTATGATCCCCCGCGGAATTTCCGTCTGAGCATCGGATATCGGTTCTAGTTTTAAACGGACAGTCCTAAATTGTGCTGATCTGGCAACGTATCGTATGACAGTAAAAAAAGTGGTTGGAAAACTGCACCTTTGGCTCGGACTGGCGTCCGGGCTACTGGTGTTTTTGGTGGCGATTACCGGCTGTATCCTGGCTTTCGAGCACGAAATCAAAAGCGTGGTGCGCCCCTTTCAGTACGTCGAGCCGGTTGCCAATGGCGAAGTGCTGCCGCCTTCCCGGCTGAAGGCCATTGCCGAAAAGCAGGTGCCCGGAAAACCGGCCCGGGGGGTCAACTACGGCGAGCTGGGGCACAGTGTCAACGTGCCGTTTTACGGCGCAGCGCCCGATTATTATTACCAGGTTTACCTGAATCCCTACACCGGCGCGGTGCTGAAAGTGGTGGATGAAGAATCGGATTTCTTTCATTTCATTCTCCACGGGCATTACTACCTGTGGTTACCCGAAGAAATCGGCCAGCCCGTCGTGGCTTACGGAACCCTAGTTTTTACAATTCTGCTCATCACCGGCATGGTGTTGTGGTGGCCCAAAAATCTGAAAAAAGGCAATCGCGACAAGAGTTTCAAAATCAAGTGGAAAGCCCAGTGGCGCCGGGTCAACTACGACCTGCACAATGTACCCGGTTTTTACGCCCTGTCCATTGCATTGGTTCTGGCCATCACCGGAATGATTTTCGGGATCGAGTGGCTGTCCAATTCGATTTACTGGACTACCTCGGGGGGAAAAACACTGCCCGAATACCAGCAGCCTTTGTCCGATTCGACGGCAGCCCGCCGGTTTTCTGACCCGATGGATCAGCTCTGGAAGCGGTTTTATCCGGTCAAAACCGAAACCGCATCCCTGTTTATTTCGTCGCCCGAACTCGCTTCCGAATCCTTCAGTGTATCCATTAACCACCGGCCAGGCACGTATTACAAAACGGATTACTACAATTTTGACCAGTATACGCTCAACGAACTGTCCGGCAAAGGGCCGTATTTTGGGGCCTACAGCAAGGCTGATTTTGGCGACAAACTCCGGCGGATGAACTACGACATCCACGTCGGGGCTATTCTGAGTTTGCCCGGGAAAATACTGGCGTTTTGTGCCAGCCTGATCTGCGCCAGTTTACCCGTCACCGGTTTCGTTATCTGGTGGGGCCGCCGGAAGAAAAAAACCGCCAAACCGCAGCGCCAAGTTTCCAGAGCGCAGACGGTTTGACGGTTTTTCGTTTACGGTATACGGTTTTCGGTTTATGGTATACGGTTTTCAGTTTCGCCGGAACAGACGCCTTCACTGACTAAGCGTGCGTCAGCCACCGTAAACTGAAAACCGTATACTGTATACCAACTTTTACGGCTTGCAATACGGTTTGCTTTCTTCAGCCGTCAATTTGATGGGCCAGTTGGTGCTGGTGACCTTGTAGTTATTGTACTCCAGATCCAGGTGGTCAGGAGCCGAACCGGCTCGCAGATCGTAGGCTTTGTTCAGTTGCACGGTCACTTTGGTGCTCAGATTCGGCCAGCTTAGCGTTGGCAGATCAACCCAGTCATCCTGCGTTCCGGAGGCCCGGTATTGGGCATACAGCACTTTAAATGGCAGTTTATTCGGGTCAACGCTCTGATTGCCACAGTTGAAGACCAGCGAAATGGTCACTTCCTTGCGGCTGTCGGGTGCCGGTTCGGGAAGCGGAGTGAACGGAACCGCCGTCAGGTCGAAACCGACTTCCGTGTTCGAACAGCCGTCAATTTCGGGCGAATCGTACGCCTTGTTGGCCTTGTCGTACAACCGGAGCCGAACGTTCAGCCCTTTCCTTAAATTCGTTAGTCGAACGGAGGTGCCGTTGTTAATGGCCCGCCAGAAGCTGAACGCACCGTCGACGCGCTGCACGACATTGTTATTCTGATCGACGACGTCAATTCGGTAGTCCGGACTCAGTCGGCTGTAGCGGCTGTTGAATTTAAACGTCGGTCCCTCGGCACATACTTCTTCCGTAAAAGCCGCCATCCAGAGCGACAGGTGTTTGATGTCGGCTACGTATTCCAGATTGCCGCTGGCGTTGCGCTGCACTTTTCCGGCTTCTTCCCGCGTCCACTTGTTCGTCACTTCATCAAAACTGAACAACGGAATCTGATCACCCGCCTGAATGGGTCGTCCGGCGTTGGGATTCTGCAGCTGCGGATGAAGCGCGAATGTGATCCGAATCGGTTGCGAGAACGTTTTCGCCAGTTGGTAGGCGTCGTTGTAAACCGTAATCCGAACCCCGCCCGCGACGGCTAGAATCTGCTGATTGCCCAGGTAGCTACCGGATGGGGTAGACGCGTTGATGATGCCGTTTCCGGGCATTTCGGAAGCTGCTTTGGCGGTCGAGCTGTTGTTGACCGGATCCGCCGTGATCGTCAACGAACCGCCCACCGGGTGTCCGGCAATGTCTTTTACTTCACTGCCCTGCGGTACCGTTACGGTCGCCTGACTGACGTTGGCTTCGGTCTTGGTTTGCACCGTTGCCGCCGTTTGTACGGTGCCGCCGTCGGAGCTTTTGAAAGATTGCTGGGCGGGTTGACTGGCGGTACTGACCAAGGCAACGGTCAGGTTCCGCGGACTCCCGTTTTCCAGCTGAACGGGCAGAATATGGTCGGCTGATTTGTCCGACAACGCGGCAATGTTAAAGCGGATGGGAGCAGTAGCCGAGGGTGTCGTGGAGGGCGACAAACACAGAAATAGCTTTCCGTCCGAGGTCAGTTTGAATTTTTTTGTGTTGAGCGTGGTAACAACTTTGTCGGCATCCGGTCCCCCGATTTTGATGGTAATTTTATCCGCTGTCAAACCGGCCGGAATCCCGTATTTGACCTGAACCGCCACGGCCAGCGGATCTTTGAATTTAAGTTCAACATTTTCGACCGGATTCTGGCACGCATCAAGAAGCCACACAGCCAGCACACACACGATTGATAACAAGCGTTTCATAACGAGTAGATTAAATGAAAAACAAAGGGGGATCGTAAGGAGAGAACAAACGGAGAGGAAAGAAAAAAGAAACCAGACCCAATGCTTTCGTCTGCCATCTTTAGCCTGTCCTCATCCGTCTATTTTCTGAATAAACCATAGGTTACTAGGAATTGCAGGGAGGGCAGAAAACGGTAACTTCGCATGTTGTTTTCGATCACCGGAATTTGTTCATCAATGGTGGTCGTTTCCAGAAAACCGGTGTAGTTTAAATCAACCTGGGGCGACCCGAGGTAATAAGCGCCCAGTTCGACGGCAAAACCAAGCCGACGGATGGGCGTGGAGCGGCCATATCCCAAACCGGCGTAGCCCAGCGCCTTGTTCCAGCGCAGGGACGCATTCACGACGCCCACATTTTCTTCCGAAATCTGGAGACCGCCAAATTTTACGTTACCTTCCGCAATGACATTGGCCTTCACATCGGGGCGCCAGGTGTAGCCTACACCGCCGGTTAAAAAGAAGGCGTTGGATTTGAAAGGATGCCATTTGACGGACGCCAGGGCGATTCCCATGACCAGGTCCGGGGTAATGTTTAATTTGCCTTCCCCGGCTTTTACCCGAAAAACGCGGTCGTAGGCAAAATAACTGACGCCCACACGACCGACCAGCCGGGCCTCTTTGTCCAGGACCCGGGCGAGCTGCAAACCGGCTCCGGTTGTACCGAGTTGGATGCCAATGGAATAGGGCGCCGGTTTCGGCGCAGTTGAATTGGGGGCGTCCTGGGCGTGGAGTTGCGACGGAGCCAATCCAATTAACAAACAAGATAAATAGGAGGTAAGTAGTTTATTCATACGTTTCCAATCGCTAATACTCAGTTTTACAATGTAAAATTACTGAATTATCAGACAAAAATTAGGCCAAATGTACGGATGGATTGAGGAACTGACCACGCTATTTGCTGAATTATAACTATTATCGGGTTTGATATAATAATTTTGAAGTCAGTTCCGTGAAGATGAATTTTGGCGTTCTCCACCGGAGCGGTTTTCGAAAAAATACGGATATGCAACAATTCCTTCAAAAACTAAAAACTCAGCCGGTGATGTCAGGCACCAGCACCGGGCAGGCATTCTGGCATTCTTCGGCAGGCGAGGAGACAACGACGCTGCTGGAGTCGTATTCACCCGTTGATGGTCAATTGATGGCCCGTGTATACCCGACTACTCCGGAAGATTATGACCAGGTGGTGGAAACCGCTCAGTCGGCTTTTCTGATCTGGCGGAATGTTCCAGCGCCAAAGCGGGGTGAGATTGTTCGACAAATGGGGGAGCAGTTTCGGCTGTATAAGAAAGACCTGGGTACACTCGTCTCCTACGAAATGGGGAAATCTTTGCAGGAAGGCATGGGCGAGGTGCAGGAAATTATCGACATCTGTGATTTTGCCGTTGGGCAATCGCGGCAGTTGTACGGATTGACCATGCACAGCGAGCGGGCCGACCACCGAATGTACGAACAGTGGCATCCGCTGGGCGTGGTGGGCATCATCTCGGCCTTTAATTTTCCGGTAGCCGTTTGGTCGTGGAACGCCATGCTGGCCTGGGTGTGTGGCAACGTCTGCATCTGGAAACCATCGGAGAAAACACCACTGACGGCGCTGGCCTGTCAGCAAATTATCAAGGAAGTGCTCGAACGGAATGAGGTGCCGGAGGGTGTTTCCTGTCTAATTACCGGCGGGCGGGAGGCCGGTTCATGGCTGACAGCAGATCCGCGGATTTCGCTGGTGTCGGCAACGGGTTCGACGCGCATGGGCAAAGCCGTTGCCCAGACCGTGGCGGGGCGGCTGGGTCGTTACCTGCTCGAACTGGGGGGTAACAACGCCATCATTATTTCGCAGCACGCTGACCTGAACGTGGCCATTCCGGCGATTGTCTTTGGGGCCGTCGGCACAGCGGGGCAGCGGTGCACCTCAACGCGCCGGCTCATCATTCAGGATTCCATTTACGAAGAGGTGAAAAACCGCCTGGTGAAAGCATATGGGCAGCTTCGGATTGGCAACCCGCTGGAGGAGATAAACCACGTCGGTCCGCTGATCGATCAATCGGCGGTGGCGGGGTATCAGTCGGCCCTGTTTCAGATCAAGGAGCAGGGCGGGCGGTTGCTCATCGACGGCGAGGTGCTGGAAGGCCCCGGTTTTGAATCAGGCTGTTACGTGCGACCCGCCATTGCGGAAATGCCCGCGCAAACCGCCATTGTGCAGCACGAAACCTTTGCCCCGATTCTGTACCTGTTAAAATACAGTCGTTTTGAGGAAGCCATTGACCTGCAAAATGGTGTGCCGCAAGGCTTGTCATCGGCGGTTTTTACCCTCAATTTGCGCGAGTCCGAGCGGTTTTTATCGGCTGCCGGTTCCGACTGTGGCATTGCCAACGTCAACATCGGCACGTCCGGCGCCGAGATCGGCGGGGCATTCGGCGGGGAAAAAGAAACCGGAGGTGGTCGTGAATCGGGTTCCGATTCCTGGAAAGCCTACATGCGCCGTCAAACCAACACCATCAATTACGGCACCTCGCTGCCCCTGGCGCAGGGAATCAAATTTGAATTATGAATTAGGAATGATGAACGATGAATGGGCTACCGCATTCATCGTTCATCATCCATCCCTCATTATTCCCTTAACTCACCCACACTTTAATCGTTCCGGTTGTTACTTCGTTGGGTTCCAGGACGATCAGGCCCTGGCCGTTGTTGAGGGCGTTGACGTTGCTCGTCAGCGATTCGATGGCAATGCTGGTACGACCCAAGGGCGTGAAGACGACCAGGTAATTGAATTTTTTCGGGCCGGTTTCCTGCCAGACGTTCAGTTGCAGCTGCTGCTGAGCCGAGCGTAAAACCGTCGTGGCCCCTTCACCCCCGTTTTCTTCCACCAGAAAAGCCGCATCCAGTTTGCGCTTGTGCAGGGCGATTTCTCCTTTTTGTACAAATAGCTCATCGCCGACGGGCAGCAGGTTGTCATCGAGGATAACCTGCCTTTCGGCGGGCAGATTGATGCTGAGCTGGTCGATCGGTTCTTCGTTGAGCGTAAAATACGGATGCCAGCCAAAACTGACGGGAGCCTTCCGGGTGCCGGTATTCTGGGCTTCGTACGTCACCGAAAGGCCCTCAGCTGATAAGATATAGCGGACCCGGAACTCAAACGGAAAAGGATACCCCGGATACGTACCGTCGTGGAGATACCGAAGCGTCAGCGAAGCTTCCGTGTCGGTGATGCTTTGTCCGACTAATTCAAACGCTTTTCCCGCCACAAAACCGTGAATGGCGTGATCCTGCTTGGCTTCATTCATAGGCAGGGTAAACATTTCCCCTTCGAACGAATAAATCCCGTGCCGGATGCGGCTCGGAAACGGGAACAGGAGCGCACCGGCGTAAGTTTCGTCGGCCTGCAAGGCCTGTTGCGAATTGGGTGCCCGCAGCAGAGAAACCGGTTTTCG
Organism: Larkinella ripae; assembly: GCF_054780775.1. Lineage (NCBI taxonomy): Bacteria > Pseudomonadati > Bacteroidota > Cytophagia > Cytophagales > Spirosomataceae > Larkinella > Larkinella ripae. Next base: position 72,511 of record NZ_BAAGVR010000033.1, read on the forward strand.
ATCCGAAGGAACAGCTCCCTGCTGCCGCAAAACCAGTTGCCGGGCAACGGCGCCGTGGGCGGGTAAAATACTAATTAATTCACCCGTCCCGGTATTTTGAATGATGTATTCGGTAAGCGACCCAAACGGCTGGTGGTGGATTTCAAAAGACATTGTTCAGCGGATTAAAGTGTCAGAACTGGGGAGGTTATTGTATAAGTCAAAGACCATATTCGGGGAAAAGTTCATTTTTTCGATTAAATGGAGCCCAAAAATGTGACTTCGGGGCGGCTCTCACGTATATGTAATATACTCCACTACCTAAATTGATCAGATACCGTGTTTGCGTCCGAAGAAGTCCTATCGCTTGATGAACTTTACAAAGCTCAGAATGAAATCAACCAGCTAAAACAGATGCTCGAGCGGGAAGCCCTGTTCGGCGAGGGAAAGGTACCGAAGCAGGAAGTCGATAACCGGGAACGGATTCATAATTTTCTGTATTACCAGTTGTCGCTGACTGCGCCGTTGATAAAAATTTACGATTTCATCGGTCGGCCCGTCTGGCAACCGGCACCGGCTCTGACGGACCGGCAAGTAATGCATGAAGTGGATCGTCTGCTCCTGCTGCTGGCACAAAAGGGAATTGAAATTCTGATCTCGGATCCGCACCAAAACGCGGACGACCGAAAAGTTTACCAGTTTATCACGGAAGTAGTATTTCCGAAGGAGATCAAGGACGTGCGGCTGCCGGGCGTTTGTTACAGCATCGACTACAATTATTACGAACCCGATGATGCCCATGCCTGTATTTTTATCGCCGATGAATTGTTGCTTGGGTTGGCAGAACCTGATTACGGACGGCTGGGAAGCTGCCTGGCTTCGCATTTTTACATCAATGACAATGTCGAGGATGAACTTTACCACTCGGTGGTCGAAAAACTCGACGCCTATAAAGCGTACACCAAGGGGTATCACGTAGTCGACTGGACCATCGAAACCATCGATTTAGATGCCCACCTTCGACGGGGCGTGGTTCATCTGGTTTTGCATTACGGGCGGGCGGGCCACAAAAAACCGCTATTTACGAGTCGGGGGCAGTTAGTCTGCTACGGGAATGAAAGCAACTGGTGGAATATCCACCGGATCGACCTGCCCGGTTTGTTACTGGAATAATCTCCCCGTTTACATTTCGCCTTCAACGCCCAGGCCAAACAGGGCAAAGTCGTACTTGACTGGATCGTTCGGATCAAACTGCTTCAGGGCTTCGGTTAATTCGAGAGCGGCCTTCCAATCGGTTTGGGGGCGGTTTATAAGGCCGAGTTTGCGGGCAACGCGCTCAACATGAACGTCGATTGGCATCACGAGTTGCGCCGGTTCGATGCGGTTCCATAGGCCAAAATCAACCCCCCGGTCGTCGCGCCGAACCATCCACCGCAGAAACATATTCAGGCGTTTGCAGGACGAATTCCGGCTGGGCGTTGCGACGTGTTTGCGGGTTCGCTCGGGGAAAAACGGATCGCTGCAAAACCGGGTGTGAAAGGTCTCCAGAAACATACCGACGGACCGGAGAACGGTCCCGGTTGTTCCAGCTTCCGGTTCATCCGGACTGAGGCCCGCAGGAACGAACGCATCCTCCAGCGTATCATGCTGCTGGTAATAGGTGTGAAAAAAATGGAGGAAGTAAAGGGTATCCGTCGCGTTGAAGGTGCGGTGTTTGAAGGTTAAAAACCGCTTCAGATCCGTATCCTGATGATTCAGGACGAAATCATACGGCGCTCCGTCCATCAGTTCCACCAGTTCATTGGCCTTTTTGAGAATAACCGGGCGTTGTCCCCAGGCCAGTACGGCCGCCCAGAACCCCATGATCTCAATATCCTGCTGCCGGCTAAACCGGTGCGGAATACTGATGGGGTCTTTCGCAATAAATGACGGCTGGTTATACTGCTCGACTTTTTGATCGAGTAAGGCTTTGACGGACTCGTAATGCATCTGATGGAAAAACCGCATCAAAATTGGCGGCCGGAGAAAATAGGGGAGATCAGCGGCTTTTTCCTCCGCTCAACACCCAAACGATGCCTTGTGAAATTTTGGAAAATACGGAAACAATCACCGAAAAAACCGCCGTAAAAACGGCAATAATTGGGTAGGAAAGCGTGAAAACCACACTCCAGACTTTATAGCCGGTGGTTGCTCTCATTCTATCGTCCCGCTCTTTGTGCCGACGGGCAATCCGCTCAGCCTTTTGTTCCGGAGTAATCATAAATACGGTATAACGTCGAATTGGATGGTTAAGGCGCTACGTAGCTAACCTCAGCACGAAAACGCCGATCGACGGGAGAAAGTTTCTCAAAGGCCCGCGCCGAGATTTTGACAATCACTTTATCGTTGATGCTGGTGGCGGGAAGTCGGCCGATCACTTTCACCCAGATGGATTGCTGGTTCATGTCGTTCCGGACCAGCACCAGGGTTCCGATGGGGGCCGTGCGGTGGAGGCCGAGGTACTTGTTGGAATTGCCGGATTGCTCGATGATTTCGGCCAGACCGATTTCGGAAACCCGCCGGGAATTGTCGTTTGGAAACGGCCCGGTATCGCCGGGGCGGATGATGCGCGGTTCGTTTGGAACCGACGTCGTGGGTTCGGTTCGCTCGGGTTCGGGTGGGCGGGGAGCCTCCTCGTGCGGAGTCGGAACGGTGCGCGGAGGGGCTGGCCGTTCGGTTTTCGGCGAGTCATTCCGCGAGGTTCGGGAACTTTCGGACGCCGAATCGGACCGGTGGGTCGTGACGGTTTTGGGCGACGGTTCCCGGACGCGCCAGGCTTTTTCGGACACGATCAAAGCCTGACCACTCACAATGTTGTCGGACGAAAGATTGTTCCATTTCCGAACATCCTCCATCGATACCCCAAAACGGGCCGCCAGGCTGTACAACGTTTGCCCCGCTTCGACCTGGTGAATGCCGCTGTTGGCTTCTTTGGCGGTTTCCTGTTTTACTTCCCGCTCTTCGCGCTTCTGTTCCTTTTCTTCTTTTTTCAGGACTTTTGTGACGGCTTTTTCCACCTTTCGGGACAGGTTGCCGGCCGGAACGCGTACCACCTGATCATAGCGTACATTGTCGGGCAGCCCGGGATTTGCTTCTTTGATGGCCTGAACCGATGTGCCGTATTTGCGGACCAGCGAATACAGCGTTTGCCCCTGCTCAACGCGGTGCAACACGAACAGTTTGCCGTCTTTCCGCTCCATACCCAGCGAATCCAGCACAAAAGGCCGGGCCTGAATGTCTCCTAAACTGATGAGCAAACCCGCTACAAGCAGCGGCCACAGTCGCTTCATGGCATTGGTGTCAAATAATAACTGATAATACACGTCGCAGAAGATTGAATAATTAGCTGGTTTTGCCAGACGCAGAAAGAGCCATTTCCGAACAACGACCGAGCGTTTGATTCGGAGAGAGGCCAGTTGGTTTCGGAACCCTGACCGGAATGCTGGTGGAACCAGATGGTTTGTAAACGGTCGGTTATCAACAGAGATGCACGAAGCTGATTGTTGGTTTCACGATAATAATACGAAAAAATCAATTTGTCGGCAACTTCTAAATAGTCGACCGAGTCGATTGCCTGATCCGGGATGATTTTTTTTAGAAAACGGTCAACAACCGGCCACCACGAACTTGCGTTTGTGTAGGAAATGGGAAACCGTAAGCGGGAATTGTGAACAGAAGGCGGTTTTTCGGGACCCTGAACGGGTTCGCCGTCCGTCAGCCGAAACGATACCGGCGGGGCAGAAACCGCATCCGCCAGCGAGGTCCGTTGCGCCCAGACATGTTCGGCGTCGGCCGTCGTCAGCGCGTGTTGGGGCCACTCCCAGACGCTCTGACCGGTTTTTAAATCCACCCTGCCTAGCGCCGTCGGAACCGGCAGCCGGCTGTTGTCAAAGCGGTGGTACAGGGCATTGCCGTTCCAGACCCCGGCCAATGACGAGTGAAACGGCAGCCTAGGGTGGGTTTCAGAGCGAATGGTGCCGTCGGGTAGGTGCACCGTAACCAATGAAAGCCGCTGCTTTTCGCGGCTTCGCAGTTCGGCGACGAACACGGCCGGCGCGGTATCGACCTGTTCAAAAACCAACCGCCAGATCGGTTCAGAGAACTGCAATTGGAACGCAATCGGTAACAAATTCGGATTCACGCGGGTAATTCGATAAGTCGATCGGGCAATAATCAGAACGCCGATGCAGCGGTGTAAGCGGAGTTCAGAGTATCTTGCGTTAAAATTACCGAAAAACAACGAATGAATATCCTCGGAATTATCCCGGCCCGGTATGCATCAAGCCGTTTTCCGGCCAAAGCGCTGGCCGAAATCGACGGCAAGACCATGATTCAGCGCGTGGTGGAACAGTCGCGGCAGTCGAAATCGCTCAGTCAGGTGGTAGTGGCCACCGACCACGATGCCATTGCCGACCACGTTCGCTCATTTGGGGGGGAGGTGATCATGACGTCCGAAAACCACCAGAGCGGCACCGATCGCTGCTTTGAAGCGTTGCAGACCGTGGGCGGATCGGTTGATTATGTGATTAATATTCAGGGCGATGAACCCTTCATCAAACCGGAGCAGATCGACCTGCTGGCGTCGGTGCTGGATAAAACCACGGAGCTGGCAACGCTGGTCAAAAAAATTGCCGACCCGCAGGTGCTGACCAACCCCAGTACGCCGAAGGTGGTGCTGAACAGCCGAAGCGAAGCCTTGTATTTCAGCCGCCAGACGTTGCCGTATTTGCGGGAGCGAAAACCGGAGGAGTGGTTGCAACACCACACGTTTTACAAACACATTGGTATTTACGCCTACCGCGCGGACATTCTGGCGCAGATTACGCAACTACCGCCCTCGCTGCTGGAAAAAGCCGAAGCGCTGGAGCAACTCCGCTGGCTCGAAAATGGCTACCGGATTCGCTGCGTGGTCACCGAACTGGATAGTTTTGGCATCGACACCCCGGAGGATCTGGCGCGGTTGGTGAGCAAATAAGGCACACTGCCGGGTCGCTAGCAACTGTTAATTACTGTTAAAATCGAACCAGCCAAACAGTTTTGGGCGTTACCAGTTGAACATAGTAAGCAATCCATTCAATCTAACCACACAGAAAACCGTATCATGCAGAACTATTCCATCCTCTGGGCCGACGACGAAATCGATTTATTGAAACCTCATATTCTGTTCCTGAACAACAAAGGATATACCATTACTCCCGTCAACAGCGGGGCCGATGCGCTCGAAAAGGTCGATCAGGAAAATTTCGATCTGGTTTTTCTGGATGAAATGATGCCGGGCATGACCGGTCTGGAAACCTTGCAGCAGATCAAGCAGATGCGGCCTAATCTGCCGGTGGTGATGATCACCAAGAGTGAGGAAGAACACATCATGGAAGGAGCGATTGGGGCCAAAATCGCCGATTACCTGATCAAGCCGCTGAATCCGAACCAGATTCTGCTGTCCGTTAAAAAAATTCTGGACAACAAACGGCTGGTGACGGAGCGCACCAACCAGAGCTACCAGCAGGATTTCCGGAATTTGTCGATGCTCTACAACGACCGGGTCGATTTTGAGGACTGGGTCGATATTTATAAAAAGCTCATTTTCTGGGAGCTGGAATTGGACGGCACGCAGGATAAGAGCATGGCGGAAGTTTTCAACATGCAGAAAAGCGAAGCCAATTCAACGTTTTGCAAGTTTGTGATGAACAATTACGAAGACTGGCTGAACGAACCGAAAATGGACAAGCCAATCATGTCGCACCAGTTGATGCGCAAAAAGGTTTTTCCGTTGCTGGAACAAAACAACCCGCTTTTCTTTGTCCTGATCGACAATTTGCGGTACGACCAATGGAAGGTGATCGAGCCGATTATGGCCGAATTTTTTACGGTAGAAGAAGAATCCTCGTATTATTCGATTCTGCCCACCACCACCGCATTTGCCCGCAATTCCATTTTTTCGGGCATGTTGCCGAGTGAAATGGAGAAAAAACATCCGGATCTCTGGGTGAACGACGACAACGAAGAAGCGGGACTGAACAACAACGAAGACCAGTTCTTAAAGCGCCAGATCGACAGCAGCCGGTTAAACATCCGGTTTTCCTACAACAAAATTCTGAACATCAATCAGGGCAAACACCTGGTCGATAACTTCAGCAATTTGATGCAGAACGATCTGAACGTCATCGTTTACAACTTCGTGGATATGCTGTCGCACGCCCGCACGGACATGGCGATGATCAAGGAACTGGCGCCCGACGAAGCGGCTTACCGCTCCATTACCCGCTCCTGGTTCACGCATTCCCCCCTGCTGGAACTGATTCGGAAAATCTCGGAAAAAGGCGGACGGCTGATCATCACGACGGACCACGGCATGATTCGGGTGCAAAAACCGGCCAAGATTGTCGGATACCGCGACACCAATACCAACCTGCGCTACAAACAGGGGAAGAATCTGGGCTTCGACGACAACCACATTTTTGTGTGTCGCAAACCGGAAAATTTCTTTCTGCCCCGGATTCACGTTTCAACGGCTTACGTCTTTACGCTGGAAGATTACTTCTTCGCGTACCCGAACAACTACAATTACTACGTGAATTATTACCGGGATACGTTCCAGCACGGGGGAGTATCGCTGGAGGAAATGATCATTCCGTTTGTGTACCTGAAAGCGAAGTGATCAAATACAGCATACCGAACACCGGATAGTGGTCAACATGTCGACATTCGGGGTTCGGTATGCCGTATTTGATCGTGTTATTATAACCCCTGCTCCACTACTTTTCCATCTTCCACGCGTAGGATGCGGGCGGGGTATTTGCGGAGAAAGTCATAATTGTGGGTAGCCATCAGAATGGCGGTGCCGGAGTTGTTGATGGTCTGAAACACCTGCATGATCTGTTCGCCCACCGCCGGGTCGAGGTTTCCGGTGGGTTCATCGGCAATCACCATCATGGGTTCGTTCAGCATGGCGCGGGCCACCACGACGCGTTGCTGCTCGCCACCCGAAAGCTGGTGCGGCATTTTCTTGTGCAACGTGCCCAAACCGACCTGCATCAGCACCTCCGAAATGCGGTTTTTCATTTTGGTCTGATCGGTCCAGCCGGTGGCTTTCAGCACAAACCGCAGGTTCTCTTCAACATTGCGGTCCATAAAAAGCTGAAAATCCTGAAAGACAATTCCGATTTTCCGGCGCAGGTATGGCACATCCTTCGGTTTGAGTTTTTCCAGTGCAAAACCGGCCACCCGCCCTGTTCCGGCTTGCAGCCAAAGGTCGGCATACAGCGTTTTGAGCAGTGAACTTTTTCCGCTGCCTGTCCGGCCAATCAAAAACACAAAATCACCTTTGTTAATGTCAAACGTCACATCACCCAGGACAATTCGTCCACCCTGGTAGATATCAGCCTGATTTAGAGACAGAACGGGTTCGGTTGAAAACATTGTATGGAATGATGAATGATGAACGACGAATTATGAATGATAAAAAAGCTGCGTCGCTAACGTTGGCTAATTCATTGTTCATAGGGAATCGTTCATCGTTATTTTATGGCGGCTTTCTGGTGGTCGGCCAGGAATTTGGCGAGACCGCTGTCGGTTAGTGGATGGTTGAAAAGGGCCGAAATCGCACTGAGCGGGCCGGTCATGACATCAGCCCCCACTTCGGCACACTGGATGATGTGCATCGGGTGACGGATTGAAGCCGCCAGAATCTGCGTTCCGTAACTGTAATTCCGGTAAATGAGGGCAATCTGCTCGATGAGCGCAACGCCGTCTATCGAAATATCGTCCAGCCGACCGATGAAGGGCGAAACATACGTGGCGCCGGCTTTGGCCGCCAGCAGCGCCTGCCCGGCCGAAAACACCAGCGTACAATTGGTCTTAATGCCTTTTTCGGAAAAATAATTAATGGCTTTCACGCCCTCTTTAATCATCGGAACTTTCACCACGATCTTATCGTCGATTTCGGCCAGTTCTTCGCCTTCTTCGATGATTTCCTTAAACGTGGTGGCAATTACCTCCGCACTGACGTCTCCATCGACAATATCGCAGATCGCCTTGTAATGTTGCATGACCTTATTTTTGCCGGTAATGCCTTCCTTCGCCATCAGGGAAGGATTGGTCGTTACACCGTCTAAAATGCCTAGATCCTGAGCTTCACGAATTTCGTTGAGATTGGCGGTATCGATGAAAAATTTCATTTTCGTCTAAACGGGAATAAAGAGTTTACGGTCTACGGTTTTCCAGTCGGCGTTAGCATGACCGAAAGGCATCAGTTCCGTCAGGAAACCATAGGGGGTAAGAATACTTAGAATGGGTTCAGAAACAAAGATAATCCGAAGAATTTGTTTACCAATCATGGCGTTGTTAAACACAACCAGAGCGCCGACGGAAAGTCTGAAAACAAAAAAAGGCAAACCGACATCTCACCGCTACGACCGCCTACCCTTGCTTCCGTCAAGACCTGGGGGATTCAGCAGGAGCTGGTAGTGCCTGTTTGCCGGGTGCAAAATTAGGAAATAATGCAGGAAAATAAAAGCCGCCGGCTACTTTTGTAGCAACTTCGAGTAAAGATCATGCTAAATACTGTTTTTAATACAATTCAGGGCGGTCGCCATCGGCCACCAATAAAAAAATATACCCTCCGTTGCTGCCGGTTTTTGGTCCTACTGGTTACGGTTGGGGGCATGCAGGCCTGCACCTCGTCGGCAGACAAACTGGCGGAAGGCCGGACGCTCATGCAACAGGGAAAGTTTCGGGAGGCCATCCAGCCCTTGAATGCCGCCATTGATGCCGATGGCAGCAATTTCGAAGCGTTTAACAGCCGGGCCGTGGCTTATTTTGAAGTGAAAGATTACGAAAACGCCCTGCTGGATTACGATCAGGCGATCAAGCTCAACCCGGAATTTTATAAACCGTATTACAACCGGGCGAAACTGAAAACCGTCCGCGGTGAAACCGATGCTGCTTTGAAAGACTTTGCCGAAGCCATCCGCCGGGCCCCCGATACCTCGGATATTTACCTGGATCGGGGCCAGTTGTTTGCCAATTCGGGCAACCTGACATCGGCTTTGTCGGATTTCAACCAGGCCATTCAGCTTGATCCGAAAAATTCGCTGGCGTATTTTAACCGGGGTAACATCCGGTTTCAGCAGGATGAATTCGCAGCCGCGCTCGACGATTTTACCAAAACCGTGCAACTAGACGCAAAATTTGGCAAAGCCTTCAATGCCCTGGGCGTTACGCAGGTGATGCTGAACCAGCGCGAACCCGGCTGTTTGAGCCTGAAACAAGCCAAGCAACTGGGATACACCGAAGCGCAGGCGTATATCACCGAATATTGTCAGTAAGGAGAAACGGATGAAGGAAGAAGGGGAGAAGGGTATAGCCAACCTGTATTCTTATCCCTTCGCCCCTTATTCCCTTCCTGCTTTTTTCTTTTCTTCCTTAACCCTTACAACTATGCGTAAAATTATTTCGATTTTCTTCGGCCTGATTTTTCTGCTCTTTGCGGTTTTTCAGTACAACGATCCCGATCCGCAGGTGTGGGTTCCGATTTACGGCATTGCGGCTGTAGCCAGTTTTCTGGCCCTGGGCAACCGGATTCCGTCCTGGTTTTATTTTGTTGCGGGCGTGGCGTATCTGGTGGCAGCCGTTTATCAGTGGCCACCGGCTTTTGAAGGCTTTCTGCTCGACGAAATGGGCATGAAAACCGTTAACATCGAACTGGCCCGCGAATCCGGGGGCCTGGGCATTTGCGCCCTTGCCCTGTTTATCCTGGGCGTGTTGACCCGCAACAAGGCGGTTTCTTAAGAGAAGCCGGATTGGGGATTATTCCATTCGGTCGGCTTTGATCTGGAGCGTACCCCAGTTGCTATAATTCGGTAACACCATTGCCAGTTCGGTGCGGGAATCGGGCGTGAACAGCAGTTTGGCCGACCCGACCGCTTTGGCGGGTTGCAATCCGTAGTGGGGTGAGGAACTGGCATACCGTCCAACCGCTTCCAGTTGCAGCGGTTTTCCATTTTTTTCTTTCGCGCTGAGGGTGTAGCGGCCCACCGGCACGTTCATAATCAGAATGTTGGAGTTTTGCAGACTTACGGTTTTGTTGACAACAAACGTTTTATTTTCGCCGTAATAACCGGGTCCGTCCGGGGTGAGGGTTACCTGAATTTCTAATCCGTCGGGCAGGTAGTTGGGGGGCGTGTAGTAATCGGAGGGATCGCCCACGTTGTAGGTGATGTAAAACGAGCCGCCCGCATAATTCGACTGATCCCGCGGTTTCTGATCGTAAACAGCTTTGCTGTACACACCGTAAGATAACAGCACAAAGTTCTTCACCAACCCGTCGCCCGACGGAAAGCTCCCGGTTTTTCCATCGGCCGATGCCAGGCTCATCATGGTCTTTCCGGTGCCGTAATCAATCGTATACCCGGCGGCATAAAACTCGGCGGCCCCCCACGGAACCGTGATTTCGTAATAGCCATTAGCATCGGTTTCGTCGGATGCGCCGGAATAGAGTCCGCCCGTGGCCGTGGACCGCACGCCGATATAGGCTCCCTGCAAGGGTTTGCCGCCCAGATCGGCCACGTACCCCCGGACCATTCCTTTTTTGGGTGACAGGACCGGAAAGTTGGGCATCCGGGGCGTGGTGTTGTCCATCACGCTGACGTAATCATCGGCGGCTTTCAACGTGAAGGTCGCTTCGCCGGTCACGGCCGGTAAGGCGGGCTGGTCACCCCAGCTGGCGGTTTCGCCCCCACCCATTTCGGCCGGATCTTTGGAGCAGCCCGCCATCAGCAGCGCTGCGAAAAAATACACTTTAGGATTCATAAAACGCATCTGTTGTTCAGTTTGGGACAAACCTAAAACCGGGAATGCGCCTGATAAAGATTTATTATCTCAACCCACCGGATGGCTGTTTGGACGACGAAAATGGGGCTACAAAACCAATCCTAGTTTTTGTTGTACCGCGGAGTTTCGCGGAGAAAAGAGAGTTTAGCGGAGCCTGTTCGGTTAAGTGCGCGGTACAAATGGATCAAAATAAAAAACCGCCGGATCAGCGATCACGGCGGTTTTTTATTTCAGGACCGGTTTTTCAAGCCGGCTTACATCGTCTGGGCGTTGAACTGGATGCCGTCCAGCGCAAACAGCGGTTTTCCGCCCGCACTGGGGTTGACGTAGACGAAGTACAGTTTGTGCAACCCGGAAACCGGTGCCTTGACAGCGATGTTGACGGCTTCCATTTTATTGCTTTTCACATCGCCCGCGCCCACCAGCGTACCCGTTGGCGAATCGAGCCGGATTTCGAGCTTGCCACCCGCCATGTAGGACGAGGATGCCGAGCCCATGACGGTCAGGCTCTGAATACCGGCCAGGTCGATGTCGTTGAAAACGAAATACCCGTTGTTCTCATTCGCAAAGACGATTTCGCCCCCCGTCGGCAGTTTGTATTTCGAAACCCCTTTGGCGGCATCGTACGAAGCGGCTTTGGCTTTGGCACTGCGCAGAGCCACCGTCGACGAACCCGTCAGCGGACCAATCACCGAACCGCCTTTGTCCGTATAGCTGGCCGAGAACAGGTACGAACCGTCTTTCTGTTTGGCTTCCGTGGTGTAAGCACCTTTCAGCGGTTTTTTGTCTACCTGCTTTTGGTCGCCGAGCGACATCACGAAGCTCACCATTTCCTTCGCTTCGTCTTCCTTCAGCTGCGGGTGGGCGCTCATGGCCTGTTCACCCCAGACTCCGCCACCCCCTTCGATGACTTTCTTGGCCAGTTTGTTGACGATTTCCGTCCGGCGCTCTTTGGCGTATTTCTTCGCTACGTCCATGTAAGCCGGACCGATCGATTTTTTGTCGATGCTGTGGCAGGCTTTGCAGTCGCTGAGCTCGATCAGGCGCTTGCCGGTGGCAAAACCGACGTTGGCCTGGTGGCCCTGGGCCAGCAAGGTCTTGTCGAAGCCTTCGAGGTAGTTGATCGTCATCGTGACGTCTTCGGCGCTGATCTTGCCGGCCGTCAGGCTGCCATCTTCCTTATCCGCTACCTTGACTTCGTACTCAACCGGTTTGTTGTCAAAATAAAACGTCTTGTTGCCCTTCACGGCGACTTCCACTTTCGGCACATCGTTGCCCACCCGGATTTCGAGTTTTTGGGTCGAAACATTGCCGGCGGCATCGGTCACTTTCAGCACAGGCGTATACGTACCCGGTTTTGCGTAGGTGTACGTGGGGGAAGGCTGGGTGCTTTTCGGCATACCCGGACCGAACGTCCACTCGTATTTGATGGCATCACCGTCGTAATCCAGCGAGCCTTTCGAGTCGAATTTGACGGCCAATGGCGCTGCGCCTACGGTTTTGCTGGCGTTGGCAACCACGAGCGGTTTGCGGTTTCCGGCGTTGTAAGTGATGTGCGTCAGGCGGGCATCGTCGTTCTGCGCAAACCAGTTCTGGCCGTATTCGAGCACGTACAGCGAACCGTCCTTGTGGAACTGCATGTCGATCGGGTGGCTGAATTTCGTATTCGGCATAAACGTTTCCATCTTCACGAAATCGCCGTCTTTGGTCATCGTCACCGGGTGAATCCAGTCGCGAATCCAGTCGTAGGCAAAAAACTTGCCGTCGTAATGCCGCGGAAATTTCACCGGACTGTCGGCGTAATCGTCGTAGTAATAAACCGGGCCGCCCATCGCGTTCCGCCCACCTTTGCTGACAATGGGGCCAAATTCCGGCGAATCGGCATACGGATAATAAATGAACGCTTTCTGCGCCGGAGGCAACTCGCTGATCCCTTTGATCAATTTCGACGGATTGATCGGTTTGGCCGAATCGAAAGCCGGGCCGGAGGTGCTATCGGCAAAGTTGTAGTGACGATACGCCCGGTTGTCGGCCACGAACAGCGGCCAGCCGTAATAACCGGCTTTGCGGGCCTGATTGACTTCATCGTGACCACGCGGACCGTATTTATCAATGTCGTTGGCGGCATCCGGACCAACTTCGCCCCAGTACAGGTAACCCGTGCGCTGATCAACCGAGATGCGGTAGGGGTTGCGGTTTCCCATCACGTAAATTTCGGGCCGGGTGTTGGGCGTTCCTTTCGGAAACAGGTTGCCTTCCGGAATGTCGTAAGTGCCGTTGTCGAGCGGTTTGATGCGCAGGATTTTGCCGCGCAAATCCATCGAGTTGCTGGACGTGGTCAGGGCGTTGAAGCTTTCGCGGCCGGGCCGGTCGTCGGACGGACTGAAACCGCGTGATTCGAACGGGTTCGTATCGTCGCCGGTGGACAGGTAGAGGTTCCCCGATTTGTCCCAGGCCACCGAACCGCCGGTGTGGCAGCATTCGTTGTTGCGTTTCACGGGTACGCGCAGGATGACCTGCTCGGTTTCCATTTTCAGCTCGTTCTTCTCGGCGTCGAACTTAAACCGCGACAGGTGCTGGGCGGTGTCGGTTTTCCACTTTTCGACGGTCGGCGAATAATACAGGTACAACCACTGATTGTCTTTGAATTTCGGGTCGATGTTCATTCCCATCAGACCGTATTCCTGTTTGGTGTAAACCGGCAGGTTCGCAACCAATTTGGTGGCTTTGGTTTTCGGATCGTAGACTTTCAGGGCTCCTTTTCGCTCGGTGAACAGAACCTTGCCATTGTCGAGCACGACGAGTTCGGTCGGTTCGTCCAGTTTATCGGACAGAACCTCCTGGTTAAACCGATTTTCTTCCGGGAACGGCATCGTTTTGGCTTTGGCGTAATCCAGTTTCGGTGCCATCACCGATTGGATTCCACCCAGCAGGTGTTTCAGGTAAACCGGGTTGACAAACGTTTCGTCGGGGTGGCCGAAGTTGGTATAAAACACCTTGCCACCGTCGTAGTCGTGGTACCACGACATCGGGTGGTTGTCGCCCATTTTGCCTTCTTTGTACGTTTTTTCGTCAATTTTGACGAGCACGGTCACCGCCGGATTGACGTTTTTGAAGTCGTAAAATTCGTCCTTGATTTTCCAGCGTTCCGGAAAACCAAACATCGAGCCGTGGTCTTTGTTGGTCACGTACGCTTCGCCTTCCTGCACGTTCGGGTTGCCGGGGTGGCTGGCAAAATAACCGCCGACCAGTTTGCCGTACCAGGGCCAGTCGTATTCGGTGTCGGCCGCTGCGTGAATCCCGACGTAGCCGCCCCCGGCCTGAATGTAGCGTTCAAAGGCCGCCTGCTGCAGGTCGTTGAGAACGTCGCCCGTGGTGCTGAGGAAAACCACGGCATTGTACCGCTTTAGGTTGTCTTCGGTGAATTTGGCCGCGTTTTCGGTGGTGTCGACCGCAAAACCGTTCTCTTTGCCGAGTTTGATGATGGCCATTTTACCGGCCGGAATCGAACTGTGTCGAAAACCGGCGGTTTTGGAAAATACTAATAATCGCTTCTGGGGCGTCTGGGCGATCGACCACAGGGCCGAAACCGTCAGGCAGCACACCAGCATCCACGAACGGATCGCCCGGGAGCGCAGCGAAAACCGGGAATTGTAAGAATACATAGAGGTTAGTTAAAAAACCGTGTTGTTTGGAAAACCGCCTTATAAAAATTCGGATTTCAAATAGACTTTTACAAAGCTTCAAAAGTACAAAAAAAACCGTTCCGCTAGCCACACCTGTCCGTATCTTTGTGGGCTCATCATTCCCGTTTTTAAATGGAATTTACACACCTGCTGACGACCATTGTTGCCGACGATACGCTGCACGCCCGCTGGCTGAATACGCTCTCGATGATGGAAAATACCGGGGCCCGCAAAATTTCGGCGGCCGAACCCAAAACCACCGTCGATTTGCTGATGCTGAAACACGCGGCCGAAGAAGCCCGCCATGCCTATTACCTGAAAAAACAAATTCAGAAACTGCCAAAAACCGACTGCCCGACCTACGAACCGGCCTATTTGCTGGCGCCCACCGACAGCCATGCCTACCTGAACCGACTCGATGTGCAGGTGTGCCGCTACCTGAAAACCGCCCTGGGATTGTCGGGCGCGGAGCTGAAGTACGCGGCTTATCTGCTGGTGACCTACGCCATTGAGGTGCGGGCCGACGAGTTGTACCCGGTGTATCAGGACGTTCTGACTGAAGCGGGCAGCAAGGTGAACGTGCGGTCGATCATTGTGGAGGAGGAAGGGCACCTGGCCGAGATGCTGCGGCAGATGGAAACTTTCTTTGGCGACGACTGGCAGGGCCATGCCGCCCGGGTGGTGGAGATCGAAACCGGCCTGTACTCCGCCTGGCTGGTGAGTCTGGGTGCGCTGAAAAAAAACGAGGGTGCGCGGGAAAACTAATTTTCGTAGTTTTGTGTTCTTTAGTACACGCATCTGGGGACGACCGGAATTGACAGCTTGTTGATGCTGCGTGTAAGCATGTCGGGAGTTGAGGGCATTTCCTGTATAACAAACCTTCAAACAATAACTGGCGAATATAACTACGCCATGGCTGCTTAATCCGGAGGATTAGCATTTAGCCATTGTCTCCCCGGCCTCTGTGCTGCTGGCTGGATCAGGAGGCATCGACTCGCAGTACTGGCCTGGTTTATGGTGTTAACGACCGGGTAAGACACAAGCACCTACGGATGAGGTTTTGGCCTGATGCGAGCCTGACCGATTCCCGACAATCCCAATCGCAGCTAAACATGTAGAAAGCACGACGGTTTCCTTGTCTGGACCAGGGTTCGACTCCCTGCGTCTCCACTGATTATCTAAAATCCCCGCAAGTCTTTGGCTTGCGGGGATTTTTTTGTGATGGGGCCATTTTTCAACTAAAACCTTTACCGTTTTCTTTTGATCCGAGCTCAGTTGATTATTTCCTGCCAAACTTCCTAAAAACTTGCACTTTCGCCATGTCCTGCCAAAGGATATCACCGTTTCTAGGTGGCATTCTTAGCAAACCGGATAGATAGGTTTTCAAAAACCGCCCCGACGTATATAGCCATTCAAGCGATCATTCAGTTCGTTGGTGCTATTAATCGGGTAGTTCATTGCACTTTAAAGCACAATCTGGAGCAGGTACGGTTTTAGGAGTAACAACGGAGCTGGTGCTAGGCTGGCTCTTTTCGAACAGTCCGGCAACTTTGTCGCCGGACTGTTTTTTGCAATATCCACCCGGCTCATCGCCGGAATTTCCCCATCTCAAGGGCGGTTTTTCCGATTCGGGTCTTTAAAATACGATCGGCACGGCCACCATTGCCGTATCCCAGCCCAGGTACATCGTAGCGGTTTGGGCGTCCTTTTTGGCAAACTGGATGGAGAAGTTCTCAATCACCGCATCCGGTTTTTGCACCGGCACGGTCACCCGGGCTACGTCGAGGGCTTCGTTGTAACTGTAGGCGCCCCACTGGTCCAGGTCGGAGCTCAGGATGATCGTCCACTCGGTTTCGGTCGGGATCGTCAGCAGGGCGTAGGTTCCGGCTTTGATTTTTTTGCCACCAAACGTCACATCCTGGTAAAATTTGATCTCCGGGGCTTCGTTCGCGCCCGCCCGCCAGACCTTGCCGTAGGGCGCCAGCTTCGTCCCGAAAAGCTCCCGGCCATTTTTCGCCGGTCGGCTGTACGTGATCCGGACCATCGCCTTGTCGGTCCCAATTTTGGCGGGGGCAAACTTGCGGTCGTGGGCGTAATCGTCGGGGTAGTAGGCCATGTCCATCGGCGACTTGTCGGCACCCCGGAACGTGAAGGTTTGCGCGTGGGCTCCGGCCAGCGCCATAAAGAGAAATCCAGTCAGAAAGGCGGTTTTTTTCATTGGTTTTGAAGATAGCTTCATCGATTGAAGCCGGAATTTAGAAAGTTTTTGGAAGAAGTAGAACCCCGCCTGAGGGTAAACCAACCCCTTTTGTGCATTGGCGAACGATCTGTTCCCGGCGAAGGAGCCGTTTCCGGAAGTAAATCCGGCAAAACCGGGACTTTATAGCGGTGTTACCCACCACCCTTGAGTGCGGTAACACCCGACACGATTGGTAATCAGTTCGAATGGCTAACAGATTGGAAAGGATGGCAGGCCCGCTGAGCGACGTAATAAAACCGCTGCTGCTGGCAACCGGAATGGTGCTGCTTGCCGTGAGTTGCCGGAAAGAAGAGTCCCTCCCGGAGCCAACCACCGAAGGACGCAACATTTTTGCCTGCAAGATCAACGGAAAAGCCTGGATTGCGAATGGCAACCCTGCCGGGCAACCCCATCTGGTGAAACCCCTGGAGGTCGAGTTCCGGCAGGCAGGCAAGGATCGTTTTTACCTCTTGATTTACACGAATGCGCGCTCGAACGATCATGTGCAGCTGCTGTTGCACAAAGGGCAACCGGGGGTCAATACGCTGTCAGACTGGTACGGAAAACCGGATTCCCTCGGTTTTGCCGTGTACTACGATGCTTCGTTCAGGCATTTTTACTCCTACGGTTCGAATCCGGGCCAGGTCGTGATCACCCGCCTGGATACCGTCAACCGAATTATTTCGGGAACCTTTGAATTCAAAGGGCAGGAAATTCTTCAAAAACAGACCGTCGAGGTTACGGAAGGTCGCTTTGACATTGATCTGAAAACGCTGTAATGACCGATCAGGCTGCGGTTTTGGCGTGAACGAGCTACTTCCGGCCTTCCACGTACAAAGACGGTTCCAGCGCGTAATCGCCGTAGGCCGACCGGTCGAAATGGTAGCGCTCCCAGTGCTCGATGCCGGAGGTTTTGTAATCCCGTACGACCACCTCCCGAAAACCGGCCTGCTCGAAAAGCCGGGTCAGCGTGACGGCATCATAAATCCATAAATTTTTCTCCCGGCTCAGGTGCAAATGCCACGGGCGGTAGAATTTGGCGATGGCTTTTTGCAAACCGACCCGCCAAAAGGCATTCAGCCGAAAACCGGGGCTGACGGGTGTTCCATCAATATACCGGATGTCGTTTTTCAGAATTTGCTTCAGCGAGGGGTTGGGCAGGTCCCGAAGCGCCCGCAGCAGGTCGCCGTTGAGGTGCATCAGGTGTTCTTCCACAAAATCGTTCGTCACAATGGCGTCCAGCATTTCTCCGCCCGACTGCTGCCGAACCGACTGGTCAATCACGTTGAACAACGCCCACTGGTACTGCTGAAACTGCGCTGGGCCCGGCTGCTGGCGGTACTGCCGGAGTTGTTTGAGGTAATCGTCCACGAAAAATTCCAGGTCGGGCGTCGAAATGCGGCAAACCGCTCCCGGTTTCAGCAGCCGGTGGGCTTCTTTTAAAAACTGCGCCCCGGCCGCCAGCGAAAGGTGTTCGTTGACGTGAAAACTGTAGAGTGCATCGAACGTATTTGCGGGAAAAGGCAGCGGTTTTTTGAGGTTGGAGTTGATAAGTTTCGGCTCAGCGGGCTGCGGGAGCCCCGTAAACCGGACGTGCGACCACTCGCCCGCCAGCTGCCGTTGCTGCGGGGTGTAAAAGATAAATTCGGTGCGCCAGACCAGCAGGTATTTCTTGCCAAAAGGATTCGTAACCAGGTTCATGCTTGCGGAGGAGATAGGGTAGATTGACAAATGGACCGGAACCCACGGGCAAATTGCCGAATGCGTTCGTAATATTCCGTTTCGCCCGCGGCTTCGGCGGAGTGATCGGGGCCGGGCAGCAGCCGGTTCCAGTGCCGCATCAGGCAGTCGGCGATCTCGGGGGCGGAGTACGGATCGAAAAAATAGGTTTGCCCGCTGCATTGCTCCCGGTGCATCGGAACGTCGGACGCCAGCACGGTTTTCCCCAACGACCGGCAGTCTTCGAGCAGCGCGCTCCATCCCTCGAACAGCGAAGGTTGAACGATAGCGGCCGCGCCCCGCATCAACTGCACCTGATCGGCGCGCGGCAACAGACCCAAAATCCGGACCGCCGACTGGAGCTGGTGACGGTTCAGAAAATCCCGAAGTTCGTCGGCATACGCCGGATGGCGCGGGTCGTGCGGGTGTCCGGTGCAAACGAGGGTCAGCTCATCCAGACCCGCCTGACGGGCCAGCCGTACCGCTTCAAACAGCCGCAGATGGTTTTTGTGTTTCCAGAACTGGCTGGGAAACAGCAGGTATTTGTTTGGTAACTGGTATTTCTTCGTAAAAACCGCCACTTCCGGCTGGCGCCAGTTCTCGCTCAAGAGCATCGTAAAATTCAGGATGGCGAATTTCGACCGAAAAACCGGGTAGAGCCGAACCGCATCCTCATAACTGTGCCGGTTGCTGACGATGACCCGGTCGGACCGGCGCACGATCCGTTCAAAATCTTGGTTGCGTTTGTAGAGTTGGTAGGCGGTGAAATAACCGGGCAGGTGAACGTGCTGGAAATCCGGAATCCAGCTAATTTGCTTATAGGTAGCCTGTTCCTGCACCACCTCATTGGCCGGAAAGATCAGGTGCGTCCGGTTTTGCTGCAACAGCCCCGGCAAATTGTTTTGGGGATAACGCGGCCACTGCCGGTTTTTAAGCTGCTGGGCCATCTGGTAGCTTTTTCGCACCAGCGGGAACGCATGGCCCGGAAAATAATCAAAAAACTGGGTGTTTTGCAGATACGGCTGCACGGTTTGGAAATCCGCCGGGTGGTGAATGTCTTTGTGCAGATACAACCGAAACTGAAGCTGCTGATCGGTGGGGAGCAGCGAGTTGCCACGGAGCAAACTGTGCAGGTATTGCACGCCCGCAATCCAGCCGGCATTGCCGTTGCCGATCAGCCCCACGTTCGTCATGGAGTATTGGGGCTTATGGGTTGCATGAACCGTTTTCGAAGCCGGGATTTGAGATTACCCAGCCCCCATTTCCGGCGCCAGAACCAGGTGTATTGCTGTAGCAGGCAGATGCCCTGAATCCACCACCGGACCGGCGGGCGAAACAGACGCTGGTGAATTTGCCGGATTTCGGTAAACCCGGTTTTGGGGTCGCGGCTGCTGATGCCCGATTCGCCGTAGATGGCAACGATCTTGTTGGTGCGCCGGTAAGGAGCGCGTTCGAGCGCCAGCCGCAGGTTCAGTTCGTAATCGGCCGAGATTTTCAACCGGTCGTCGTAGCGAAAGGGCGCAAAAACCGACCGGTGGTAGAACGTGCCCTGGTGGTGAATGTTCCAGTTGAGCCAGTACACCGATCCGCAGTGCGCCGGAACCACAAAGTCTTTGCTCGGATAGAGCACGCTGCCGGTGACGAACTGAACGGGCGTATGGATGGTGAAATACCGGGAAATAGACGACAGGGTATCCGCGTCGAACAGAAGGTCGTCGCAGCCCATAAAATACAGCCATTCGCCCCGGGCCTGTTCGATGCCGTAATTCATCCCGGCATACAGCCCCACCTTGGGAATCTCGTACCAGCTCAGGGGGAGCTGCGGCTGAAATTGCCGCAGGATCGAAACGGTTGCATCGGTGCTGCCTCCATCGACGACGACAACTTCAAAGTTTGTAAACGTTTGACCCGCCAAGCTTTTTAAACACCGGGCCAGGGTTGCTTCCCCGTTTAAAACCGTAATAATGATGGATAGGAGTGGGCGAACCATAGCGGACACATCGTTCCGCAAAATAAAAAATACCGTGAACAGGAAAGAAGGTTGATATGAGAATCGACCGAAGTTTTTCGTAACCGGTTGCCGGGCCCGCCGGAACCAGAATTTGGGTTGTCAAACCGAGCGGTCTGGAACCAAAAAAAACAGATACGCAAAACAATTGCCAAAAAGCTTGATTCCCGGCGCTCAACTTGATTTTCGGGATGGCGCAAAATTTTCCCGGATTCGCGGACCGGGCGGATCAGCAAAACGGACTGATTGGTTCTAAAACCGGCTTCTGCTGGGCCGAAATCCGAAAAACCGGGGTTTCCTGGTTGCGGGAGGCCACAATCAGCTCCGTGCTGTTAAGG
Source organism: Larkinella ripae (assembly GCF_054780775.1). Taxonomy (NCBI): domain Bacteria; kingdom Pseudomonadati; phylum Bacteroidota; class Cytophagia; order Cytophagales; family Spirosomataceae; genus Larkinella; species Larkinella ripae. The sequence goes on from NZ_BAAGVR010000033.1 coordinate 93,349, forward strand.
TAAGGCAAAAACAGATCCCGGACCAGTTGCGGGTTGTTGTTGTCCTTCGACAGGTGGGCCAGCAAAACGTGGCTCATGAAAGCCGGTCGGTGCTGCCGGAACAGATCCAGCGCCTGCTGGTTGGATAAATGCCCTTTTCCGCCCCGAATGCGTTGTTTCAGAAAATACGGATACCGACCCCGGTCCAGCATTTCATCGTCGTAATTGGCCTCCAGAAAAACCGCGTGGCACTGGCTGAAGTGATGAATGAGGTGTTCGCAGGGCGTACCGATGTCGGTAAACACGCCCACTTTCGTATCCTGATACGCCACCGTAAAGCTGTGCGGATCGGCGGCATCGTGGTGTTTGGGAAACGCCGTGATGCACAGATCACCCACCCAGATGGGCTCGTTGGCGTATAACGGATTGACCGGGAGTCCCTGAAGAAATAACCGGCTGTTTTGCAGCGTTTTGACGGTGATAAAAACCGGCAGTTTGTATTTTCGGGCCAGGCGCTCCAGGCCGCTGATGTGATCCGAGTGTTCGTGGGAAATAAAAATGGCCTTAACGCTCCGCATGGAAAGGCCCAGTCGCTGGAGCCGCATTTCGGCCTGACGGCAGGAAATACCGACGTCGATCAGCACCGCTTCCTGCTCATTACCCACATAATAACAGTTTCCGTTGCTGCCCGAATTCAGGGATGAGATAAACAGTGGCATACACGGGTAAAGATAGTAATAAATCGTCAGGACTCGGCCGGAAAAAACAAATCCCGGCCAAGCTGGCCGGGATGTTCCACTTACCAATCTCTATTAATATGAAAGGAGACACGCATGTTCCCTCAATTAGTAAGAGGAGCTAAATTCTATTTTATCACCTATTTTTTAGAATTAATTTTTGAAAAATCATGTATGTTTCTGATGGAGAGAAGGTTACAATATGTAAAAAAGACATATTAAACCGCAGGTTTAGCGGTTTTCCCGCTTATTTTTCGGGTTCGGTTGGTTGCGCTTTGGCGTCAACGATGGTGACGGTGGCCGATTTGGCCGCGGGCACCACCGGACCATCCGGGATTTCGCCGACCGACAGCGCGGCCCGGGGACCGATGGGCTGATCCAGAAGGTGGGTGGACGAGCTGATTTTGTGGTAAGTGCTGTCAAAATAATCAAACCGCACTTCAATCTGTCGGTATAAATACGAATCGGAGGTGTTGGTCAGCGTAAACTGGTGCACGTTCGTCGGAGCCGCTTTGGAATTGTTTGCTTCCTTTTTTTTCCAGACCATCCGATCGACCAGCAGATCGCGGTAGGCGTTCGGTGGGGTTTTGTCGCCGGTTTTTTCCGACTGGCAGGCCAACGTCGCCACGAAAGCCAGGCTGTAGAAGATGCGAAAGGTGGTGGGCATGGGAATGGTTGAAAGAAGCGGAAGAAAAACGCAATGTTGGGCAATTTTTGTAAAAACTACAAAGCCCGGCTACAAGTGTAACCGGGCTTTGCGCGATTTATCTATCGTACTATGAAATGAACTCATTCATACCAATACTGAAAAAATCAAAAAACGACTAGTTCATGGATGGTCTGAATCACAAATTTAACTAAATAGGGCAGAAGATCAGGAGGAAACGCCGTTGAATATTCAGAGAAATAAGTATATGGTCCCGAACAAACCGGCTGAAAAATCAGATTTAAGAAAATATGCGCTACAATCTGACCGAATTAATCGCCCAGGGCGAAGGCACGCGGCTCGAATTTAAATCGACGATCCACACGGCCTACCGCATTGCCCGCACGTTGACGGCCCTTTCCAACACCTCCGGCGGTCTGCTGGTTATTGGGGTGTCGGACGACGGCCGGGTGCCGGGCGTGGAGTCGGAACTGCACGAGATGCAGAAAATTGAAAAAGCCACCGATTTTCTGATTGATCCGGCCATCACGGTCAGCTACGAGGTCATCACCGAAAACGGGCGGCAGGTCATTCTGATCCGGGTGCCGGAAAGCGAAGAAAAACCGCATTATGCCATCGACGAGAAAGGAAAACGCACCATTTACGTCCGCGTCAAGGACAAGTCGGTGCCCACCAACAAGTTGATTCTGACCAGTCCGGTATCGCCCGACGGGCAGCTTTTGCAAACTTCCAACGTGCGCAATCTGATTCAGGCGCTGCGCAAAACGGACTCGATCACGGCGAAACAGTACGCCCAGTTGGTCAACATCTCCGAATACCGGGCCAGCAAGCTGCTGCATCAACTAACCACTCAGGGCCTGCTCATCCTGATCGACAAACCCCGGCCCGTACGGTTTTCCCTTAAAATCAGTGAATAGCGGGGCCACGAACGTGAAACCGGGAAGGGCTATTTTTCATAAGCAACCAGAATCACGAACTTAAGTCGGCGGGTCCGTTATCTTTGCCGAAAAACCGCATTGTCTCCGAATGGCTGTTGATAAACAAAGCATCACCGATTTTTTTACCGGATTACAGGACCGCATTTGCCAGGCGCTCGAAACTACCGACGGGTCGGGCACCTTTCACGAGGATCGCTGGGAACGCCCCGAGGGCGGTGGGGGCCGCACCCGGATCATGCAGCAGGGTGCGGTGATTGAGAAGGGGGGCGTGTTGTTTTCGGCGGTTCACGGCCCGGCTTCCGAAGCGGTTTTGAAACAGATGAACACGACCGAGCCCGCCGAGTTCTACGCGACCGGCGTTTCCATTGTGCTCCATCCGCACAATCCCATGGTGCCGATCATCCACATGAATGTCCGGTATTTTGAGTTGAGCACGGGTGCCTGCTGGTTCGGGGGCGGCATCGACCTGACCCCCCATTACGTGGACCGCCAGGACGCCCGCTGGTTTCACCAGCAGTTGAAAACCGCCTGCGACCGGCACGATCCGCAGCTTTATCAAAAATACAAAGCCTGGGCCGACGATTATTTTTTCATTCGTCACCGGGCCGAAACCCGGGGCATTGGCGGTATTTTTTTCGATTACCTGATGCCCGACAATGAAACGCACAAAGCCGCCCTGTTTGCTTTTGTGCAGGAAATTGGCAACGCCTTCGCCCCGATCTATACGCATTTCATGGTCAAAAACCGGAATCTGCCGTTTGGCGAACCGGAGAAAAAATGGCAGATGTTGCGCCGGGGTCGGTACGTGGAGTTTAACCTGGTCTGGGACCGGGGCACCAAATTCGGCCTGGAAACCAACGGTCGAACGGAGTCGATTCTGATGAGTATGCCACCGCAGGCCGATTGGGTGTATGATTTCCAGCCCGGGCCGGGTAGCCGGGAGGAGCAAACGCTCCTTGCGCTGAAAAAAGGCGTTAACTGGCTGGACGAACCGTCATGAACCCGCGCTATCTCGACCAGTTACAGCGCTATATGAACCGGACCATCGGACCGAAACCCGATCTCTGGGAAGCGTTTGGCCAGTCGTTCGAGTACGCCGAATACCCTAAAAAGCACTTTTTAATCCAGGAAGGCGAACGCGAAAACTACCTGTATTTTATTCTGGAAGGCGGCACGTCGTCTTTTTTCGTGCACGATGGCCGGGAAAAGTGCCTGGATTTGTGGTTTGCCGATCACTTTGTTTCGGCTTACACCTCGTTTCTCACGCGCCAGCCCTCGCAGGTGTTCATTCAGGCGCTTTTTCCGACCAAAACCCTGCGCATTCATTACGACGTGTTGCAGGAATTTTACGTGCGAAGCGACGAAAGCAACAAAGTCGGGCGGTTGTTTGCCGAAGGCTTGTACATCGCCCGCACGCAACGCGAAATCCGGTTTTTGAGCCAGACCGCCGAAGAACGCTACCGGGATCTGCTGCACCGACAACCCCAACTGGTTCAGCAGCTTCCCGTTAAAATTATCGCTTCCTACCTCGGCATTCATCCCGAAAGTTTGAGCCGCATCCGGAAGCAGTTGCTGCCGTGATTTCCTAACCCAGATCATTTTTTCGGGGCGGGACCGTCCCGAAATTTGCCGGAAATCATTGGCAGACGAACATGGCTTTCTTTCTTTTATTGGTTTCAATTGGGGCGGTTTTGTGGCTACTTTCCCGCTTCGCTTTCCGGCAGGAACTGGCGTCGCACGCCAAAAAAGGCCGGCTGGCGGCCGCTATCGCCTTTGTGTTGATCGGGATTTCGCACTTTGCGGCACCCGAAAAAATGGAATACATGATTGCCGGGTGGTTGCCCTATTCGCACGAACTGGTGATTATCAGCGGGATCGCTGAAGTGGCCGGCGGCATCGGCCTGCTGCTGCCCCGGTTTCGGCGGCTGGCGGCCATGGGGTTGATTCTCCTGCTCGTAATGATTTTTCCGGCCAATCTCAACGTGGCCATCCATCAGCTGCCTCCGCCGGGTGGTTTGCCCGCTTCCCCCGGGTACGTCTGGTCGCGCCTGTTGTTTCAGCCGTTGTACATCGCCTGGATCTGGTGGAGTGCGCTGCGGAAAAGCAAATAGAAGGTCCGGGCCACCGGTCCTGAATAGTAAACAGATACCGGAAATTTTTACGGATACCCAATGCGGTTTTGAACGCGCTCCTCCAGCGGCACCCCCCGCCGGGCTTCCGTGAGGTCGAGTTTCCAGCCCCTAAACGCATCGGTTTTGAGAAAACCGTTTTCGATCACCAGCGGACTTTCCAGGTTGTTTTGGTAAAGCTGACCGGTTCCGAGGCCCTGCGGCAGGGGATTTTTAAACTGGGCGGTATACTGCGCGATGGCATTCAGGCCAATGTTGGATTCGAGGGCGGAGGTGATCCACCAGCCAATGCCGAGCAGATTGGCAATTTCGATCCATTGGCTGCAATGGCTAAAACCGCCTAAGAGCGTGGGTTTCAGGATTATAAACTGCGGCTGGAGCTTTTTCAATAGCCGCGTTTTGTCCACGTATTCCATGTGGCCGATCAACTCTTCGTCGAGCGCAATCGGAACCGGCGACTGGCGGCAGAGTTCGGCCAGTTCGGCGTGTTGCCCCGGTTTTATGGGTTGCTCGATAGAGTGCAGGTCGTAAGCCGCCAGCTGGTGGAGTTTTTCCAGGGCTTCTTCGGTTGGAAATGCGCCGTTGGCATCCACCCGAACCGTAATCTGATCGGCGCTAAACCGGGCGCGGATGGATTCGAGCAGGGCACATTCCTGCTGAAAATCGATGGCGCCGATTTTTAATTTGATGGTGGTGTAGCCCGCTTCCAGTTTTTCTTCGATCTGTCGGCGCATGGCGTCCGGTTTTCCCATCCACACCAGCCCATTGATCGGGATGGCCTTTTTTCCGGTGGCAAAATCATTCTCGAAAACCGTCCGCTTGCCGCCGTTGATGTAATCATGCATGGCGGTTTCGAAGCCAAACTGAATGGACGGCAGCTGATCGCTGATGAGTTGCAGCACGATCGGAATGTTCCAGTGAAAAAGCTGGAGGTCCAGTTGATTGAACAGATCGCAGGTGTGACGAAGCTGGTCGGCAAAATCGGGCCGGTCGTCAATGCTCAGACCCCGCAGGGGAGCGCATTCCCCCCAACCCACCACCGTCGGATCCTCGTCGTCGCAAATCCTGACGAAGTAACTATCTTTCTCCGTTAATACTCCCCGCGACGTTCCGGCCTCGAACGCAAAATGCAACGTGTATTTCAGGAAATCGGCCTTGAGACTCATGAGAATGGGAAAGGGACGGGCATTCACCATTAAAAGTAGTAATTTTGGGTGTCACTGAACAGGCTTGTTAAGAAATTATTACGTAAAACTTAGTGTCCGAACGATTGCTTTATCCGTTAAACTGGCTGTATGGGAGAATAACTGATCTTCGTAACTACTTGTACGACAGTCAGATTATTGCAACGTTAAGTCCGCCGATCTATACCATTGGTGTAGGGAACCTCACCGTGGGCGGAACCGGCAAGACCCCGCACGTCGATTATCTGGTGAGCCGGTTGAAAAACACCGGACCCCTGGCGACGCTCAGCCGGGGGTATGGCCGCCGGACGCGCGGGTTTCGGATTGCCACCGCTGCCGACACCGCCGACACCATCGGGGATGAACCCCTGTTGTTATTCCGAAGGCACGGAAAACCGGCGCGGGCCGGGGAGTCTGCCGTGCTGGTGAGTGTGGGCGAAAAACGGGCGGAGGCCATTCCGCAGCTGCTGGCGGCCCGGCCCGACCTGCGCACGGTGGTGCTGGACGATGCCTTTCAGCACCGACCCGTTCGGCCGCACCTGAACCTGCTGCTGACGGACTACAACCGGCTTTTTTATACCGATCAGCCCTTTCCCGGCGGTCGGCTGCGCGAACGGCGGCACGGTGCCCGCCGGGCCGATGCGGTGCTGGTGACGAAATGCCCCGATGCGCTTGGTCCGGCCGAACAAACCGCCATTCGGGAGCAAATCCGGTTGCATAGCCGGGCCGATGTGCCGGTTTTTTTTACGGGTCTGCACTACGGAAAACCGGTTTGTTTCCTGCCGGAAAACGCGCAGCCGGAGCGGCTAAAAACCGTGGTGCTGGTATCGGGCATTGCCCGGCCCGAACCCCTGGAAACATACGTCGAAACCCACTTTTCGCTGGTTCGGCACTGGCGTTTTGCGGATCATTACCGGTATACCCAAGTCGATCTGGCGCGGATTCAAGGCTCAATACCGGAGAAGGGGGCGGTTTTAACGACCGAGAAGGATTTTGTTAAACTGGAGCCGCTGCTGGCGGAAACCGGCGCAGATGCTTCAAATTTTTATTACATCCCGATCGAAGTGAAATTTTTGACCGGCGAAGCGGACTTCAACGCAATCATTGACCAGTTTGAGCCCGCAAAAACCGGGTCTGTTGTTAAAAAAAGCTAATAACCGAAAAAGGATCACCGCGAATCAATAATTTGGCGGAATTTAGAGTTCACAACGTATGAATCGTTTTTTTATCCTGAGTATCTGTTTCCTGTTGGGTTGGGCCCTTCGTCCGGCGAAAGCGCAGTTACCATCCCGGCTGCCGACCTTTCCGCAGGGCGGCAACCGAACCGGCGGCCAGACAACGGCAACGGGCGGGCAGGGGGCCAATGCCGGAGGAGCCCTTCTCGACGATTCGACGAAACTGGTGTACGGACCCACCACCACGCGGTATTTTTTGGAAAGTGACGTGCTCAACAACCGGAAAAAGCTTTTCCCGATCGACACGACGCTGGAAGGAACCCACCGCACCAACTACCTGAGTCGCTACGATTATCTGTATACCGATCTGGGCAATCTGGGCACGGCCCTGCGCCCGGTTTTTTACGAAACGCCCGCTTTTGGTTCCCAGACGGGTTTGAATGCCTACGGACTTTACGGCTATCAGACCCAGAACATCCGGTATTTCGACACGCGCTCACCGTATACCAACATGTACCTGGTGCTGGGCGGTCTGGGCCAGAACATTCTGAATTTCGATTTCGCCCGTAACATCAGTTCGCGTCTGAATGTCGGGTTCAACATCCAGCGGATGACCTCCGACGATCAATACAGTGAAAACCTCAATTCGGTGCAGCGGCTGATCGAAAACTGGAACTTTGTAGCCCACGTTAATTACCGCTCCAAAGACGACAAATACACGCTGCTGGCTCACTACAACAACCTCAATCACCGATCCAAAGACCCGGGCGGAATCATCGAACCGGACAGTTTGACCGACCCTGATCTGCAACTCAGTCCGATTCTGACTGCCGCCAACTCGCACGAGAAACGCAACGAACTTCATGTCTATCAGCAATATGTACTCGATACGGCGTTTCAGGTCTACAACACCCTCGACTTCCGGGCGCAGAGCTACCGCTTTGACGACACCAACCTGGCGAACGGGCTGGATACGATCGCGCAGTTTCCCCGGCCGTTTTATCCGCGCTATTATTTCGATAACCTGGAAACCCGGCAAACCACCCTGTTCCGGTCAATTGACAATCAGTTTGGCCTGAAGGGTCAGTTTTCGATGCGTCGGTCGGCGTTTAATTACCGCGCCTGGCTCCGGACCCGGATTTACGGGGCAACGAATAAATTCAATGCCGGTCCGCTTTTGCCCGATTCGTCCTATAAACAAAACCGGTTTGAGACTTACCTGGGCGGTTGGCTGGGCTATTACTTTCCGGACAGCCTGACGCGGGCCACGGCCGAAATTGAGTACCTACTGGGCCGGGATTTCCGGTTTCAGGGGCGGCTGGAAAGCAAGTTTCTGACGGCGGGTTACGAGAGTGTGTTCACGTCGCCAACGCTGATTCAAAGCCGGTTTATCAGCAATATTTACCAGTGGGACCACACCAACCGGCTGTCGTCGCAGTTCGATCTGCGGGGTACGCAACACGCCTACGGCCAGTTGAACCTGCGCCTGGGCAAGCTAACGCTGAATCCCGGCCTGGATTATTACCTGCTGACCAACTACATTTATTTTGATACGGAGGCCGTGCCGCAGCAGCTTTCGGATGCCTTCAGCATTTTGCGGACGGGTCTGGGTCTGCAGTTTCGGGCCGGCAAGTTTACGGCGGTGGGGCAGGGTTTTTACACGCTGGTATCACGCGATGAGGTGCTGCGGATTCCAAAGCTCTTTGCCAATGCGCGGGCCGAATACAGCTTCCTGCTGTTCAAGAAGTTGTACGTGCTGGCGGGCGTTCAGTTTCACTACAAATCCGCCTATTTCGCCGATCAGTACATGCCGCTCACCCAGCAATACCACCTGCAGAATGATGTGAAGCTGAGCGACTACGTTGTGGCCGAACCGTATGCCAACTTTCGGATCAACCGGGTGCGGCTGTTCGTAAAAATGGCCCACGCCAACCAGGGGCTGTTCGACCGGATTTACTACAGTGCGCCGTATTTCCGAACCATCAATCGTTCGGTTTCTTTTGGTGTGCATTGGTTATTATTTGATTAAATTCGTCCTGTGAAAACCTTACACATCCTCAACGGCGACGCTACGGCCAACGCCTTCGTTGAATCGAACATTGTGCAACCGTCTGATTCATCCGTCGTTGCGATCTGGCGGGAAGCCCTGTCGGAAGGGCCGGTACGGGCCGACGTTGGCACCCTCCAGGAACTTTGGGAAATCCGGCAGGCCTGGCTGCGGGTGTATGCGGATACCGAATCGCCTGCGTATGGGCCGATGGTGGAGCAGGAATTTGAAAAAATAAGCCATCCGGACCAATACGATGAAATTTGCCTTTGGTTCGAACACGATTTGTTCTGCCAGATCAACCTGGTTTTTCTACTGGCCCAACTGGCGCAGCGGCCCTTGGGCACGGTTAAAATCAAACAGGTTTCGGTGGATGCGTTTCCGGGTGAGCCGTTTTTTAAAGGCATGGGGCAACTCCGTGGTGCTCAAATCGCAACCTTGTATTTGCAGGCGGAGGAACTGACCCGGCACGAGCTGGATCTGGCGGTGCGGGTGTGGACCGCCTACGCCGGGAATGATCCGCTGGCCGTTCAAAACCTGCTTCATGCCGATTTTGGCCGACTGCGGTTTTTGAAAAACGCCCTTATTCTGCACTTGCAGCGTTTTCCGTTTACCGACAACAACCTGAATCTGATCGAGCACCTGCTGACGGCCATTCTGATGGAGGGGCCGCTGCCCGAACCGCAGTTGATCGGGCGGTTTTTGCAGCAGGACCGGGTTTTTGGAATCACGGATCTGAGCATTGGCGAAACCATCCGGCAGTTGAACGGGAAAGTCTGGGCCTACACCGACGAGGGCGTGAGCCTGACCGAAGCCGGGGCCGATGTCATTGCCGGACGCCGGACGCTTCACCCGGTGGAACGCTGGCTGGGGGGATTTTACCAGACCGCCGATTCGCCGTACCGCTGGGACCGGGAAGCCGAAAAATTAACGGAACTGTGATTACAACCCTAGGCTTAGAACTTCCTACTGATCCACGCTGGGTCGATATTGCCCGGATGAATCTGGGCGATATTCTGATCGATCACGCGTTCTGCGAACAGAAAGCCGCGTCGTCGTGCATTTCGCTCATTGTGCAGTTTCCCGAACGGGAAAAGCTGGTGGAGGTGCTGACGCCCGTGGTGGCCGAGGAGTGGGGCCATTTTCAGCGGGTTTTGAAAGAACTTCGGAAGCGGAACATTCCGCTGGGAAAACCGCGGAAAGATGAGTACGTCAATCAGTTGCAGCAGATTGTGCGCAAACCGGGCGATCGGAACGAGCAGCTGATGGAAAAACTGCTGCTGAACGCGCTCATTGAAGCCCGGAGCGCCGAGCGGTTTAAGTTGCTGTCCGAAAAGCTGACGGACGAATACCTGCAAAAATTTTACCGCGAACTGATGATTTCGGAAGCGGGGCACTACCGCAACTTCATCGAACTGGCCGAAGAATACGTGCCCAAAGATGCGGTTCGCAAACGGTGGAAAGAACTGCTGGAAGCCGAAGCTGAGATTATGAAAACCCTGGAAGTGCGGGCCGACCGGTTTCACTGATCCGCTGTTATTGCGTAACTAAAAATGTCATTTTTAAGTGAAGTCGCCAGCCATATTTTCCAGCTCCACCAGACGCGGATGGAAAACGTGTGGGTGATCGTGCCGACCCGCCGGGCGGTTTCGGTATTTCAGCAGCACCTGAGTCAGCACGCCGATACGCCTTTTTTATCGCCCCACGTGCTGGCCGTCGATGACTTCATCACGCAGAGCGCCGGGGTGTTGCTGATCGATCCGGTGAGTCTGCTGTTCGAGCTCTACGAAGTGTTCCGGGAAATTGACCCGGCGCTGGAGTTCGGGCGGTTTTTGAACTGGGCGAGCGTGTTGCTCACCGACTTCGACCGAATCGACCAGTACATGATTTCGCCCACGGAGTTGTTTAGTTACATGACAGCCGCCAAAGCCCTCGAACGCTGGAAACTGGACCTGCCCGAGGGCCGCGCGGCCAAATTCGAAACAACGGGCACCCAGCGGTATTTCAAATTGTTCGAAAACCTGCAAACCGCCTACCAGGCCCTGCACGACCGGTTGCTGGCGAAAGGCTGGGCCTACCGGGGCATGGCCTACCGGCTGCTGGCCGATCAGGTGGAGGAGCGGGTGCGGGATAATCCGGCCTACGAGCAGCTCTATTTTGTGGGATTCAATGCCCTGAGCCGCTCCGAGGAGCAGATTGTCCGGACCCTGGTGAAGGCGCAGAAAGCCGAAATGCTCTGGGATACCGACACCTACTACATGCAGTCGAAGCGGCAGGAAGCCGGCAAAATGCTCCGGACCTACAAATCCGCAAGCTGGAGCCACCCCTGGACCTGGGAAAGCCAGCACCTGACCGAAACGCCCAAACACATTCAGGTGATCGGGGTGCCGAACGCCAGCATGCAGGCCAAAGTTGCCAACCAAATCTACCAGCAGGCCAAAACCGGCACGGATGTCAAAACCACCGCCCTGATTCTGGGGGACGAAACCCTGTTGTTACCGGTTTTGTATTCGCTGGGCGGTTCGGTGACGGATCTCAACGTTACGATGGGGCTTTCGTTGCAAAATTCAAACCTGTTTACCCTGGTCGATGCCCTGTTCGAGATGCAGCGGACCGTGGTGGCTTTTCAGAAAAAAGACGGCAGCGGCACCATTCTCATCCCGAAATTTAACCACCGGCACGTCATCAAGCTGCTGAATCACCCGTTTGTGCGGCAGTATGAGCAAATGCAGGGGAAAGCGTCCAGTGGCCTGGCTCCCCGCATCGTCCAGAAAGCCATTCTGACGATTACGACGGATAACCTGGTGTATCTGGACGAAAAGCAGTTGCTCCAGATGGGCGAGGGCAATCCGCTGTTCGAGGTGTTGTTCCGGCGCTGGCCCGACGATAAACCGCTGGTGATCATCCGGCAGTTTTACGTTCTGATCGATCTGTTGAAAAGCGTGTACGCCGAAAAACAGGACGCAATCGAGACGGAGTACCTTTATTTGTTTGAAAACCTGCTGCGGCAACTGGAAACCACGCTTGAACGCGAGGATCGGAACGAGCTGGTGACGATCAAGAGCCTGAAACAGTTTTTATACGAACTCATCCGGCACACCAGCATTCCGTTCGAGAGCGAGGGCGGCAGTGCGTTGCAGGTGATGGGAATGCTCGAAACCCGGGCGCTGGATTTTGACCGGCTGATTATTTTGTCGGCCAACGAAGGAACCCTGCCGCAATCGCGCAAACTCAATTCGCTGATTCCGTTCGATGCCTGCGTGGAGGTGGGCCTGCCGACCTACCAGGATCAGGAGTCGGTGATGTCGTACCATTTTTACCGTCTGCTGCAACGGGCCAGGGAAGTGACCCTGCTGTATGTGACTTCGGCCGACGCCTACGGAACCAGCAAGGGCGAGAAAAGCCGGTTTATCCGCCAGATCGAACACGAACTGGTGCCGGCTGCCAAGGGCAACATCACCCTCAGTTACCCGAGCGTGCGGTTTGGGCAGGTGGCCGATAAAAAACCGGACTTGTTTCCGGTCGATACCCTCGAAATTCCGAAAAGTGAAGCGATTCTGGCCCAGCTCCGCAAAGATCTGGCCGGCCAGTTCAACGCGAACAAAAACCGGGTTTTCGGCGGTTTGTACCCCACGTCCCTGAATAATTTCATGAGCTGTTCCCTCAAGTATTATTTCAGCCGGGTGATCAGTATGGAGGAGGACGAGGAGGTGAACAACGAAATGGACGCGGCCGAATTTGGGCAGTGGATTCACAACACGCTGGAGGTGCTCGACCAGCAGCACCGGATGGTTGGGCAGGAAGTGAACGCCGAAACCGTCGTGGAAACGCTGAAAGTAAAGTACGAAGAACAGTTTGCCAACCGCATGACCGAGTCGGGCATGAACCGCCTGTTGTACCGGGTGGCCGAAGACCTGATGGTGCGCTTCAATGCCCTGCAGATCAAGACCTACGGAGACCGCCTGGAAGTGTTGCAGACGGAAGAGGAGTGGGACACGGAACTGGACGTCGAAACGGCCATTGGCGTGCTGCGCGTCCGGGTCGCCGGAAAAATCGACCGGGTGGAACGGCTGCAACAGCCCGACGGCTCGAAGCTGATTCGGGTGGCGGATTATAAAACCGGAAAAGTGGAAGCCCGGGATGCCGACGTCAAAACGATGGAGATCCTGCTGACCGATTCCCAGAAGGAAAAAGCGCGCCAGTTGTGGCTGTATCAGTACCTGGTTTACAAAAAGATGCTGAAAAACAACGGGCTGCAATTCGGCAATGAATGGATCGACGGAACGAATACGCAGGTGGTGGCCGGTTTTTATTCGTTCCGGAATCTGGAAGGCGGTTTTCTGGAAAACAAGCTCCACCTGGGCACCCCCGAGGAGTTTGTGGCGCAGACAGAACTTCAGCTCCGGAAGCTCATCGCCGATCTGTTCGACCCGAACCAGCCGTTCCAGAAAACCGTAGACAAAAAGATTTGTGAGTGGTGTAATTACCGGAAATTATGCGGCCGCTGAGCGCAGAGCCTTTCTCCCTCCACTTTTCCTCCCTCGCTGCGCTAAAAACTAGCCCCGGTTTTTCTGAAAAGGAGCCGGTTTTTCCTTCGATGTTTCGTTGAGCAGGATGGCCTCCTGCAACACCTCCCGAATCAGGTCTTCGTTGAAATCGTCGGCCCGGACCACTAAGGAGCGGACGGTTCGGCGGCCCCGGTTTTCGAGCAGCTCCTGATGGTTGGCTAATTCGTAGCCCCGCATGAAACAAAGGTCCACGGCAGCCTCCGTCGTTCGGAGCGGATTCAGGTAACAAAGAGGCCCTTTGTGAAAATAAAAAGGCACTCCCCAACTAATTTTTTCCTGAATACGGGGCGAAGCGGCCAGGATTAGGCGACGTAATTGAGTCAATAGGCGATGAATTTCGGGTGTTTGTCGATTTATGTATTCCTCAACTGTCATGGTATGTTATAATGGAGTAATTTCGGTGCTAAGTTAGCTGAAAAATCAGATTCCGACAGTAGCATGCTGTTGGATGTTACTTTCTCAACGGGCGCAATGCCGCGGCCGCTTCAACGACTATTTCTGTGAAAAGGTGGATTGCAATAGGATTGGTGCTGCTGGTTGTTGGCGGCACTATTTATTACAACAAGTTTTATAAACAGCAACCGGGCGGAAATGGTGGCTCCGGCGGTCGGGGTGGCGCTCCGGCGGGCGGACCGGCCGGGCGGGCGGGTGGCCCAACGGCGGTCACCGCGTATGTGGTTGCCGCGCAGAATTTAAAAGATGAGGTCGTTGCCACGGGTTCCCTGCTGGCTTCCGAACAGGTTGATATTTACCCGGAAGTGTCCGGGCGGATCGTTCAGTTAAACATTCAGGAGGGTCGCTCAGTTAGTCAGGGTACCTTGCTGGTGAAGTTATATGACGGTGATTTACAAGCCCAGTTGCTGAAATTGAAAGCCGTCGAGGAAAACAACCGCCGGATTGAAGAACGCAACAAGCAACTGCTCGAACGGGGCGGCATCAGCCAGCAGGAATACGATGTCATTGCGACGAATCTGAAGGGAACGCTGGCCGATGTTGAAGTTACGAAAGCGGCTTTGCGCCGGACCGAAATCCGGGCGCCCTTTTCGGGAACCATCGGTTTACGGAATGTCAGCCTGGGCGCGGTGGTCGGTCCCAATTCGCTGATTGCCCGTTTACAACAGACCAGTTCGATGAAACTGGATTTTTCGGTGCCGGAAAAATACGGCCCGTCGGTCAAGATCGGCAGTACGATCTCGTTCCAGATCGACGGATCGGACAAAACGTTTAACGGCGCCGTGTACGCCATCGAACCCGGGGTGGAAGAAGCCACCCGGAATCTGCGCATTCGGGCGCGGGTGGCCAACAACTCGTCCAACCTGCGGCCCGGAACGTTTGCGAAGGTGAACCTGGTGATCAATACCTCCAATGCGTTGGTGGTGCCGACCCAGTCGGTCATTCCGCAAACGCGGGGAAGCCAGGTGGTTGTCATTAAAAACGGAAAGTCGGTTTTTACCGATGTCAAGATTGGTTTGCGAAATGCCAGTGTGGTGGAAGTAACCCAGGGGTTGCAGCAGGGGGATACGGTGGCTACCACCGGGTTGATTTTCCTCCGGCCCGATTCTCCGGTGAAAGTGACGAAAGTGGACCGCCTGTCGGGTCAGAAGCAGCCTGCCGCCGGGTCGGGAGCAGGCATGAGTGCAAGCATGTAATAATTAGCTAAATCGATGAGTCTACCTTCTTTAAGCCTCCGACGACCGGTTTTTGCCATGGTTATGTCGATCGTGATCATCCTGTTCGGGGTGATTGGCTTTACCTTTTTGGGTGTCCGCGAATACCCGGCCATCGATCCGCCGATTATTTCGGTACGGACCAGCTACGTGGGCGCCAACCCGGAAATTATCGAATCCCAGATTACGGAGCCAATTGAAAAATCGCTCAATAGCATCGAAGGAATTCGGACCATTTCGTCGAACAGCGCCCTCGGAAGCAGCAACATCACAATCGAATTTGAACTGAGCGCCGATCTGGAGCGGGCGGCCAACGACGTCCGCGACAAAGTATCGCAGGCCCAGCGGCAACTTCCGCAGGACATCGACGCGCCACCGGTGGTGAGCAAGGCCGACGCCAACTCCGACCCGATTATTTTCATGCCGATTCAAAGCACGACGCGCAACCCGATGGAGTTGTCGGATTACGCGGAAAACGTGCTTCAGGAGCGCCTGCAAACCATTCCGGGGGTGAGCCAGGTTATGATTTTTGGGCTAAAAAGACCCGCCATGCGGCTTTGGATCGACCCGCATAAACTTTCGGCGTACCGCCTGACGGCGCAGGATATTCAGGATGCCCTGTCCCGCCAGAATGTGGAATTGCCCGGTGGTAAAATCTACGGAAACAATACCGAGCTGACCGTCAAAGCCGCCGGACGTTTATCAACCGAAGAAGATTTTAATAACCTGATTCTGCGCCAGACGGCCAACCAGATCGTCCGGTTCAAGGATGTGGGCTATGCGATTTTAGGGCCGGAGAACGAGGAGTCGGCCGCCAAGCAAAACAACGCTTCCGGAGCCATTCTGGTCATGATTCCGCAGCCGGGGGCCAACTACGTGGCCATTGCGGACGAATTCAACAAGCGTCTGGAAGACATCAAGCGGGATTTGCCGCCGGATATCAAGATCCGGAACGGGATCGACCGGACGATTTTTATCCGCAAATCGATTGAAGAAGTGGGCGAAACCATCATCCTGTCGTTTGTGCTGGTGGTTATCATCATCTACTTGTTCTTCCGCGACTGGCTGATCTCGATTCGCCCGCTGATCGACATTCCGGTTTCGCTGATCGGAACGTTCTTCATCATGTACATTTCCGGATTCAGTATCAACGTACTGACGCTGCTCGGTATCGTACTGGCGACGGGGCTGGTGGTCGATGACGGGATTGTGGTCACCGAGAATATTTTCAAGAAAATTGAGGAGGGCATGGACCTGAAACGGGCCGCCAAGGAAGGCTCGGAAGAGATTTTCTTTGCGGTTATTTCGACCTCGGCCACCCTGGCCATCGTGTTCCTGCCCGTTATCTTCCTGGAAGGATTCACCGGTCGGCTTTTTCGCGAATTTGGGGTGGTCGTAGCCAGTTCCGTGTTGATTTCGGCGTTTGTTTCGCTGACCCTAACGCCGGTTCTTAGCGTGAAACTGGTGAGCAAAGACCACGGCCAGGGCTCGTGGTTTTACAAGAAAACCGAACCCTTCTACCGCTGGCTGGACGATTCCTACCGCTCGGCTCTGACGGATTTTATGAAGCGTCGCCGGTGGGCTTTTCTGATGATTGGGGTTTGTGTGGCCATCATCTTCGGCATTGGTTCGAGCCTGAAATCCGAGCTGGCGCCGATGGAAGACCGCGGCCGGGTTCGGATTCCGATTACCGCGCCGGAAGGAACGAGCTACGAAGCGATGAGCCGGATTTCGGACCGGGTCAACCAGTTTGTGCTCGATTCGGTGCCGGAAATCAATTTTACCTTCAGCGTCATTGCGCCCGGTAATTCGGGAGCGGGCGCGGTCAATTCGGGTTTTGTGGCCCTGAACCTGACCGATTCGCGGGAACGCCAGCGGTCGCAGCAGGAAATTGCCGATTACCTGAGTAAACACCTGAAAGGCTTCACGGAAGCCCGGATGAATGCCACCCAGGAGCAAACCATTCAGGTGGGTCGCGGTGGTGGTGGGGGCGGAGGTGGTCTGCCGGTGCAGTTCGTGATCCAGAACCTGAGCTTCGAAAAACTGCGTCAGGCGCTGCCCAAATTCATGGATGAAGTGCAGAAAGATCCGACGTTTCAGGGCTTCGATGTGGATTTGAAATTCAACAAACCGGAGCTGAACATCACCATTGACCGTGAGAAGGCCACGAGCCTGGGTGTGTCGGTTCAGGATGTGGCGCAAACGCTGCAACTGGCGCTCAGCAACCGGCGGCTGGCCTATTTCCTGATGAACGGGAAGCAGTACCAGGTCATCGGGCAGGTATCGCGCGACGACCGGGACGAACCCGTCGATCTGGCGTCGTTCTACGTAAGGAACAATGTCGGCAATCTGGTTCAGCTGGATAATCTTGTGAAGTTTGCGGAAGTATCGAGTCCTCCGCAGGTCTATCACTACAACCGGTTCAAGGCTGCCACGGTAGCGGCTGGTCTGGCACCGGGCAAAACCATTGGCGATGGCGTCGAAGCCATGCAGGCCATTGCGGCCCGTACGCTCGATGACACGTTCCAGACCGCGCTTTCCGGTTCATCCCGCGACTATGCCGAGAGCTCATCGAATACGCTTTTTGCGTTCGTGCTGGCCCTGGTCCTGATCTACCTGATTCTGGCGGCTCAGTTCGAGAGTTTCACCGATCCGTTCATCATCATGCTGACGGTGCCGCTGGCTATTGCCGGGGCGGTTTTGTCGCTCTGGATGTTTAACCAGACCCTGAATATTTTCTCCCAGATCGGCATTATCATGCTGGTGGGTCTGGTGACGAAAAACGGGATTCTGATTGTGGAGTTTGCGAATGAGAAACGGAAAGAAGGCATGAACAAAGTCGAAGCGGCCATTGAAGCTTCGGCCCTGCGCCTGCGCCCGATCCTGATGACCAGTCTGGTGACAGCTTTCGGGGCGCTGCCGATTGCCCTCGGTCTGGGTGCTGCGGCCAAAAGCCGGATTCCCTTGGGGGTGGTTATCGTCGGTGGAATTATGTTTTCGCTGGTGCTGACGCTCTTCGTCATTCCGGCCATGTACTCGTTTATGTCGCGGTTTAAAGCCGTTGACAACTCGGCCTACGAAGATCATCCGCAACCGCTGCCCGCTCCGGAACAACCCCGAAAACGGAAAAGCGAGGAGCTATACGAAGAAGAAGTTTAAAATAAAAAAACCGGCGACGAGCCGGTTTTTTTATTTTTGCTGGAACGGGTCGTAAAACCGCCTAGACCTGTGGAGCCCGGACGAGTCCGGCTCCCACATCCGAAGGATCAAAACCGGTTTTCAGGCCGGTTTCGGTACCGGAACCGATCAGCCGGGCGGTCAGGGTCAGGGGAGTCAGCAAGCCGGTTTTGGTGATTTTTTCGGCCCACAAAGCCGCCACACCCGCCACGTGCGGAGTTGCCATGCTGGTGCCGCTCATCTGCACAAAACCGCCACCGGGTTTGGCCGACAGAATCTTGACGCCCGGTCCGGAAACGTTGGCGCCGGTATTGGAAAAAGAAGCCACCGTTAAACCCTGCGCACTTTCGCCGAGGGCCGCCACCGAAATAATGCCTTCCGACACGGCGGGCGGACTCACCGAGATTTCAAAATCCGGATTCACGGTCCGCTGGCTTTCGTTACCGGCTGCGGCAATGATGACCGTCGCCTGCGAGAACGATCCCTGGATCCGGATCAAAGCCGCCAGCCGCTCAAAAAGCTGCACATTGGCGCGGTAGCCTTCCAGTGCGTAAGAAGTCGCCAGTTCAGCGGGGTACCCTTCATCGATCAGTTGTTTGACAAAACCGGGGAAGTCCATGCCGAGCGACATCGAAATAACGTTGGCGCCGTTCTGACCCGCCCATTGAATGGCGCTGACGATCTGTTCGCTGGAACCGCCCCCGTTGGTACCCAGTACCTTGCCAATCAGGGCTTTCTGCACACCGGGGGCCACGCCAATCCGGGTGTTGCCGCTGATCCGGCCAAAAATCGTTCCGGCGCAGTGGGTGCCGTGTCCGTGCCCGTCGCCGTTGCCTTCGCCCGTAAAATCCTGCTCGATCACCTGCACCCCGGCAAAAGCCGGATGGGCGGCATCGATGCCCGTATCCAGAACCGCTACGACAACACCGGCTCCCGTAAACGGCGAGGTGTCGGCACCAACCGCTTTGACGCCCCAGGCCACCGTCGGGGCAGAGGGGGTGGCTACGGTTTTCACGTTCAGTGGCTCAACCAGTTTCATCGGAATGGCCGGCGCTACGGCCAGAATTCCGGAATCGCGCGTCAGGGCTGAAATGTGGCGCTTGTCAATTTCGTCGATTTCGATCGACAGACCAGCGGCCACCGATTCGATGGTGCGGGATTGCGAGAGGGCGCCCAGAAAAGGGTCGCGGGTGGTGATTTGCGTAGTTCGGAGAATGATGTGTTTTTGTTTCATTGGGCAAGGGAGTTTGAAGGCCAGGCACCAACCCCACTTTTGGGCAGGTGATCAATCAAAGTTACGAGGATAACCGATTCGGAAACAGCGTATTACTACCCGATTTTCAGACTGCGTAGTTTCTGTAAACGGCACCGGGCCACGCAGTTGAATCCCGATGATTCAATTGCGTGGCCCGGTTTCCTGGGCCTTTTTTAGTGGCTTGCAGGCGTTTTTTTATAGAACTGGGAATAGCGAATATTGAATGGTGAAGAACGAATGATGAACGGTTATTTCGTCCTCCTCAATTCGGTGTCCGTTCTTCAATACTACTTCATCATTCCGAACGAAGCGATTTGACGGGGTTGCTCACGGCGGCCCGGATGGACTGGAAGCTGACCGTGAAAAAGGCAATCAAAACCGCCAGGGAAGCCGCCGTGACAAACGTCCAGATGCTGATGTCGATGCGGTACGGGTAATTTTGCAGCCACTTGTCGATGGTGTAGTAGGCGGCCGGAAAAGCCAGAATAAACGAAAAACTCACCAGTTTAAGGAAATCCGACGAAAGCAGCTGGACAATGCTCGGCACGGATGCACCCAGCACTTTCCGGATGCCGATTTCTTTCGTCCGTCGTTCGGCGGAAAGGGTAGCGAGTCCGAACAACCCGATGCAGGAAATAAAGATGGTCAGAACCGCCCCAAACAGCATGATCTGTTTCCATTTGGCTTCCGATTCGTACCGCTTCCGGTTTTCCTCGTCCAGAAACTGGTACGTATACGGATTGAGCGGAAAGAGTTTGCTGAACGTTTTACCAAGGTTTTCCAGACTGGCGGTTTCGGTCCCCGGCTTGATTTTGACAAAAAACCGGCCATACTTATTGCTGGGGTTCATGGTGAACACCTGCGGCCCGATTTCGTCATTCAGGGAAGCATAGTGGTGATCCCGGACCACGCCGATCACCGTGTATTTGAGGTTTTCGTACCAGAAATCGACGGTCTGTCCAAGTGGTTTTTTCCAGCCGGCCTTTTTCACGAAGCTCTCATTAACCAGCACCGATTGCGTCGAATCGCTCGGAAAGGCGGGGGAAAAATTGCGTCCTTGCAACACCGGAATTTTGAAGAGCGGCAGGTAGGCCGGGTCCACGGTTTCGTAGGTAAACGAAATTTCGGTTCCTCCCCGGATTTTCGCACTGGTGTTCCACCGGCCACCGTTTTTGGGCGCCACCGCCAGAATCGTTGCGGTTTGCTCCAGTTCCGTTCTGAGCAATTGCGCTTCCCGACGGCTCAGATTTTGTTTTTCGATGCTGATTATCTGCTTGTCGTCATAGCCCAAGTCTTTGGTAATAAGGTAGTTGAATTGGGAATAAATGGTCATTGTTCCAATAATCAGGAAAGACGCGATGGCGAACTGAACCACCACCAGCGACTTTTGCAGGTAATTTTTGCCGGAAAGATTAAAGCGGCTGTACAGCGTCTGAATGGGGTTGTAACTGGACAGAACCAGGGCAGGATAAAAACCGGCTAACAACCCGGTTGCCAGAAAAAGACCGATGTAGCCGAGAACCAGCCTGGTATCAAATAAATACGACAGGTCCAGGACTTTATTGGCCAGTTGGTTAAACGTTGGCAGCACCAGTTGCACCAGAATCAGCGCGAACAAAAATGCGCCGAAGCACAGCAATAACGACTCGCCCAGGAACTGCAGCGTCAATTGCGTTCGGCCCCCGCCCACGACTTTCCGAACGCCGATTTCCTTGGCGCGCTTCAACGAACGTGCCACCGTCAGGTTGACAAAATTGATGCAGGCAATCAGCAGAATGAACAGCGCAATGCCCGACAAAATGTACGAAAACATCAGATTGCTCGAATTGGCCAGGCCATTGTCGGCCGGTAAGTCCTGGCTCAGGTGCATTTCCGTAAACGGCTGAAGCAGGTACTCTTTCCGGTTTTTGAATCCGTATTTTTCGGCAACCTCCTGAATGGCTTCCTTCGCGTCCTCCTGGTAAATGCGGTTCATCTTCGCTTCAACCATCGTCCGATTCGCATTCGGAACCAGCACGACGAAGGTGTTCAGAAACGTATTGAACCAGTTCTGATTCCGTTCCATGTCCTCCTTTTTGGCCACAAACGGCACCAGAATGTCAAACTTGATGGACGAGTTCTGGGGCGACTTTTTGGCGACCCCGGTAACCGTGTAAGGTTCAAACTGGCTGTCTTTTCCGTACGACTCTTTGAGGAGAATGATTTTGCCCAGCGCGTCGGTGGTCCCGAACTGTTTTTCGGCCATCTCTTCGGAAAGGACCACCGATCTGGGTTGGCGCAGCGCGATTCGGGGGTTGCCGCTCCGCAACGGGAAGGAAAAAACCGTAAAGAAGCTCGTATCGGCCCGAAAAACCGGTTCACTCTTGATCTCCGTTCCTTTTTTTGTGTCATACCGGGTTTCGTGAAACCGCACGTAGGACCGGATTTCGGGCACCCCGGCCCCGAATTTTGGCCCTTGCAGAAAACCGGTATTGCCCTGCACACCATCACGTTTTCCGGCGGGCGTAATGAATTGGTTTGTAATCCGGTAGATATTCGGATTGTTGGCGTGAAACTGGTCGTAACTGACCTCATCCTTGGCGTACAGAATAATGAGCATGGCCGCGGCCAGCCCAATGCTCAAGCCGATGATATTGATGATCGAATAGGCCTTGTTGTGGGCCAGCGTCCGAAAGGCGATGGTGAGGTAGCTGCGTAACATGCTGGACGTGAATAAAGGTGGAGCGGGATAGTGGGACGGTTTTCGCTTGAAAAAATACGGGTTCAGGTAATTCAGGACGGCCCAGACGAATTGCCGACGGGCTTTCGGCAACCCGTGCTGTTCGAGTTGTTTATAAAAGACTTCGTGCAAATCCCCCTGCACATCTTCCCGAAGGTGGGGAGCCACGAAGAGTTCCAGCAGGCGGTCGGCCCAGCGGGGCGGTTTCATAGGAACAGTGAATTAGGCGTGATGGGTGATGAGCTGAAATTTGCCGGGCGGAATGGCCTGCCAGAGACGACTACGGACTTCCTGAATGTCGTTCAGGGCGCGCACCCCGGCGGTGGTCAGGGCAAAAAACCGCTTGCGACGTCCTCCGCGCTCGGCGGTGGCGCCCCCCATCTCGGAGGAGAGGTAGCCTTTTTCTTCCAGACGGTATAAGGTGGCATGAACGGCGCTCATCGTGATGCTGCGGCCGGTTTGCTGCTGAACATCCTCCCAAATCGTAACGCCGTAGGCTTCGGCCGGACAGGCGGCCACCACGAGCAAAACAATTTCTTCGAACTCACCCAAAAAGGCTCTGCGCATGATGGTTACGGGCTGGTATAATTAGTTGTAATTTTGCAAAACAAATAAAGTGCCAAAGGCGAAAAAGCCTGCGGGAGTGAACGGAAGGGAGTTTTCAGGAGAGGAGTGTGTCCGAAATCGTACAGATTTTGTCCATGCACGGACAGGGGGGACGGTTTACGGTATTCGGTTTTCGGTATACGGTTTTCAGTTTACGCCGGCCCGACGCTTCGGCGGCTGAGGCATTCTCTCATTACGCAGACCAGCCAATGGGAGCGCCAGCCCACCGAAAACCGTATACCGAATACCGTAAACTGAAAACCGTAAACCGTAACCTTAAAATCCGCGCAGGAGTGCCGCCATTTTTTCACGCAGTGCCGCATCGGGCTGGCGTCCGTGGCCGGCCAGCATGTTGTCGGCGGCATGGCGCGGGTTGCTCGTGCCGGGAATGACGCAGGTGACGGCGGGGTGGCCGATGAGGAATTTCAGAAAAAACTGCGCCCAGCTCGTGATCCCATTTTCGGTGGCCCAGGGTGGTAATTCTTTGCCCTTCACGAGCGAAAATAACCGCCCTTCGGCAAAAGGCTGGTTGATAATCGTCGCTACACCTTTATCCTGGGCGGTGGGGAGAAGCCGCTTTTCGGCGTTGCGCGAAAGTATCGAATAGTTGAACTGCACGAAATCAATCGGGACTTTGGTGATGATCTCGATCAGTTCGTCGTGCATCGAGTCGGTGTAGTGCGTGATGCCGATGTAGCGGATTTTGCCACTGGCTTTCCAGGCTTTCAGGGTTTCGAGGTGAGTTTTCCAGTCAACCAGGTTGTGAATCTGCATCAGATCCATCGTCGACCGTTTCATTTTCCGCATCGAGTCGTCCATCTGCTGAATGCCCGCTTCGCGGCCCCGCGTCCAGACTTTGGTGGCGTAGAAAAACGCATTCTGGATGCCGGATGCCGCCGTGAGCTGGCCCACCACGTCCTCCGACCGGCCGTACATCGGCGAGGAGTCGATCATCTTCCCGCCCGCCTGATGCACGGCTTTGAGTGCCTGTATCAAGGGCTCCTGTTCCGGTTTTCCGGCCACGTCGAACGTTTGCCAGGTACCAATGCCGACGACGGGCAGCTTTTCTTTACTGGAAGGAATGGGGCGGTTTAGCATGGTGGTTGGGTTGGGCGTGGCAAAAACCGGTACACCATCCGTACTCAGGAGGGCAGCGGATGCGGCCAGAAACCGGAGGGCTTCGCGTCGGGAAGGTTGCTGGGGCAAGGGATTAACAGGTTTCATCGACTGGATTAACCACGATTCGGTGCCAATTGTTGAGCGGGTGGCCTGGAGGAAAGCCGGTTTTAGTGGCCCGACTCGTCTTTGCGCTGAAAAAACTCAATCCGGTTGCCGAACGGATCGCTGACGCTGACCGTCCAGGCGTTCCAGAAGGCATCTTCCAGACCCGCTTTCATGTAGGGGTAATTCTTAGCCGTCAGCTCTTCGTGGTACGCTTTCAGGTTGGGGTATTCGACCAGAATCTTGCTGCCGGGCGTGGCGTCGCCGTGGTGCTCGGAAAGATGAAACCGCAGATTTCCTCGGGTTACCTCCAGGTATATGGGGAAATTTTCTTCAAACCGGTGTTCCCACGCAATGGAAAAACCGAGCCAGTCGACGTAAAATTCGACGGCCTTGCGGTAGTCGAAAATCCGGAAAATCGGAATGATGGGGGAAAGCATAAAATAGGGGCCACAACCCGTGCCGCGGCCCCACGAAGTTAACGTTTTGCACTGACGCGCCAAATCCGGTTTCCGGCGTCGTCGGCCACCAGCAGCGATCCGTCGGGCATAACCGTGACGCCCACCGGCCGGCCGTGCACATCCTTGTCGTCAATGACAAAACCGGTCAGAAAGTCCTCCGGTTTGCCGCTCGGTTTGCCATTCGCGAAGGGCACGAAAACGACTTTGTACCCAGCGAAGGCCGAACGGTTCCAGGAACCCCGCTGCCCGATGAAGGCACCGTGGCGGTATTTTTCGGGAAAGCCTTCCTGATCGTAAAAAGCCAGTCCCAGGGACGCCGTGTGCGATCCCACCGGCACATCCGGAATAACCGCTTTCTGAACCAGATCGGGCTTTTCACCTTTCCGGCGCGGATCTTCATTCTGGCCGTAGTAGGAGTAGGGCCAGCCGTAAAACGCGCCTTCTTTCACGCTCGTAATGTAATCGGGAACGAGTTCGTCGCCCAGTTCGTCGCGTTCGTTGACCGCCGTCCACAGGGCCTTGGTCGTGGGGTTCCAGTCCATGCCGACCGGATTGCGGAGGCCGCTGGCGAAAATCCGCTCACCCGTTCCGTCAGGATTGATTTCCAGGATGTTAGCCCGTTTCACTTCGTGCTCCATGCCATTTTCGCCCACGTTGCTGCCGGAACCCACAGAAATGTAGATTTTGGAACCGTCGGCGCTGGCAATCAGGTTGCGCGTCCAGTGGTTGTTATAACCGCCCGCGGGCAGGGCCAGAATGGATTTTCCGGGGGCGGTAATTTTGGTCTGACCGGTTTGGTACGGAAAAGACAGCAGACCGTCGGTATTGGCGACATAGAACGTATTGCCAACCAGCACCATGCCATAGGGCTGGTTCAGTCCTTCCAGAAAGGTTTCCCGGATTTCCGGTTTGCCGTCTTTATCCGCATCGCGGAAAAGGGTGATGCGGTTGGCGCTTTTGCCGGTATTCTCTGATTTGCCCCGGCCGCTCACGACCGATTCAACCTTTTTGGCAATGCCTTTGCGCTCGGTTTGCGATTCCACCACGAGCACATCACCGTTCGGCAGGGCGTAGGCCTGGCGCGGATTTTTCAGGTCGCGGGCATACTCGGTCACCACAAAACCCTCGGGCGCTTTGGGCGTTTGGCCGGCATCCCAGCCCACAACGTTGCTGAAATGGGTGGACCCTTTGGTGGGGGGCGGCAGATCGGGCGCTTTCGGTGATTCTTCGGCGGTGGCCGCGCTGGCGGTTTCCGACTCGGCACTGGCTGATTTATTGCCCTGGCCGCAGGCCGACAGCAAGCCGGTTAACAGCAAAGCGTATGTAAAAAGAAAATACGGTTTTTTCATCGTTGAACAGAATTAGAGACCTCCTGTATCAACCGACTGACTAACGGCTTTGTTTTGGCCTATTTGTCTTTCGTAGCGGTAAGCTCGTTGCCCATAATCTGGATTTTAAAACCGGTCACCTGTTTCGAGGCTGCATCGCGACTGAACGTAAACACCGAACCGTATTCGCTCGTCGATTTGTAGGTGTCGGCTGCGGGTTGCTTCACCAGCTTGTTTTTCGGGTACGTATCGACCGCGCCGAATAATTCACCGTTTTCAACGGTCACGACAAACTGCTTGAAGGTATCGTTAGAAGCAAACGTATACGTTCCGGCGTAGGCTTTCAGGTCGGTCGAATCGGCCGATTGGACAAGTGCGGAAGAAATACCGGGTTTTTGAGTCGCAAAAACCAGCGTAGAAATCGTCAGGGCGAAGGCAAAAAGAAGGAGCTTTTTCATAAGGATACGGTTTTAGAAGTCAAACTGATGATTTAGGGAAGCTGTGGTTCGGACACCGGTTTGGAAACGGGGCTGGCCTGCAAAAACCGGCTGATGGTGGCCCGCCATTTATCCGGTTCTACGGTGCAGTACGACTGATGTCCTGACTTTTCAAAAATCACCAGTTGCTTTTGTATCGAGCCCAGGTTTTCAAAAATCGCGTCAGTTTCGTGGCGCAGCACCCGGGGGTCATTGATTCCCCAGTTCAGCAAAACCGGCATGGTGAGTTGTTTGGCGTATTCCGACGGCCGGAAGCTGTACCCGCTGATGCCACGCTGCAAACCGCCCCACAGCAGCAGCAGTTCCGAGGCCGGGTGGGCGGGAATGTGCATGGAACGCAGCCGACCCTGAACCGCATCGTAGAGCGAGGCAAACGGGCATTCCAGAATAACCTGCTTCGGCTTCAGGTTGTGTTCGGGGATGGCTTTCAGGATGGTGGCGGCCCCCATCGACGCGCCCCAGAAGATGATGTTTTTTTCACCGGTGCGCGTCACGAAATCGTAGGCGGCTTTCAGGTCGTTGGTTTCGCGATACCCAATGGTGCAGATGTTGCCTTCGCTGTTGCCGTGCGCTCGGAAGTCGAACGAGAGCGTGGTGTAGCCCAGTTGGTGGAAATAATCCATTTCGCACAGGATGCTTGCCTTGGTCGATGCGTGGCCGTGGGCAAGAATCACGGTGCCTCGGGCATTCTCGACCGGGATGTACCAGCCTTCCAGTTTCTGGTTGTACTCATTCGTGAGCCGAATGGTTTCAAAAGGCATTTTGGGGTAGTTGCTGACCACCGATTTCTTTAGTTTCAAGCCAAAAAAAGCCGCATTCAACTTGTCACCCGTTGAATAGGTTTCCGATTTTTTCGACGGCGTTTTGTCCGGATTATCAAAAAAATACGTAAACCGGGCCGCGTGAAACGCCAGAATGATGTTCAAAAGGACAAACAACACGAGCAGAGCCAGCCCGGTCCAACGGACGATGCGCATAAGGGGTAGTAAAAGTCGTAGCTAATTTCAGTTCCAAATTTCGACTAAAGGTACAGACAAAGTGGTCGATTTCCACGCTATAAGGACCAGGGAAGGTTGTTTTTCGTCCAGGGCTTGAAAGACTCAGATTTTGGGAGGAATGGAAAAACTGGCCGGACCGTACTCTGAAACTTTCAACGTATTACAGCGCGCGGACAAGGGGCTATGCGGCTCTGTTGGCTGGTCTGCCAAGCCCAATAGGTAGATAATCAACCGGAATTTCTTATCGGCATAGCTTCTTCTCCTTACTGCTATGCCAACGCTGCTTCAACGACGGGATGTATTAAAAGGGCTGCTGGCGACCGGGCTGGCGGGTTCGGCTGCCGAGACGCTGACGGCTGCGAATCCGGCCCCCGATGCGGCCCCTTTCAGCGTTCACATTTTTTCTAAACACCTTCATTTTCTGAATTTTACCGAACTGGCGGCCACGGCTTCCGATCTCGGTTTCGATGGCGTCGATCTGACGGTGCGACCCGATGGCCACGTTGAGCCCGTCCGCGTCCGGGAGGATTTGCCGAAGGCGGTGGAAGCGCTCAAAACGAAAAACCTGAGCGCGTCGATGATCACCACGGCGGTTACCAAAGCCGATGATGCAGTTAGCCGGACGGTTTTGGAAACCGCCAGCCAGCAGGGCGTCCGGTATTACCGCACGGGTTGGCTGCCCTATCCCGCTAATCAGCCCATTCCGGCAAGCCTGAAGCAATTCCGGCAACAATTCGGTGAATTGGCCCGGCTCAACCAGCAACTAAACCTGGCGGGAGCGTACCAAAACCACGCGGGCACCAATTTCGGCTCGGCCATCTGGGATTTGGCGACGGTTTTGCAGGAGATTAACCAACCCGGTTTGGGGTGTCAGTACGACATTCGCCACGCCACCGTCGAAGGCGGTACGTCCTGGTCGACGGGTTTGCGGGTGATTCATCCGCACATCCGGTTTATTGCCATCAAGGATGTGATCTGGGAAAAAACCGACGGCAAATGGAAGGCCGTGAGTGTGCCGCTGGGACAGGGCATGGTCGATTTTCCGGCCTACTTCGCCTTGCTCAAACAGCTGAACGTGCGGGTGCCGATTTCGCTGCACCTCGAATACCCGCTGGGCGGAGCCGATCAGGGCAAACGGGCGTTAACCATCCCCCGCGAAAAAGTGTACCAGGCTATGCAAACCGACTTGCAGACGTTGCGGGGAATGCTGAAAAAGGCGGGGCTGGCGTAGGGAATTGACGGGCTCAAGGATTAGAATACCCTTAGAAATGCTGCGTCTCAGAACTGGCGGACCCGTCGATTGCGTTATGGTAGGAACCGTTTCAGAAACCGCATGAAAACTATTCTGATCGTTGAAGATGACCGCCGGATTGCCCAGAACATCAGCCGGGGGCTGATGGAAGAGGGCTACCAGACCGAAGTGGCCTACGAGGGCTACAACGGCCGTGATCTGGCCCTGCGGGAGCCGTTTGACCTGGTGATCCTGGATATTAACCTGCCGGGTCTCAACGGCTACGAGATTTGCCGGAATGTGCGGGCCGAAAAACCGCACCTGCCCATCATCATGCTGACCGCGCTGGGCGAGATTGAGGACAAGGTGGAGGGATTGAAACGGGGCGCCGACGATTATCTGGTGAAACCGTTTGATCTCCGGGAGTTAAATGCCCGGATTGCGGCCTGTTTCCGGCGGCAGGAGTTGCTCGACAAGAGCGCCGTCGATGAGTTGTTACGGGTTGCCAATCTGGAAATTAATGTGTCTACCAAACAGGTGAAGCGCGGAAATACGCCGGTCGACCTGACCGCCCGCGAGTTTGCCCTGCTCGAATACCTGGTGCGAAACCGGGGGCGCGTGGTGTCGAAAATGGATCTGGCGGAGAAAGTCTGGAGCCTGAATTTCGATCCTGGAACCAACGTGGTCGAGGTATATATCAACTACCTGCGCAAAAAAATTGACCGCGATTTTGAGCCCAAACTGATTCACACCCGGGCGGGCATGGGCTACGTGTTAAAAGTGGAGTAGAGTATGAAAATCAGAAACCGGATTGCGCTCCAGTTTTCGCTCATTGTAGCGTCGATTCTGCTGGTTTTTTCGATTATCATTTATTTTACCACGACGGCCTACAGCCGGGATGATTTTTACGAACGGCTGAAAAAGAAGGCCCGTACCACCGCCCGGTTTTTGATTCAGGTCAATGAAGTCGATCAGAACCTGCTGAAAATCATCGACCGAAATACGCTCACGGCTTTATACGACGAAAAAGTCTTGGTGTTCGATGAACGAAACCGGCTGATCTACGCCAGCGTCGATGACCACATCATTCACTACCAGCGGAGTTTACTGGACGAAGTCCGGCAGCTGAAGGAAGTGGAAACCTGGAGCGACGAGAACCAGTTGGCCGGCATTTTTTACGAAGAGGGCGGGCGTAAACTGGTGGTGCTGGCATCGGCCTACGATCAGGTGGGGCGGAGTAAACAGAAAAACCTGCGCCTGACCCTGATCTGGGGGTTGCTGGGCGGAATTGGGCTAACCATCGGATTAGGGATCTTCTTTGCCGGACAATCGCTACGGCCGATTGACGAAATAAACACGCAGGTTTCGACCATCACCGCCCGGAATCTCCGGCAACGGCTCGACGAAGGCGACCGCCGGGATGAAATCGACCAGCTTGCCGTAAATTTCAATGCGGTTTTGGGACGGCTGGAACAGGCCTTCGAGCAGCAGCGCAGTTTTGTGTCGCACGCATCCCACGAACTGCGTACCCCGCTGGCGGCCCTGAAATCCGAAATTCAGCTGGGCCTGCGCCTACGGTTGAATACGGCCGATTACGAAACCATCCTGACCAACCTGCTCTCGGATACGAACCGGCTTATTGCATTGACCAACAGTTTGTTATTTCTGGCCCGTACGCTCGAAAACTTCAGCCAGATGCCGCTCGAACCCGTGCAGATGGAGGAGGTTGTGTTGCTGGCGAGGGACGAATTGCTGAGTGCCAAACCCGAATACCGCATTGAATTTGACTACGACAACATCCCGCAATCGGAAACCGATACCCTGGTTTCGGGCAATGAAGAACTGCTGAAACGGGTGTTGCTCAATCTGATGGACAACGCCTGCAAGTACTCGGCCGACCACACGGCCCGCGTCCGGCTCGGAACCAATGCACAGGCGTGTTGGGTGAGCGTCCGGGACGAAGGCATCGGGATGACGGCCGAGGAAACCGAGCTTATTTTTGAGCCGTTTTACCGGACAGCCAAAGCGCTGGAATACGAAGGGTTTGGCGTTGGGCTTTCCATTTGCCAACGGATTCTGGAACTGCACCAGGGCCGAATTACGGTCGAAAGCCGCCCGAACGAAGGCAGTCAGTTTACGATGCAACTGACCCACTTATAAGCGCGTTTTTAGCACTCCGCAAAGCCGACGGTTTGGATCGCTCTCTAATTTTTTTTTAACCCCTGTTTAACATTTTTCTAATTCGTTTCTAACGGACTTCTAACCTCCGCTGGTGAATCTTGCACCTGCAATGTGCTAACCAGTTAAATGCGCTTTACGTTTGTGGTCTGCATGCTCGGGTTGCTTTCGGTAGCCGGTCATGCGCAGGATTCGTTGCGGCTCAGTCGTCGGCAGGCTGATAGCCTTTTTGTCAGAAACAACTTGCTGCTGCTGGCCGGTCGGTTCCGAATCGAAGCCGGACAGGCCGACCTTATCCAGGCCAGTCTCTACGAAAACCCCACGGTTTCGATAGAATTGAGTGCGTATAATACCGAGCAGCACCGCGCCCTGGATGTGGGGCGGCAGGGCCAGAAAATCATCTCCGTTCAGCAATTGTTATACACGGCCGGGAAACGCAACAAACGCATCGCCCTGGCGCAGGAGTCCGCCCGGCTCAACGAATACGAGTTCGCCGATTTGCTGCGCTCGCTTCGTTTCGAACTCCGCAGCCGGTTTTTCGATCTTTACTTTCAGCAGCAGACCCTCGGGCGGTACGACCGCCAGATCACGACCTTGCAGGGAACCGTGACAGCTTTCGAGCAACAATATGACAAAAACAATGTGTCGCTGCGGGAATTGCTGCGCCTGAAGGCCCTGCTTTTTCAACTCAACAACGACCGGCTGGAAATCCGGCTTCGGCTGGCCGAAAACCAGCAGGTTCTGCGGACGTTA
Source organism: Larkinella ripae (assembly GCF_054780775.1). Taxonomy (NCBI): domain Bacteria; kingdom Pseudomonadati; phylum Bacteroidota; class Cytophagia; order Cytophagales; family Spirosomataceae; genus Larkinella; species Larkinella ripae. The sequence goes on from NZ_BAAGVR010000033.1 coordinate 124,864, forward strand.
CTCTCGGTTGATCAGCCCATTCTTCCCGTTGTTGACGAAGATCGGCTGCAACGGTATCGCCTGCCGGATTTGCCGGTCGCTTCCCTGCGGGATCGGGCGCTGCGGCACCGGGCCGATGTACTGGCCAATCAATCGCTGGCCCGGCAGTCGGAACTGAACTACAATCTGCAAAAAGCACTGGCGGTGCCGGATTTGCGGGTGGGCGGCACCTACGACCAGGCCGGAAGCTACGTGCCGAATTACCTCGGCGTTTCGGTGAGCCTGGATTTGCCGCTGCTGAACCGCAACCAGGGGGCCATCAAAGCCGCCCGCAGCCAGATCAACTACCAGAAACAGATTCAAAATCAGAAAACCGTACAGGTGGGCAACGAGGTGATTGCGGCCCTGCAAAAAGTGCAGGAGGTCGAGCGGACGGTGCAGTCGGTGGAGTCGCGGTTTTCGGAGCAGTTCGAGCAACTGAACCAGGGTTTGTTCACCAACTTTCAGAAACGCAACATTTCGTTGCTGGAGTTTATTGACCTCATCGAAACCTACAACGAAAGCACGCGGGAACTGAACCGGCTCAAGGCCGACCGCATCAGTGCCTATGAAGAACTGAACTATGTCGTGGGAGAAGAATTATTCAATTAAAAACCGCATGAGACCGTTCGTTAGCGGCCTGTTTTTGGGCGTAATCGGGTTGGCAACCGCCTGCCACCAGAAAGCCGAAGTGGAAGAAGCCCAGGCGTTTATGATGTCGGATACCATGATGAACCGCATTCGGGTCGATACGGTCGTGAACCTGCCGGTCCGCTCCGAACTGACGCTGGTGGGCAAGGTGGCCGCCGACGAAAACAAGGTCATCAAAGTGTTCCCGCTGGTGGGCGGGGTGGTGGAGGAAGTGGACGTGGAGCTGGGCGATTTCGTGAAAAAAGGGCAGCAGCTGGCCGTCATTCGCTCGGGCGAAGTGGCTGATTTCGAGCGCCAGATGATTCAGGCCCAGTCGGATTTGCTGCTGGCGCAGAAAAACCTGAGCGTGGCCGAAGATCTGTTCGAAAGCAAACTGAATTCGCAGCGCGAAGTCGTAGCCGCCAGGAAAGATGTCGAAAGTGCGCAGGCCGAACTGAACCGGGTAAAGGAAATTTTCCGGATTTACGGACTGGGCAAAACACCGACCTACATCGTTCGGGCGCCGATCGACGGTTTTGTGATCGAGAAAAACGTAAACCGGGATATGCAGCTGCGGTCCGACAATGCCGACAACCTGTTTACCGTCGGGCAGATCAGCGACGTCTGGGTGCTGGCCAACGTCAACGAGAGCGACATTAGCCGCGTCAAAGCCGGGATGCCTGCCAGCGTCCAGACGTTGAGTTATCCGGATGAGCAGTTCAATGGGCGGGTTGACAAAATCTTCAGTGTGCTCGATCCGGGCACCAAAGCCATGACCGTCCGCATCCGGCTGCAAAATGTGGGCATGAAACTCAAACCCGAGATGCACGCAACCGTCGCCCTGCGGTTCGAAGAAGGCCAGAAGTTGGCAACGGTGCCCTCCAACGCGGTTATTTTCGACAATTCGAAGTACTACATCATGATTTTCCGGAGCCGCTCCGACGTCGAAACCCGCGAGGTGCACATTCACAAATTTCTGGGCGATGTGGCGTATGTCAGTTCGGGCGTGAAACCGGGTGAGCAGGTGATCTCGAAAAATCAGTTGCTGGTCTATGATGCACTAAACGATTAAAAATGGAGGAGGCAGGAAGGGGTGAAAGGAGAAAGAAGAATAGAGCCAATCAGGGCTTACTTCCCTTCAATCCGCTTCTCCCTTTCCTCCCTTGCTTCTCCTGGTATGAATAAATTCATTCGGAACATGGTCGGTTTTTCGCTTAAAAACCGGTTTTTTATTTTCTTTCTGACCGTCGGGCTGAGTATGGCCGGGGTGGTCAGCTACCTGAATACGCCACTCGAAGCGTTTCCCGATGTAACCAATACCCAGATCATTGTCGTTACGGAATGGAACGGACGGAGCGCCGAGGAAGTGGAACGGTTTGTCACCGTACCCATCGAAGTGGCGATGAATTCGGTGCAGCGGAAAACCAACGTTCGCTCCATTACGATGTTTGGCCTGTCGGTCATCAAAATTATTTTTGAGGATGATGTCGAAGACTTTTTTGCCCGCCAACAGGTAAACAACCAGCTCCGGACGGTAACCCTGCCGGAAACCGTCGAACCCGACGTTCAGCCGCCGTATGGGCCGACGGGTGAGATCTTTCGTTTCACGCTCCAAAGCAAAACCCGCGACAGCCGCGAGCTGCTGACCCTGCACAACTGGGTGATCGACCGGCAGTTGCGATCGGTGCCGGGCGTGGCCGACGTGGTGGCTTTTGGTGGGCAGGAAAAAATCTACGAAATCCGGGTCAATCCCACGCAACTCACCAAGTACGATCTGACTCCGCTGGAAGTATACCAGGCCGTCACGCGCAGTAACATCAACGTCGGGGGCGATGTGATCGAGCGCAACGGACAGGCGTATGTGGTGCGGGGCGTCGGCCTGCTGACGTCGATTCCGGACATTGAAAACATCATCATTGAAGAACTGAACGGCAACCCGGTTTTGGTGCGGAACGTGGCCGAAGTGGCCGAATCGAGTTTGCCGCGCGTGGGGCAGGTCGGCCTCAACGACAATGACGACGTGGTGGAGGGGATTGTGGTGATGCGAAAAGGCGAAAACCCGAGCGAAATCCTGAAACGGGTGAAGGATAAAATCGACGAACTGAACACCAGCGTTTTGCCCACCGACACCAAAATGGTGACGTTTTACGACCGCGATAACCTGATTGCGTTCTGCACGCGGACCGTGTTGCACAACCTGACGGAAGGCATCATTCTGGTGACGGTGATCGTCTTTGTATTCATGGCCGACTGGCGCACCACGGTGATCGTTTCCATCATCATTCCGCTGGCGCTGCTGTTTGCGTTTCTGTGTCTGAAACTGCGGGGTATGTCGGCCAATCTGCTGTCAATGGGTGCGGTCGATTTCGGGATCATCATCGACGGCGCGGTGGTGATGGTGGAAGGGATATTCGTCACGCTCGACCACCTGGCTCACAAAAAAGGCATGGCGGCCTTCAACCGGATGAGCAAACTCGGTCTGATCAAAAAAACCGGGGGAGAACTCGGCAAGGCGGTTTTCTTTTCCAAGCTGATCATCATCACGGCGCTGCTACCGATTTTTTCCTTTCAGAAAGTTGAAGGAAAGATGTTTTCGCCCCTGGCCTGGACGCTCGGTTTTGCGCTGCTGGGCGCGCTGCTGTTCACGCTGACGCTGGTGCCGGTTTTGTGTTCGATTCTGCTGCGGAAAAACGTGCGGGAGAAAAACAATTTCATCGTCCGGTTTTTCGACCGCTCGGTGACCGCCGGTTTTGAATGGTGTTACGCCCGCAAACGGCTGAGCTTTCTGCTGGCGACGGCGGTTCTGGGCCTGACGTTTTTCTCCGCTACCTTGTTGGGGACGGAATTTTTGCCGCAACTCAATGAAGGCGCCTTGTGGGTGGAGGCCAAGCTGCCGATGAGTTCGTCGCTGAGCGAAACGACCAAGATGGTGCGGGTGTTGCGCAAAAAATTAATGGAGTTTCCGGAAGTCAACGGCGTGTTGTCGCAAACCGGGCGCTCCAACGACGGCACCGACCCGTCCGGTTTTTATTACGTACAGATGCAGGTCAACCTGAGACCAAAGGAGGAGTGGACGGATCGCCGGAACGCGCGCAAGCTGACAACCGACGAACTGATTGAGGAAATGGACGGAAAACTCAAACAGTTTCAGGGCATTAACTACAACTATTCACAGCCGATTATCGACAACGTGGCCGAAGCCGTGGCCGGGATGAACGCGTCCAATGCCGTCAAGATTTTCGGGGAGGATCTGAACCAGCTCAACGGACTGGCCAACGAAGTGATCGACGCCATTGAAGACGTGCCGGGCATCAAGGACGTCGGCATATTGCGCAACATCGGTCAGCCCGAAATCAGCGTGTTGTTTCACGACCACAAAATGGCGCTCTACGGCGTTTCGACGGCCGACGCCCAGGCCGTGATTGAAATGGCCATCGGCGGAAAAACCGCATCGATTCTGTACGAGGGGGAGCGCCGGTTCGACATTCGGCTGCGCTACGCCGAGAATTACCGCAAAACCGAGGACGACATCATGCGGCTGATGGTGCCCACGATGCACAGCAGCAAAATACCGCTCAGCGAAATTGCAACCTTGCGCAAAACCACCGGTCCGGCCTTTATTTACCGCGATCTGAACAAACGGTTTATCGGTGTCAAGTTCTCGGTTCGGGAGCGCGACCTGGGCAGCACCATCGCCGAAGCCCAGCAGAAAGTCGAGCAAAAACTCAAACGGATGCCGAAAGGCTATTCGGTTACCTGGACGGGCGAGTTTGAGAACCAGGTGCGGGCTACGCAGCGGCTGGGGCAGGTGGTCCCGCTGAGCCTGGCGGCCATTTTTATCATTCTCTTCATCACCTTCGGCAACGCCAAAGACGCGGGGCTGGTGTTGCTCAACGTGCCCTTTGCGTTGATGGGCGGTATTCTGGCGCTGCACGTTACGGGCATCAATTTCGGAATATCGGCGGGCGTGGGGTTCATTGCCCTGTTCGGAATTTGCGTGCAGAACGGGGTGATTCTGGTGTCGGTTTTTAACCAGAACCGCGCCGACCGCCACCCGCTCGACGACGCCATCCGGCTGGGGCTCCGAACCCGGATCCGACCCATCGTGATGACGGCCCTGATGGCGGCCATTGGGCTGTTGCCAGCCGCCGTCTCGACCGGCATCGGCTCCGAAACCCAGAAACCGCTGGCCGTGGTGGTGATTGGCGGTCTGATTACGGCGACCGTGCTGACCCTGCTGATTTTTCCGATCCTGTACCGGTATTTCTACCGCAAAGCCGAAACCGCCGTGAAGCCGTGGCGCCGGGAGCCGCAGCTGCTGGAAGGGTAGAATTAACTTTTTTCTAAGACCGCTCTAAGCGTTTTCTAATTTGGACCCGCCTACTTTGCATCCGTAAGACCGGCCCACAGGGGGAATCTCCTGTCCCGGTTGGAATATAGGTGCGGTGGTTCATACTTTGACAAAAGACAAGCGACGGAAGAAGAACGATTTCTTTTTTGATTATCCAAGAACGGTAGCTTTTCTTCTTTCGTCTACGTGCTTTTTTCTCATGTATTCAAGAAGGTTTTTGGCGAGTAAATTGCTAATTTCAGGTGATTCCGATAGCCGGTTACTCCTTAGAGACCGGCTATTTCTTTGGGGAAAAATCTAATTTTTTTCTAATCCCACTTTAAGCTTAATCTAAACCACGCGGCCCATCTTTGTGGTAAGACTAATCCTTACCATTATGTCCTGGTTTGAATACAGTAAGTGCGTACTGAACAAAGTAGATTTCGACCGGCGACTGTTCCGTAAAGAATTGCGTAAACTGTTGCGGTGGCTTTCTCCGCCGGAGCGGTTGCAGCTTCTTCGGTGGTGTCGGCAGCAGTTGCAACGAAAAGGACAGCTGCTCAATGCATAGAAAGTAGTAAGATAGAAGAAGGACAGGGGAGAACAGACGGGTCGAAAAACGTTCTTGACTCACTTGTCTTTCTTCTTAACTCTTTAGTTAGTGTTTTCTTTAGCGTTTTAGGTAGAAAGGGAGTAGCCGGTTCAATAATGGATCGGCTATCTTGTTACGGGTTGATTCACATTGCTCAGCACTAAACCGATCGGAAATGCCCCTGAAAAACCGCCTTATTTTTATCGCTGACGACGATGATGACGACCGCTTCATGCTCTGGCAGGCGTTTCAGCGCCATCACCCGGGCTGTTTGCTGTTTACGTTTTCGGACGGCCAGGAATTGCTGGACCATCTCACCGACTATTTCGACGTGCCGGACCTGATTATTCTGGATCTGAACATGCCGGTGATGGATGGCGTCACCACCCTGAAACGCCTGAAACGCAGCAGCCGGTTTTGCTCCATCCCCACGGTTTTACTCGGTTCTTCGTTTGAAACCAATACCAATTTACGCAACACCGAACTGAGCTCCGGCGCGTTACGCGTGAAGCCGACCCGGTACAGTGAGCTGGTTCAACTCGCCAGCCAGTTGTGCCCGGCGTAAAGGCTGTTTCCCATCATTCGGTCCATCCTCCCGCTACCACTGATCCCAGGGGGCGGTTTTTCGTGCCTGACCGGCAACCTGGCTACTAAACCGCTGCGGCTTCAGCGGCCGGCGTCTACCTTCCCGCCCGTTTGCTTCGGTACGAGTCGTTACGGATTTACACCCGGTTTGGGTGGGGTGAAGAATAATTCTTGACTTCCAATGGTATGATTTACCACCGACGGGTATCTATGGTAAACGAGTTTTCATTCCTCAACCCTCCTCATCCATGAAACGTATTGCGGCTGTTTATACCTGGATTTTACTGCTCTCAACGGGCTGTCTGGCGCAAAAGAAAGACTATCTGTATTACGCCAAAACGCACTGTGACAACCTGATTGAGTACGGTAAAGACAAGTACGGCCGGCAAACCTCCAACCTGCTGGCGTCCGTGATCGACACCCGCGACATGAGCATACCGAAGGAGAACGTGCCGCCCACGGAAGGAACCCGGCCCGCCGACCGGGCGGTTGGGGGTAGTAATTTTTACCACGATGTCGAACTCATCAAGGTGTTTAACGAACTATCCACCCTGACCGGAAACCGGAACTACACCAACGCATTGCACGATTACGCGGGGGATTTTCTGAAATACAGCCAGAATCCAGTGACCGGTTTGCTGGGCTGGGGAGAGCATATTTATTATAATTTTCACGCGGATACGGTCATGGAAGGGCTCGATCCGATGGGGAAATTCAAGTCGCACGAGTTTCTCGAAAGTACGCCACCCTGGGCGTTCCTGTGGGAAATCGATTCGGCGGCCACCCGCCGGGCGATTGCTGGCGTTCGCTACCACTTCCGGTCGGGCGTGACCCAGAGTTTCCTGTACAACCGGCACGCCCGCTGGCACAAGGCCGAAAAAGCAGAATACCGTGGACTGGAACAATACCAGGACGGCGGGCAGGCCTGGATCAAACATTCCGGTCTACAGTGCTATTCGTTTACGTTTCTGTACGGAAAAACCGGCCACCCGGAGTGGAAGCGGTGGAGCGAAGGAACCGGAAATCTGTTCTGGAAATTCCGGAATCCCGAAACGAACCTGACCATTTCCTGCGTTGACGACCCGCGGTCTTCGGGCGTGAATGCGTCGTTGCCGGGGGCGTCGCTGCTGGCTTATTACCTGCTGAAGTCGTCGCAAAACCACCCGGACTTCAAACACCTGCGGGAACGGGCGGAAGTGCTGTTCAAGTCCATCGAAGCGCATTCGTGGGACGGGCAGCGCAAGGGCTATTGCAGTGAGGTGGGTTTAGACGGGAAGGTGGTCAATCCGGAGCTGATTCCGGTGGTTAATACGGGTTATGGGGGCGCCGATATCCTGATGACGGGTCGGATTGCGGCTTATTTTTACACTATGACGGGCGACCCCGTTTACCGGGACATGGTCCGGAAGGTGGCCGCAAACGTGTCGGCCGTCACCTGGCCGGAAACGTTCGTGATGAATAGTCTGGCCAGTACGATCCAGTTTTCGCTGGACGCTGCGGAAGTGCTCAATGACCAAAGCCTGATCCAAACCGCGCAGAAGCTGGCGGACCTGGGCATCCGGAAATTGTGGAGCGGCAAACTGTTTGTCCGGCAGCCGCAGGATTCGTATTATGAGTCGAAACTGGGCGCCAATGAATTTGTGGCCGGTTTGGTTCGGCTGCATTTGATTGAGAAAAATAACGCAGCCCGCGCAAGGCTTACCAACTGGTCGCTGTAAAAACCGGGGATGAAATGGCCTGCAATGAGCCATTGGCTGACCACAGAAAACTTCAGTGTTGAAACCGGGTGAGGATTAAAACGGTAATTTGCCCAGATCGACGTTGCCGCCCGTCAGGATAATGCCCACTTTCTGGCCGGCAAATTCGTCTTTGTGTTTCAACAAAGCGGCCAGCGGAACGGCGCAGGAGGGTTCAATGATGATTTTCATGCGCTCCCAGATCAGGCGCATGGCGGCCACAATTTCGGCATCCGAAACCGTCCGAATGGCCGTGACGTGTTCGCGGATGTAGCCCAGCGTCCGTTCGCTGAGGCTGGTCATCAGGCCGTCGGCGATGGTTTTGATGTAGGGCGCTTTTTCAACCTGGCCGCTTTTAAAGGACAAAACCGCATCGGCTGCGCCTTCGGGTTCGCCGGCCATCACCTTCGTTGACGGGCTCAGAAAGTGCGCGATCAGAGCCGTGCCACTGAGTAAACCGCCCCCGCCAACCGGCGCCAGAAGGAAATCGAACGGTTTTTCCGAACCGGCATCTTCCATCAATTCCTTGGCGGCCGTGGCCTGTCCGGCAATGACGCGGTCGTCGTCGAACGGGTGGATGAGCGCAGCCCCGGTTTTTTCGATCACTTCCCGCACCCCGGCTTCGCGGGCTTCCAGCGTCGGCTCACATTCGATCACGTCGGCCCCGTAGCCCAAAACCGCGTCCTTTTTCACCTGGGGAGCGGTGCGGGGCATCACGATATAGGCTTTGGTGCCCACCTGCCGGGCGGCAAAAGCAACGGCCTGGGCGTGATTGCCCGACGAATGGGTGGTGACCGGGCCGAGCGTTCGGCCGTGAAGCCGTTCCTGTTCCGACAGTTGCAGAATGGCGTTCAGACCACCCCGGGCTTTGAAAGCGCCGATCTTCTGGAAGTTTTCCGGTTTGAAGTAAATATCGGCTCCGCTGAATGCATTGATGGTCTGATTCGTCAGAACGGGTGTACGGTGGATGTGCGCCCGGATGCGGTCGTGGGCCGCCTGAATGGTTTCAAGAGTAATCATTCTGGTTGTGGTTGGGGCCAAAAAAGGACAAGACAACAAAGCAAAGCCTACCGGCAAAACCGGGATGGTCCGGCTACCTTATCTTTCCTGGCTAAAGACAACGTTTAATTTGCCGACACTTCACCCGACGGCGCTGCGTAGCCCGCTTTTTGGAGAATCAGGCTTTTAACCAGTTCGGAGTGGGAGTTCGTAATCAAATGACCGGCTTCGGGCAGGAAGATAAACTCCGCCGGTTTTCCGGCCAGCACTTTTTTGGCAAAATCCAGATTGGCCGGATCAACCAGCCAGTCCTTGCCACCCTGTAGCAGCGTCACCGGCACGTTCAGCGTTGACCACAGGGGCAGCAACTGGCGTAACTCGGCGATGTGCGTGTATTTTTCGGCGGTCGCCAGGTTCAGGTGCCGGTGCAGAAACAGCTTCACAGGTGGCATTTTTCCCCATTTTGAAAACCAGAAAAATTTCTCTTTTTCGGGGTCGAGCGGGGAGGCCACCAGGAACAGGTGTTTGATCCGGCTCGGGTACAGCAGCGCCAGCCGGGCGGCCACCGGCGATCCGAACGAGCGGCCCAGCACAATGGCCGGTTTTCCCGAGTGATTCAGGTTCAGGGCGTGGCCAATCCACTGCGCCTGCCGGGTAATGGACGTGATGGCTTTGCGACCCTTCCGGGATTTGCCGTAGCCGGGCCGGTCGACGGACAGGATGTGAAACCGGGTGTGCAGCAGACTATCGTCGAACATCCGCAAATAGCCGTACCAGGAACCCGGCGCGCCGTGAATCAGCAGGAGCGGGGGCAAAGTATCGGCGCCAATGCTGGCAACGTGCAGCCGCAGGCTGTCGTTTTCAATGGTGAAAAAAGTAGGTTTGGCCGATCGGTTGGCAAAGTGTTCCTGAATCTGGCGGTCGCTCATCCGCCAGCGCCGGAAGCAGCCGGAAAGACTGAGAAGGAGCAGCAGGAACAGAATAGAATTAAATACTTTCACGCAAAAATCAGAGGACAAATTGAATGGTTTACGGTTTACTGTTTTCGGAGGAAGTTCGATGTATTAAAAGAACGCGCCAACCCCCGAAAACCGTATACCGAAAACCGGATACTAAAATAACGATAGCTGCCCATTGGCCACCTGCTCGTGTTCCAGCAGCCATTTTTTTCGGCCCAACCCGCCCGCATACCCGGTCAAATCCCCGTTGGAACCAATGATCCGGTGGCAGGGAATAATGATCCAGATGGGATTTTTGCCGTTGGCAGCCGCCACCGCCCGAATCGCTTTTTCGTCGCCCAGCCGCCGGGTTAATTCCATGTAAGACAGCGTTTTGCCGTAGGGGACCTCCGCCAGCATCTGCCACACCGACCGCTGAAAAGGCGTGCCCTGCGGACAAAGCGGCAGGTTGAACGCGCGACGCTTGTTCAGAAAATATTCTTCCAGTTGACGCGCACATTTATACAGCACAGCTGGCACAAAAGCCGAATCCGGGACGGGCTCGCTGCTGCACCGAACGCTCATAATACCGTCTTCGTTGCCGCTGATGACCGCCAGTCCGACCGGCGTGTGAATCGTTGTCGTGTACATGGGAGAGGAATTTGCGTTCATTGCTACCAATCTACTGAAAAATAAAACAAAAAAAGACAGACTCCCACCGGAACCTGTCTATTCTTATTGTTCGTAATCCGAAGTGATTATTTGGCAGCAAATCGCTTGATCAGCCCACTGCTGTGGTCGAGCAAATACAACTCCCGATTGGCATCTTCGCCGAAAGCCGAAACCGGGCCGCCTTCGCTGGTCAGCAGTTGGTTGGCGGTTTTCTTTTCGCCATCCACACTCAGCGCCCACACCTTGCCGCTGCCAAAGTCGGCATAAACGTATTTTCCTTTTAAATCCGGAACGCTGTTGCCCCGGTAAACAAAACCGCCCGTAATGGAAACGCCTTCGTTGCGCGGATACTGGTGAATCGGCTCGACCAGCTGGCCCTGGTTGCAATCTCGTTTCGGGTTGTAGCAATCCATGCCTTCTTTCAAGCGCCAGCCGTAGTTACCACCTTTCTTGATCAGGTCAATTTCTTCCTGGGCATTCTGACCTACATCGCCCGCCCAGAGCAGGCCGGTTTCCTTGTCAAAACTAAACCGCCACGGATTCCGAAGACCGTAGGCGTAAATTTCCGGAAACGCACTGGCGTTGCTGACAAACGGGTTATCGACCGGAATTCCGTAATTACCTTTGTCGGTTTTGTTGACATCGATGCGCAGGATCTTGCCCAGAAACGATTTCAGGTTTTGGCCGTTGTTGTGCGGGTCGCCCCCGCTGCCGCCGTCGCCCGCAGCAATGTACAGAAAACCGTCGGGGCCGAAACTGATTTTTCCGCCGTTGTGGTTGTCGTAGGGCTGGGCAAACCGGAGCAAAACCGTCTCAGAAGCCGCATCGGCTCGGTTGGCCGTCGGGGTGACCTTAAACCGGGAAATAACCGATTCGACCGGGTTCCGTTTGGTATAATACACGTAGAAAAAACCGTTCTGCTTGAAATCGGGGTGAAACGCCAGTCCGAGCAGCCCCATTTCGCCTTCCGACGCTACTTTGTTGCTCAGATCCAGGTACGTCTCGGCGGTTTTGGCGGAGGAGTTGTTTTCGAAAACGCGAATCTTGCCTTCCTGTTCAAGGACAAAAAGGCGGTTGGTGCCGTCGCCCGCGTGGGTGAATTCGACGGGGCGGTTAAATTTCAGACCCGGAAAGGCGTTGGTCAGCTGAATGGACGGGGGCGCCGTGGTGCCGGGCGTTTCAGTCGACTTCTCCTCACCGGCTTCGCGCGGCTGGCAGGCAATCGAAACCAAAAAGGCAAAACTGACGGTTGCCGCCAGGGAGCCCAGTAGGGTTGTCGCCGTTTTTTTGAGGTAAGTCATCGAAGTGTTGATGAAGTTCGTTACTTTCGTCATAGCAAGATTACATCCAGAGGGTTCCGGCGAACTTTTTGGCAATGTTTTTGTTTCTCTTTCAACGGATTAGCTAACGAATTGTTGTCAATGCCTGTTTTTGAGCAAGTTACCTGTTGTTGTCATCATTCCTCAAATCGGGGCGTATGATCTACGGTAGTTGCCGGAACGATCGCCCTTCGCAAGAGGGATTTTTTTTGCGCTGAGGTGTCAATACTCGATCGAATTGATTCTATCCATAGACTTTACCCGGGTGCTACTGTCATGACTCCTGCCGAACAGCAACATTTCTTTGAACGAATGGCGATCCAGAACGCCAGCTTTCGGTACCGGCTTCCGTCCAAGCCGGATGTGGGCCGGTTTATCGACAACCTGATCCGGTTTCTTTTTCCGATTACCCAGGATTGCCAGGCGTTTGTGATCAGTACGGCCGATACCTACCGCGAGTTGCACCATAAACTGGCCTGCCTGTTAAAACCGCTGGAAGAGCATTTGCCGACCAGCCAGGAAGCGACGGTCGAGCGGTTTTTTGAGCAGTTACCCCTGACCTACGAGGAGCTTTTGCTGGACGCTCACGCCATTTCCGCGTTTGATCCGGCGGCTGCGGGGGTTGAAGAAGTAATTGCGGTTTATCCCGGTTTTTACGCCATTGCCGTCTACCGGATTGCGCACGTACTGACGGATCTGGAGGTGCCGCTGCTGCCCCGGATGATGACCGAATACGGCCACAGCCACACGGGAATCGACATTCACCCCAACGCCGAAATTGGTTCGTCTTTCTTCGTTGACCACGGTACGGGGGTCGTCATTGGCGAAACCGCCATCATTGGCAGCAATGTCAAGATTTACCAGGGCGTAACGCTCGGCGCAACGAACGTCGCCAAGTCGATGGCGTCCAGAAAACGGCACCCGACCATTGAGGACAACGTCATCATTTACGCCAACGCCACCATTCTGGGCGGCCGGACGGTGGTGGGCCACGATTCGGTGATTGGCGGCAACGTCTGGCTGACCCAAAGCGTCGAACCGTATTCACTGGTGTACCATACGAGCCAGATTGAAGTACGGTCGCTGGCTGCCGAATCGTAAAAACTTGCAAAAAAAGGGAACGCCCGGGTGATAATCCGCGTCTTCGTGGTATGAAGGACTAAATGGACTGCCATGAATTGTATGTGTGATCAGAGCCTGGTGGAATCGCTTCGCTCCGGCGAAACGTCGGCCTACGAGTGGGTATACAAAACGTATTATCCGTCCATCGCCCGTTTCGTCCGGCGCAACCGGGGAAGCGATGGCGATGCTGAAGACGTGTTTCAGGAATCGGTCATCGTGCTCCACCAGAAAATAACGGCTGCGGATTTCCGGTTAACGTCGACTCTGAAAACCTTCCTGTTCTCGATTGCCCGCAACCTCTGGTTGAAAAAGCTGCGGGACGAAAAACTGATTCCCCTTTCCGAAGAACAACTGATTTCGTTGCAGGACGCCCACGGTTTTGCATCCGAGGAACCGTCCGCGGACGAAGTTCAGCACGAGCAGCTCAGCGCCTGGATGGCCCGCATCACCGGTCATTGCCAGCGCGTTATCAAATCCATCTATTTTTCACACGAGCCAATGGACCACCTCATGGTGACGATGGGCTGGAAAAACCGCCACACCGCCGTCAACCAGAAATACAAGTGCATCCAGCAACTGAAGCGCGCGTCGGAAAACGGGTAACTTACCAAAATTTTTGCGGAAGCCGGGTGATTTTGGGCCGTTGTTTGGAATCAATTGAAAACAAACAATTGACAACGATGACGACTGAACCTTCGAAAGCGGTTTACGCAACCGATCAGAACTGGGACGAATTACTGCAAAAACCGGGTGTTCTCCTGGTTGATTTTAGCGCCGAATGGTGCCCGCCCTGCCGCCGGCTGGAACCGATCATGAATGAATTAGCGGCCGATTTTGCCGGTTTGGCGACCGTGGCTACCATCGATGTGGAAATGAATGCCACCGTTACCGCCCGCTACAACGTCCGGAACATGCCGACCATTCTGGTTTTCCGGGATGGGAAACTGGTGAATCGCCAGGTCGGTTTTACGACCAAAACCGTCCTGGCGGGTATGATCGAAGGCCAGTTTGTGTCGGTTTAGCGGTGGAACCGGTGATGAAAACCGCCGGTTACACTTCCAGAATCAGAAGCAGGGCGTCGTTGGAAAGGGCTTCGAATTCCAGCTCGTCGAGGTATTGCAGGGCCAGCCCGTCGCGCGGATGCAGAAGCCGGTTCTGGACTTCAAACGCACCTTCAAGGATAAACACAAACAGGCGTTTTCGCGGATTGGTGAGCCAGTAAGTTCCTTCCTGCCGACCGCCGTACATCCCGACATACACCCGGTTTTCGGGTTTTGCAGTCGGGAATAAAGCCAGCAGTTGGTTCCGGTTTTCGAGCGTAAAGCCGGACACCGGAAAGTTTTGGCGGTGGGCGGGGTCGGCCTTTCGCCAGATCTGCAAAAAGTTGACGGCTTCGGTGTCGAACGGATTGATGAGCCGGTATTCCTGTCCCGGAAAAGCCGTAAACTGCATGGCTTCCCCGGCACCCAGAAAATGGCTTTCGCCGAGGCTGTCCACCAACTCAATCCCGCCGACCACCGGCAGCAGCAGGACGTCGGTGGGCTCCGCGACGGCAATGGCGTGGCTTTCCCCGGCCAGCAGCGTGTCGTCATGAAACGCCGTCAGCGTGCCAAAAGGCTGGCGGCTCTCGTGCCAGTACGATCCAAAGTTGAAGGTGTGAAAGCTCCGGTACCCGGCGGATTGGGTGCAACCCCGCTGGTCAGCCAGGTAAATTTGGGCTTCCGTTTGCAGAAACGTGTTCATGATCAGTGCGGTTTTCGGCCTTTCCGGGAAAGGAAAAATGGGAAATGCTCAGATACGGTGACAACGGAATCAGATCGGTTTCGACTTCGTTTCCGACCGCGAGCGCAGCGGATTGGTCGCCGTACGCGATCAGCAGGTTGTTGTCGATCGTATCGATCCAGGTCAGCGGTTCGCTGTAAAACCAGATGGCGATTTTGTGCTGGCTTTTGTCCTGAATGTGCGAATCGATGATTTCAAACCGGAAGTTTTTAAACGGCAGGCAACGTTTCCCATCCCGGTTGGTCACATCCGGGATGAGGTCGTTCAACTGGCGGATGTAACCAATGGCGGCCGTGCTGGTCAGGTAATGCAACTGATCGGCTTTGGCGACGTTTTCCAGCAGAAGCCGGAACGTCGGATACTGGCCCCCGGGGTCCAGACGCTGGGCCTGCATGTAGAACTCCAGATGCGTGTCGTTGAACACAAACTGATCCCAGGGCTTGCGGGAAGCCGCATCGATGATTTTCCGGTACTGCAGCTTTACGATTCCTTTTAGCATGGCCTTCGCTGGTTACGCTTCTACGACAATCGCCCAGGTCAATTCGTAACCGGCAGCCGCACTTCCGGTAACCGTTGATATATTGGTGGTCACGCCGTCGCTGAAAACGTTGTCGCGCGCGTTGGTGGTGTCGGCCTGGCCGTGGCTGGCGTAAACGCCCTGCGCATAAACGACCTTGCTGATGTCTTCGGGAAACGCAATCTGGGAGACTTTCAGCGATTTGCCGCCTGAATTGTAAACGTGAACGTGAATGTGGGTCGCCCGCCCGGAATACCAGCCCGGATAGATCGTCGTAAACGTCACCAGTCCATTGGCGTCCGACGTTTGCCGACCACGCAGAAAGTGAACGCTTTGGTAGTTCGTCGATTGCATGCCGCTGCCGCCGTATTCGGAATAATTGCCAGTTGCATCGCAATGCCAGACATCCACCAGGGCAGCCGCCAGTCCGGCGCAACTGTTGTTTTTGTTTTGTACGGTTATTTTAACGGTCAGCTTGGTTCCTTGCCGGTCGGAGGTGATGTTCGACGTCACCAGGCTGGCGGGGGTTTTGGTCGGAAAAGGCCCTTCGGTTTCGTTTGAGGTGACGGTGCAACTGCCGGTGCTGGTTCCCGTTTCGGTGGTTGAGTCGGGGGCTACCTCGTCTCCCTGCTTGCAGGAGCTGATCATCGGTGCCACGGCGGCCATTCCTAAAACCGAGAAGGTTCTTTTCAAAAAGTCTTTACGTTCCATGCTTTCTATAGGTGAGTTGTGATTAAATGCGGCTTCCTTTTTATCTATATCGCTGAAATGGGGCGTTTCGTTGCATGGCGCGACGTTTTGTAGGTAAACCGCCGAAATCTGTCGGTGAATGCGTGGAGAAAACCGCCGTTTGGTTTACTTTGCGCCGAGTCCTCACGCCTGACCAAATGAAAAACCGCCTGACTGTTCTGATTTCCAGTGCCCTGTTTCTGGTTGCGCTGCTCGGTCACGCCCAGCAGAAACCCAACGTCATCCTGATTTATGCCGATGATTTGGGCTACGGTGATTTGAGTTGCTACGGAGCTACGAGCCTGAAAACGCCGAATATCGACCGCGTAGCCGCCGAAGGTCTGCGGTTTACAAACGCCCATGCCACCTCGGCCACCTGCACGCCGTCCCGGTATTCGCTGCTGACGGGCCAGTATGCCTGGCGAAAAACCGGCACCGGAATTGCTCCCGGCGATGCGGCTTTACTGATCCCAACCGACCGGGTAACCCTGCCTGCGGTTTTGCGACGGGCCGGGTATCGAACCGGCGTGGTGGGCAAATGGCATTTGGGCTTGGGGCCAAAAGGCGGGCCGGACTGGAACGGGGAGATTAAACCGGGACCGCTGGAGGTCGGCTTTAACTACGCCTTTCTGCTGCCGGCCACGGGCGACCGCGTTCCCTGCGTTTACGTGGAAAACCGCCGGATTGTGGGCCTGGATCCGGGCGATCCGGTGCAGGTGAGTTACAAAGATCCGATTGGAACCGAGCCCACGGGCAAGGCAAATCCGGAACTGCTCAAGATGAAGTATTCACACGGGCACGACCAAACAATTGTCAACGGCGTCAGCCGGATTGGGTACATGAGCGGAGGGAAATCCGCCCGGTGGGTGGACGAGGAAATGGCCGATGTACTGACGGGTCAGGTCAACCAGTTCATCGAAACCAACCAGCAAAGTCCCTTTTTTATGTACTTTTCGACGCACGATATTCATGTACCCCGCATGCCCCATTCCCGGTTTGTGGGCAAAAGTGGCATGGGCCCCCGGGGTGACGCCATTCTGCAACTGGACTGGTGCGTGGGTGAGGTCATGAAAACCGTGGAGCGACTGGGACTGAAAAACAACACCATCGTGATCATCAGCAGCGACAACGGCCCCGTTGTCGACGATGGGTACAAGGATGAAGCCGTTGCGAAAATGGGTAATCATAAACCGGCCGGGCCGTTGCGCGGGGGCAAATACAGCGCATTTGATGCCGGAACGCGGGTGCCGTTTATCGTTCGCTGGCCGGGGAAGGTGGAACCGGGCACATCGGCTGCGCTGGTGAGTCAGGTGGATTTGCTGGCATCCCTGGCGGCATTAACGGGACAGAAACTGGCTAAAACCGAAGCAACCGATAGCAACAATTCGCTCGACGCTTTTCTGGGGAAAAACCGAAAGGGGCGCGATTACGTGATTGAACAGGCGCTGAACAACACGCTGTCGGTGGTCAAAGGAAACTGGAAATACATCGAGCCCAACCCGGGTCCGGCGGTGCAGAAAAACACCAACACCGAATTGGGCAACCATCCGGAGCCGCAACTGTATGATCTGGCGAATGATTTGGGTGAAACAACAAACGTGGCCGACAAAAATCCGCAGATTGTCAGCGAATTAGCTGCGCTGCTCAAAACCGCAAGGGAGTGATGAGTGATGAATGGGCTACCGCATTGCAATTCATCATTCATCACCCTATGTTCACCGTAGCGAACGGACAAACCGGCGCATGGAGTCGCGATAAACCTGTTCGGATAATTCCATTGACTGTTGGTCGCGGAGCATCATCGCGAGCGTGATCATGCCGTGCGACAAGGACCACCATTCAAAATACAGTTTCTGAATGCTTTCCTGCGATTTCGGAATAAACGTGAAAATGATCTCCCGGACCAGCACATTGATGGCTTCGATTTCGCCGGACTCGCGGATCGGACGGGTGCAGTAGGCGCCGTTCAGGTTGTACATCACCTGATAGATTTCGGGCTGTTCCTTCGCAAACTGCCACTGCGCTACGGACATTTCAAACAGACGCTTTTCGGGATCGCGGTAGACCTTTTTGATGCGTTCGTATTCAAATCGGAGCTCCCGAAAACCGTCGTTCCGGATTTCGTCCAGCAGTATATCTTTACTATCGAAGTATTCGTAAACAATCGGTGCGCTATAATCAATTGCGTCAGCAATTTTGCGGATCGACACAGCTTGCCAACCTTCCCGGCGAGCGATGTCCTTAGCGGTCAGAACAATAGCAGACCGGGTTTGCTCCCGACTGCGTTGTTTGCGCTCAAGTGTCTCCATGCGGTTTTGTCAAGTTAACAGTGTTAAATTTGATGGTAAACTACGCATAAGAAGGCAAACCTTCTAACTAAATTGCAATTATTCTTTAAATTATTCAATACTTGCGGCAAATAGTATACTTCATGTAAACTGATTTTGAAATTCAGTGCAGAAAAAGAAGCGCCCGCTTCGCTTGTCTTATTTTTGGCAAACCAACCATAAACGCTCATCGCCCAGTTGAAAGTCAGCGCCATCCAGCGCGCCAAACCGCTCCGTCGGGGCCAATCCGACCTGCTGGAAAAGGCGGTCCAATTCGGCCAGCGTATAGATGTAATGTTTCGCTTTACGCTGTTCGGTGTGGCCGTTGCGGATATAAGTCAGTTGAGCATTGATGCAACTGCTGCGGGCGTCGTACTCGTTTTCCAGCAGAAACGTAATATCGCCGATCTGCATCCAGCTTCGTTCCTGAAAATCCGGCAGAATGCTCTCGGCAATCATGGCGGTTTCGGCCACGAAATGACTGCCCGCAACGAGTTGACCCGCGATTTTTTGCAGAAAGGCCCGCATCTGATCGTGCGGAAAAAAACTGAAACTATTGCCCAGGCAATACGCGCCCTGAAAACCGCCTTCGAGAGCCAGCGTCTGAAAGTCACCCGCCCGGGCATCAATCGAAAGGTTTTCCCGTTGTGCGGTTTTTCGGAGCTCCTGCACCGATTCCGCCGAAATGTCGACGCCCGTTACGGCATACCCCATCCGGGCGAGTTCGAGGGCGTGCCGACCGTGACCGCAAAAAATATCCAGCACTCGCTGGCCGGGTTGCAACGCCAGCACATCGTTCAGAAAGTCGGCTTCCAGCTCGGTTTGCTCGTCGGTTTGGGCCGCTTTCCAAGCTTCCTGCACCAAACCGCTAAAGAAATTTTTATACCAGGCCATAAGGGATGATGAAAGATAAAGGATGAATTAGGAAGATGAGCGATTTTGCCGCGCGGGCGGTCCGGTCATCGTTTATTTTTCATAACGCATCATTCTTTTGCCATTTTCGGCAAAAGAACTTACTTCGCACATCAAAATTCTTAAATCCATCCATGCAAACCTATTGGGGCATTGATTTAGGCGGTACTAAAATTGAAGGCGTTGTGCTGTCGGCACCCTCGCCCGAAGCCGTTGTTGTGCGAAAACGCATTGATACAGAAGCTGATAAGGGCTACCAACACATTGTCAGTCAGATTGCGAAGCTGGTCGATTCCCTCAAAGCCGAAACCGGGTATCTGCCTGATCACATCGGTTTTGGAACGCCCGGCACCTTCGATCCGGCCCGCCATGTGATGAAGGGCTGCAACACCACCTGCCTGAACGGCATGCCTTTGCCCCAGGAACTGGAAAAAATACTGGGTGTGCCGGTCAGTATTGCCAACGATGCCAACTGCTTTGCCCTAGCCGAAGCCACCCTGGGCGCGGTGCCGGATGTGGTGCCGAATTTTCGGGCGGTTTTTGGAGTCATTATGGGTACGGGCGTCGGCGGGGGCGTGGTATTTCGCGGGAAAGACGGTCAACCCTTTGTGCAGAACGGTTTGCAGGGAATTGGGGGCGAATGGGGCCATATCATTCTGGAAGAAAATGGATACCCCTGCTACTGCGGCAAACGCGGCTGCAATGAGCAGGTGTTTTCCGGCCCGGCTTTGCAGCGCTATTACGAAGACATTAGTGGCGAAAAACGAAAACTGAAAGAAATTGTCGAACGTCACCTGGCCGGAACCGACGCCTACGCTTCCCAGACGATTGACCGGCTTTTGGAGAATTTCGGAAAGGCCATCTCGGTCATCATCAATGTGCTCGACCCGGATGCGATTGTGCTGGGCGGGGGCGTTGGCAACATCGACCAGTTGTACACGGAAGGCGTCGAACGGGCCAAAAAATATGTTTTCAACGAAGGCCGGCTGGAAACCAAATTCCTCAAGCCCAAACTCGGCGACAGCGCCGGTGTTTTCGGCGCAGCAATGCTGTAAAAAGAAGGATGAGTGATGAATTGCCTCCGCCAGGAAAGAAAGCGTCAGCCAATTCATCACTCATCACTCTTTTAATTCCCCGGTTGTTGTCCACCGCCGTCTTTGACATCATCGTTGGTGACGGATTTCTTTTTGCGTTGAGGCTGGTTGAAGCTCATTTTACCGATCCGGTAGCTGAACGTTAGCCGGACGCCCCGGTTGTAGATGTAGGTGATGCTGCTCTGCTGAAAACTGGGTGACATCAGCTCCGTCCGCATCTTGAACCGATTGGCGAAAAAGTTCTCTCCCGCCAGGCCCAGGCTTCCTTTCGTTTGCCCCTTGTCATCTTTGAAATCTTTCTTGATTCCGAGCGTATAGAAGCTGAAACCGCTCTGGTACCCCTGCAACTGGACGCTCCGGCCCTGCGCGAAGCCAAAGCCCTGCACACCCCAGCCGTTTTTCAGGGACAGGTTGGTGAAGAGCCGGCCCGTTACGACCCAGCCCGAGTTGCTCGTATTCAGCGCGGCCGATGGACTGTTGTTGGTAATATAGGAGTAATAGGAATCGACACCACCACCAACTTGCCATTTCGAGGTTACATTGACGTTACCAAATACGTTGGCTCCGTAATTTTCTTTGTGGCCGATGTTCTGGTAGGTTGTCGTAATGACACCAGCCTCACTCGTTGTGCGAACGCTCTCGATCGAATTGTCCGTACGGCGGGCAAACAGAGAAAAGTTCAGGTACGTTTTCTTGATGCTGGCGCTGGTACTCAGTTCGAGGTTGTCGGTTAATTCCGGTTCCAGGTACGGGTTTCCGAAGGTGATGTTCTGCGGGTTGGACGCATTAACGTTTGGATTCAGGAACTGAATACCGGGTCGCTGCAACCGGCGGTTATACGCAATTTTCACAATTTTGCCGCCCTTCAGGGATTTTGAAAGGTTGATGCTCGGCACCAGATTGCCATAGCTTGGAATGTCGATGGTCTGGCCCGGCGTTTCCGACCGGAAATTGGCGTCGATCATCGTGTATTCATACCGCGCTCCAGCCTTGAGCGTGTATTTGTTTTTCGTGGTATAGGTGTACGACAGGTAAGTTCCCGCTACGTTCTGGTTGTAATCCAGCCCGTTGTTCGGACGCAGTGGATTCTGGCCGTAGGCCCCATCCGGACCGGTCGAAATAAAATACTTGTAATCGCTGTCTACCTGCCGGAAAATTCCTTTTCCCCCGAATTCAATCTGCTGGTTGGTTTTAATCGGCGTCTGATAGTCGATCTGGATGGTCGATTCCTGGTTGTAACTCAGGTTGTCGTTCCGGTCGCGACCCGTGATGATGGCGGTGTTGCCAAACAGTTCGGCTTCGTAGTCATTCGTCCGGTTGTTGCGGCTGAACTGCGTCAGGATGCTTAATTCCTGTTGCGGTTTTTTAAACGTCCGGGTGTAATCCACGTTCACATCCACGGTTCCCGAGAGGTTTTTCATCTCGACATCCCGGCTCGATGTTTGCCCCGGCAGGATTCCGCCCGGAAACAACAGCGTCGTCAGATTCTGCGACATTTTTCCGTTTTGGGCACCGTAGCGCAGCGTGGCCGTCAGGCTTTGGTTTTTCGCCAAGTCGTAATCGAATCCTAGCTGGTAATTACCAAAAAGGAACTGGTTTCTCGAGTCCGCCATTTGCCGGGTTTCGGTCGTTACCCCGTCGAAAAAGCTGCGCTGAACATTTTCGGATTTGCCGATCATGTTGTAGTTGGCCCGGCCAAAACCGCCCAGTGAAAGGCCCATTTTGCCCACCCGGTAATTCCCGTTCAGGCCGAGGTTGGAACCCCGGTTTCCGACGCCCGCGTCCATGTTCAGCGTCAGACCCTGCAAGGTGTTTTTCTTCGTAATGATGTTGATAATACCGGCGGACCCTTCGGCGTCGTATTTGGCCGAGGGCGACGTGATGACTTCCACGGATTTGATCATGTCGGCCGGAATCTGCTTCAGGGCGTCGGCCACGCTGGCGGCCACAATCGTCGACGGTTTGTTGTTGATCAGCACCCGGACGTTGCTGCTGCCCCGCAGCGACACATTTCCGTCGAGATCGACCGATAGCATCGGCACTTTCCGCATCACCTCGGCTGCATCACCGCCCTTGTTTGTAACATCCTTGTCGGCATTGTAGACGAGCCGGTCCACTTTCTCTTCAATGACCGCGGCCTGTCCGACCACGTTTACCTCTTTCAAGGTTTTCACATCCGGCGACAGCACAACGTTTCCGAGGTTGATGTCGGTGCCGCGTTCGATCTTTAGCTTACCGGTTTCTTTGTTGCTGTATCCTAAAAATGAAATCTGCAACCGGTATTCGCCCGGCAGCAGTTTGGTGAGCGAAAATTTTCCTTTTTCGTCGCTGGTCGTACCGTCAATGGGTTTGCCGGTTTGCGGGTTAAGCAGCGCGATGGTGGCAAATTCAACGGGTTTGTTGGTGGTTGAATCGATCAGGATGCCGGTGATTTTGCCGTTCCCGCGTGGAGCGTCGGGATTCACCGTTCCCGGGATGGACGAAGTGGGTCGGGCACCACCCGGGGGCGGTCCGGCGGGAGGCTGCTGCGCAAACGAATAGGTCGAGCAACAAATAATACTAAAAAGTATTAACTTTTTCATAATTCTTTTATGAGAGTAGGCTAATAGCTGAAAATGGCACTTTTAAATTGAACTATACAAAGATATTACTAACTTCAGTCATAAGACAGGTCCTGCGAGTGTAGTGCCCCTGAAAATGCGGAACGGCAAAAACCAGCCTTCGGACGGTAAGGAAAATGGATGAATGGAAAGCAGTGACTTTCTTCAAAAGAACCCTCAAATTTAGCCTGTATAGGTTGTTTGTAGACCGGATTTTCGACGAGTGGCGGTTTTTTCGGGACAAACCACCGGTATTTCGGGGTAAGAAAAAAAACGAAAGGACGAGCTATTTTGAGTGGACAATAGGACGGATGAGCGGAGTTGGAGCGTTCAGGAAGCGGTGTTTAAGTGATCCAGCTCCCGGAGATTTTCCTTCAGCTCCTGACCTAGTTTATCGTCAAAAGCTCTAAAAATCCAGTGGGCAATACTGAATAATAGCAGAATCAACACGACCTGAGCACCCAGGACAACACTGATTTTGAGGACACTGTAAGCTTCAAACTTCCGGGCAATCATCGAAACCGTGAACAGAAAACCGGCCAGCAGACACAGAATCCAGATTTTTGTCAGAGCGGCCTGGGCTTTTTCGTGCCGTTGCAAAACCGTCGTCAGGCTTTCGTGCAGATTCTGACGGCTCAGGCTTACCCGGCTCAGGCTGTGGTAATTCTGTCCCACAACGATCAGGGCCGCGAGCGCCAGTGAAATATACAAAACGGATGGAATGTAAAAATACCAGCGGGTGTAGTCGAACGCATTTCCGACGATGGCGGCCGAGAAAAAGAGGATGACGCCCGTCATGATGCTGCCGGCAAACCGCAGATTCCGCTGCATCCTGGCCAGCGTGCTTTTCGAGCGGTCCTTCAGCATCAGGAACACCAGGCGTTCGCTGAGGTGCTGGCTGGCCAGAATTTTTTCGTCGTAGGCTTGCCAGGTCGATTTGAGTTCGTCCAAGTTCATGTTCGTGAGGTTTAGCGGGTGGCCGCGTTGATGAGTTTCTCCAGTTTGGCTTTGATTCGGTTCAGTTTGACTCCAACGTTGGTTTTGGAAATGCCGATGATACCTGCCATGTCGTCGTAACTTCTGTCATCCAGATACAGGGTAATGACGGCTTTTTCGATGGGCGAAAGCTTTTCGATGGAAGCATACAGCAGCCTGATCTCTTCATCGAGTGGATCGTCGGTCAAGTCCGGCACCTGAAGCTCATGCGATGAAAAGGAAACCGTTGGCGGTTTTCCGGTTTTCTTTCGGTAGTTCGAAATGGCGGTATTCAGCGCAATCCGGTACATCCAGGTGGGAACGGACGATTCATTTTTGAAGGCTGGATACGCCTTCCAGAGTTGCAGAACGATCTCCTGAAAAAGGTCATTGCGGTCTTCGGAGTCTTTGCAATACAATGAACAGACTTTGTAAAGGATACCGGGGTGCTGGTTTAGCAGGCTGACAAATTCCTTTTCCATCGCAGAGCATCTTAGCAGGCTTTCACGGTATTAGTCGCAGAAAGAGCGGAATTATTACAAGCGGGTAAAAAAATGGGTGAAAACGTCAGCGAACGCGACCGCCAGACGCCCGAAAACCAAAAGCCGCAGCAGCAGTTTACTCAAGATCAAACAAGCCCGCAGGGGTTGGAGAAGCCCGTACGCCGTGCGGGGCACCACACATCGTATGAAGAGCGAAGACCGGAAATTCAACTACAATCTCGACTACAGAGAATTAGACCTGCGCAAACAGCCCGAACTCTACCGCGTTGGCAAGGGCGAGCAGGGCGTGTTGCTCGTGCAACCGTACAAATCCGAAATTCTGCCGCACTGGCGGTTTAAAACGCCGGAGATTGCCCGCGAGTCGTCGGCTAAAATTTACGAGTTGTTTGTCGAGTATAAAAAGAACGGCGACTTCATCGGGATGGACATGGCCCGAAAGTTTCTGCAAATGGGCGTGACACGGTCCCGGCGCTACGCCAATCACCGCACCGG
Source organism: Larkinella ripae (assembly GCF_054780775.1). NCBI lineage: Bacteria > Pseudomonadati > Bacteroidota > Cytophagia > Cytophagales > Spirosomataceae > Larkinella > Larkinella ripae. The sequence continues at coordinate 149,736 of NZ_BAAGVR010000033.1, forward strand.
CCAGAAGTACGACGGCCCGGTTCCCGCCGACCAGAAAGGCCGCAGCGGAAGCCACGGCCGGGAAACTTTACCGCTGGACAGCGACCCGGTCAAGGCCGAAAGTGCCGCCATTTTCCGCGAAGTCTACCTCCAGGCCCGCGAAGACCCGGACTACAAGCGGCTCAGGAAAGAGTGGCAGGAGAAATATGGATGAATTTTGAAAGATGAACGATGAATTGATGTATCTGCTCATTCACCGTTCATCATTCATCGTTCAAAACCCTATTTCCCTTGCGCTTCGACTACGGCAATGGCGACCATGTTGACGATTTCACGTTCGGAACTGCCGAGCTGAAGAACATGGACCGGTTTTCGCAAGCCGAGCAGAATGGGGCCGATGGCATCAAAACCGGCGGATTCTGTCATGAGGTTGTACGCGATGTTCGAAGCGGATAAATTGGGGAAAATCAGCGTATTCACACCTTCTTCCACCAGTTTGCTGGACGGATGGTTGAGCTTCAACAAATCCATATTGAAGGCCAGGTGAGCCTGAATTTCGCCGTCCACAATCAGGTCGGGGTGTTTGCGTTGCAGAATTTCGACGGCCTGATTCATTTTCTGGGCGTCGTCGCCTTTGGCGCTCCCAAAGTTGGAGTAGGTGACCAGCGCAATCCGGGGTTTGATGTTAAACCGCTCGACGGCCCGGGCGGTCAGCTCGGTAATTTCGACAATTTCATCGACCGTCGGATTAAAGTTAACCGTGGTGTCGGAGAAAAACAGCGGTCCGCGTTTGGTCAGCAGAATGTACATCCCGGCCACTTTTTTTACCCCGGCTTCCTTCCCGATCACTTGCAGAGCCGGCCGAATCGTGTCGGGGTAATTGCGCGACAGGCCCGAAATAACCGCATCTGCTTCCCCTGATTCGACCATCATAACCCCGAAATAATTCCGGTAATACATCTGTTTGGTCGCTTCGGTGGCATTCACGCCCTTGCGACTCCGTTTCTTGTAGTACAATTCACTGAACCGCTGAATGAGGTGGTCCTGCTCCGGGGCACGCGGGTCCAGAATCGGGACGTTTCCCAAATCCAGGTTGTTTTCGGTAATCAACGAGCGGATTCGGGCCACTTCACCGAGCAGGATCGGGAAGGCAATGCCTTCATCCCGCACCTGTTGGGCGGCTTTCAGGACTTTCAGGTTTTCGGCATCGGAAAAAACCACCCGCTTCGGATTCGATTTGGCTTTGTTCAGGATCACCCGCGTAATCTGGTTGTCCTGACCCAGCCGCTGGGCCAGTTGGTGTTCGTAGGCTTCCCAGTCGGTGATCGGCTGACGGGCTACGCCGGATTCCATCGCAGCCCGCGCCACGGCCGGAGCTACGGCCGAGAGCAGGCGCGGATCGACCGGTTTTGGAATGATGTATTTGCGGCCAAACATCAGGTTTGATTCACCATACGCCAGATTGACCAGATCGGGGACGGATTTTTTGGCCAGATCGGCCAGCGCATGAACCGAAGCCAGTTTCATGGCTTCGTTGATTTCCGTGGCCCGAACATCGAGCGCTCCCCGGAAAATAAACGGAAAACCGAGTACGTTGTTGACCTGGTTGGGATAATCCGAGCGCCCTGTGGCCATAATAATGTCCTGACGGGCTTCCGTGGCTTCCGGATACGAAATCTCGGGCGTGGGGTTCGCCATTGCAAAAACAATTGCGTCTTTTGCCATCGAGCGCACCATGTCCTGCGTTACAACGTTGCCTTTCGACAATCCGATAAAGACATCCGCATCGACCATCGCTTCCTGGAGGGTGTACAAGTCGCGACGGGTTACAAACTGGCTCTTGCGTTCGTCCAGACCAGCGCGGTCGGCGCGAATCACGCCTTTGCTGTCGCACATGACGAAGTTTTCGACCCGGGCACCCAGGGCAATGTATAATTTCGAGCAGGAAATGGCCGAAGCCCCCGCACCGTTGACCACGATTTTAACATCTTCAATTTTTTTGCCGACAATTTCAAGAGCGTTCAGCAACGCGGCTGCCGAAATAATGGCCGTGCCGTGCTGATCGTCGTGCATAACCGGAATGTTGAGGTCGCGTTTCAGCCGCTCCTCAATCTCAAAGCATTCCGGCGCTTTAATGTCCTCCAGGTTAACGCCCCCAAAAGTCGGTTCCAGAATTTTGACCGTCCGGACAAATTCGTCGACATTCTTCGTATTCAGTTCAATATCAAAAACGTCGATGTCGGCATAAATTTTAAACAACAATCCCTTGCCTTCCATCACCGGTTTTCCGGCTTCGGGGCCGATGTCGCCCAGGCCTAAAACCGCACTGCCGTTGCTGATGACGGCCACCAGATTGCCTTTGGCGGTGTATTTATAAACATCTTCGACGTTTTCGGCAATGGCCAGACACGGTTCGGCCACGCCGGGTGAATACGCGAGCGTCAGATCGCGCTGGGTATTGTATTCTTTGGTAGGAATGACTTCAATTTTACCCGGACGACCCTTGGCGTGGTATTCGAGGGCATCTTCCCGGCGGATTTTCTTCTCCATAAAGCAATGTGTGAGGGATGGTCAACTAGGGCTAAAAAAAGCAAGATTGCGTGGTAAACCAGTGCCTTAAGGCGAAACCGGTTCAACCTGGGTCGCTAAGGTAAGGAAAAGTAGCAATCGAAACCTTTTAAAATAAGATGACCCGCTCGTGAGGGCGGGTCATCGAAATCGTCAGGAGATTGGTAGGAGAGGTCGTATCAAATAAAATCAGAATTTCAGAATTGAGATTTAAAGGCATGGGAAGCGGAGACGGTCGACTTGGCAAACGACTGATCATTGAGTGCACCAGACTGGCTCATAATGACCTGCACCGGATTCGTTCTGGGCCGTACGTGTTCATATTGGGCTTTCCAGAAAAACATTCCTGCAATCAGCGCCGATAAAACCGACAGCTGAATGACCTGCCAGCGCGATAATGTTAACCGGGGCCATTCGCGGGTTGGAGTTAAGTGATTCATTGTTAATAGGATAAGGGTTAAGTTGTTCTACTAAATGAGTTTAATCCAATAGCACTTTAGCAGGTATTAAGTTACGTACTCAAATATAAAGAAACTGAAAATATAATACTAAAAAATCTGCAAAAAATTAAAAAAGCCGGACCGCTTGGAGAGCGGTCCGGCTTTTCGCCTTTAAAATGAGGAAGTCTTTACAATTGCGGCTGCTGGTTGGCCAAACGTTCGTCGCCGGTTCCGGCTCTGCGGTTGCGCATCCAGAACCACAACAGAACGAAGGCCACGATCAAAATAATGGGAAACGTAGTCATTTTGAGCAGGGTATCCTGCCCAGCCGCTAACTCGAGCTCATCCCCGGAAAGGCCCGCTGCGGTTTTTTCGATCCGCGCATCATCAATCCAGCCTCCGATAATGAATTGGAAAATAGAGGTTGAGAGCATCCCGACACCACCTACAATCGACATCCCAAACGCACCGCTCAACGGAATGTGTTCGGCTACAAAACCGATCATGGTTGGCCAGAAATAACAAACACCAATGGCAAAGAAGACAGCCGCAACATAAGCAGCAGCCCCGGTTTGAGTGCTGAACAGATAAATACCGATGGTGGCGAAAACCGCGGAGCCCAGCAACACACCCGTTTGATCAAGCCGATGAATGATCGGACCGGCAAAATAACGCCCGATGGCCATTAATCCGGTTACCAGCGCCAGAATCAACATGGGGCTGGCTCCACTTTTAGCCATAATCAGACCGACCCATTGTTGCGGACCGAATTCCGAGATGGCCGTAAAAGCCATACAACAGAAAATAAAGATATACAGGGGCGTAACCATGGCTCTGAAGTTTTTGGCCAGTGACGTAACGCCTTCTACTTTTGGCCGTGGGAACGCCTGCCCGAAAAACAGAAACACGTAGATCAGGGTCGGAATCATGATGATCCAGATCTGAGCCTGCCAGGGCTGGCCGGCGTCCGTCATGAATTTGGAAACCAAACTTCCCAGTACGATCCCGCCGGGGAACCACATGTGAAACCGGCTGAGCATTTTATTCATTTTTTCACCCTGGTACATATCGGCGATCATCGGGTTCGCGGCCGCTTCCGTACAGCCGTTACCGAAACCAATAAAGAATGTCGAAACCAGCAAACCCGTGTAGCCACCCGAATAAATGGTGAGCAAGATTCCCAGCGTATGCGCCAGAAAGGCAATTTGCATGATGATTTTGGGTCCAACGGAGTGGTAAACCAGCCCACCGATGACCATTGAAATGGGGAAGCCGAAGAAGAACATCGAGTTGATGATGCCCAACTGCGTGGCCGTCAGCCCAAACTCCGTACCCAATTGGGGCAGAATACCAGCCCGGATACTAAACGAAAAGGCGGTGGTAATCAGGGCAAAGCAACTGGCATTGAAAAGGCGGCTCTGGTTGACAGGCGTCGTCGCCATAACAGTCTGCATAGGGGGTTGTAGGGGTTTAGTTGAAAAATTTTAGGTCAATAGTAAGTTTTATTGAAGGGAAATATACAAAATTTCCGAAAAATACGTGAATCTGCTAATTTCCCGGCCAAAATCTTCTGATTTTAAATTTTCAGATTTTTGATTGGAGAATAGTAGGAACTGATTTTCTGAATCTTCCCCTTTCAAAACCCGGACTATCGGATCAGAAACTAGTAATTCTCATCTACAACTTCAGTTTTTATACTATGGCGCACAGAAAAATGCGGATGGGCATGATTGGCGGAAGCCTCGAAGCCTTCATTGGGGCCGTCCACCGCCGGGCTGCTGTTTTCGACGGTGAAATCGAACTGGTCTGCGGAGCGTTCAGCTCAAATCCGGAAAAATCGAAAGCCACCGGGCACGCGCTTTACCTACCCGAGGAGCGTGTCTATGGCAGTTTCGAAGAAATGATTTTAAAAGAAAAAGAACTGCCGGAAGGCGAGCGGATGGATTTTGTGTCGATTGTGACGCCGAACCACATGCACTTCCCACCGGCTAAACTGGCGCTGGAGAACGGTTTTCACGTGGTTTGCGACAAGCCAATGACGCTGAATCTGACGGAAGCCAGAGAACTGGCCCGCATCGTCAAAGAAACCGGCAAGCTCTTTTGCCTGACCCACAACTACACCGGTTATCCGATGGTGAAGGAAGCCCGCGAAATGGTGCGCAGTGGCAAACTAGGCAAGCTTCGTAAAATTGTGGTGGAATACCCGCAGGGCTGGCTCTCGACGCTGGAGGAGGCCACGAATTACAAGCAGGCCATCTGGCGAACCGATCCGGCGCAGTCGGGTGCAGCGGGATGTATGGGCGACATCGGAACCCACGCCGAGAACCTGGCCGAATACATCACCGGTTTGAAAATCACGGAACTTTGCGCGGACCTGACCATTTTTGTGCCGGGTCGCAAACTGGACGACGACGGTAACGTACTGCTCCATTTTGAAGACGACGTGAAAGGGGTGCTGCACGCCAGCCAGATTGCCAACGGCGAAGAAAATAGCCTGAACATCCGGATTTATGGCGAACTCGGCGGACTGGAATGGCACCAGATGGAACCGAATACGCTGATTTATAAATCACAGGAAGGGAAGCGGATTTTCCGGCCGGCGGTGGGCCAGTTATCGGCGGCTGCCAAAGCGCACATCCGGGTTCCGGCGGGTCACCCCGAAGGCTTCTTTGAAGCGTTTGCCAACCTTTACCGCAATTTTGCCATCACCTTGCGCAGCACCCTGGAAGGCAAAGAACCGGACCCAATCTACGCCGATTTTCCCTCGGCCGAAGACGGTATTCGCGGTCTGGCGTTCATCGAAACCGTTCTGCAGTCGAACCAGTCCAACGAGAAGTGGACGAAGTTTGTGGAATAAAATTTTAGGTATTTCGCAGAGGTAAGCAGCGTAAAAAGGAGGTTAGCGAAGCTAAAACTCTGATTACCTCTTTTTTCTCCGCTCAACTCTGCGAACTGACCAACCTTCTTAAACCAAAAAACACTCTTTACATCTCACAAATGGAAAAAATCAAAGTTGGTGTAGTGGGTACGGGTTTTATCGGCCCGGCACACATTGAAGCCCTGCGTCGGCTTCCGAACGTCGAAGTAGCGGCCCTGTGCGAAGTCACGGCCGAACTGGCAAAACAAAAAGCCGATTCGCTCGGCATTGCCCGTTCCTACACCTTTGAAGAATTGCTCAAACAGGACGACATCCAGAGTATTCACATCTGTACGCCCAATTTCCTGCACTATTCGCAGTCGAAAGCCGCCCTGGAAGCCGGGAAACACGTTGTTTGTGAAAAACCGCTGGCCAAAGATCTGAAGGAAGCCGAGGAGCTCGTGGCGCTGGCGGCCCAAACCGGGCTGGTCAATGCCGTTCACTTCAATCTGCGGTATTACCCGCTGGCCCGTCAGATGCGGGTGATGCGCGAAAAAGGCGATCTGGGCGAAGTGTATTCCGTGATCGGCTCGTATTTGCAGGACTGGTTATTTTACGAAACCGACTACAACTGGCGGCTCGAACCCGACAAATCGGGCGATTCGCGGGCCATCGCCGACATCGGTTCGCACCTGATGGACATTCTGGAATACATCACCGGGCTGAAAACCGTAGCGGTGCTGGCCGATTTCAACACGATTCATAAAACCCGCAAAAAACCGCTCAAAGCCGTCGAAACGTATTCGGGCAAGATGCTGCAACCGGAAGATTACGCCGATGTGCCCATCAACACCGAAGACCACGCGAACGTGCTGCTGCGGTTCGACAACGGCAACAAGGGTGTCATTACGGTTTCGCAGGTGTCGGCGGGTCGGAAAAACCAGATGAAACTGGAAATTGCCGGATCGAAGAAAACCTTCGCCTGGAACTCCGAAGCACCGAACGACATGTGGATCGGAAACCGCGACGGCTACAACGAAAACCTGATGCGCGACCCGTCGTTGATGTACGCCGAAGCGCGTTCGGTCATTTCGTTTCCCGGCGGCCACAACGAAGGCTTTCCGGATACGTCGAAGCAGATGTTTAAGGAAGTCTACGAGGCCATTGCCGCCGGTAAACAACCCGAAAATCCGACCTTCCCGACGTTTGCCGACGGGTACCGCGAACTCCTGATCTGCGAAAAGATCCTGGAATCCAACCGGAATCAGGCGTGGGTTGAAGTGTAATTTTGAATGAGTGAATGATAGAATGAGTGAATAAATGGATGATTTTTCACCGGTTTCAGGTAAAGAGCAATTCATTGAAGAGTTTAAGCGAAGAACGAAGTTGTTTGTCCTGAGGAGTGTGCGGGTTTTTCAGGCATTGCCAACCACAAGCGAAGCACAACTAATCGGTAAACAGTTTTTGCGGGCAGCCTCATCAACGGGGGCAAACTACCGGGCGGCTTGCCGGGCACGGAGTAAGGCCGAGTTCTACGCTAAGTTAAGCATCACAATTGAAGAAGCTGACGAATCGCTGTTCTGGATGGAGATTCTGTCCGAAACCGAGATTATGCCGTATTCGCGACTTGAAAGCTTGATGAACGAAGCTACGGAAATTGTCAAAGTCCTTTCCAAAGCCCGAAAAAATACCTGATGTTAGTTCACCTATTCTATCATTCACTCATTCACTCATTCAAAATTCTAAAAACAACATGAAAACTATTCAAGGCCCGGCCGTCTTTTTGGCCCAGTTCTTAGGGGATACCGAACCGTTTAATTCGCTGGAGTCGGTTGCCAGATACATGGCTGATCTGGGCTACAAAGGCATCCAGATTCCGACCTGGGATCCGCGGATGATCGATCTGAAGCAAGCCGCCGAAAGCGCCGACTATTGCGACGATCTGAAAGGCAAACTGAAAGACATTGGTGTGGAAATCACCGAGCTTTCGACCCACTTACAGGGCCAGCTCGTGGCGGTTCACCCGGCATACGGCGAAATGTTCAACGGATTTGGTCCGGCCGAACTGGCGGGCAAACCGAAGGAGCAGCAGGAGTGGGCCACGCAGCAACTCCTGTGGGCGGCCAAAGCCAGCCAGAACCTCGGTCTGACCTCGCACGTAACGTTCTCCGGCGCCCTGCTGTGGCCCTATGTCTACCCCTGGCCGCAACGTCCGGCGGGGCTGGTCACCACGGCGTTTCAGGAGCTGGCCAAACGCTGGACGCCGATTCTGAACGCGTTCGACGAAGCCGGTGTTGATGTCGGCTATGAGCTGCACCCCGGCGAGGATCTGCACGATGGGATTACGTTCGAGATGTTCCTCGACCACGTTAATGGCCACCCGCGCGCCGGAATCAACTACGATCCGAGCCACTTTGTCCTGCAGCAACTCGACTATCTGCAATTCATCGACTTTTACCACGACCGGATTTACGCCTTCCACGTGAAAGATGCCGAGTTTAACCCCACGGGCAAACAGGGCGTCTACGGTGGTTACCAGGGCTGGGTGGAGCGCGCTGGCCGGTTCCGTTCGCTGGGCGACGGGCAGGTCGATTTTGCCGGTATTTTCAGCAAACTGTCACAGTATGATTACGACGGCTGGGCGGTTCTGGAGTGGGAGTGTGCCATCAAACACCCCGAGCAGGGCGCGGCTGAAGGCGCACCGTTTATCGAAAACCACATCATTCGCGTGACCGAGCGGGCGTTTGATGACTTCGCGGGGACGGGTGCTGATGAAGAATTCAACAAGCGCGTACTGGGCTTGTAAGAAGGCTTGAAAAGGGTTACGGCAAAGGGCTGGAAGGCGGTTTTTTGCGGTAACCCTTTTTGTTTTCAAAAACCGGAACCGGTTTTCGGCAGTTTAAAGGACAAGAGAGACCGTTCGTCAAAAACCGCATGAACGGATCATTCACTCCACTAATTTTTGTTGGTGGTTAGACACCTTTAAACGCTTATACCAATGGCAGGTCAAGGATCGGGCGGTAATGTTCTGGCAGCCCTCTGTAGTTTTTTCATTCCCGGTTTGGGTCAATTGCTGCAAGGCCGCTTGCTGATGGCGATTATCCATTTCGTACTGGCCGGGATTCTCTGGTTTTTTCTGCTCGGCTGGCTCATTCACCTGTGGTCCATCATCGATGCCGCCCGGTTTAATCCGGGTAGTTAGAGCATCACCATTCAATCCCCTCTTCCCGAAGCAGTTCGGTCAGGGTCAGGACGCAATCATCCAAAACCGGTATGGTTACATCCCAGTTGTGCGTAGTCCAGTCTGCCGTTCGGCTGGCGATCAACACCTTTTGGGGTTGAGTCGTAATCCAGATTACTTTCTCAACGCCGAATCGTCATGGTATTTGCTGGCAAAGGTAGAATCAATACTACTAATTTTAAGCCATTTTTTCAAGATCTCGTTATATTTGAAAAACCATAACGAGCTTTCATGCGTCCCTGGCTATTTGCCTTCTTTTTACTAGTCACTTTTTCGGTATCGGCCCAGAAAATCCGGGTGGCTGTGGCCGCCAATGCGCAGTTTGTGATGGAAAAGCTAAAAACCGGTTTTGAAAAAAAAACCGGTCTGGAACTGGAAGCCATCGTAAACTCGTCGGGGAAGCTGACCGCCCAGATTCAGAACGGAGCGCCATTCGATGTGTTTATGTCAGCCGATATGGACTACCCGGAAGCGGTTTTTAAAGCCGGGCTGGCCCAAACCAAACCGAAAGTGTATGCGCTCGGCGTGCTGGTGCTCTGGACCCGTCCCGACATCGACCCGGCGCCGGGATTGCCGGTGTTGAACGATCCGCGCATCCAAAAAATTGCCGTAGCCAACCCCAAAACCGCCCCCTATGGCACCGTTGCCGTGGACGTGCTGACGGCCCGGAAGCTACTGCCTGACCTACAGCCCAAACTCGTGTACGGCGAAAGCATCGCACAAGTCAACCAATACCTGGTTTCGGGCGCCGTCGAAGCCGGTTTTACGGCCAAGTCGGTCGTGCTGGAACCGTCATTGCGGGGAAAAGGACGCTGGGTGGAGGTGCCGGGTGCCAGGCCCATTGCGCAGGGCGTCGTGCTGCTGAAAGGGGCGAAAACCGGCTCCCAAACGTTCTACGATTATTTATTTTCGTCCGAAGCGCAGGGCATTTTTCGCCAATTCGGCTATCAATTGCCGGCCCGCCGATGAATCATTTTGACTGGCAACCGCTCGTGCTGACGCTCCGCCTGGCCACCATTACCACCGGGCTACTGTGTTTGGTCGGTATTCCGCTGGCGGGCTGGCTGGCGTTCACGCGGTTTCGGTTCAAACCGGCGGTCGAAGCCGTAATCAGCCTGCCGCTGGTTCTGCCGCCTTCCGTTCTCGGCTTTTATTTTCTGCTGACCTTCAGTCCGACCGGTTTTCTGGGAGAACGGCTGCTGGCGTGGTTCGATTTTCGTCTGTTATTTACCTTCGAAGGTCTGGTCGTTGCGTCCATTTTTTACAGTCTGCCGTTCATGGTGCATCCGGTTCAGGCGGGTCTGGAGAACCTGCCGGTTTCGTTCCGCGAAGTCGCTTATACGTTGGGAAAGTCGCGACGGGAAACGTTTTTCCGGGTGTTGTTGCCCAACATCAAACCGTCGTTACTGACGGGCGTTGTGTTGTCGTTTGCCCATACGATTGGGGAGTTCGGTCTGGTACTGATGATTGGCGGGAATCTGCCCGGAGAAACCCGCGTGGCTTCCGTAGCGATCTACGATGAGGTGGAATTGTTGCATTACGATGCGGCCAATGCCTACGCCCTGTTGCTGTTGGCGGTCTCCTTTGGTATTTTGCTGGCGGTTTATGCCATCAACAAACGGTGGGTGATCTTCTGATTTCATGATTCAATTACGCGCCCGGACGAACCTGCTGTTTGCCAGCGGTCCGGCCCCCCTCGATGTTGACATTTCGCTGGCGACCGGCAGCCTGACCGGTTTATATGGTCCGTCCGGTTCGGGCAAGACCAGCCTGCTGCGCATCCTGGCGGGGCTGATGGTGCCGGAGGAAGGACTCATCCGGGTCGAAGACCGGATTTGGCTCGATACCGGGCAGCGAATCAACCTGCCAACGCAGCGCCGGAAAGTCGGTATGGTTTTCCAGGATTCGGCTTTGTTTCCAAATATGAGTGTCCGACAAAATGTTGAATTTGCCGCCGAAAACCGCCGGGACCCGTTAATCGACGAATTGCTGGAGCGGGTTGGTTTAACGAAGCTGGCCGATCGACAACCGGCTAGCCTGTCGGGCGGGCAGCGGCAACGGGTGGCCCTGGTCCGGGCGCTGGCGCGTCGGCCACAGCTGTTGCTGCTGGATGAGCCCTTCTCGGCCCTGGACCGGGAAACCCGCGATCAATTGCTGGCCGAATTGCTGAGCCTGCACCAGCGGTTTGGTACCACCACGGTTCTGGTGAGCCACCAACAGGAAGAAATTCTGCGGGTGGCCGATCAGCTTCTGGAACTGAAGCAGGGAAAGGCCTTTTGGGTGGAGATCGGGCCCGGACAAAAAACGCTTCCGGAAGTAACGGGCCAGATTACGGCGGTTCAGCTGGAGTCGGGGCAGGCCCGGATTGAAATTCGGCTGCACGAAACGACGGTGACGCTGGAGATGCCCGTGCATCAGGTCAGGTGGCAGGTGGGCGACCCGATTACCCTTCCTGTATCCCCGCCCGTGTAAGCCGAAGAAGGGCGAGTTGTTGGGGCATGAAAAAGAAAAATCCCCGAAGGTTCGGGGATTTTTGCTACCATTTTTCTCTGTCCTACCTACCTTACCCGGTTAGGAGTAAGGCTCAAAAAAGATCAGTATAACCATTTCATACGACTGTTCCGACCAAAGGTGGCAGTTGAGTGAAACATCTATACTGGACTTTCCAGTTGATCACTTATTTGCAAGCGAAATTTTAAATATGGTTGATTTCTTGGAATCAATACGAAAAGCATTCAAAATGGCGAAATGAAACACCATCTCAAATGAAAATTGGCGTGGATGAACGGTCGAATGCGAAAACACCAGCAAATCAGCGTCGCTGCTGGCTCGAATGGAGCAGTGATGCGGGGAAATCCATTAAGTTCATACACGTTTGGCACTCAATTAACGCCTAAAGGTAGGCATTCTGTCTGGTAAATGCAAGTCAAATCAGTTTTTAAAATAATTTAAGATAGCGCTTTCGAATTTATTTGTTATGATCATTTTTTCTTATTTGATGAAAAGCAAGCGATTTATCGTAAATAAGCGTCGGTTCAATCATTATGTAGAAACGATTCTCGAATTACTATGACAATTCAAACAATCGATACCGGTTTTTTTAAACTGGACGGGGGCGCCATGTTTGGCGTGGTGCCCAAGTCGCTCTGGAGCAGGCAGAATCCGGCTGATGACCGCAACCTGTGCACCTGGGCAATGCGTTGCCTGTTGATCGAGGACAAAAACCGCCTGCTGCTGGTGGATACGGGAATGGGAACCAAACAGGATGAGCGGTTTTTCAGTTTTTATGATCCGCACGGCGATGCTTCGCTGCTGAAATCCATTCGTCAGGCGGGGTATTCAGAGAAAGACATTACGGATGTGCTGCTGACTCACCTGCATTTTGATCATGTGGGCGGGGCGGTACGGCGGGAAGCGGAGCGTTTGGTGCCTACTTTTCCCGCAGCAATCTATTGGAGCCACAGCGCGCACTGGCAGTGGGCCATTCATCCGAATGCCCGCGAAAAGGCCTCCTTTCTGAACGAAAATATCGAGCCGTTGCAGCAGAGTGGACAGTTGCGGTTTCTGGATCAGCAACCGTTTCCGTTTCCCGAAATTGAGCTGCTTCAGGTAGACGGGCACACCGAAAAAATGACGCTCCCGGTTTTTCGGAGTAACGGACGCACGGTCGCATTTGTTGCCGACCTGATTCCGTCGGCGGGGCACATTGCCTTACCGTGGATCATGAGTTATGACGTGCGGCCGTTGCTGACCATGGAAGAAAAGGCACACTTGTTGCAACAGGCAGCCGCCGAAAACTGGATTCTGGTTTTTGAACACGACCCGGTTGTTGAAGCGGCCACTGTCGAGATGACGGAAAAAGGCGTTCGGATTCGCGACAAAGGACCGTTGGCGTCGTTCTTATAAAAAGTAAAAACGTTTTGTATGTTAAAATTTGGCCTGGTGCTTTCCGGGGGCGGAGCGCGTGGAATTGCGCATTTGGGGGTTCTGAAAGGGTTGCTGGAAGAAGGCTTTTCGTTTCAGCAAATCGCGGGAACGAGCGCGGGAGCCATTGCCGGTGCTTTGTTTGCCAACGGTTACACGCCCGACGAAATCCTGAAAATCATTGAAACCACCCCATTTTACCGGCACGTCCGGCCGGCTTTTACCCGGATGGGCTTGTTGCGACTCGACAAAGCAGAAGGATTTTACCGCACATTTCTGCCGCACGACAGCTTCGAAGCGCTGCCGATTCCGATGCATGTGGTGGCGACGGATCTGACCGAGGGCTGCATGACGGTTTTTGATACGGGCGAGATTGTGCGGCCTGTCCTGGCGTCGTGTTGCTTGCCCGGAATTTTTGAGCCCTACCTGATCAATAAACGGCAATACGTTGACGGGGCGGTTTTGAATAACATGCCCGTGGAAGTCATTGAGCAAAAGGTGGATGTGATGGTCGGGGTTCACTGCAATCCCTTTGCGACGCAAAAACCGATAACCTCCATCAAGGGCGTGATTGAACGCAGCCTAATTCTGGCGGTTCGCAGCAAAACCCGGGAGCGGCTGGCCAAATGCCATTTGCTAATCGAGCCGCCGGAACTAACCCGGTTCGATGTTTTCGACTGGCGACGCGCCCGCGAGCTATTCCAGATAGGATACCACTATACCCAGTCGATAAAACCACAGTTAATCAAAACACTTGAGTCGGCTTTCTAAAACGGTCTAGCAAATAAAGTGCGAGATTTTGGTGATTGTACACTCATAACAAATGTGATTAAGTGGTTCGGAATAGAAAATAGTTTGTGGAGATACGGTAGAATGTATTCCAGAAAATGGAACGAAAATAGGTCAATATATTGACTCAAAACCGTCTTTAATAGTTGAGTTAATTGTGTCTGTTATCGGGCTTTTTGCGGGCGAATTGATCTGATAAATACTCATGTATTTTAAAATGAGTCTCTTCGTTCTCCTCAATTTTGAGTGTTTACACGGGTAAAATGCACTTTCTCGCCGGTTTTGCCGCCTTCTATTGCTACCAACTTTGCCATCTATAGGAAATTCAAAATCAGATTATAACGATCGTTTACTAGAAAAAGACAATCCGGATAAAAAAATCGAATTTAACTGCACAAATAATTTCCTGTTTCTTCTCCTAGTTTTCCGGAAAAAGCAGATTAAAAAGCACTAGTTTTTTGTTCATTACTTAAAAATAGCAAAAATATTTTCATGTCTGTTAATTATGGCATACACTTTGGTGCATAAATCAGCTGAAACTAAATTATAGTTTCTAAAGTATATTTGAATGTAAATACGGTTTTTTGCCGGTTTATAAATTCTTTGCTTGGTATACAAACGCGGTTTTTATTTTCCCTACTTCAATTTTTCTACTATGAAAAAAAATGTACTGACCCTGTTGTGTTTGTTTATTTCAGTACTTGTTTTTGCCCAAACCGAACAGCGGATCCGGTTTGTCTCCGTAACACCGAGTGAAGAAACCGGTCAGGATTATTCGCCCTGGCTGAACGATAATACGGACAGCCTGGTGGCGCAGGCCTGGACCAACAACTTTAAATGGGTTGATGTCACCTTGAAGCTGGAAAAGAAAGCGATCCTGAGCCGACTGTCGCTTTACGATGGCGAAGGATGGTTTACGGATCAGCCAGCTTCCATTTACGCCGTCAACGGTACGGAAAAAATTCTGCTGGGGACGTTTGAAGGGCCAACGTACATGACCTGGATCGACCTCCCGCTGGCTCAGCCGGTTTATGCCGACGCCATTGTAATTCACAAATACAGCAACAACATTCCGCAAAAAATCAAAGCCTTCGGACAACCGGTGACTGCTTTGCCGGCTTTTACGCCCGTTCCGGCCAAGGTGCAGGCCGAAAGCTATGCGAACATGAGCGGCATCCAGACCGAAAATACCGCCGACGTGGGCGGTGGTCAGAATGTGGGCTGGATTGATGACAACGACTGGATGGATTATAACATCAAAGTTGCTTCGGCCGGTGCGTATACCTTTAAATTCCGGGTTGCCAACGGCTGGGGGAACGGGCAGATCGAACTTAAATCATTCAATGGGGCGGTTTTGAACTCGATCAGCGTACCACAAACGGGTGGTATGCAGGGCTGGCAAACGATTACCACCACGGGCTATCTTAATGCCGGGGAGCAGATTTTGCGGGTGCGGGCCGTTGCCGGGAACTGGAATTTCAACTGGTTCGAGGTGGTGGCAGCGACGCCGGTGCCGGGCAAAATTGAAGCGGAAAACTACGCCGGCATGAACGGAATCCAAACCGAAACGACCTCAGATACCGGGGGCGGGCTGAGCGTGGGCTGGATCAACGATAACGACTGGCTGGATTACAACCTCAAAGTGCCAACGGCGGGTACCTACGCCTTTAAATTTCGGGTGGCCAAACAATGGGGCGAAGGAAAGATTGAACTCAGAAATACGGCCGGGGCGGTTTTGACCACGGTCGAGGTACCCATCACGGGCGGCTGGCAGAGCTGGACCACGGTGAGCGGGACCGCCACCTTACCGGCGGGCAGCCAGGTTTTGCGGGTACATGCCGTGAAAGGCGACTGGAATTTTAACTGGCTCGATGTGCAGTCGACCGCGCCGACTGCGGTGTCTTCGGTAATTACGTTTGCCGCTTTGCCGGACAAAACCGTGGGCGATGCGCCGTTCAATCTGGTCGCCAGCAGCACCAATACCGAAACCGCTATCACCTTTGCTTCGTCCAACACAGCGGTGGCTTCGGTTTCCAATTCGACCGGTTCCTGGAAAGCGACGGTTGTGGGACCCGGTTCGGCAACGATCACCGCTTCCCAAACCGGAAATGCCAATTTTACGGCAGCTCCGTCGGTCGCCCGAACCCTGACGGTTCTTCCGGCGCAGACCCCTCCAACACCCCCAACCTCTTCAACGGCCATCAAAATTCCGATTGAGGCCAAACGCTGGTATCAGCTCAATAACGTTAATAACGGGCTGGAAGGCTTGTTCGACGGAAATTTGCAGGCCGAAGTCAATACCGGTTATGGGAAAGTGCTGAGCAATTTTGATGCGTATTATCCGTTGCTTCCGGGCGAAACGATGACCATTGAGAGCATTAAATTCTTCGACGGTCCCGGTACGATGGCCGACAATCCAGTGACCTTGTCGATCATCACCGATCAGTGGCAGGTGATCCCGATTGCGACTTTTACCGGACAGGAATACAACGGCTGGGTGGGGCCGTATCCCAACCGCTCGACCACCGGCGACGCCAAATTCAAGCTGGACCTTCCCATCAGCAATGCCCGGTATCTGGTGCTGAATGCGTGGTGGGGATACCCGACCGAAATGGAACTCTACGGCAGCTACACCCCGACGACCGTGCCGACGACGCCGGTTCCGCAGAAATCCATTCAACTGAAAAGCATGTTTGGCGCGAATGCATTTGAGTGGGATTTTATCGATGGCCGGATTCCGGATGTGATCGACGAAACGCGCATGAAAGCCGTTAAAACGTTCCGGGGAATTCGTCACTACATTGACTGGGAAAAGCTGGAAGCCAACGAAGGCAAATTTACGTACAACCCGACCCACAGCGGAGGCTGGAATTACGATGCCATTTATGAACGCAGCAAAGCCGAAGGCATTGAAATACTGGCCTGTCTGAAAACTCTGCCGGCCTGGATGCTGGCAACTTATCCGGCCGATCAGCGGGATTCGGAAAATGTGCCGCTTCGGTACGGCAGCGATTTTACGCAACCGATTTCCTACATCGATCAGGCCCGGGTTGCGTTCCAGTACATCGCCCGCTATGGGTACAACACGAACGTTAATCCGGCTCTGGTGAGCGTAAACAGCGCCCAGCGCTGGACCGGCGATGGCATCAACACCGTGAAAATTGGGTTGGGAATGATCAAATACATTGAGTGCGACAACGAACGGGATAAGTGGTGGAAAGGCCGGAAAGGCTACCAAACCGCCCGCGAGTATGCCGCTAACCTGTCGGCTTTCTACGACGGCCATAAAAACACCATGGGGCCGGGCGTGGGGGTAAAAAATGCCGATCCGAACGTGAAAGTCGTCATTGGGGGCATGGCCTCGGCCTATGCCGGACCCGACTACCTGCGGGGCATGATCGATTGGTGCAAGCAACACCGGGGCTACAAACCGGATGGCTCGGTCAACCTGTGCTGGGATGTGATCAATTACCATTTGTACCCCGATAATTCCAACTCGTCGCAGAGTGGTTTGTCGAGCCGGGGAGCTGCGCCCGAAATTTCGTCCGCCGTCAATGTGGTGAAGCAGTTTGTGGAAGCCGCGCACAAATATTCGTACGACATGCCGGTTTGGGTGACCGAAACTGGATACGATGCCAACCAGGGCAGTCCGCTGAAAGCCATTCCAATTGGCAACAAAAATGAATACCAGACGCAGGCCGACTGGATTTTGCGAACGGCCTTGTTTTATGCGCGTTCGGGCGTCGAGCGGATTTTCTTCTACCAGATGTATGACGATAACTTCCTGAATCCGACGCAGTTTGGCTCATCGGGCCTGATTAACCAGGACTTTACCCGTAAACCGGCCGCCGACTTCATTTACCAGGCGAACAAGCTGTTGGGCGAGTATACCTATAAACAAACGATCAGTACGAATCCGATTGTTGACCGCTATGAATACCAGGGCAAATCGGCTTATGTGCTGGTGGTGCCCGATGAAGTAGGCCGGACGGCGCAGTACACGCTGGATCTGGGCTCGGCAAGTTTCGCGAAGGTGTATACGCCGAAGGTTGCCAGTGACACCGCCGACGTTCAGAAACGGAATACATCGGCGGGAAAATTGACCCTGACGGTGACGGAAACGCCAATTTTTGTGATCGCTTCCGATCAGGTGGTTACTTCCGCTACATCGACCACGGCTACCGCGCGTCTTGGCTCCGCTGAATTGACGGGGAAATCGCTGCACGAAACGGTTCGGGTGTATCCCAATCCGTCCATCGATCAGGTGACGATCGATCTGGACAATGAAAGCAACCAGCCGCTGGAAATTAACCTTTTCAACGGGAGTCTGGGCACTCTGCACAAGCAGATGAACGCGGAAAAACCGTCCTCGAATTACTCGGGAAAAATCAACATTTCAACGTTGCCGGCCGGGATGTATATTCTGGAGGTTAAACAGGGCAACGACCGGGCTTTCCGCAAAATCGTAAAAGCCGATAAATAAAAGGAAGCTGTCATAAAAAGGGCGGTAATCTTATGATTACCGCCCTTTTTATTTTGAGTACCAGGCCTGATTTAAAACATTAAATCATAATTGTATTTGATCTGCCGGTAGAGGGCGCGACCCCAAATGACGAAAAAGTTGGTATTGTCATGGCGCCAGTTACTCCGCGTTACCGTGCTGGGTTCATCTTCAGAATTCTTCTGCTCAAACATGGCTTTAAAATCCGTCAGGAATATCCCTTTTCCTTTATTTTTAATAAAAGAAAGGCACATTTTATACTCGGTTTTGTCGGATTTAATGCCTTCGACATACCGCCCGAATTTGTCCAGAAAGGAACTTCTCCGTAAGTGTGGATGGTCGCTGTAGTAATAAATTTTGGTGTAATCGCTGTACCAGGGTTTGTACAACATCCTCGAAAAACCGTCTTTATACGGTTCCAAGTAGGGATAGGGAAAGTAGGCATAAAACCGGACGATGTCCAGCTCCTTTTCCCGATTCATCATTTCTAGGGCCTTTTTAAAATAGCCTGCAAAAGCCGGTTTTGGAATAAAATCTTCCTGGACATACAGCGTGTACGGCGTTTTAATCGCTTCCTGCCCTTTGTTGATGTTGTTGGCTAACCCTTTGTTTTGATGCGTTGTAATCAGACGAAATGAATACTGTTTTTTCATTTCACGGATCGCGTTCAGGTGTTCCGGTTTGCTGCCGTCATCCGATACGACAATGTCGTCGAACGAACAGTTCAAATCTTTAAACGCTTTTAATAACCGCTCCAGCGAACTGCTGCGGTTATAGTGCGTTATCAATACGGTGACATCCTGAAAATGTGCTGAGGAGGTGTCCATTTTTAAAAAGAAAAGCAATTCAATTGGATCGAACTAGAAAGATTAGTCTTTCAGCAAGGCTAGCTCAAAGGTGTTTTTAAGAAGCCGGTATTTTAAATACCACCAACGGGCAAAAAGAAAAGCCGGATTGGTACTTTCCCGCCAGCTGGCCCGGTAAAACGTACTGGGTTCAGCACTGGAGTTCTTCTGATCAAATACCGTCGTAAACTCATTGAAAAGCAAGGCTTTTCCTTTTTTCTGAATCACCGAAAGACACATCCGGAATTCGGTCACGTTTACATCTTTGCCCTCGACATACCGACCAAATTTTTGCAGAAAATTGCTTCGTCGTAAGTGCGGATGATCGCTGTATACGTAGAATTTTAAATGATTGGCATTCCACGGCCACGGTTTATAAATCATTCTTGAAAAACCTTTGCCGTACGGCTCCAAATAAGGGTAGGGGAAATAGGCATAGAACCGAATCAGATCCAGGTCTTTCTCCTGATTCATGATGGACAACGCGTCCTTAAAATGGGTGGCAAACGCAGGCTGAGGCACAAAATCCTCCTGGACATACAGCGTATACGGTGTCTTGACCGCATCCTGCCCTTTGTTGATGTTATTTCCTAACCCTTTGTTTTTTGGTGTTGTAACCAGTTGAAAGTTATACTTTTTTGTTAGGGCTCTCAACGCGTTTTGGTGCTCGGGTTTGCTTCCGTCGTCCGAAACCACGATGCCGTCGAAAGAGCAGTTTAATTCCGTAAACGTTCGCAACAAACGCTCCAGCGAACCGCTTCGGTTGTAATGCGTAACCAGTAAGGTCACACCCGGAAAATGGTTTTCCATACGTTGAGTAAATTAAAGTCGTTTAGTCCTATCCTAGTTTTCCGAATTAGCGCAGAAGCAGTACCTGACCGGTTTTTACATAATCCCTTCCTTCCGGGTTCAACCCGGGGGATCGGTACGTTATTTTCCACGGGTAAATACCTTCCATACACGGTTTACCTAAATACATGCCATCCCACCGGGGTCCGTTGGTGTCGGTCATAAAAATGACACTTCCCCAGCGATTAAAAATGCGCAGTTCGAAGGTGATGTTTTCACCGTGATAGACCGTCAACTGATCATTTATCCCATCCCTGTTCGGTGTGAAGGAATCGGGGATATCGATCCGGGAACCGCTGCACTCGTCCGGATTTCGAATCGAAATCGTTACGGTATTGGAAATCGAACGGCACTGCGTATTCTGTTCCGAGATGGTGTTTGGAAATTGCGTACAGACCAGCCGGTAATAGCGATTCTCCGCATAATTGACTTGAACCCAATACGATTCACTGGTCGCGTTGGCAATCGCCCGCCAGCTAAAACCATCGGTACTTTCCTGCCACTGATAAACCGGCCGGTCATAACCGGAACCCAGATTCGACCGGATCAGGTGTTTGCTGTTGGCACATACGGTCAGGGTTGAGTCGTCGGTTTCATTATACGCAATCGAAAGCACCGGATGGCATGGACGGAATTGAATATCATCCAGCGCCAGGTCATTCCCACACCCACCCGGACCGTTATTAATCAGTTTAATCACCACCGTATTGCCATCATCCGGCATGGTAAACAGCACCGAATACCGGATCCAGGTTGGTGTGTTGGTACGCGGGATTGATCCCGTATTCAACGTTTGAATGCTGCTTCCGTTGGCCCGTTCAATCTTCATTGTAATGTTTGGATCAAGCGGAACGGACTCAATCGGATTGCAGCCATTGGCGGCAATCGGGTTCATTAAATTCAGGACCCAAACTGAAAACTCGTACGTGATGCCGTTGCACAGTCCCGGCACAGACTGGCTATAAAACTGACCGGTTTCGAACGACGCATTGACGAGAAACATCGCGCCATTGACGTCACCCTCCGTATGATCTTCCGGTACGGTATGCCAGGTCGAACCGAAACAATGCGTCGAATTCGCCAGGATGTATTCACCATCGGTAGGGCAACGATCCGACCTGAACTGATACGTGGTTTTGCCCGGTTCCAGGGGTGTCAACACATCCGTACCAAATGTTTCATTAACGATCGCTTCGCCCAGAATTCCCGTACAGGATTGCGCAAAAACCGCAGCCGGGGAGCCCACGTACAAGACCGGCATCAGTACGATGTTGACGAGTAAAAAGATTCTTGCCAATACCGGAAACGGAGCAGCCATGCGCATGAAAGCGAATCAGGAAGGGGTGGAGCCGGACGCTGAAAACGAAAGTCCCAGACCACGAATAGCCTGCCAGACGCGCGTCGTAAACGCTTTGCCCAGACTGCCATCGGCCAGCAAACGCCGGTCGCTCGTCCAGACCCGCGCTGCGGGGTCCGTCACCCGAACCGTACGGCCTTTGCCTTCCTGTTCCAGCGAGAGCGACATCCAGCCATCTTCGCACTTGCCGGAGGGTGGAGGCTTGATGCCCGCAGCCACCAGTTCGGCCACCGAACCTTCGCGGCCGCTGTCGAGCGCAAAACCGCCTACGGCCAGGGCATCAGCGCGCCGGAAGGCAAAGTTGAACCCATACACATTCATGAACTGATAATTGCGGTTGCGGATGTGGTTGACCAGCTGGGCGGTTTTTTCGTAGCCCAGCAGCGCCAGCCGCGACGAATTCTGGCTGGGCAAAAACGAGTATAAACCGTACGTGCAGGCAACCTGTGGGTCCTTCAGTGGTTTGGTGATGGTTTCCACCCAGCCCGCCGGATACAGGCAGTCGGCATCGGCGTTGGCCATGTACGTACCCCGGGCCGCTTCCAAACCCGCCTGACGGGCAAAAGCAACACCGGGCCGGCGCTCGAAAATAGAACGCACCCCGCATTTATCGAGTAAGTCCTGCGTGCGGTCGGCCGAATTGTTGTTGACAACCAGCAATTCCGTTGGTCGGGAAAGCCGTTGATCGGCCAGCGATGACAGCGTATGCAGTAAATTAGCTTCTTCGTTATAGGCCGGAATAACGATGGAAATTTCCGGTTTTTCCGTGTTAAACTGGGCCAGTCGGGCGCGTAAATCATGAAGCTGCCCAGCAGCCACACTTTTGGGGTTGTAAACAAATGAATGTTTCGCCAGCCAGTCGGGTAAAAGGAGGTTGCTCACGGCTTAAAAGGGCTGAGTTTCTGACTTATTGTGGTAACAATTTCATGCGACATTCCCCGTTTTTGACGGTGATTACACCCGACCAGGAACGGCTTTTCGATCGCGCATAAAAACTATACGTTCCGTCCGTACTCTGGAACGTAACGTACCCATCCAAACCGCAGGTAGTGGGTGTGCCCGTGGCCTGAAAGGTGTTGATAACACCCTGCATGGCATTGGCTACGTACACTTCAATATCGGAGCCATCGCCCCGGCTATTCGTCCAGAACATTACGCTGCCAGACGTGGAGATTCCGGAGATGGTCACGCTTTTAGAAACTTCGTCGGTGCTATTGCCGTTTTTGGCAATCAAGCGGGCCGAAATAATCCCATTGGCTTTGAACTCGACGATTGGATTTGCATCGGTTGAAGCTTGTCCGTCACCAAATTCCCATTGATACCGGTCGGCATTCACGGACTTATTGGTGAATTGAACGCGATTGATCGAGCCGCTCACGAAAGCGAAGTCGAAACCGGCCGTTACGTATTTAACCAGGCCGCCAATTTCGGTGCTGATGGAAACCTGATCTTCGCCAACGCTGTTTTTCGCCGTCAAAACAATGGTGTACGTTCCGTCGGATTTGTACTCAATCTCGGGCGCTTCTTCCGTAGAAGCCCGCCCATCACCAAAGGTCCACTGGTACCGGGTTGCATTGAGGGATTTGTTGGTAATTTTTATTTTTCCGGGTGATCCGCTCACTTGTTCAATGGAAAAATCGGCTACCGGCCGTGGCGTAATGGTAGGCTGGCAACCGCTTATAAAGGCAACGAGTGCAATCAGTTGGAGGATTTTATGGAGCGGATACGTGGATTTATTTCTCATGACACCAAGCGTCGGTATTGAATCGAAAATTAATGCTGAATACTTCTGGATAAGGATTCTTTTTGATTCTTATTGGAAACGAAAAATCCTTTATTAAACCGCATTTCTATGTTTTGATAAGTCCATTTCGATACCACGTAAATGAGGTAATAATTGACAAATACCAGGTACACGTACGCAGAAGGAGGTAACTTTAGTAGGCGAATGAAAATGACATTGAACAAACTCAGAATAAGGGTATGCGTCATGTAAATGGAATAGCTATACGTTCCGATGTTTTTTAATAGCGTGGATTTCTTTAACTGATCAGAAATGATGCCACGTTCAAACGAAAAGATCAGAATGCAACAGAAAAAAATTCCTTCGTAAACGTAGCCGATGCTTTTTAAAACCGGTCCATTAGCGATCATGAACAGCAGGATAAGTAAAGAGGTAATTTCGAGAATTGTGAAATAGGACGACTTTGCTTTTCCGAGTAACGGGTAGATTTTACTGAACACAAAAAAGCAGACGGATCCCGTGAAAAAACCGATCAAACCGCGTAAAAAACCGTAGTCAAAACTGTAGTTCAGCTCCGTTCGGCCAGTGATGCCGATGAGAATCAGCAGGGCCAGAACGGGCAGGTTTCCGAATACAATGAATTTGATGGATTGATAACCCGCCTTAAAAATGGCGACCAGAACGCCCCCAAAAACCACGTAAGAGATCATTTCCGCACTGATCGACCAACTCGGAATGTTCCAGCTTACATCAGAAATGCCGGGGAATTTAACCGAGTTGAGCAGAAACAGCGATGTGAAAAAGGTAAGAATGTTATTGTTTTCGTTGAATGGCTGGTTAATATGGATGTAACTGGCGAAATACAGCTTGATGTTTTCAATTATTACGAAACAGAACAGTAAAATAAAGTGCAGCGGATAAATCCGTAATAACCGCTTCTTAATGAATAATCCAAATTCAGCCGCATCGCGCATTTTGGGATAACTATACGTGATGACAAAACCACTTAATACAAAAAAGAAATCAACAAACATGTCGGAGTTATCGACAAAGCGATTGTTCAGCAGGGGAGTGGCGGCAAAGGGCGATAAATGAAACAAAACCACCATCGAAGCGAAAATGCCCCGAAAGATATCAAGAACCTGAAACCGGTGTTTTATAGGTTGCTCTTGCGACATTACAACGATTGTCTAAAGGTTCTGATTTCAGGAAGTGACACTTTGTATTTCAACGTGAGGGCCAAATAAATAAAGCCTCCGATGGTGATTTCCGCGATGGTGTTGAAAACACCGGCGTACCCGACCAGCTCCTTGTACGCAAAAATGGTAACCACCATGAGCAGACAAAAACTAAGTGGTTTGAGGATGTTCGCCAGGAATTCTTTAAAGAAATTTCCGATCAGGGCGTGGGCCACATAAAAGTTGAGGATCAGACTAATAAAGGTGGTCGTTAAGTAGGACAAGGCAATGCCGGTAACCTGCCAGTATTTTCCGAAGAAATACAGGAGCGGGACCTTAACTACCAGAGTGACTACGTTGATGTAAAACAGTAAGTTGGGTTTGCCTTTGGTAAACGCCAGCGTAAACAGTGGGTGAGCCAGACAACCAAAAAAACTTTGCAAAATAAAAATTTTAATAAGGGGAATGGTGCTATCCCAACCAGGACCATAAAACAACGGTACTACACTTTCAGCCGTAATAAATAAACCGGCAAGGAGCGGTACATTTAAATAGCTGATGATGTCCAGAATCTTGATGTATGAATTTCGTAATTCCAGGTCATTGCCTTTCATCTTGGCCAAAACCGGGTAGGCAACCTGCAAAATAATGGGGTTCAGTTTATTAATCGGAAAAACCGCTAATTGATAGGCGATGGTGTAATAACCGAGGGGCGTAACGCCGAGCAGGCTGCCAACAATAATGTTGTCCACGTTGCCCTGAATAAAATTAATTAAGCCATCGCCCACATTAAATAACCCAAACCGGAGGTGATCTTTAATGAGGCTGATGTTAAAATACAAAGCCGGTTTAAAATATTTGAGACCCAGCAGAATCGATAAAACGGTGCGGACCACGTGCATGATCAGATAACCCATCACCAAGGAGGTTTCGGCGTAGCCATTATACGCCATTCCGATGGCGATGGCGGTGCCGACAACGGTGCCAATTATTTCGACAATGGCGACTGATTTAAACTGTAATTCCTTTTGCAGAATAAACAGGAAAATCTGACCGATGTAATTGATAATAAAATAGAAAGAAGCCAGTTTGATTACTTTGTCCAGTCGTGGTTCGTTGTAAAACGAAACAACCAGGGGCGAACTGAAATAGACGATCAGGAAGAACGTTCCGCCCAGCATCAAGCCCAGAAAATAAAGGGTTGAAAGCACTTTTGGGTCGCTTTCCTGCTTCGAAATGATGGAGTTGGAGAAGCCTAAATTGCTGAAAATAAAGAAAAAGTTAATGATCAGTGTGCTGACGCTGACAACTCCAAAAACGGAGGGGTCCAGCAGCCGGGCCAGAATCGAAACCTGCAGAAACTGGAATACCGTCGAAATTACGGTTGAAATCGTAATCCATTTTCCGCCACTGATGGCCTGTTGTTTCGTGCTCATGAGGCTGCGGGTCTGCTACGCTATTTTTCCGTATTGAAGAGTCCGTTGGTTTTCCAGCGAACGCAACGTCCGCTGCACTTCGACGGAGTGTTCAGGTTGCATCGGCCGTTGCTGGGCGTCAATTTTACTCGGAGCATCGATGTAGCTGCCGTCAACCCGGTTCAGGACCGTAACCACCGAATGCGTGGCGATTTTCAGGTACATCTCCAACACTTTACGCTCCGTTCGGGCCCAGATGCTGTTGACATCGGTTACCAGAACCGAAACCGAGCAGTGATTGATCAGGTAAACCGGGATCGGACTGCTGATCAGGGGCGGTATTTCCAGAATGATCCGGTCGAACTGGGACGCATCGAATTTGGTGGTTTCGTCAAACAGAAAGTCAATTTCTGTCACGTTCATCAAATCCGACCGGCGCGTGTACGGAAAAAACGTGATGCCGTCCTGCTCCACTTTCTCCTGTTCGTCGGTCAGGCGCGGGTAACAATACGCCACCTGCTGACCCGCTTCGGCATACATCCGGCCCAGGCTGTTGGCCACCCAGGTTTTACCCTGTTTCGACCGGACGCTGAACACAGCGATGATGGGGGGGAAGGGCCGGGTGGCGCTGGCTTTGACCAGTTCAAAGTTGATGGCATTGCACAACTGCTCGAACATGCTCAAGGCCGTCCGGCCGGCTTTGGAGTCGATGGTGAATTTTTTGACCTTTGGGAAAACAGCCGCTACCGGTCGGCCAATCAACGCTTCGGCCTGCTCCGGTGAACTGATCCGGCGGTCGATCCAGAAGCGAATAGCCGTCAGCATCATCGCGATAAACAAGCCAACGCCAAAACCGAGGGCCACAAACAGCCAGCGTTTCGACTGCGCTTCGTACGGAAAATTCGGGGCATCCAAAACCGTCAGCGCACCATCGACCGCAATGTCCTGGCGGTGCGTAATCGCCTGATTCAGGTACTGAACCGAGGCCAGATATTCTTTTTCGGCCAGTTCCAGATCCCGGTTAAGCTGACGAAGCTGCGACTCCAGCGGGCTGTATTCTTCGGTTTTGGTCTGGTATTCGTTCATCCGCGATTTGTAGACGTCGAGTCGCGCCGATGATTCTTCAAAGTCGATTACTTTTTCCAGCCATTCGTTCAGCAGGGTGCGTTGCGGAATGGATTCCGGGGAGTTTTCGGCCGTCGAGTAATTCCGGGCGGTAGCTTTCAGAGCTTCCGAAGCCTGATTGACCCGCGTTTGCAGGCGGGTGATAACCGTTTGCGGTTGTCCGTAGGCCTGCGCATTCACCAGCTGATTCTGGGCTTCGGCCAGATCCGCCTGTTTGGCTTTCAGTTCGCCGTTGGTAGCCAGCAAAACGCCCTGCTGCCCCATGCGTTTGCTCAGGGCATCCATTGCGGCTTTGGTCGCCCGGTTTTGCATCACCTCCTTGTTGTAATCGCCGGAAAAAAGCTCCCGCGATGCGGCAATGTTTTTCGATTCTTCCTCAAAATTAAGCACTTTATGCTGCACATTGAAGGCGCGGAGCTTGTTTTCAGCTTCGTCGAGCTTCTTCTTCGATTCCTGCGATTTGCCTTCGTAGTAGGTCACCACCGAGTTTGTTTCGGCGGTTTTCAGAGTCGTATACCGTTTGTTCAGGATTGAAATGGCGTGACTGAGCGTTTGCTGGGCTACCGCCGGATCATCGGATTCGTATTCCATGTCCAGCATGTCGCTGGGGCTTCGGCGGGTGGCTTTCAGCTTTTTGCCCATCACCCGAACCGAGCAGTAGGCGTCCGATTTCAGCAGGAGGTGTTGAACCGGATTGTCAGTAATGGAGCGGGACAGGCTGTCGATCCGGGTGTATAACTGAGCCGGATTGGCATTCTGAATCAACGAACGGCGCAGATTCTCCGGAATGGCCAGGCGAAGTTGCTGAAAAGCGGGTGCCGACAGGATTTTTCCATCCGGTTTTTCGAGGGGCAGGTGCTTCACCAGCAAATCCACCCCGATCTGCCGGAGCGTTTCCTGTGAATTGAGCGTTGTTAGCAGGTTTTCAAAAGCAGCCGCCGAGTGATCGATAAAACCAGCCTGCTGGTCCGAAAGCAGCGAATAGCCCGAAGCCAGCCCCGTGTAAAGCGTCGCCTGTGATTTATAAACGCGGGGTTCATCCTTGGTTAAAAAATACACCGTCCCGGCCGTCAGAACGGGGATCAGAATAAACCAGAGCGCATGCTGTTTGATGAGACGCAAAAATACCCGGGGTGTCATTAAGTGAATCTACGGTTTACGTTTCAGTTGTTGAATGGGCACACCGACCGTGGCTTCGAGGTAAAATACGTTTTTCAGAAATTCACCTTTGGCCTGTTCGGTAATTGACTTCGTTTGGGCATATTCGTTGCTGGCCGTGGCCATGCTTTTCGGGTCGAGACGGCCCATCTGGGAGTCCGCTTCGGCAATTCGGTAGACCGCATACGAAGCTTGTTCGTCCTGAATCCGAATTTTCAGAATTCGTTGTGAAGTCATCAAATCCTGGTAGATCGTAATCAGATCCTTTTTTAGCTCCAGTTCAACGGCTTCCCGTTTGATGAGGGCCGCCTGATAGGTGGCGCGGGCCTGCCGGATTTTGTGGTTCCGGCTGAATATATCGTACAAACTGAGTTGCAAGCCGACGCCGGTGCGATAGCCGTTGGCGATTTGCCCCAGGGCATCCGCCCCGAAGGAGGTGTTCGATAAAATAGCCTGGTTCCCAAACGAATAGTTCGTGAAGCCGGTTGCCGTCTGTAAAATCAGTATTTTGGAAAGTTTGTAATCCGCATTTTGGGTAACAATTATTTCATTTTCATACCGGATCGTTGGGGACTTTGCCACGGCAATCTGGAAAATTTCCTCGAACGGCAGCAACTGCGTTGACAGGTCCTGCGTGATGTCGAGATACAGCGTGTCGTTCGAGCTTGCCACCGGCTGCTGCCCGGGCGTCTTTGAAGCCGAAACCGTATTTTGACCGTACAAAACCGGGGAAATAAACAGACAGAAAAAGGACAATTGCAAGACTTTCTGGAATCTACCGCATGCTAAATTAGAAAATCGAGTCATCATCGCCGGAAAGAATTCATTCACCTATTTCAAGTAACTGGAACAGATTATAGTTAGCAAAAATAATACCACTCTCCATCGGCCTTCTTTGAATGTACCCCAAATAGTGACAAATTTGAATATTTATAAGTATCTGGAAAACAAGAAATTAAATGCAATATTTTACTGCTTAATCCTGTCTAAACATGATCTTGATTTTAATTCTAAAATAATTCCTTGGTCCATTCCGCCGGGGTTCTCAGACGGATTTTGCGCCTGAAATTCTCCGACAAATTAAGCATACTATTTGCTATATTCTTTATGGGAGTGGAAGCGGAGGGGGAAATTATCAGACATTTTTAGAGTATGGATCCGGTGTTTTGGACCGGATTTTAATTGCACGCAGTCAACTCATGCATAAATCGCCTGGCGCAATGAATTTTGTCATCACATCCCGGCAACCCTGGGAAGAAAAACAATTGGGGAGCAATATCCGGGATATGGCCCGCACCCTGTCTAAAAACCACCCGGTTTTATTTGTTAATGAACCGCTGGACTGGTCGGCCCGGCTTTCCAAAAAATCAGGCCGGGCGCAACGGCGCGACGAGTTTGTGGCCGAAAATGGGGGCCGCCATCTGATTCAGGCCGAGGAGAACCTGTGGGTTTTGTCGCCAAAGTCGCTGCTGGGATCGTTCAACTGGCTGCCCGACACTCCGTTGTACGACTGGGCAAACCGGTATAACGGTACGGTTTTGGCGACTGAAATCAAACGCGCCGTCGCGGAGCTGAGCTGGAAGTCGTACGTGTTGATTAACGACAATGACATGCTGCAGGGTTTTTACCTGAAAGAACTGCTCAGGCCGGAGGTGTACGTCTACTACCTGCGGGATAATTTTCTGGCGGTGGATTTCTGGAAGCGCCACGGTGCCCGGCTGGAGCCGCTGCTGATGAGTAAGGTCGATCTGGTGGCCAGTAATTCGATGTATTTGGCGAATCAGGCCGGCCGATACAGTCCGCATTCGGTGTACGTGGGGCAGGGGTGCGATCTAAAAATGTTTGACCCGGCCGCCATTACCGACGTTCCAGCCGACATGGTTTCGATTCCCAGGCCCAGAATTGGTTACGCCGGAGCACTCACCGGTTTACGGCTGGACGGCGATCTGATCGGACAGGTCGCCACTCAACGCCCTGACTGGCAAATCGTCCTGATCGGAACCACCGACGATTCGTTCCCGACGGAACGGCTGAAAGCCTTGCCGAACGTAACGTTTCTGGGGGCCAAAACACCCCGCGAAATTCCGGCGTATCTGGCTGCAATGGACGTCCTGATCAATCCGCAGGTCCTGAATGAAGTGACCATTGGCAATTATCCCCGCAAAATCGATGAATACCTGGCGATGGGCAAACCGGTGGTGGCTGGCAAAACCGAGACGATGGCCCTGTTTGATCAACACGTTTATCTGGCCGAAAATACCGAACAGTTCATTGCCCGCATTGCCGACGTGCTGAATGGCAAGGTGCTGTCGTCGCCGGAAGAGCGGATTGCGTTTGCCTGGGAACACACCTGGGAGAACTCGGTTGGGATGCTGACGGATGCCATCGATCAACTTCTTGTTTCTCAGCCTCAAACCACCTGATTTATTTTCAAAAACCGTATGAAAGAATACCTGGACCGGCACCGCTGGCTGAAAAGCCTGATTCACTGGATGCTGATTCCCCGGCACGAAGCCCGGCCCCGCCGGTGGGTGAGCTGGTTGGTCAATCCGTTCATTCACAAGCGGCACCGGACGTCGATGGTGCGCTCGTCGGTGCGGCTGGATGTGCTGCCGTTCAATCCGTTTGAACTCGGAGCGCACAGTGTCATTGAAGCCTTCGGCGTGGTCAATAACGGCGTGGGGCCGGTGCGGATTGGCGAGCGGTGCACGGTCGGAATCGGATCCGTGGTGATCGGGCCGGTGACCATCGGGAACGATGTCATCATTGCCCAGCACGTGGTGCTGTCGGGCCTGAATCATTCCTACGAAGACGTGAGTCGTTCGATTCGGGAACAGCCCGTTGTCACCCAGCCCATCGTGATTGAAGACGAATGCTGGATTGGGGCCAATGTGGTCATTACGGCGGGCGTAACCGTCGGCCGCCATTCGGTGGTGGCGGGCGGAAGCGTCGTGACGCGCAATGTGCCGCCGTATTCGGTGGTGGGTGGCAATCCGGCGCGCTTGCTGAAGCACTACGATCCCAACGAAAAAGCCTGGGTAAAACCGGCGGTGCGCGTCTAATCGTCAGACCGTCAAAACCGTACTGTCCAGAAAATCCATGATTTTTGCGTCAGTGACCGCGTTGAATTTCCGCGCAAACAACTTCCCGGAAGCCTGCAAAACCGGTTCGTCGTCCAGGGTCAGTGTTTTGGGACTGGCTTTTTTCTCTGACCAGTCGATGTAACGCAGGTTGTCGTTCCGCAGGCTCTGTTTAAAGGTCGAATTGTAGAGAATCGTCTGGAAAAACAATTCATCCGGGCCCCAGGTGAGCCTGAAAAACTGACAGACGTTCGGATGGCTTTTTACGTACTGCGAAATGTATTTTACGGCGTCGAGCGTAATGGTAAACCATTGGGAACGACCCACAAACGTCAGGTTTTCCGGGGCTTTTCGCTGGGGCAGGACGGCATTCAGCAACCGGGCCAGCGTGTGCTTTCCGGGAAACGAATAGTCGTTGAAGTGGTAATTTCTCACCCGGGAAATCGCTTCCTGCCACTCCGTATCCACCGGTAGAAACTCCATAAACTGGGTTCCGGGCTGCTGCTGCAAAAAACTGTGAATGAATTCGGGCGATTTCAGCGGATAATCCTGGCCGCTCATCAGGTTGACATAATCGTAGGGAATCCCCGAGGCCAGAATTTCTTCAAAACCGTTCAGCGTGGCTTTCACAATACTATAAGCCCCCCAGGCTACTTTCTCCCGCTTTTTGACCAGGTAGACATTCTGGTATTTTTCCAGTTTCTGAAACTGCGCCAAATCTGCTTTCTGATCAATGTGAACGTAAAAGTCGGCGCCCGGATGTTGCAGCGCGCGGATCAACCGGTCAAGCTGATCGGGCTGCGAATGGGCCAGAATCAGGTGGGCCAGTTTCAACCGGGAAGGCGTTTTCCGGTTAAAATTGTCGGTACTTGTGTTGGACGATGAATACAGAGCAGATCGGTACATGGCTTGTAAAAGCTGGTTAAAGCCTTAGGTTAATGGTTGCGAGAAGGTCCGATCCCGACGCAGGCTGGCAATGTTTCATGGAGGTGGTGTGGATACGAATGAGATTCATGCGACGCTGGTTTCACTGGCTTGCGGTTTTACAATGGGTGTGTCCCAGCGGTTGCAGGTGGTGAATATAAGCGCATTTACGTAAAGCATTGCACTGGTTGGAAACTGGCCCAATACGGGATTGGAATACCCCATGACGGCTATTCCCACAAAAACCGCCAGGATCGCCCGCATCAGGGACGTAAGCTGCGGGTCCTGCAAATGCCAGACGCGGTAAACGCCAAGGGTGATCAGCAACACCAGCATGGAAATGTAAATCGTTAAACCGATCCAGCCGGTTTCGATCCAAAGCTCGACGTACCAGCTATCCGGTGAAATCTGGGCGGCCCAGTGGTTGGGCGAAAACCGCTGTCCGGTGTCCAGCGAGGTGCCAATACCGGCTCCGAACGGCAGGTCTTTCAAGTGATTCCGGAGTTTCTGCTGGTTTTTCAGACGCAGCAAAAACGACGGGTCTTCCAACGGATTCAGGGCCGTGCGCATACGCTGAATCTGGTAATTACCGCTGCCGACGTTGGTGTATTTCAACACAAACAGCAGGGGGAGCGCCACGCAGAGACCCAGCGCAATTTTCAGAATATCCCGCTTCATGAAAAGGTAAAAACCGTAGCCCGCAATGAGCACAAACAAAGCCGACCGGGTTCCCGAAACCGCAAACCCCCAGAAATAAACCAGCAGCAGAACCAGAAAACCGACTTTTTGCGTAAGGGTGGGCGCTTCGAAAATCCAGATCAGGCAGAGGAGCGAGACGGCGGCCATCTCGGCCCCAAATTGTGAGGCATCGGTGTAAAACGAAAAGCTTCGCAGGTGTCCGAACAGAATGTGGGTTTCGGCGGCCCCCGAATTGAGCCAGATTGTTTCGTTGAGCGTCAGGCCGATGTACTGCTGTTTGAACGCCCAGAGCGCAGCCAGAACCGACCACGTCAGCCAGGTTCGGAGGATGATCCGGAAGTCGGCGCGGGTAATGTCGATGACCAGGAAGGTGCAGGTAATGATGAAAAAGTGCAGCGAGAACGAGCGGGCGTGGTAAAACCAGGCGGCCCGGTAGGGCGATTCCGGGTTGAAAATTTCCAGAACCGTGTAGAAAAACCAGAACCCAACGAGGTAAAAAGCCGGGTGATGCAGGCTCTTCCAGGACAAGCGCCGGTTATTGAGGATCAAACTCAGGACGGTTAAGCCGATGATGCCGTCGATGATCATCCCAAACGGGATGCTGATGGGCAGAAACCGGGCCAGCGCATTGACCAGAAAAATAAGTTGCACGTACATCAGAAACCCAAACTTGGGGTCGGCCAGCACGGCCCCCACCAGCAACAGACCGACCGGCATCACGACCACCACCGCCAGGGCCAGCACGCCCAGTTTGGCGATCAAAAAACCGGATACCAGGGCCACGAGGGTGCCGAGGACACTGTATAGCCAGTATCGTTTTTGTACCTGGTTCGATATGGAGCCCACCGAATGCGGCATAGTAGATGCGGAATCACCCAAAAGTGATCCGACGCTGCGGTTATTTAGAATTGGTCAGACTGGGTACGACCGGGGCGGAAACCTCCACAGGCTGGGTATTGGAATCAGCCGTGTTGTCGCCACTCACCACCTTGGAATACTTGACTTTGGCTTTGATAAACCGCCGTTCGAACCATTCGTACGAAGCGGCTGCCAGCAAAATAGTGAGCAAAATGCTAGCACTGTACAGTAACCAGTTATTACCGGGCGCGATGGGCTGCAATACTTTAAACGCAATGATAATTGCGATCATGTGGTACATATAAATACCAAAGGAGATCTTGCCGAGGTAGTGCAAAACCGGGTGTTCGAGCCGGATCAGTGTCTGTTTATTCGCTGCCAGATTCAGGATGATTACCGCAAACAGGCAGGCATACACCTCCTGATGCAGGTACGGTATTTCAACTCCACGAATGATCATGAACGCCGTCAGCAGGTAAACCGTGATCTGGGTCCAGCGGCTGAACAGGACGCGCAGAATCGCTTCCCGGCGGTAGAAAAGGGCCCAGGCAATCACCCCGCCAATTGCCATGCAATCGACGTTGAAGCTGAGCCAGAACTTGGTGGCAAAATCGACCGGACCACCGGTAACGCCAAAAACCGGAAGCAGGAGCAGACTGAATTTGATGAGCAGGTATACGACGATGGTCCCCAGGGCTACCCGCAACGGATGCCCGATTTTCTTCATCAGCAACGGCCAGAAGGCGTAAAATTGCTCTTCGACCCCAATGGACCAGGTCTGGTTAATGTGCGGAATAGGCGTAGCTACCAGGTTGGGTAAAATCAGCAAAAGCAACAAAACCTTGATGAAAAAGCTGCGGTGCAGCAGATCGGAGTAAATCGGTACTTCAAAAAAAGGAATGTGCGGAAGAATGAACAGACCCAGCATTACGATCAGGTAATACAGGGGCCAGATTCGGAGCACCCGGCGCAGGTAAAAATGCCGGATGGAAATGGTGCCGGTTATGGCCCGTTCCTGCATGAGCAGATAGGTGATGAGAAAACCGCTCAGGACAAAGAAAAGAACCACCCCCAATTTCCCGATCAGGTCGACAAAAGGAAGATGCCAGTAATTGTCGACTTTGAAAATCAGCTTGATTTGTTCGATGTGGTGAACGATCACCCAAAGCGCAGCGATGAACCGTAAGCCATTTAAATTCGGAAAGTAGACTGCTCGCATTATCCCTGAAAAGTTTACATGACTGCCCATTTCGCTCGCAGTACCATGTCATAAGTCGCCCTGAATAATCCTCACATATCGTGCCAACTGTGTCTGATAACTGCCTCCGAAATTCTTCCGCCCCATAAATTGAGTAAAAACGATGCGGGCCAGGCAAACTTTCAGGCCAAAAGGGACATTTCAGTACCTTGCTTAGTGCGTCATTCACAATAAATTATCAATAACGGCAAAAATAATTACACATTTTTTTTGCTATAAAATTAAGTACTATATCTTTGTGTCATTATCAAGTAATTAGACTTTTCCAAGCGAGAGAAAAAGCGTGTATGGTTGAATAAATGACAAAATGTTACTTAGAAGTGTTCATTAGGGCTTTTTGAACAAAATTTTAGCCCAGCTGTTCTGCTACTAATATGATTGTTGTTTAGTTTATGAAGTATTGAGAATGGTACCGTTGTTTGAGTAAAAATACTCCCTTTATTGCAAAAGTGACTATTTCTATTGAAAATACACCATTTTCTCTGTTTGAAACCCTAATTCAACCCACCATGAGTTTGCCAAAATTGAGTTTACTGATTGTTGAGAACAATCACTTTCTAGTTACCGTATTAAATCGGACGTTATCCCGGGAATTCGACGTCACAATTGCGGCCAATGGCTTCGAAGCGATGGCCTTGCTCGAAAAAGGGCTGCCCATTGATTTCGTGGTCACAGATCTGAAATTACCACGGTTTGACGGGCTGGAGCTGATCCAACGGATCCGGAGCAGTAAACCGTACCAATCCATGCCCATCCTCGCACTCTCTGATGGGGACGACAGCGACGCCCGGATCAGCAGTCTGGAAGTCGGTGCGGATGATTGCATGTCAAAGCCGTTTAATCCTCTGGAAGTACAAGCCAAAATCAGGGCAATGCTTCGGCGGGCGGGTGGTCCGAATCCGCGTAACATCAGGAGTCTGAAAGCTTTGTTTCCCGGTTTGCAATCGCTCGGCCTGAATTAATTTGGCCGGATTTTCAATTTGTCAGACATAAAAAACTCCCTTCATCGAGCTTGTTGGCTTTGGTGAAGGGAGTTTTTTATGGTTCG
Source organism: Larkinella ripae (assembly GCF_054780775.1). Lineage (NCBI taxonomy): Bacteria > Pseudomonadati > Bacteroidota > Cytophagia > Cytophagales > Spirosomataceae > Larkinella > Larkinella ripae. The sequence continues at coordinate 185,573 of NZ_BAAGVR010000033.1, forward strand.
CTGTTTGCAAATCTTTGAAACAAACCGGAACGGACAGGCTCAAATGGTACATTATTTGCAGTCAGATGAGCATTAATCTGATGGCGGCTAAAGAAGAACGCGGGAAAGACGGAACCGGATTTCCGGGCACTTTGGATATTATCAGACAAGTTAAGTATTCGTTTGATTTGTTAAGCGGTAATTTGCTGTATCATGGACATTCTGGGGTATCTGGTCCTTTCACCGATCGCTATCTACCTTCTTTTTAACGTTTTTTATCTGACGGTTTTTGCCATTGCCGGCCGGTTGGGCGGGGCCGACGACGGTGCTGCCCCGCCAGCGCCGGCTCGTACCCGACGCATCGCCGTGCTGGTGCCGGCCTACAAGGAAGACCAGGTGATTCTGGAATCCGTGCAGGCCAATCTCCGGCAAAATTACCCGTCCGACTCCTACGATATTTACGTCATTGCTGATTCGTTCCGCCCCGAAACACTCGAAAAACTTTCGTATTTGCCGGTTAAAGTGCTGGTTGTCAGCTTTGAGGAATCGACGGTGCAGAAATCGCTGACGCGGGCACTCGATTTGTTGCCGGAAGGCGTCTACGACATTGTGCTCGTTTCGGATGCCGACAACCACATGGCGACCGATTTCCTCCACCGCATCAACCTGGCGTTCGACAGCGGCTGGCGGGCGGTGCAGGGGCACCGGGTGGCCAAAAATACCAACACCAGCGTGGCGGTTTTTGATGCCATGAACGAGGAGGTGAACAATCATTTGTTTCGGGGAGGACAGCGGGCGCTGGGCTTGTCGGCTTCGCTGATTGGCTCGGGAATGGCTTTCGAGCCCGCCCTGATGAAACGGGCCATGGGACAGATCCGGTCCGTTGGTGGGTATGATAAAGAGCTGGAAATGCTGCTGCTAACCGAAGGTATTCGGATTGCCTACCTGAAAAAAGCGTTGATTTACGACGAAAAAGTGCAGAATCTGGAGGTGTTTGAACGGCAGCGCACGCGCTGGATTGCGGCTCAGATTCACTTCGTCAAACTTTATTTTGGCACCGGCATCCGGCAGTTGTTCAGGGGAAACGTGCACGCTTTCAACGGCTTGCTGAAAGGCCTGCTGATTCCGCGTATCCTGTTTCTGGCGCTTTTGTTTTTGGGTACCGCCGGGGGGCTGGTTTTCGGGATGACGCCGGTTTTCCAGTTTTTCGGGATGCTGCTGGCAACGCTGGTATTCAGTCTGCTGATCTCCTCACCCGCTTACCTCTGGCAGAAACTTTCGTTCCGCGACCTTCTGACGTTTCCGATGCTCATTTTCCGCATGGTTCGCTCGCTGCTCAAGATCAAAGCCGCCAGCAAGAAATTCCTGCACACCCCACACGGGGAAACGGTGGTGAAAGAAAATTGAGGTTAATGGTGTTTCGGGGAGTAAAGCGGAGGGGCGCAGCGTTCAACGGAGTAAATTTTCTCTGCTAAACACTGCGCCCCTCCGCTTTACTCCCCGAAACTATCAACAGCTTTTTACAAATTCTGCTTTTTCATCTCCTTCACCGCATAATCCGCGGCCCGGGCGGTGAGCGCCATGTAGGTCAGTGACGGATTCTGGGTGGAGGTCGAAGTCATCGAAGCGCCATCGGTAACAAACACGTTTTTGCAGTGGTGCAGCTGGCTCCACTGGTTCAGCATCGACGTTTTGGGATCTTTCCCCATCCGGACACCGCCCATTTCGTGAATATCCAGCCCCGGATTTTTTCTGTCGTCGCGGACGCGGATGTTCGTAAAACCGGCTGCCGTGAACATTTCCGTCATCTGCTCCTGGTAATCCTTCACCATTTTGTCGTCGTTGTCGTCGTAAACAATCGAGATTTTCAGTTGCGGAATGCCGTATGGATCTTTCAGGTCTTTGTCCAGCGCCACGTAATTGGTATCCTTCGGAATGGTTTCGCCCATCATGTGCGAGCCCACACCCCAGCCGCCCAGCGTTGGGTTCGCCAGGTTATTTTTCAGGTCAACCCCAAAACCGTCCTGATTGGTCCGCGAGATTCGGTTGGCCGAAAAACCAGCGGCATAGCCGCGCAAAAAGTCGGTTTCCTGCTTATAGACGTTGCGGAACCGCGGAATATACGGACCGTTGGGCCGCCGTCCTTCCGTGGTCGAATCCAGAAAACCGTCATACTCGGCCGAAATGCCCGCCCGGTAGTTGTGGAAGGCTACGTATTTGCCCAGCACCCCGCTGTCATTGCCCAGTCCGTTCGGAAACCGGTTGGACGTCGAGTTCAGCAACACCAGATTCGAGTTCAGCGCAGCGGCATTGACGAAAATAATGCGGGCGTAAAATTCGATCATCTGCTTCGTGGTCGCATCAATCACCCGAACGCCGGTCGCCTTGCCTTTTTTGTCGTCATAGATGATCGAGTGCACCACCGAATTAGGACGTAGCGTCAGTTTCCCGGTTTTGGCCGCCCACGGCAGGGTCGAAGCGTTGCTGCTGAAATACCCACCGAACGGACACCCGCGCTCGCACATGGTCCGGTGCTGGCACTGCGCCCGGCCCTGTTGCAGGTGAATCGGTTGCGGTTTGGTGATGTGAGCCGCCCGACCCATGATCACCGGCCGGTCTTTGTATTTGGCCGCCATCTGCTGGCTGAAGTATTTTTCCACGCAGTTCCACTCGTGCGGGGGCAGAAATTCACCGTCGGGCAAGGTGGCCAGACCGTCCTTATTTCCGGTGATACCCGCAAATTTTTCGACGTGGCTGTACCAGGGCGCGATGTCATTGTACCCAATGGGCCATTCAACCGCAAAACCGTCGCGGGCCGGGCCTTCAAAGTCAAACTGGCTCCAACGCTGGGTTTGCCGCGCCCAGAGGAGCGATTTTCCCCCCACCTGGTAGCCCCGGATCCAGTCGAACGGTTTTTCCTGCACGTACGGATGTTCGGCATCTTTCACGAAAAAGTGCGCCGACCCTTCGTGGAAAGCGTAGCATTTGCCCACAATCGGGTTTTCCTCCCGAATTTTCAGCGGAAGCTGCCCCCGGTGCTCCATCTCCCAGGTGTTGAGCATGGCAGTCGGGTAATCGACAACGTGTTTCACATCGCGGCCCCGTTCCAGCACCAGCGTCCGTAATCCTTTCTCAGTCAATTCTTTAGCCGCCCAGCCGCCACTGATTCCGGAGCCAATCACGATGGCATCGTAGGTGGTTGCTTTTACAGCATCGATTGCAAAATTTGCCATGTTCTCTGGGCTGCTTATTTGTTTTGTTGATTTTTAGGAGCACTGTTTTTGGCCACCACCGGCACGCAGCCGTGGTAAAAACCGGGAATCATCTGGTAGCGGGTAATATTGTTCATGACGTATTCGGAGCTCATGTAACCCCGAATGGTCAGGCCTTTTACCAGGGATACGAAGCCTTTCTGATCCGCTTCGCTCGACTGACTCATGGTTTTGAGCAGGTCGGTGCGCTGGCTGGCGTCAAGCGACGCAAACGGTTGGCTGTAGGATTTCTGGGCGAGCGTGTCCACCGCCGACAGGCCCTTGGACAGGCTGTTCTGGGCGGCAGGTTCCAGGCAATCCGTCACAATTTTCTGGATGAACGTGTGAACGCCCAGGGCTTTCGCGCCCGGCGTGTCAGTAGCCGGTATAATGGTTTCAACCACTTCGGCCAGGAGCGCATCGGCTTTGGGGGCCAAAAAGGCGGGTCCGGCGGGTAGTTGGGTGGCGTTCCATCTATTGGCCCAACCCGGCAGACTCACCAGTCCACCAACGGCCACCGCCAAACTTTTAAGTGCTTTTCGTCTTTCCACGAGCATTTTTCAGGATTAAAGAAACAATTGTATAGTGGGTAAGGGCTTGAGATTGGCATTCGTTAATGCCGAAAACGACCATAAATTTACCGAAATAGTTACAAAGTTTATGCGGAATCGCGCCGAGAATCGAATAATTTTGTCGGAATTGTCCCAATACCGGTTTTAACGGACGTTGCGCGACGCCTGGAACGAAGGCGCGAACGGAACAGCGCCGGTTTTTGGTTGCAACGTATAAACCTCCATAACCGCAATCGAATGAACTCCGAACCGACCATCGACCGCAAACTCCCCATTGGCCCGCTTGTTCTTCAGGAATTCTACACCGGCGACGAACTGGCGCGAAACATCGACATTCTGGAAACCGCCCCGGCCAGCTACCGGCAACTGGTCGAGAATTTATCACCCGAGGAGTTGGCAAAAACCTACCGCGAAGGCAGTTGGAACGTACAGCAACTGGTTCATCACGTGGCCGATATGCAGATGCTGCATTTTCTCCGGATGAAAAAAGCGATTACGGAAACCGACTACGAAACCGTAACGCTGGTGAAAATGGACGGCTGGGCGGCAACGCCGGATGCCAAAACCGCGCCGGTTGACGATTCGCTGCTGTTGTTCGAAGGCGTTCACCGGCGGTATGTGTATCTGGCTCGTTCGCTCGACGAAACCCAGCTGGCCCGCAATTACTACCACCCGGTTCGGCAAATCTGGTTCAACCAGGCGCAGGCACTGGCCATGTCGGCCTGGCACGTACAACACCACCTGGCGCACATCAAAATCGCGCTGGGGGTATTTTGACGCTCGTCGGGCTTACAGATTCGTGACCCCCGAACCAATTCAATCGGCAGAATAGGCGAGATTTTACGGGTATGAAGTGAGGTGTTGCTTATTGGAGCAAGCAAACCCTGCGATAATCTCATTGGTCAGAAAAGACGGCTTGCAACCCGGTTTTTGCAATTAGAGAAAAACTATGGAATTAATCGACTATCCTAGCGGTTTAGTTCCATATCCCGATTACGAATAGCTAACCAAAAATAAGATTTTATGGACCTGTTGGAGTTGATCCGGAAACCCTGGCCGTGGTACGTTGCCGGGCCATTAATTGGGTTGACGGTGCCCGCGTTGTTGTTAATCGGAAACAAATCGTTTGGGATCTCGTCGTCGCTCCGGCACATGTGTGCCGCCTGTATTCCGGCGAATCTTCCGTTTTTTCAGTACGACTGGAAGCGCGAACGCTGGAACCTGTTTTTCGTAGCGGGTATTTTGATGGGCGGTTTTCTGGCGACGCAGTTTCTGGCCAATCCGGACGCTATTCAGCTCTCCCCCCAGACAATTGCCGACCTGAAAGCCTTGGGCATCCGGGATTTTTCGGGGCTGATGCCGACCGATCTTTTCAGCATCGCGAATCTGTTTACGCTGAAGGGATTACTGTTCTTTGTCGGGGGCGGTTTTCTGGTGGGCTTCGGAACCCGCATGGCGGGCGGTTGTACATCGGGACATTCGATCATGAGGCTTTCCAACCTGCAATGGCCTTCGCTGGTGGCTACCTGCTGTTTTATGGTGGGCGGGTTTGTGATGGCCAACCTGATTTTACCTTTTCTCCTGACCTGGTTGTAAATTGTTCCTTTCACGATGAATATTGTAAAACAAAATCCGGCCCCGGTTGCTGAAACCGCCAACGCCATGAACCGGGATGAAACGGTGGCAGGAAACCTAAAATACGGGCTGCTGGGCATTCTGTTCGGAATCGTTTTTGTCAAAGCGGAAATTGTGTCCTGGTTCCGGATTCAGGAAATGTTTCGATTGCAGAGCTTTCACATGTACGGGGTCATTGGCTCGGCCGTAGTGGTCGGGATGCTCTCGGTCTGGGCCATTAAACGATTCAATATCAAAACGATAGCGGGGGAGAAGGTCGTCTTCACGCCGAAAGCGTTCCACACTGGCCAGGTCTACGGCGGTTTGTTGTTCGGCCTGGGCTGGGCCATTACGGGCGCCTGCCCGGGGCCGTTGTTTGCGCAGATTGGGAGCGGCTTTGGCGTGGTGCTGGTCACCCTGCTAAGTGCCATTGCCGGAACCTGGGTATACGGTTTTTTTCAGAATCGGATGCCCAAATAAAGGGCAGTTTTCATCAATTTTTCGGGTATACGAAGCCGGTTTTTACGTCTTCCCCGACCGTAAAACTTCTCCGCCAGGCTGGTTTTCAGTGGCCTGATTTACCTTCACTCCAATAGCCCGCGCCGGCACGGTTTTTTTCGTTCAGTCGGGCGGTTTCCGGTTTTGCTGGGATCTGGCGTACGATTCGGCGTTTTGTGGAAATGCCGCCGGGCACGTCGCCGACGAAGGGGATAGCCGTCTTCAATTCCGCCGAAAAACCGTCCAAAGACTGGGCGTTCAAAAACGGCAGACTGAACCTGTCAGCGCAATCGCTTAATAACAACCCTTCGTTGAACGGGTTTTTAGTCTATCAATAAGGCGTGATGAGGCATGAATGATGAACGATAAATGGTTAACGCGTCAGCTCATTCATCGTTCATCGCACATACTTCATCGTTGAATTCGAACACCATGAAACGATTCCTCTTTGCCTGCACCTTTCTGACGACGATCCACACCCTTGCCCAAACCCGGCTTTTCGATTCGGACTGGCGGTTTTTGAAAGACAGCACCGTTCAGGCCGAAAACCGGGCATTCAACGATGACAACTGGCGGAAACTCGATTTGCCGCACGACTGGAGCATCGAGGATTTGCCCGATCAGGTCGCGGGGCCTTTTTCGCGGGCCAGCGTAGGAGCAACGTCCACCGGCTACACGATCGGTGGCACGGGCTGGTATCGCAAGTCGTTCACAATGAGTCCCGCCGAAAAAGGGAAAACCGTGTCTATCGCCTTCGATGGCGTCCACATGGAAACCGACGTCTGGATCAACGGGCAGCATCTGGGGTACCATGCCTACGGTTACACCCCGTTTCAGTACGACCTGACGAAACATCTGTTGCCGCCGGGGCAGGAAAACGTGCTGGCCGTTCGGGTTAAAAATTTGGGTAAAAACTCCCGCTGGTACACCGGCTCCGGCATCTACCGGCACGTCTGGCTGAGGGTGGCCGATGCAGTTCATATAGCACCTTTCGGCCTTTCGGTGACAACGCCAGAAGTGACGGAGCAATCGGCGCGGGTGCAGGTCGTAACGACGGTGGAAAATTCGACGGGAAAACCGCTGCCTTTAACCGTGCAGATCACGCTAATCGACGCACGGGGAAAAGTGGCGGGGAAAAAACAGCAGTCCGTTACGGTTTCGGCCCATGGAAAAACCGATGCCACCCAACAAATTACGGTCGCCTATCCGCAACGGTGGTCGCCGGAAACGCCCCGCTTGTACAAGGCGCAGGTGACGGTTTGGTCCGGTCGGAAACGACTCGATCAGGTAACCTCACCATTTGGCATTCGCTCGATTGAATTCAGTGCACAGACCGGTTTTTTGCTGAACGGTAAACGGTATTTAATGAAAGGCGGCTGCGTTCACCACGACAACGGGCCGCTGGGTGCGGTGGCGCTGGACCGGGCCGAGGAGCGGAAGGTGGAACTGCTGAAAAAAAACGGTTTCAATGCCGTGCGGGCGAGTCACAACCCGCCTTCGACGGCGTTTCTGGATGCCTGCGACCGACTCGGTTTGCTCGTGATCGACGAAGCGTTCGACATGTGGCAGCGCCCCAAGAAACCAGCGGATTACCACCGGTTTTTCGATGAATGGTGGCAGCGTGACCTGGAAGCCATGATCCGGCGCGACCGGAATCATCCGTCGGTCGTGATCTGGAGCATCGGCAACGAGATCAACGAACGCGCCGAACCGTCGGGGCTGGCGATCACGAAAAAACTGGCCGACGAAACCCGGCGGCTCGACCCGACGCGCCCGGTCACGGAGGCCCTTTGCGTGTTCTGGGAGCATCCCGGTAAGGTCTGGGCCGACTCCGATCCGGCGTTTGCGTTGCTGGACGTGGGGGGGTACAACTACGAATGGAAAAACTACGAATCGGACCACCAGCGCCATCCGAACCGGATTATGGTCGGTACGGAAACCTTCGCCAGAGAAGCCCTGCAAAACTGGCAGATGGTCGAAAAGCACCCGTACGTGATTGGCGATTTTGTCTGGACGGCGATGGATTACCTGGGCGAAACCGCCATCGGCCACTCGCTGCTGCAACCCCAAACCGCCAAAGACAGCACCCTTGCGGTTTTTCCCTGGCCCTGGTTCAACGCCTACTGCGGGGATCTGGACCTGATTGGTTTCAAAAAACCGCAGTCGTATTACCGCGATGTGGTCTGGCGCAACCGGCCCATCGAACTGGCGGTGCACAGCCCGATTCCCGACGGCCTGAAAGAAACCGTCACCAACTGGGGCTGGCCCGACGAGCAGCCGAGCTGGACCTGGCCGGGCTCGGAGGGGAAGCCGTTGCAGGTGCGGGTTTTTTCGCGCAGTCCGCTGGTGCGGCTGGAACTGAACGGCAACCTGATTGGTGAGCAAACCATCGCGGATACGAGCATCACGGCCCTGTTTACGGTTCCGTACCAGACTGGGGTGCTGAAGGCCACGGCCCTTGAAAACGGCCAGCCGGTGGGGGTGGTGGAGCTGACCACGGCCGGAAAACCGCACCATCTGCAACTGACCGCCGACCGGCTGGCCATTCGGGCCGACCGCAACGGCCTGGCGTACGTCGCCGTTGAGGTAGTTGATGAAAACGGAAAAGTCATTCCCAACGCCACGGTGCCGGTTTCGTTTCAACTCAGTGGCGCGGGCGAACTGGCGGGCGTTGGCAACGCCAATCCGACGGATTTGAGCAGCTTTCAGAAACCAGGGAAAACTACCTTTCGGGGCCGCTGTCTGGCCATTCTGCGTCCGACGGGCAAAGCCGGCCCGGTTCTATTGAAAGCCACCGCCCCCGGTCTGGAAAGTGGCGAGGTGACGGTTCTGGTGCGCTAATTGGACAAATTGGGCGGGCATCCGGTAGACAATTCGGGCGGTTTTTGGTTCATTTATGTAAACATGAACCTATTCGGTACTTGTCGAACGTACCATTTAACGAAGTGCCTATGAAACGCTATTTCGTTTTTCTTCAGCTTTTTATCCTGATTTTTCTTTTTCTGTCGTGTAATTCGGCGCCCATCCGCGGGATTTACGCCGGAATTCAGTTGCGAATCAGTGCCTGGGCGGGCGGGGCGATGGAGCGGGATGATATTGTGCTTTATTTTCGGCCGGATGGCACGTTTACCAACGATTTGAACGATCCGAACTGGAAAAAAAACCGTTAAGGGGAAATTCAAAGTTGCCGGAAAAGACGCGGTTTTGACCTACGATACCGGAAAAACCAGAACCTTTAAAATAACCGAAAAAGGAAACCTGTCCGGCGGCAATTTTGTGCTGATGCCAATGGAAATGAATGGGACGATACCGGCCTCCAGTTTTAAGTACACCGGCGGAAGCAGTTCGGGGGGTATTGGAACCAACCTGCCGTATGTCGGTACGTTCAGCCAGAACCGAATTCATTTTGATGGCAAAGGGAATTTTAGCCATTCGCGGCACAGCACGGTGATGATTTCGGGGGATAACATCGGCGGGGGAACCAACAACAAAAACGAGGATGAAGGGACTTACGTCTACCAGGACGGGATGCAGACCCTGAACTACAACACGGGTAAGAGCCAGACTCAGAGTTTCTTTTTTACGAAAGACGGGGAAGAAATTGCCGCCATGAACGGCCGGATTTACATCAAAGACGAGGGCAAGGAAAGCAGGTCGAAAAACCGGAAAAAAGCACCGGAAAAGGTGCCCTCCGCTTCCGAACTGGTAGCCAAAGCCCGGGAGGTTCACGGCGGAAAGGCGCTGGACGACATTCGCAATCTAAAAGTCATTTCGCAGTTAAATGGGGTTCTGGTGCTTTCGCAATCGGATTATGTAAAGCCCCGCACCCTGAGCGTTATCCGGGCATCGGGTAAGGTGGTTTTTACGGAATACTGGGATGGCAGGCAGGGCTCGGCGTGGGCGCAGGGCAAAACAACTCCGCTAACCGCCGACCAGATGCGCGGCAAAGAAGCCAACCGCTACGTGGGCCTCTCCGGTTTGCACACCCAACGCATGGCAACCCTCCAGAAAGCCGAGGTGACCGCCCTGGACAATGGCGACTACGAACTTTCCTTTACCATAGACGGGAGCCGGATCAAACTCCTGCTGGACAGCAACTACCAACTGGCGGGGGAGGAGATTCCGCTGGATGGTGAGACGGTTTCGGTTCGGTACAAAAATTTCCGGAAAGTCAACGGCGTTCTGTTGCCGTTCACCGAGGTGCACACCAAAGGCCGGCAGCGAACCGAAGTTAAAATTGTCGACTACTTCATCAATACGTTACAGGAAAATGACTGGACGGTTCCCTCGTCGGCGGGCCAGTAAAGAATGCGTAACCAATCAATTACCGATTGGAATTTTAACGGCTCCGCTTGGCGGAGCTTTTTGCATTTTATCGGTATACTTCTTCCCGAATTGCTAAAAGGATAGGATAATTTCAAGGTGTTTTAGGCATATGGCGGGGCGGTTTTTAGCCCGCGGTTCCCGGTTTTCTTCGAGATATTAAATTATTTTTAAATATTTGAGCGTCCAATTGGAATTCGCTGGATTCCGGGAATCTTTGCCACCTTCTATCTTCAAAAGCTATGATGATTTTCTACAGGTTTGCTCCTCCGCTCCGGAATCGATGGGGGAGAATTTTTTGTATCCTTCTGGCAATCAGTTTGCTGGCCGCTGAGGGCCGGGGGCAGGTGCTGGCGTCTCGCCAGACGGCCAATTGGCCGGCGGAAAAACCGGCGGCTGACATAACCGTCAGCGGGCGGGTTACGGATGCCACCACAAACGAAGCGCTGGCGGGTTGCAGCGTCGTTTTGAAAGGCACACAACGCGGCACCACGACCGACGCCAACGGCGACTACCGGATTGCGGTGCCGGATGCCAACGCGGTTTTGGTGTTTGGTTTCATCGGGTTTGTGTCGCAGGAAGTGCCGGTCAACAACCAGTCCACGCTCAACGTCACCCTGAAAGCTTCGGCTTCAGAACTCTCGCAGGTTGTGGTGATCGGCTACGGAAGTGCCTCCAAAAAAGACATGACCGGCGCGGTGAAATCAATCAAAAGCACCGAGTTCAACAAAGGAATTATCAATTCGCCGGAGCAGCTTTTGCAGGGCAAAGTGGCCGGCGTCAACGTCACCTCGGCCAGCGGTGAACCCGGTGCAAATCAGAACATTACCATTCGCGGGCCGGGCGGGGTCCGGACGGGCAGCACCCCGCTTTTTGTGCTGGACGGCATTGCGCTGGACAACTCCGGCACGGGCGGGGGCACCAACCCGCTGAACTTCCTGAATCCGCAGGACATCGAGTCGATCGACGTGTTGAAGGATGCGTCGGCCACGGCCATTTACGGTTCGCGCGGTGCGAACGGCGTGGTGCTGATCACGACCAAAAAAGGGAAAGCCGGTTTTTCGACTTTCAACGTGTCATCCAGTCTGGGCATTTCGAACCTGACGCGGGCGCTGCCGGTTTTTTCGGCGGACGAATACCGTCGGCAGGTTCCGGCGGTCGGAGGTGTTCTGGAGGATTTCGGCGCATCGACCGACTGGCAGAAGGAAATCACCCAGACGGCCTACACCCAGAACCACAACCTGTCGTTCAGTGGTGGGTCAGACAAACTGACGTACTACGGTTCGTTCGGCCTTCAGGATCAGGAAGGAATTCTGAAAAACAGCAAACTGAAGCGTTATACCGGACGCATCAACGTATCGCAGAAATTTCTGGAAGATCGGCTGACGGTGGATGTTAACCTGAACGCAAGCAGCACTTTCAACCAGCGCCCACCGATTGAATCGCTGGTGGGCGGGGCAATTTCGGCCAACCCCACCCTGCCCGCCTACGACGATCAGGGCCAGCCGTTTAAGTATCAGAGCGGCACGAACCCGCTGATTACCCTGGGACTGGAAAAGGATGTTACCACCATAAACCGGGTCATCGGTAACATTTCGCCGTCGCTCAAACTCACGAAAGATCTGGTGTACCGGCTGAATCTGGGGATCGACAATTCGAGTTCCGTACAGGATCGGCAGTCGCTGCCGAGCGCGGTTCCCCTGCAGGACGGTCGGCTGGAAAGTATTTACAAAACCAATCGCAACGTGCTGGTCGAGAACTACTTTACGTACACACTGGCCCAAACGGATCATAATCTGACGGCATTGCTGGGTCATTCGTACCAGAAAATTTTTGTACAGGAGCGCAGTTCGAGCATCAACAAATTCCCGATTTCGCCCATCGAGCCGATTTATAACCCTGGTTTGGGGCAGGACCTGACGCTGGCGAATAACAAACCGGGTGGCTATGCGCTTGAAAATGAGCTTCAATCGTTTTTCTCGCGGGTCAATTACCAGTACAAAGACCGGTACCTGGCCACGGCCACCGTCCGGGCCGACGGTTCTTCCAAATTCGGTTCCAACAACAAATACGGGGTTTTTCCCTCGTTCTCGGTGGGCTGGCGCTTGTCGGAAGAAGCCTTCCTGAAATCGGGGCCGTTTACGGACCTGAAATTGCGGGCGGGCTGGGGCCAGACCGGCAACCAGGAAATTCCGTCGAAAATCACCCAGGCGCTGTTTACCTCGCAGGTGTCGGCCACCACGAGCTATCCGCTGGCGCCGACCGGGCCGTATCCGGCCGGAACGTCGTACTCGCGGCTGGCGAATCCGAACATTCAGTGGGAGGTTTCCTCGCAAACGGACATCGGACTGGATTTTGCCGTTTTCAAGGGTGCCCTGGCCGGTTCGGTCGATTATTTCCGGAAAGTTTCCAACAACATCCTGCTGGAAGTGATTCCGGCGGACCCCGTTCAGCCGGCCGGTACGTTCTGGACCAACGTGCCGAACATGACGATTACCAACCAGGGTGTCGAACTGGAACTGAACTACCGCTACGCCAGCCTGAACGGTTTCCGGTTTGATATTGGCGGGAACATCACGTTTATCGACAACGAAGTTAACAACTCGCCGTATACGGTTATTGCATCCGGCAACGCCACCGGCTCGGGGCTGTCGTCGGCCACCATCAACGGCTACGTCAACGGGCAACCCATCGGCACCTTCTTCCTGAAAGATTTCACCGGTTTTGATGACAAGGGAATCAGCACTTTCCGGGATGTAGACGGCGACGGGATCGTGACGGACAAAGACCGGGTCGCGGTGGGCAGCGCCCTGCCGACGAAGCAGTTCAACATCAATGGCAACGTGGCCTACAAAGGCTTCGATCTGGCGATGAACTTCAACGGGGTGTCGGGCAACAAGCTGTACGACAATACGGCCAACGCCAATTTCTACAAACTGCGCCTGTCCAAGGGCCTGAATACCACGGCCGAAGCCATTCAGTTTGCGAACGAGTCCATCAACAACTCCGCCCCGGTTTCGTCGCGGTATCTGAAAAATGGTTCTTTTTTCCGGCTGAACAACCTGTCACTGGGCTACAACCTGAGTCCTAAACTGCTGGGCATCAACCGCTGGGTTTCGGGCATCCGGCTGTCGGCCACGGGCCAGAACCTGTTCGTCATCACCAAGTACGACGGTTTTGACCCGGAAGTAAACACCGACCGGACCGTCAACGGGATTTCATCGTACGGGATCGATTACCTCAGTTACCCGAAAGCCCGGACGTTGGTGTTCGGTCTGAACCTCTCTTTTTAAACCGCAGTCATGAAAAAAATACTGACCATAACGCTACTCATGGCCGGTGCCTACATCCTGAACGGGTGTACCAACCTGGCCGAAAATGTGCTGGACGAAGCCTCGGCCTCGGGCCTTTCCGACCGCCAGGCCGCCGACGGCATCATTGCGCCGGTTTACGCCCGGTTGCCGGATATTTTTACGCACACGAACTACTTCGCGCTCCAGGAAATTTCGACTGACGAAGCCATTTTGCCGTACCGGGGGGGAACCGACTGGGGCGACAACGGTATTTACCTGGCCCTGCACCAGCACACGCACACGAGCACGGACCCCAACATGCGGAACACCTGGAACCTGATTTTGCAGGGCGTTTCGCGGGCGATTACGGCCATCAATACGCTGCCGACGCTGAACGATCCGGTGACCAAAACCTACCTGGCCGAAGCGCGGGGGATGCGGGCGTATTATTCGCTGCTGACGCTGGACATGTTCGGGCTGGTGTTTGTCAAAGATGATCTGGGTGCCAATTCGACCATCCTGCGGGGTGATCAGGCGGTGGAGTACATCAAAAGCGAACTGTTGGCTGTCGAGCCGAATCTGGAAACCACCGTGGGGCCGGGCCGCCTGACAAAAGGGGCGGTTTGGGGACTGCTGGCCCGTCTGCACCTGAACGCAGCGGTGTATCGGGATCCGTATGCGGCTCAGTTTACGTTCAAACCGGAGGACATGGACAAGGTGGTTGAATACAGCGACAAGATCATCAATGCGGGGCAATACCAGCTTTCGCGCGATTATTTTTCTATTTTCAATTCGGATAACCACGACAACAAGGAGCTGATTTTTGCGGTCGATCAGCGGGCCGAACTGAACGGACACAACCGGATGGCCTACTTCTCGCTGTCGGGCGATCAGTTTCCGCTGCCTGCTTACCCGAACGCCAACGGGACCGACGGACCGGGCATCACGCCCGACTATTACCGGACCTGGGTGAATGCCTACGCGCCGAAAGACCCGGCGACGGTTGACCCCCGGTTTTACAAACAAAACCTGTCGATTTACTCCAATCCGGCGGATTCGTGCGTAGCCGAGGCCAGTTTCAACGTGAACCGGGGTATTTTGCGCGGTCAGCAATACGGTTTAATCCGGCGCAACGGCGTATTCCTGAAGTGCGCAGATGGCCGGTTCAAGGTGGCTAAACTGTTCCACGACACCCGAAACCGCCCGACGCAGGCGGTTGAGTTTACGGAACAGATTGATTTCTCCGTGACCGGAAGTAACTACAACACCGGCTACCGGGTCGAGAAATACGAGTTCAGCAAGAAGTCGGTCAGCGGCCGGAACTTTGGCGAAGCCGACATCATCATTCTGCGGTTAGCCGACGTTTACCACATGCGGGCCGAAGCCAAACTTCGCAAGGGCAACGATGCCGCCAGCGCCCTGGCTGATATCAACCTGGTGCGGGCCGCCCGGACGGCGACCACCCCGCCACCGGCCCTGACGTCGATGAACCTGGACCTGTTGTTCCGGGAGCGCGGGTTTGAGTTTTACTGGGAAATGCTGCGCCGGTCCGACATGATCCGGTTTGGCAAGTACGAGGACAAATGGACCGAAAAAACCAATAGCGATCGGCAAAAACGGATTTTCCCGATTCCGCAAACGGCCATTGACGGTGCTTCCAATCTGCCCGGCTATTTGACCCAGAACGCGGGCTACTAAGCCGGTTTTGAAAAAACAGCCAGCGCGGTTTACCCCCGGGTGAATCGCGCTGGCTGTTTTATAACGTGTTGATTTTTACCCATCAAGTGCTGACCTGGGGTGCCCAGTAGGTGCAGTGCGCGTTGGCATAAATCGGTCCTTTGAAGAGCATGCAACCTCCGCATTCCTGGCCCGGAGCCGGGGGCAGCCACAGGTTGCAACTGTTGCACTGTTTTTCCGGAATGGGTGATTTGGTTACGTAGCCCAGGTCTTTCCGCTTCTTTAACTCCTCAGCAGGGACCCCTGAATAATCCTCGCAGGGGTTGGCCGCCGGTTGTTTCGCCTTTTCCGTCTGGGCGGTTTTCTTGGAATCACAGGCGACGAGCAACAGGTTGCCGCTTCCCAGGAGAAAACCGGCTGACGCCGAGCGTTTCAGGAAAAATCGGCGTGAATGCGTTTGTTTCATACGTGCTTATCGATCAGATGGAAGCTGGTTTTGTCAACGCTTGCCGCACCCCGGCAATGGCTTTTTTAACCTCCGCCGATGGGGTACGGGCTTCCAGTTTCTGGAGGGCTTGCGGGAGTTTCGGCCCGGGATCGGTTTTCCCTTCCGATTTTTGAAGACCTTCGCTCAGCCCCGCTAAACCGGCGAGTTGCCAGCTTTCCTGCCGTGGGGTCGGCCTATTCAGAAAGTCAATCAGCCACGCCATTTCGTCCGGTTTTTTTCGGTGACCGACCACCCGCGAAAAACCGGTCAGAAAGGCCTGCTTCCCGGCGGTGGTATCGCTGAAAAACGGTTTCTGATTCGCTAACAAGGTCATCAGGGCCGAAGATGAGCCAGCGGACGAGCTCAGCACGGCGGTCCGAAACCAGGCATCTTCGGGGTGTTTGGCAAGGGCCTGGGCCAAAGCCGAAACCACAGCGGGGCTGTTCACCTGCCCGGCACTCAGGCAGGCCTGCAAAGCCACGGGCAGCGAGGTATCTTCGGTCATTTTCAGGATGTGGGCCAACAAGGCCGGAAAGCGCTCGGCCAGCATCAAACCGTGTTCGCGGACACCAGCCTGGGAGTCCTGCAACGCTTTCTGAACCAAATCCTTATCCAGCGCATTCAAGCCTTCCAACGTATAAAAGGCGTGCAGCCGGGCGCGCGGATCGGTGTGCTGCGCAAACACGGTTTTCAGGCCCGGAATCACCGACCGATCCTTTCGTTCCAGCAGCAGGCGCTGGGCCTGTAGCCGGTTCCAGCGGTTTGGGTGGGCCAGCAGCCTGACCAGTTCCGCCGAGGTTTGTTGCCGTAAGTTGGGGCCTTCTTTAGGACGGTTTGGGGCATTTTTGGGCAAAATTCGATAGATGCGTCCCTTGTCATTTCCGTTCAGGAAATCCATGTCCGCTTTCAGGTCGTCCGGAATGGAAACCGGGGTTTCGATGTGCTGGCGGTACATATCGACTACATACAGAAAACCGTCCGGCCCGGTGACCAGGCTGGCGGGCCGAAACCAGGGGTCGGTCGAAGCCAGAAACTCCCGATCGGTTTCCCCATCGGCACGTTTGGCCACCAGAACCGGCTTGTCGGTTGCGGGCGTGAGCACATCCCGGTGGATGAGGTTGCCGGCCACATCCCCCGTAAAAACCGATCCGTAATAGCCATCCGGAAAACCGTCTCCTTCGAAGAACATACCGCCCGAAGAACCCGTAAAATGATCTTCGGCGTATTCTTTCCGGCCGAGGTTGGCTTCGTCGTACTGCTTCTGCCGACGGTCGGTGCGTTCTTTGCGCCAGTAAGGGGGCGGAGTCTGCTGGAACATTTCCAGATCATGATCCGAGATGTTGACGGAACCTTTTGGCGCGATCAGATCCGGATTCCGGCGCAGGTACCGGCCGGCAATCGGCGCCTGCTGGATGTGAATGGTATTTTGGGTAAAAAACCGGTGTCCAAAATCGTCGAGGGCCATCCCAAACTGCCCGGTTCCTGATTCCACTTCGAACAGGCCCCGATCGAGCCGAAACCGGAAATCTCCACCGCTGACGGTCAGTGCGGGTGCACCGGGTTGGCGCAGAAACCGGACCTGGCCTTCCTGGCCGTTGTTGTTGGCGTAAATCCAGTTGTCGATGCCGTAGCGAAGGCACGTAATCTGGGCTTCGGAATTGTTCGCAAAAAAACCGGTAAACAAGACTTCGCGCACGTCGGCCCGGAAGTCGCCGGTGGTGTCTTTCAGAAACAGGATGTCGGGCGCAGCCGCCACGATCAAACCGCCTTCCCAGGGCAGCATACTCGTGGCATCCGGAATGGAATCGACAAAAATCACCGACTTGTCGATTTTACCGTCCCGGTTGGTGTCGGCCAGCATCCGGATTTTGCCCTTGCCTTTTCCCGGTTCGGGTTTGCCCGGGTAATCACCCATTTCGACCACGTATGCGGTGCCCTGTTCGTCGAAAACGAGGTCCACCGGATCGGCAACGAACGGTTCAGCGGCAAAGGTTTCGATTGAAAAACCGTCCCGCAGCTGAAAACTTCCCAGGGCATTGTCGGGCGTTAGCGGGTCGCTGTACCGCTTTTTCGAACAGGAGAAAAAGCCGAGGAGAAACAAAAAAAAGACGAACGCCCTTCGATGGGTAGCGAGTCGAGTCATGAGTTTAGGGGATAGGGAAGCGGCCCGGGCCGGTTTTTGAATTTATTCGGGTAAGCTGTTTACAGGCGGAACAGCTTTTTGGCATTATCGTGTAAAATCTTGCGCTCGATGGATTTGGAGGGAGCCAGTCTGCGGATGGTGGCAATCGTCTGCGAGCCCTGACACTGGGGGCCGTGGCCGACCGCATCGACGCAATCACTGCCGAACAGCAGCTTGTTCTGGTGCCGTTCCAGAAATCCCCGGGCGTGGTCTTCGTCGCGTTGCAGGGCATTCAGGCCTGAACCAGCCGACATATCGGCGTACATGTTCGGGTAATCGCTCAGCAGTTGGTCGGTAATTCCACCGGGCGTCACTTTCGTTTTGGGATACAAAACCGTCTGGTCGTGGTGGTTCTTGTCGATATTGGCCCACCAGGTTTGCGCGTGTCCGATAAAATTGACCTTCGGGTATTTTTCCAGCATAGTATAAAACCGGGTGAAATCGTAGTTGTACATCCCGTGCTGCCAGTGCATCAAAACCGGAACGCGGTACGTCTGAGCCAGTTCGTAGATGCGTTGCATTTCGGGTGAATCGCACTGTACGCCGAATTTCGACTCGCCAATGACCAGGGCACCGAGCTTCAGGAATTTTTCAATCTCCTTCGTGGCGTCCGGCAAATCCGGAACTTCATTGGACGCAAAGACAAACTCCTTCGGGTATTGCTTCGCCAGGTTGTAACAGGTTTCGTTGCCGCTGCACTTCGCCTGTAGGCCGTTCGATTCGCCTTTGTGCGTCGAAAGACCGAACGCGGGCGTTCCGGCCGGGAGCAGCACGGTGGTGGTCACGCCCATCGCCCGCTGGTGAGCGATGAGCTGATCGTGGGTCCGGCCCATGTAATCGGTGTGCTGGTGGATATCAATGATCGGTTCGGTCTGGGCAGCCAGCCCCTCGTCAAGCGTTAGGGTCAATCCCGCCAGCAAAAGGCCGGTGCGGTTTATAAAACCACGGCGGGTAAGCGAAGGTGTTTTCATATAAGGGTTTCTTTTCACCCCTTAAAATACGCATAACACCCAGTTGGGCAATGGTCGACCCCTGATAATCTTTACCTTACTGCGGGAGGCAGCTACATTCCCAGCACTGTTCTTTGGTTTGACGCACCCCAAGTTCTACTCGATAATCACTTTCTGGCTCTCCGTCTGGCCACTTTGGGTGGTAAGCTGCAACAGATAAAAACCGGCCGGTAACGCCGGCAGGATCAGGTCGATTTTAGGGCTTTGAACGTCCGATTTGGTGAGCACCGGTTGGCCCGACAGGTTGAGGAGCCGGTAGGCGGCAATGGGTTCGGCGCAGGTGACGGTCAGGCTGGTTTTGGCGGGGTTGGGAAACACCTTCGTCGTTCGGTCCAGGACCCAGCGCGCCGATTGGATTTTTGAATGCGCGTACGTCTCATCCCGGTCTACCATCTTCAACCGATAATAGTAGTACGCATTGGGCTGGGCGGTTTTGTCCTGATATACATAGTTGCCCTTCATCACATCCGGTTGGGGAGCAACGGCCGCCAGAAAATCAAACCCGCTGCGGGGGTCGAGCGTCCGTTCGATTTCGAAGTGGTCGAAATTTACTTCTTCCGCGGTTTTCCAGCTTAGCTCGATGGTTTGTCCGGTTCCTCGAGCGGCAAAACTGACCAGCCGCACCGGAAGGCCGCAGAGGGCAACGGATACCGTGGCCCGGCCCGACAAATTGCCCTGATTGTCCCGAATGGTATACTGAACCGTGGAGCTCGTAAAACCGGATGCCGGAGTAAACGTGATGACGCCGGTGGTGGTATTCACCGTATACGTGCCCTCTCCGGAAATGGTCACGGTGGTTACGGCTGAGCCCGAAACCGGGTCGACCAGCCGGACCGAAGCCGCGTTAAGCGGAAAACTACCGGCGCCATCATTGGTTGCGACCCCAATCGAAACCGGCGCAGCTGCCGAAACCGCACAGGCCTGATCATCGTTGGCCGACGGAAGCACGATCTGGTTGGCACACCGCGCCCCGTCGCCCGGGCTCAGACCTTCCAGGCTGTTTGAAAACGAGCTGGCCGTAACGGGTAGGGACGGCGCATTCGGCGTGGGGATTTTATAAAGGTGCCCACTCGCATTGTTACCAATGTACATATTTCCGTAGCTATCCATAAATGCCGTACCAAAAGCGCCCGATTCACTGCTTAAACCGGCGACGGGCCCGATGGTGGTCACGGTATTGGTGGCCGGGTCGTAACTGACCAGCGTTTTGGCGGTTGTCATGCCGTAGATTTTTCCGTCGATCGGGCTGATCGTCCAGTCGTTCAGCCCGCTTAAGGCCGATGCCGCCGAACCAGTCAGCAGGGTTTGGGCGACCAGTGGCGAATTGTTCAAATTAATGGCGACCACGGTGCCGGAACCGTACAGGTACATAATGCCGCCGGGACTGATATCCCCCGTGGCGTAGCTGCCCGATGGGCTCAGACCCGAAACCGTCAGCAGTTCCACCGCCCCGTTGCTGCCCAGCCGGGCAATCTGGTTGGTATTGTACCGATATCCGTAAAGGAAGTTGTCCTTCATGTTGTAGCCGAAGGCATTCAAAAACCGGTTGGGTTCGGGTAAAATCCCGGCTTTGATCAGCGTGGAACTGCCATCGGACAAATTGAAGGAATAAAAGCTGGTGACGTTCCCGTTGGCGTTGGTGGTTGGGTTGGTCAGAATGTATCCTAATCCGTTTGAACAGTCAAATGGGGTCGGCGTTTGGGCGAAGGTTGAATGGCAAAACAAAATTAAAAGGAGAGCCCACAGGAAAAACGACGAACGACGGACGGGGTGATGAATCGGGTGGACAGGCAGACGGTAGAGTAGTTTCATAAGGGTTGTGCATGAAACCGTTCGGGTCAAAAGCCGTGAAAAGGCCTGCTGACGACGTTCTACGCGCTGACAGGCGGGTGGTTGATCAGGAGCGGAGAAGCGAACGGTTCAATCCGTTTTTTTAAATTAGACGAATCCGGGAAGCAGAAGTCACTTATTTCGTCATCTATATGCACAACCCGTTGCCAAATTGCCCCCGGGCAATTTGGCAACGGAGCGGAAATCGGTTGGGATCGTTCTAGGAAGTAACGCCTTCTTTTGTGGCTTTCAGCGCTTTTCGGACCTCTGGCGCTACTTTAGTGCCGAATAATTCAATGGAATGCAGAATCTTTTGGTGCGGAATTTCAGCCCCGCCAATGACCTGCGCAAGATACCGGGTGTTTTTAAACAATTCGTGGAATTTCAGAATCTTGTCGATGACCTGCTGCGGACTGCCCACCATGAGCGGACCGGACTGACGCATGTACTCGAACTGCTCCCGGCCCAGGGGCGACCAGCCGCGTTCGCGCCCAATCCGGTTCATCATCACTTCATAGGGTGGAAACAGCTCATTGGAAGCCTGTTGCGAATCGTCGGCCAGGTAAAAATGGGAATTGATCGCCAGGGGTAGTCTGGTCACATCGTGCCCGGCTTTCTGGGCCGACTGCCGGAACAGATTGACAAACGGCACAAACCGGTCGGGGGTGCCGCCCAGAATCGCCAGCGTCATCGGCAGGTTCATCGTGCCCGCCCGAACCGCCGAAGCCGGGGTGCCGCCAACGGCCAGCCAGATCGGGAGCGATTCCTGAAAAGGCCGGGGGTAAACACCCAGGTTGTGAATGGCGGGCCGGAAATTTCCCTGCCAGTTGACCCGTTCGTTTTTATTGATGGCCAGCAGCAAATCCAGCTTCTCGGTGAACAGCTCGTCGTAATCCTGCAAGTCGTAACCGAACAGCGGAAACGATTCGATGAACGAGCCGCGCCCGGCCATAATTTCGGCCCGCCCGTTCGAAATCAGATCGAGGGAAGCAAAATTCTGAAAAACCCGCACCGGATCCGCCGAACTCAAAACCGTGACGGAGCTGGACAAACGGATGTTTTGGGTCTGGGCTGCGGCTGCCGCCAGAATGACTTCGGGAGAGGACACCATGAAATCCGGGCGGTGGTGTTCGCCCAGGGCGAAAACGTCCAGCCCGACTTCATCGGCCAGTTTGATTTCGGCCAGCAATTGCTGCATGCGCTGGTGGGCATTGACGGCTTTTCCCGCCACTTGATCGGGTACTACTTCACCAAAGCTACTGATGCCTAATTCCATTTTTCAATTGTTTAAAAGAGGTTGAACTGCCTTTCGGGCGCTGAAAGCCCTCCTCCACAACAGCAATGGACGCACAAAAGTTGATGGAACGCTTCGGGCGCTGATCCGGATTCGCAGGGGCGCCGGCTGCCCGGGCACGATCAGTGGCCCAGTTGGAGCACGTTGGCACCCAGCGGTTGTTCCATCACCCGCTGGAGCGGTTTGTCGTGAACGGTAATCATGATTTCCACCGATCCGGTTCCGACCGTGGCCGCCAGCAGGTGGCCGCCGTAGGCCTGAAAACGTTTGTCGGTCACCACGCCGTGGATGTGCAGGGACGGTTTTTGATCCTGCCAGGCGATGGAACCCGTCAGGCTGGCCAGCTCCACGTCCTCAAATTCTTTGGGGTCGTACTGTTTGGTCTTGCGGTTGAAGTAGCCAAATTTGACATTCACAAACCCCATTCCCGTGAAAGTAGCCGACGGTATTTTTTCGGTTTGGGCGAACGCTTCCAGGTGCGCAAACACATCGTCGCCCTGCCGCAGCACCATCAGGTAACCCGCCGGAACTCTGATGTAGCGTTTGGGGGATTGGTTATCGGGTTGCGCCGTACCCGGACGGGCTAAGAACGTCAGCAGAATGAGCAGAATAAACCAGTGTGTTTTCATAACGGGATGGACGCCCGGAAGCTCAGCGCAAAAACCGGCCAAAATTCCGGGCGTCGATGCGTGCTTCCAGGGAAGGGGTTGACCCATTGAACACGTTCGGAAACGAAAGGTTTATTTCCAGCCTTTCCGCAGCGCCTGCTGCCGCATTAAACCGTTACGATCACTTTCCCGACGGTTTTGCCCGTTTCCACCTGAAGGTGCGCATCGGCCATCTGATCGAACGGATAGGTTTTGAAAATGTGGGCTTTCAGCAGGCCTTTTTCCAGCAGGTCGGCCAGTTTTTGCATGTCGTCGCCGTTGGATTGCACCATGAACGGAAAACCGTTGATGCCTTTGGCGGCTGCTTTTTCGGCTACCTGATCGTTTTTGCCGCTGGGAATGCTGATGAGGATGCCACCCGGTTTCATCACGGTCAGCGATTTGTCAATGGTATCGCCCCCAACGGTGTCGAAGACAAAATCGACGTTGGAGGTAACTTCGTCCAGTTTTTGGGACTGATAATCAATGTGCTCATCCGCCCCCAGGCTCAGCACAAAATCCCGGTTGGCCGCCGACGACGTGCCAATCACGTAGGCACCCCAAAGTTTGGCAAGCTGCACGGCAAAATGCCCGACGCCACCGGCTGCCGCGTGAATCAGCACCTTCTGACCGGCCTGAATGGGCCCCTGACTGGGCATACCCTGCCAGGCGGTGAGCGCAGCCAGGGTGACGGCTGCGGCTTCTCCGTGCGAAATGTTGGCGGGTTTCAGGGCAAGTTGGGAGGCCGGTGCCGCCACGTATTCGGCGTAGGCTTGGCCGTGGCCCGGAAAATTCACCATGCCAAAAACCGCATCGCCCACCTTAAAATCCGTCACCTGACGGCCGGTTTCAGTAATAACCCCCGAAACGTCCCAGCCTAAAATCAGGGGATTACGGTCTTTTAAACGCCCTGCGACGCCCTTGCCCGCCCGGGTTTTCACGTCTACGGGATTGATACTGATGGCCTTAACCTGGATTAGAACGTCGTTGTCCTGAAGAACGGGCGTGGAAATGTCGGTTTGAATCAGGTGTTCGACCCCCCCAAAACCGTCGGTTATGATTGCTTTCATAATGGTGTTACCTTAATGATGACGCAAACTTATACCCTTTTTCCTGATCTTATCTGGTATATCTTTTCGTTTTTTTGGTAAAATTGTGCCATGAACAAGGAAAGCCTCCACGAACCGTTCGAAATTGTTTACAAAACGATCGACGATTGTCCGAAACTCGAACACCAGCATTCGTTTTTTGAACTGGTGTACATTCTGTCGGGGACGGGGCGGCAGTGCATCAATAAAAACCAGTTTAAATACCACGCAGACCACCTGTTTCTGATTACACCGGACGACTGCCACGCGCTGGAGGTCGAAACCACCACGCAACTGTTTTTTCTGCGTTTTAACGATATCTACATCAAATCCAGCGCTTTGCACGCCGGTAACATCCAGCGACTGGAATATATTCTGCAAAATGCCAATCACCAGCCGGGTTGTATTCTGAAAAATCAGTCGGACAAACGCCTGGTGCGGCCCACCATCGAAGCCATCATTCGGGAATACGAAAACCGGGATTTGTACAACCGGGAGCTGATTCGGCAACTCGTAAATACGCTTATTCTGCTCGTGGCCCGCAACATCGCCCGGTATTTGCCCGAACACGTCAGCGAAAACACCGACGAAAAGGCGCTCGACATTCTGAATTTCATCCAGAACCATATTTACCAGCCGGAGAAAATCCGGGCCGAAGCCGTCAGCCGGCATTTTGGAATTTCAAAAACGTACCTGGGCCGGTATTTCAAAAAGCACGCCAGCGAAACCATGCAGCAATACGTGACCCATTACCGCCTGAAACTGATCGAAGCCCGCTTGCAGCACAGCGACCTGCGCATCACCGAAATTGCCCGGGAACTCGGTTTTACGGACGAAAATCACCTGAACAAATTTTTCCGGAAGCAGAGAGGCCACAGCCCGACGGCCTTTCGAAAGGGTTTGGGGCGAGGCAAGAAGGTCAGCTAGCGGCAAGCCGTTCCGGATTTTCGCCGAGGATCAACAAGGCGAAGGAGGTACCGGCGACCAGAACCGTTAGTTCGAGGGTCAATGCCACCCAGAGGAAGGCCGGCGGTTGACCCGTGGTCCAGAGCCAGTATGCCGTCCCCCCTGATCCAGCGAGGGCCAGAACCGCTAAAAAAAGTCCCATTGCCATTCCCGGGCTGATTACTTTGACTGGACGCGCTGGATGGAGCGAAAGTGATTTGCTTACGGCTGTCATTATCTTGTTGTTTAGGACGTTATCAGTGCTGTTGATCGAACAGCTTATTCTGACGCGATGCAACAAAATAAGCAGCTTATCAGGCAGCGAGCCGATGGGACGTTGCGCGCCGGGACAAAAGAGGCTTACGAGGGCCTTAAACAGCCGCACGAAGAGACAACTGAGTAAACGGTTGGGAAGGAAAAGCGGCATTTGGTTTTCCCCGTGCTGAGTTGTTAACCCGTTACCGGGAAAACCGGCAATGCCAGTCAACACACCTGAATCACCTCGATCGATAGCAAAGCCCCCAGTTTCGCCAGCTTCGAGGCCAGGTGACCGACGCCGACGGCGCAGTGGTGGGCCGGGCCGTGGCTGTTCCAGGTCTGCACGAAGTTTCGGGCTCCCGGCGAAAACCGGTAGCGGCTGTTCGTGTTGCCGATTTGCAGGATCGGGCCCGGTACGGACTCGCCCTCGGCCACGAGCAGACTGATTTTGCCGTTCCCGTTTTCCACCACCGACAGCAGCGTGACCGGCCCGTTTTTGACCGACATTTCCACTGACAGTCCCCGGCCCACTTTGCCGTGGTAAACGTACAGCGGTCGAACCTTGGTTTTTCCTTCGGCAATCCGGATGTGGCCGGGGCCGTCGTGGCCCATCAGCACCACATCGTCCGTAAAATCCATTGCGTAGTATTCGGTAAATGAACCGCCCGCGCCGAAGCTGTCCATGATTTTCATGGCCTGCGCATTCTTGACTTCGTATTCCCCGGCCACCGGAATCCCCCGCGCCGTGAGCAGCGAAGTACCCAGAATAACCGAACTCATCGTATCCTCGTTGGCCGGATTGCCGCTGCCTTTGTGGTAATAGGCAAGCGAGCCCAGACCGTGTATTTCCACCAGTTGGTCCAGCGCCACGGAGGTGCGGGCGGCCCGGTCCAGCTCGTCGGATGAGCAATCGTCCTGAATGGCAAACGTTTCGGCGAAAAACCGGGTTCGTTCCCGGATTTGATCGGAGGAGACGGTTTCGCGCAGGGCCGAGAGTTCGTCCACTTCCACGATCTTCATGTGACCGCCGAAGGTCGCGGTTTGCAGCGTCAGGTCGGCGTAAATATCGAGCATGCCGCTGTAGTAATTGCCCATCAGACCCAGGCAGTTGTGCGCCATAATGTGGGCCACCCGCCCGGCTTCGATCCATTCGTCAATCTGCTGCCAGCCTTCCGGATCGTTTTCGAGCATACCGGTCACCTGCTGAAACGGGATGTGGGCGCGCCGGAACACGTTGGCAATTTCCGGCACGGGGCAGGCCGAGCAATAGGCCAGCCATTCCCCGGTCATGCGGGTGCGGTCGTTCAACTGATTGAACCACTCGTAGTTGATGGCCGGTTCGGGCGCCAGGTTCAGGATAATCACCGGCACTTTGGCGCGTTGCACGACCGGCAAAACCGTGGCCGAAAGGGCGTAGGTTGTCACGTAAATGAACAGCAGATCGATGTCGGCCTGCCGGAACTGGTGACCGGCCGCCAGCGCCTTTTCCGGCGAATCGACCAGCCCCAGGTTGACGACCTCCACCTCCGGGCGCCGAAACCGCTCCTCAACCCGCCGGAGATAGCCTTTCAGCCGGTTTTCCAGACCGTCGAACTGCGCCCAGTACGTGTCCAGGCCAATGCCAAACAAACCCACTTTAAACGGATAGGAAGGGTGCCCGGTCGTGGATTCGCGGGGATGAGCGGCTGGGCGGTTTGGTGTTGTTTGCATGGGTTTGGGATCGTTGGTAGCCTGTTTGGTGAATCCGGGGGTAAACCGGTAAAAACCGGAATGTTTTTCAAATCTGCCAAAAAAAATAAAAAAACAGTAAGTGTTTTTGCGGACGTCAATCGTCTCTGGTTATCAACGCACGAGTTTTTGCCTTTCTGATTTGTATTTTCTACATTCAACCAACATGGGAGAGGTTAGACGTTTACTACCGGAACCGAACGGCAACGAAGGAGCCCCCTTTCCGTTCGGGGATTATGCCCAGTTTCAGCGACCCTCGACCGTGCTGGACCCGGAGGTGCTGATTCATAAAGCGTTTGCCCAGGACCCGGATGCGGGCATTGCCCTCTTGTTTCAGCACTATTACCAGCCGCTGTGCAGCCACGTCGTACGGTTTGTTTCTTCCAAGGAAATTGCCGAAGACATCGTATCGGACATTTTCTACGAATTTCACGCCGGGCAGGTTTACCGCACCATTACCACTTCGTACCGTGCTTTCCTGTTTACCGCCGTCCGCAACCGGGCGTTCGACTACGTGCGGGCCGAGATGAAACGCAGCACCTCGCTGGAACAGGCCGAGCGGCTTTCGTTTCCCACCGAGCAGCAGCCCGACTCCGTGACGCAGTTTGAGGAACTGTACCACGACGTGGAGAAGGCCATCGACGCCATGCCGGTGAAGCAGCGGACGGTTTACGTCATGCACCGCTTCGAAGGCCGGAAATACGCCGAAATTGCCACCGAACTCAACCTGTCGCTACGCACCGTTGAAGTCCACATGTACCGGGCCATTCACCACGTCCGCAGTTTTCTGAAAGACAAATGGCTGATTCTGCTGATCAGCTTCTGCCAGTATACCCAGTAAAACCACAACATTTTTCTGAAACACGGGTTTTTGGGCGCTCCGGCCGGGGCGCATCGAACCACGCCTGAATTATGAAAACGCAAGTAACAAAAGAATTGCTGTTCAACTATTTTGCGGGCCGGACCACGGCCTTTCAGAAGCAGTTGATTGACGAATGGGCGCAGGAAGCGGCCAACCGGGAACAGTTTTTTTCCTGGCTGGAACTCTGGGAAAGCCAGCATCCGCAATACGTCGCCAACGTGCAAACGGCCCTGGAACGGCACCAGCGCCGGATGCAGCAGGTGCCGATCCCCCGAACGCCGGTGGAGGAAAGCGAGCCGGTTTTGCCCGTCTGGTCACGGATGGTGTGGCACCAGTGGGTGGCGGCAGCTTCGGTGGTGCTGGTCCTGGCGGGCGGCTGGTGGTTTCGGGATGCGGTTTTAAACGAAACCTTTTCCACCGCCTACGGAGAAACCCGTCCGCTGACACTGGCGGATGGGAGCGAGGTGGTGCTGAATGCCAACTCGACGCTGAAGGTGCCCCGGTTTGGCTTTGGCTGGCAAACCCGGGCTGTGGAACTGACGGGAGAAGCCACCTTTTCGGTCACGCACACCACCGACGATCAGCGGTTTGTGGTGAAAACCGCCCGCAATTTTGAAGTAGTGGTGCTGGGCACGGAGTTTACCGTTTACAACCGCGAGCGGGGCGGCAAGGTGGTGCTGAACAAAGGCAAGGTGCAGCTTCGCTACCAGGAAGGCCAGGCGCCCCGGGAACTGACGATGAAACCGGGTGATTTGGTGACGCTCGACCGGCAGAACGGCCCGGTGCAGCTTCGGAAGCTGAGCCAGCCCGAAAATACGGCGGCCTGGCGCGAAAACCGCTTTGTGTTTGACGAAACGACCCTGGAAGAAATTACCCATTTATTCAAGGAAAATTACGGCCTTGACCTGGAAATTGCCGATCCCAGGCTGGCCCAGTGGACGGTTTCCGGTTCCTACACGGCCCATAATGCCGAAGAATTGCTGGAATCGCTCATGGAAGGCTCGGCCCTGACCTACAGGCGCACCGGTAACCACATCATTATTTCCGATCCTGCTAACTAACCCCCTTTTTCCTAAACCCATGAAAAAACAAATACCCCTGCTGCTGGTCCTGGTTCTGGGACTGATTCAGCCCGGTTGGGCCCAGATGCTGGCCAAAGCTCAGACAACGACCCGGCAACCGCAGAGTGTCCGGGCCGAAAACCGGCAGTTGAAAGAAACCCTGCGCGAGCTGAAGACCTTCTACAAGGTAGACATCCTGTTTTTTGACCGGATTGTGGATGGCTACGTGGTTTCAGCCGACGCCATTCGCTGGGACGACCAACTCGAAACCAACCTGGAAACCGTGTTGAAACCGTTCGGGCTGGCCTACAAAAAATCCCGGAACGGCGGCTACGTGATCACCGGGAAAGAGCCGCAGCGGAGGACGGATTTGCCCGCGGGCCGATTTCCGGAAACCACTCTCGCCCGCCCGCTCGAAAACCGCAAATCCGCCGAAACCCTAACGACGGATGCTCCAAACGCGGTAGCGTCCGAAAAACCGGCCGTTGCCGAAATCAACGTGCAGGGCCGCGTCACCGACGGCACGAAAGGCGACGAACTGCCGGGCGTCAGCATCGTGCTGAAAGGTTCGACGCGCGGCACCACCACCGACGGCAGCGGCACCTACCGGCTGGCCGTTCCGGGCCCGGAAGCCGTCCTGGTGTTCAGCTTTGTGGGCTACGAACCGCAGGAAGTGCTGGTGGGCGACCGCACCGAAATTAACGTGGGCCTCAAGCCGGACATCAAGGCGCTGAGCGAAGTGGTGGTGGTGGGCTACGGCGTGCAGAAGAAAACTTCGGTGACGGCGGCCGTATCGGCCATGAAAGGCGAGGAAATTGCCACGGTGCCGGTCACGAACCTGAGCAACAGCCTGGGCGGACGGCTGCCGGGCGTCATTGTCAAACAGGGCTCGGGCGAACCGGGGCGCGACGGATCCAACATCTACATCCGCGGTATTTCATCGACGGGCGCCAACCAGCCCCTGCTGATTGTGGACGGGATTCCGCGCAATTTTCAGCAGCTCGACCCCAACACGATTGACACCTTTACCATCTTGAAAGACGCAGCCGCCGTGGCACCCTACGGCGTTGCGGGCGCCAACGGGGTGGTGCTGGTGACCACCAAACGCGGCAAAACCGGAACGCCCACGCTGTCGTACAACGGCTATGTCGGTTTTCAGAATCCCACCGCCATGCCCAAATACCTGTACGGCTACGACTTTGCGGTTTTGAAAAACGCAGCTGCCCAGTACGCCGGTTTGCCGCTGCCGTATTCGGAAGAAGCCCTCCAGAAATTCCGGGACGGATCGGACAATGACGCCTATTCCACCGACAATTACGTGGATAGGCTGGTCAACCGAAACGCCACCATCACCACGCACAACATCGAGTTGTCGGGCGGGGCCGAACGCATCAAGTATTACGCCAGTTTGGGGTACCAGTACCAGGCCGGGATGTGGCCGTCGACCAAAAATCAGCGGTATAACCTGGCCATGAACCTCGACGCGCAGGTGACCAAAACCACGAAGCTTTCCTTTAACCTCAACGGTCGGCTCCAGCGCGCCCAGTATCCGTCGATTGGAACGTCGCGCATTTTCGAGTTGATCGGGTACGCCCACCCGCAAACCGGCCCGCTTTATTTCAGCAACGGCATGAACGGCACCTACGTCACCGGCAGTATTTACGACAGCGGGTACCAGAAAACCAACACCACGGCTTTGTATACGCAACTGTCGCTTGAACAGGAGATTCCGTTTATTCCGGGACTGGTGGCGAAGGGTACGATTGCCTACGACCCGTCGATGGTGATGGACAAAATCTGGATTACGCCGGTGCGCATGGCGAGTGTCAACACGGCGCAAAAACCGTACGTCTTTACCGACGGTATTTTCGGACAGGCCAAATCGTCGTTGAGTCAGAGTTACAACCAGACGCAGCAACTGACCTACCAGGCCAGCCTGAACTACACGCGCTCGTTTGGCAAGAGCACCATCGGGGCGCTGGGTGTTTTCGAGGCCAAAGCCAACGATGCGCTGGTGCTGGGGGCGACGCGCCGGAACTACAACCTGACCATCGACGAGCTGGACATGGGCAGCTCCAGTCAGGCCGATATGACCACCAACGGAACCTCCAACTACGCCCGGCAGATGGGCGTGGTCTACCGCGTCACGTACGACTACGCCGACAAATACCTGGTCGAAGCGAGTGGGCGGTACGACGGCAGCTATTTCTTTGCCCCCGAAAACCGGTACGGTTTTTTTCCGGCGTTCTCGCTCGGCTGGCGGCTGTCGGAAGAAAATTTTATCAAGCAGAATGTCCGCTGGATCGACAACCTGAAACTCCGGGGTTCTTACGGCGAAGTCGGGGCGCTGGCGGGCAGTGCCTTTCAGTACATGAGCACCTACAGCGTGGCGGGTCCGGCCTACGTCATCGGGGGTAACGCGGTTCAGGCAATTCGGGAGCGCAACCAGCCTAACCCGAACATTACGTGGGAACGGGCCAAGAAAACCGATGTCGGGATTGAAGCCACCTTGTGGAAGGGTTTGATTAACCTGGAAGCCGATTATTTCTACGAAAAACGCTCCAACATGCTCGTGAACCCCGATGTGGTGGTGCCCGCTGAGTACGGGATCGGGTTAAGCCAGGTCAATGCCGGAATCATGCAAAATCAGGGCATTGATCTGTCCATTGGGTCAACGTACCGGTTTGGTCAGGATTTGCGGGTGTCGCTGAACGGGAATTTCACCTACGCCAAAAACAAGCTGTTGCAGGTGTTCGAAGCGGCCGCGACCTACAACAACCTCAACCGCCGTCTGACCGGAAAACCGCTCGGCACGCAGTTTGGCTTTCAATCGCTGGGCTTCTTCCAGGTGTCGGATTTCGACGAAGCGGGGAACCTCAAACCCGGTATTGCGGTGCAGCCCTGGGGCAAAGTGCTGCCCGGCGACATTCGCTACGAAGACATCAACCAGGACGGCAAGATCAACGACGACGACCTGACGCAGATCGGGGATCCGGTGGCGACACCCCGCATCATTTATGGCATTGCGCCGAACGTGCAGTACAAGGGATTTACGCTGGATTTGTTGTTTCAGGGCGCGGCCAAGACCAATTTTTATTACCAGAACGATGCGGCCTGGGCATTTTTCAACGGCATGGGCGCCCTGGAGGATAACCTGGATTACTGGACGCCCGAGAACACCAGCGCCCGCAACCCGCGCATCACCTCGGCACCGACCACCAACAACACCCAGCGGTCGTCGTTCTGGATGGGCGACGCTAGTTATTTGCGGCTGAAAAGCGCGACGCTGGCCTATTCGATTCCGGCGGTGATTGCCCAACGGGTGAAACTGCAAAACGCGCGGGTGTTTATCGCCGGACAAAACGTGCTGACCTGGACGAAGATGCGGAATTTCGACCCGGAAGTGAGTGAAGTAAACGGGCGCAATTACCCGCAGCAAAAAGTGATTTCCGTTGGCCTGAACCTCACGCTTTAACCCTTACCGACCCACTCCTTATGAACCTGCATACCATTAGTTTCCCCGGCAGCAAGATCGTTTTGCTGCTGGCGGCCCTGGGAATTTTTTCCTGTAATGACTTTCTGGAAGTCATGCCCCGCGACCAGATTGCCGATGACCTTGTCTGGACGGATGCGGGCACCGCTGATCTTTTCCTGAACAACGTGTACTCGGGATTGCCCGGCCCGTTCAACACCTTCGATCCCTGGGAAAATTTTACCGACAACGCCATGAACGGCGTCAACGGCCAAACCAGCCGGGTTTTATACGCCAACTCGGTGTATACCCCCAGCAATTCCCCCCACTACTGGGCGCAGTACGCCAACATTCGGCGGGCCAATTTATTCATCGAGAAAGTAACGGCGTCAGGCCTGCCCGATGCCTGGAAGAAATCCAAGCTGGCCGAAGCCCGGTTTCTGCGCGCCTATTACTACCAACTGCTCTGGACGGCGCACGGGGGCGTACCGGTTATCACCAGCACCCTGAACCAGAACACGCAGGGCGACGAGATTTTCCGGGCGCGGAATACCGACGAGGAAACGTATAAATTCATTGTGGACGAATGCGCGGCCATTGCGGACGACCTGCCACTCAAGGCTGAAGGGGGCCGGGCTTCCCGGGCGTCGGCCCTGACCCTGAAAGGCTGGTGCGAGTTGTTCTGGGCCAGTCCGCTGAAAAACACCGCCAGCGACAAAGCCCGCTGGACGCTGGCAGCCGCAACCAACAAAAAAGTAATCGATCTGGGGTCGCACAGCCTGTTTGCGGATTACGAGAGTATGTTCTACGAAGGCAATAACAACAACGTCGAGGTGATTTTTGCCAAGCAGTACCTGGGCGGAACGGCACTGGGCAGTGGCCGCGAAGGCTTGCAGGGCCCCTGGATTGTGGGCGGGGTGCAACGGGCGTACGGCGGGGTGGATCCCACGCAGGAACTGGTGGATGAATACGCGATGGCGAACGGTTTGCCAATTTCGGACCCGGCTTCGGGCTACGATCCGCAAAAACCGTATGTGAACCGGGAGAAGCGGTTTTACCAGTCCATTGTGTACGATGGGTCGACCTGGGTGGGCGCCGAAATGGTCATGAAACAGGGCGTCGGTAGTCGGAATGCGACGGATTTGAGTAATACCAACGAGGCAACGAATACGGGCTATTACCTGCGGAAAGGACTGGATCCGAAATACACCGTCAACGGCAACCACCTGTTGAGCAGCGCCAGTTTTATTATTTTTCGTTTTGCGGAAGTGCTCCTGAGTTATGCCGAAGCCCAGAACGAAGCCGTCGGGCCGGATGCGTCGGTCTACGATGCGGTTAACAAGGTCCGGGCGCGTTCGGAATTGCCCGCCCTGAAAACCGGAATGACGCAGGCGCAGATGCGGGTGGCTATTCAGCGCGAACGGCGGGTCGAGCTGGCTTTCGAGGAAAAACGCTGGTATGATCTGCTGCGGCTGAAACTGGCGGAAAAGAACCTGAACGGGCCGATGCACGCCATGAAAATCGAACAGGTGGGCGGCAAGTGGACGTACACGGTCATTCCGGCACCGGACGGCGCGCGGACGTTCTTTGCGACTAAAAATTACCTGCTGCCGATTCCGCAGTCGGCCATGAACCAGAATGCAAAATTGACCCAAAACCCGAACTATTGATGCACGTGCGTGACAGGAAAATAAAACAGTGGCGTTTATACGGTTTTATCGCGGTTTTGGCGCTTGGGGCTTTTGCCTGCGAGAAAAAACCAGTTAGTTCGGGCATTTCGCCGGAAGAAGCCCTGAAAACGTTTGAACTCGAACCCGGTTTTCAGATCGAACTGGTCGCCAGCGAACCGCTGGTGGCCGACCCGGTGGCGATGGAAATCGACGAAAACGGGCGGTTTTACGTGGTGGAAATGCACGGTTATCCGCTCGACAAAAGCGGCACCGGAAAAATCAAACTCCTCACCGACACCAACGGCGACGGGCGCATGGACGAAAGCACGGTTTTTGCCGACGACCTGACGTTGCCCACCGGCATCATGCGCTGGAAAAAAGGCGTTCTGGTGACCGACGCCCCCGATGTGCTGTACCTGGAAGATACCGACGGCGACGGCAAGGCCGATGTGCGCGAAAAAGTGCTGACCGGTTTTGCGCTCTCGAATCCGCAGCACAACCTCAACAGTCCGCTGCTGGGGCTGGACAACTGGATTTACCTCGCCCACGAATCAGCGGTGACGACGCAGATCTACAAGGAGGAGTTCGGCGACCGGGGCGGTGACATTCTCTATCCGAAAAAACCGGATGGCGTCCGTTTGCCCGACAACGCCAGCGGGCGCAGTGTCCGGTTCCGGCCCGACCGCTTCGAACTGGAGCCGGTTTCGGGCAATACGCAGTTTGGCCATTCGTTCGATGCGTGGGGAAACCGGCTGCTGGTCAGCAACGCCAACCACGCCTACCACGAAGTGATTTCAACGCCCTACCTGCAGCGAAATCCGGATTTGCTGGTATCCAACGTCACGCAGTCAATTTCAGACCATGGAAACGCGGCCGAAGTCTTTCCGATTACCAAAAATGCGCAGTACCAGCTCCTGACGGATGTGGGCGTCATTACTTCGGCCTGCGGCATTACGCACTACCTCGGCGGGGCATTTCCGGCAAAATACGACAGCGTCACCTTCGTGGCCGAACCCGTCAGCAACCTGGTTCACTTCGACAAAATAACCGACAAAGGCGCCACGTTTACGGCGAGTCGGGTGCAGGCGCACCAGGAATTTCTGGCGTCGACGGATGCCTGGTTTCGACCGGTGAATATGTACATCGGCCCGGATGGAGCGCTGTATGTGGTTGATTACTACCGCCAGATCGTCGAGCATCCCGAGTGGATGGCCGAGGATGTGGTAAAATCCGGCGCGTTGTACAACGGCACCGATCAGGGACGCATTTACCGCATCACCCCCAAAGGCACGAAACCCGCGACCTGGAATAAGGACCTGCTGGGCAAGGCTACCAATGTGCAACTGATCGAAAAACTGGCGGAAAAGAACAGCTGGTGGCGTCGGCAGGCGCAGCGGCTGTTGCTGGATCGGGCAAGCCCGCAGGACGTAGCCGCGCTGGAGAAAATGGCCCAAAAACCGGACGCTCCGCTCGGTCGGCTTCACGCGCTCTGGACGCTGGAAGGCCTGGAGAAACTCCGCCCGGAATTGATCGCCACGGCCCTGAAAGACCCCGTTGCGGGCGTGCGGACCAACGCCATCAAACTCGCGGAACTCCATCTGAAAACCGCCCCGGCGCTGGTCCCGGCCTTGCTGGCGCTGCAAGCCGATCGCGATCCGAAAGTGCGGTTTCAGTTGCTGTGCACCCTGGGTTTTGTCGAAACGCCCGACGCGGCCACCGTTCGTCAGAAATTGCTCTTTGCGGATCTCAGCGACCCCTGGGTGCAAATTGCGGCTTTGTCGGCGCCGTCGTCGCAGAACAGTAATCTGCTCAAGGCGGTTTTGGCCCGATTCAAATCCGACGAACCCGCGTACGGTTCGCTGGTCGAGCGGCTCAGCGCCATGACGGGGGCGGGGCAGTCGCCGGCGACCATCCACGCCCTGTTACAAAAAGCCGTTACGCCCGTTTCGGCTGGATCGGAAACCTGGCAGCCGTCGCTGATCAAGGGCATCGCCCAGGGAATGAAACGGCGCGATGCCAAGCTGGATTCAAATTTTCAGGCCGAGCAGGACCTGCTGGTGCGGGCTTTTTTCGATCATTCGTCGGCGTCGGTGCGCTCGGCCTGTTTGCAGGTGTTGCAGGTGACCGGCCTCCCGGAAAATGCCCCCTCCACGGCAGCTCTGCAACGGGCGGCACAAACGGCGGGCGATGCCGGACAAACCCCCGAACGGCGGTCCGAAGCCATTGGTTTTCTGACGCTTCGGGAACCGGCCCGCCAACAGCCGCTGCTGAAAAAGCTGATGGCCCCGACCGAGCCGCTCTCGGTGCAGGTGGCGGCTTTGCAGGCGCTGAGTTCCATTCCCGACGAAACCGTCAGTCAGTATGTCCTGCAACAGTGGCCGGTGATGACGCCGGACATGCGCGAACCCGCCATTGCCACCTTTTTTGCGGGTTCCGAAAAAGTAAAACCGGCCCGGATCAAGCTGCTGCTGGATGCCGTCGAGCGGGGAACCATCGACCAGAACAGCATTGGCTGGCCGCGCAGCGTGGGCCTGATGGTCAGTTTCGACAAGCCACTGCGGGAGCGCGCCCGGGTGTTGCTGACGAAGCGGGACCAGCAGCGGGATGAAGTCATCAAGCAATACCAGACGTCGCTGGAGCTGCCTGCCGACGCCAAAAAAGGGATGCTGGTTTTTCAGCAGAACTGCGCGCTGTGCCACCAGATTGGCAACGCCGGGGGCGTGGCGTTCGGGCCGGATCTGGCCACGATTCGCAACCGGCGACCCGCGTCCATCCTGGGCGATATTCTGAACCCGAACCTGTCCATTGCCGACGGCTACGATTTGTGGACGATCAAACTCAAAAACGGCGAAACCATGCAGGGCCTGATTGCGACCGAAACGCCCACGGCCCTGACCCTGCGCAACCAGGGCGGACTGGAAACCACCATTGCCCGGCAGGACATTGAGTCGCTGAAAGCCATGAATATGTCGGCCATGACGGCCGGGCTGGAAAAACAGATCAACCCGCAGCAGATGGCCGATCTGCTGGCTTACATCCGAAAAGCGCAATAACCTAACCCCTTAACCATGTTTTATTCTAAAATTCTTAAAGCGGTTTTTCGCGTTTCAACCCGGTTTTTTCGGGTCGGGTTACTGCTCTTTCTCATCCTGGCCCAACGAAGCCCATCGACCGCTGCGGGGTTTCGGGCGGCCGTGGTGAAGGTCGATATTACGCCGGAAAACCACCAGATGCTGCTCGGGTACGGGGCCCGGAAATCGACCGGCGTGTACGATAAAATCTACCACCGCATTGTGGTGATGGACGACGGTAAAACGCAGTTCGTGCTGGTGTCGACGGATATCTGCCTGGTTTCGCCCTCCGAATACGACAAGATGGCGGCCCGCTTGAAAAAGCAACTGGGGATCGATCCACTGAATTTCTGGTGGAATTTTACCCACACGCACTCGGCTCCCGAAGTAGGGCCGCCCGGTTTGCCGTCCATTTTTCTGGGCGATCGGTACCAGCACCAGTACGATACGGGCTATACCGAAACGGTGGAACAGAAACTCCTTCAGGGCATTCAGGAAGCGCGGCAGAAACTCGTACCGGCCCGGTTGGGCGTGGGATGGGGACTGTCGCAGGCCAACATCAACCGCCGGGCCAAAGACATCGACGGCAAGGCCTACCTGGGCATGAATCCGGACGGCCCGGTGGATCGGCGGATTGGCCTGTTGCGGCTCGACAAAGAAGACGGCAGCCCGATTGCGCTGATTTCCAATTACGCCATTCACGGTACGGTAATGAGCGGGGCCAACCTGCTCATCAGTGGCGATGCGCCCGGTGTGGTGTCCGAATACGTCGAACAGAAACTCGGGGCGCCCCTGCTGTTCATCAACGGGGCGGCCGGCAATCTGGCTCCGATTTACAGCGTTTATCCGAGTCCGCAGGCCGGGAAACTTTCCCAGTTTCGGGTATTGCTGGGCGATAAAGTGCTGGAAGCAAACAAAACCATCACGGCAACAACGGCCGACGTGAGTTTGAAAGCCGGCGGATTGACCGTCGAAACACCCCGAAAACCGGAGCTGGGCTGGCCCAATGATCTGAAAGACTACACCCGGACCACCAAAGCGGGCGTCAAGCTGGTGAAGCTGCCCGTCCGGTTTTTGCAGATCAACGACGACATTGCCATCTGGAGCGCCCCGCTGGAATTGTTCTGCGAAATTTCCAACGAAATCCGCGACCGCTCCCCATTTCCGTATACCTTCTATTTTGGTTACGGCAACGGCTGGCTCGGGTACCTGCTGACGGAGGAGGAGATTAAACACGGCGGCTATGAGGTGACCGTGTCGCCATACACACCCGTTGCGGCCAAAGAGCTGACGGATTCCGTGGTGAATTACTTGCAGGGTAAAAAATGAAATGCGAAATCGGTAAGGCTTTGCAAACCGTACCGGTTTAAGACCTAATGACTCCCATGAAACTAAACTCTTTTACCAGGACAGCCGCCCTGTTGGGCGCAATTTTGAGCTTTTCATTCGCGACGGAAAGCGTTCCGGAAACCGCCAAACCGTCGGCGGCCCCCATCACCTGGCCGAACGGCAAGAAAGTGGCCGTCAGCCTGAGTTTTGACGATGCGCGCCTGAGCAATGTCGACGCCGGTACGGTTTTACTCGACCAGTACGGCGTTAAGGCGACCTTTTTTGTGGTGCCGGCGGCCGTCAAAAAGCGGCTGGAGGGCTGGAAAAAAGCCGTGGCCAGCGGCCACGAAATGGGCAACCATTCGGTCAATCACCCGTGCAGCGGCAACTTCGTCTGGTCGCGGGAAAAAGCGCTGGAAGACTACACCCCCGAGAAAATGCGGGCCGAACTCCTCGAAGCCAACAAACAGGTGCAGGAGTTGCTGGGCGTCAAGCCGGAGGTGTTTGCGTACCCCTGCGGGCAGATGTTCATCGGGCGCGGCCGGACCACCCAAAGCTACGTGCCGGTCGTGGCCGACCTGTTTCTCAGTGGCCGGGGCTGGCGCAACGAGGCCCCGAACGATCCGTCCTACTGCGATATGGCGCAGATTTACGGGATGGAAATGGACGGCAAGGAGTTTGGCGAAATCAAGGAGCTGATCGAAACCGCCCGCAAATCCGGCCAGTGGCTGGTGCTGGCGGGTCACGAAACCGCCGAGTCCGGCTCGCAGACGACCCGGCTGGCAATGCTGAAACAACTGTGCGAATACGCCAAAGATCCGGCCAACGGCGTCTGGATTGCGCCCATCGGGGAGGTTGCCAAATACGTTCAGAAACAACGAAAATAGAGATGGTAAGCATTCAGCCCCCGGTTTTTGACTGGGGGCCTGATTGGTTGTCGTCAGTTGAAACCGGTTTTCGGTATTCGGTATTCGGTTTTCGGTATTCGGTTTTCAGTATTCGGTATACGGGTTACGGTGTTCGTTATCCAATCGTCATTATTCACGGTTGAATCTAAAAACAAACGAACCCAGCCTGGCAATTGACCATCGAATATCGAAAACAGTTTCCCGTAAACTGAATACCGAAAACTGAAAACCGTAAACCGTATCCCGAAAACCGTATCCCTTAAAATCAAACGGATGAAGAAAGGAATGGGCCGCCTGGCCTTTTTTGGGTTGCTGGCGGGCTTTGTCAGTCTGGCTGGTCTTGTTGGGTTTTCGGGAAAAAACCGGGCTGAGAAGGCGCGAAAAACCGCTCCGCAAGGGGCGGAAATCCGGAAAGAAGCGTTTGGGCAGACCGCCGATGGCACACCGGTTTTTCTTTTTACGCTCGATAACAAAAAAGGCATGGTCGTGAAAATCACCAATTTCGGCGGTACCATTACCTCGATTGTGGTCCCGGATAAAAACCGGCAGCCCGGCGATGTGGTGCTGGGTTTCGGGAACTTAGCCGGTTACCGCTCCGGTCAGCCGTACCTGGGCGCCTTGCTGGGACGCTACGGCAGTTTTATCAGCCACGGGCGGTTTTCCATCGACGGAAAGGAGTACAAGCTGGCGACCAATGCCGGAACCAACCACCTGCACGGCGGCACGACCGGGTTTGATAAAAAAGTCTGGCAGGCCCGGGAAATCCAGTCCGGACCGGAGGCTGGCTTGCAACTGAGCTACCAAAGTCCCGACGGCGAGGAAGGCTTTCCCGGCCAACTGGACGCGACCGTGACGTTTACGCTCAGCGCCCGCAACGAACTCCGCATTGATTACGAAGCCCGGACCGATAAAAAAACGCCCGTCAACCTGACGCACCACAACTATTTCGACCTTTCGGCGGGGCAAAGCGCGACGATTCGGCAGCACGAAGTCCGCATTGACGCCAATCGGTACGTGGTGATGAACTCGAAAATGGTGCCTACCGGCGAACTCCGCGCCGTGAACAACACTGCCCTGGACTTCAGGAAACCCACCGCCATCGGGGCGCGGCTGGACCAGTTGCCCGGTGCCTACGACCATAATTTTATCCTGAATCATCCGGACGACGGGAAGCTGCGGCTGGCGGCTACGGTTTTTGAGCCGAACAGTGGGCGGTTTCTGGAAGTTTCCACCACCGAACCCGGCCTGGAACTGGCCACCGCAAACTGGCTGAATGGCAAGCTGAACGGGAAACAAAACCGGTCGTATGCCAGTCAGGCCGGTTTTCTGTTGTACCCGCAGCACCTGCCGGATTCGCCCAACCAGCCCTCGTTTCCATCCACGCTCCTGGAACCGGGCAAGGTGTATCGCCAGACGACGGTTTACCGGTTTTCGGCCAAAAAAAGCTAAATCGTGACCTGAAAACCGCCGGGCTGAGTAGAAAACGACGCGGGAGATCTTCCGAATTTAAGTCGATGTTCCCTTCCCATGCGCCTTTTCCTCATCACCTTCAGCTTTTTTTGGATCGTATCTTCTGCGGTTTTGCGGGCTCAGACCACCGAAACAGTTTCGCCCTGGCACAGCTTTGAAAAAGTAGAATTCAAGCTTCACGGCGTTCCGGCGCGCTACATCAAACCCCGAAAACCCCTGCCGGGCAATCCGTGGGTCTGGCGGGCCCATTTCCCCGACTGGCACGTCGAGATGGACAGCATTCTGCTGGAACGCGGTTTTTACATTGCTTACCTCAATACCAACGACCAGTACGGCGCGCCGAAAGCCATGCTGGCCTGGGACGATTTTTATGAGTACCTGGTTTCCGTAAAAAACTTTGCGCCGAAGGTGGCGCTGGAGGGCGTCAGCCGGGGCGGGTTGTACGTTTACGGCTGGGCCAAACGCAATCCCGAGAAAGTCAGTTGCATCTACGCCGAAGCGCCGGTTTGTGATTTCAGAAGCTGGCCGGGCGGCAAAGGCCAGAGCAAGGGCGACGCCAAGTCGTGGCAGCAACTGCTGGCGGTCTACGGTTTTTCGGAGCAGCAGGCGCTGGATTTCACCGATCAGCCCATGGATAACCTGGCCGGGCTGGCGGCTTACAAAGTGCCGATTCTGCACGTTATCAGCCTGAACGACAAGCTGGTGCCGAACGCCGAAAACACCTTTCCGCTCGTCGAGCAGTATCAGAAACTGGGCGGCCCAACGACGGTGTACGCCATGTCGCGGGGGGCGCAGACGCTGGAAGGGCACCATTTCCCGATCGAACACCCGGACTGGTGGGCCGATTTCATCCAGCGAAATTCGTACCCGGTGCAAAAACCGCTGAGCCAAAAACCGTATGTGCAAATCCGGAACGGTTTGCCGAATGCGTACCGGGCCATGACGGAGCAGAAAAAGGCCACGGTGGCGTTTCTGGGCGGTTCCATTACGCACAACACCGGCTGGCGCGACAAGGTGAGCCAGTATTTGCGGGAGCGGTTTCCGCAAACCGGGTTTACGTTTATTCAGGCTGGCATTCCGTCGCTGGGGAGTTTGCCGCACGCCTTTCGGGTGGAGCAGGATGTGTTGAGCAAGGGTAAAATTGACCTGCTGTTTCTGGAAGCCGCCGTCAACGACCGCACCAACGAAACCGACAGCCTGACGCAGCTCCGGGCGTTGGAAGGCATCGTGCGGCACGTCCGCGCGAGCAATCCGGCGGTGGACGTGGTGCTGATGGGCTTTGCCGATCCGGACAAGTTTGGCGATTTCCGGCAAAATAAAAAACCGGTCGAGCTGGCCAACCACGAGCGGGTGGCCGCCCATTACGGACTGCCCTCCATTGATCTGGCCCGCGAAGTGTACGACCGGATGGCCGCCCGCGAGTTTTCCTGGGAGTTCGATTTCAAGGACCTGCACCCTTCGCCGTTTGGGCAGGAGCTGTATTTCCAGACGATCAAATATTTGCTGAATGAAAGTTTCCGGGAAGCCACAACCGGAAAACCGGCCGCCGGGACGGCTCCGCTGGTGCGCGGCAGTTTTGAACGCGGCCGCTATGTCGCCATTCAGGAAGCAAAGCTCGGCAGCGGCTGGACGCTGGTCGAAAACTGGAAACCGGCGGACAAGGTCGGTACCCGGGCCGGTTTTGTCGACCGGCCCATGCTGGAAACCACCACTCCGGGAGCCACGCTGACGCTGAATTTTACCGGCACCGCCGTCGGCCTGGCCATCGTGTCGGGGCCGGACGCGGGCGAGATCGAATACCGCATCGACAACGGCCCGTACCAGAAAATGGACCTGCAAACGCAGTGGAGTCAGCAGCTGCATCTGCCGTGGTACAAGCTGTTCGCCAGTGATTTGTCAGCTAAAAAACACCGCCTGCACCTGCGCATGGCGGCCACTAAAAACCCCAAAAGCGCTGGGACTGCCTGCCGAATTGTGTATTTTCTGGCGAATTGATCGGCTTCCTGCCCCCTGATGAAAGGCAGGGCTATAAAAAATGCCCTCTTTCTTTCCCGAAACCGTACCGCGCCAGGATGTTTAGCCAGAAGTGGAGGTTTGAAAACCGGGTCCGGGGAAGG
The DNA here is from genome assembly GCF_054780775.1 of Larkinella ripae. NCBI lineage: Bacteria > Pseudomonadati > Bacteroidota > Cytophagia > Cytophagales > Spirosomataceae > Larkinella > Larkinella ripae. The sequence goes on from NZ_BAAGVR010000033.1 coordinate 228,209, forward strand.
GATAAAGTAAATCGGGGCGGTTTTGCGCTTTACCTGGAAAATCAAGTTTCTCCAAACCCTCATGGAAAAAGAACCTTTCAGCGCCTTGTCCCGGCGTAAATTCATCGGACAGGCCTCCGCAGCGCTGACCGCCTTTACGATTGTTCCCCGGTATGTGCTGGGCGGTCGGCGGTCCGACGGTTCGGGCTACCGGGCCCCGAGCGACATCATCAACCTCGGTTTCATCGGAACCGGCAAACAAAGCCGGGGTCTGGCGCGTAATTTTCTGGCTACCGGCGAAACCCGCATTCTGGGGGCCAGTGAGGTGTATAAAGCCAAAAGGGATCTATTCATTGAGAACGCCAAAACCTATTATGCCAGCGAAGACGGTAAAAAAGCCAAAGGCAACGTGACGGACATTCAGGCGTATCCGGACTTCCGGCAACTGCTCGAGCGGAAGGAAATTGATGCCGTGGTGATTGCCGCGCCCGACCATTGGCACGCGGTGATGGCCGTGAAAGCCGCCGAAGCCGGGAAAGATGTGTACTGCGAAAAACCGCTGGCGCTGACCATCCGGGAGGGCCGGGCGATGGTGAACGCCACCCGCAAAAATAACCGGGTGTTCCAGACCGGCAGCATGCAGCGCTCGTGGCCCGAATTCCGGCAAACCGCCGAACTGATCCGCAACGGCTATCTGGGGGAGATCAAGCACATCAAGGTAAACGTGGGCCCTCCGCCGAAAAAGTACGATCTGCCCGCCGAACCCATTCCGGAAGGACTGGACTGGGCGATGTGGCTGGGTCCCAACGAGCCGGTTCCCTTTAATTCCGAGCTGGCTCCGCCGATCTCGAAAGACGTGTTTCCCAACTGGCGGAATTACAGGGAGTTCGGGGGCGGCATGGTGACCGACTGGGGCGCGCACATGTTCGATATTGTGCAGTGGGCGCTGGATAAGGACGATACCGGCCCGGTGGAGGTGATTCCGCCGGACGGCCGGGACCACAAATTCCTGACTTACCGCTACGACAACGGCATTACGATGACCCACGAACCCTGGGAGTGGAGCAACGCCATCCAGTTTGTCGGTTCGGAAGGTACCCTGAACATCCAGCGGAAAAAACTGGAAACCACTCCCGTGGCGCTCGCAACCAAAGTGATTGGCCCGGATGAAAAGCACGTTTACCACAGCGAGAACCACTACAAGGACTTTCTGGACGCGATGCGGAAACGCAGCAAACCGATCTGCGATGTGGAAATCGGCCACCGCACGGCCTCGGTCTGCACCATCGGCAACATCGCCTACGCCTTGAAACGTCCGCTGGAATGGAATCCGAAAAAAGAGCAGTTCAAAAAAGACAAAGACGCCAACGCGATGCTGGAGCGTTCCCTGAAAAGCGAATGGGCGATTAAACTGTAAGCGGAGAAAAACCGCTTCCGGTTTCTGGGTATCAACGAAATTTTTACCAGCCCACGGCTCGGTCGCCCTGGCGATTAAGCCGTGGGCTGAATAGATCCGCTTATCGGTTTTTTACGAACGGTTTTAACCGTTTACTTTACCTGAATTTTTACCCCTCACTGTATGCTAACCTCGATGAAAACCGGGTCGATTGCCACCGCCCTGCTGGTGACGGCTGCGACGGCCTGGAGCTTTTACGGCTGCAAATCGCCCCAGGCGGCAGCCAGCCAGTCGCCAAACCCAGCGGCACCGGAAACCGTGGCTGCGGCCCCGGCGCCGAAAGTGCCCCGCATTCTGGTGTTCTCACGGACCAAAGGCTTTTACCACGAATCGATTCCGACCGGTATTGCGGCTTTGCAGAAGCTGGGTAAGGAAAACGGTTTTCGGGTGGATACGACCAAGAGCGGGGCGTATTTTGTGCAAGACAGCCTGAAAAATTACAGCGCCGTGGTGTTTCTGAGCACCACCGGCAACGTGCTGAACGCCGATCAGCAGGTGGCCTTTGAACGCTACATTCAGGCCGGGGGCGGTTACATGGGCATCCACGCAGCCGCCGACACCGAATACGACTGGCCCTGGTACAACAAACTGGCCGGCGCGTACTTCCTGCACCATCCCAAACAACAGAAGGCCGCCATCGACGTGGTCGACAAAAATCACCCCTCGACGAGCTTTCTGCCCGACCGCTGGGAGCGTTTCGACGAACTCTACAGCTACAAAAGCATCAACCCCGATGTGAAAGTACTGGCGAAGCTGGACGAAACGACGTACGAAGGGGGCCGCAACGGCGACAACCACCCGTTTGTCTGGTATCACGAGTTCGACGGTGGGCGCGCGTTCTACACGGGCGGGGGCCACACGAACGAAAGTTTCAGCGAGCCGCTGTTTGCGCAGCACCTGCTCGGGGGGTTGAAATACGTCATCGGCGCTAACAAAGACCTCGATTACGCGAAAGCGTACGCCGTGAAAACGCCGGACGAAACCCGGTTTGTGAAAACCGTCCTGTCCAACGACCTCAACGAGCCGATGGAACTGGCCGTGGCGCCCGATGGGCGGGTGTTTATGGTGGAGCGGACCGGCAAGTTTTACCTGTATGACCCGAAAACCAAAAGCACGAAGCTGGTCTACGATTTTCCGGTCAAAGCCGTGGAGAAGTATCTGAACGGACTGCTGGGCATGACCATCGACCCGAATTTTGCCAAAAACCACTTCCTGTATTTCTTCTACACGATTCAGGCTGGCGAGCAGACGAAGCAGCGCATCGGGCGGTTTGTGATGAACGACGACGGCACGCTGGATCTCAAATCCGAAAAATCCATCATCGAGTTTCCGATTGATCTGGAGGTGAGCGCGCACACCGGCGGGTCGATGGCCTGGGACAAACACGGCAACCTGTTTATTTCGACGGGCGACAATACCGTGCCGTTTGAGTCGAGCGGTTTTTCGCCCACCGACTGGCAGGCCGGCCGACTGACATTTGATGCGGCCCGTTCGGCGGGAAATACGAACGATCTGCGCGGTAAAATCCTCAGGATTCATCCCGAAGCGGACGGTTCCTACACCATTCCGGACGGGAATTTATTTCCGAAAGGCACGGCCCAAACCCGGCCGGAGATTTACGTAATGGGCTGCCGGAACCCGTACCGGATTTCGGTCGACCCGGAAACGTCGGTTGTTTACTGGGGGGAAATCGGTCCGGATTCGGGCACCGACGGCCCGCAGGGACCGCGCGGCTACGACGAGTTCAACCAGGCCAAAAAAGCCGGAAATTTCGGCTGGCCGTTTTTCGTCGGCGACAGCAAACCGTATAAAGCTTACGATTTTGCGACCAAAACCGTGGGGATCGAGTTTGATCCGAACGCGCCGGTGAACAATTCACCGAACAACACCGGTTTGAAAAACCTGCCGCCGGTGACGAAGGCGATGGTCTGGTATCCGTACAACAAATCGACCGAATTTCCGGAACTCGGAACGGGCGGTCGGTGCGCGATGGGCGGGCCGGTGTACCACTTCGACGCGAGTCTGCAATCGGACGTGAAACTGCCGCAGTACTACGACAAGGCGCTGTTCATGTACGACTGGATGCGAAACTGGGTCTACGCCGTGCGGCTGGACGACAGCCAGAACTACAAACGCCTGGAAGCGTTCATGCCGCAGCGGGGCGATTTCCGGCGGCCGGTCGATCTGGAAATTGGGCCGAAAGGCGAAATTTACATGCTTGAATACGGTTCGGTCTACGGTATTGACAATGAGGATGCCCGGCTGGTCAAAATCGAGTACAATCCCGGCAACCGCAGCCCGGTTGCCCAGGTTGCGGCCCGCGATACGATTGGTCTGGCTCCGTTGAAAGTGGCCTTCAGCAGCCGCCGGAGTTACGATTTCGACGAGGACGACAAGCTGGCGTATGAATGGCGGTTTGAAGGCAATCAGGTTGGCTCGACCGAAGCGAATCCGACCTACACCTTCCAGAAAAACGGAATTTACAAGGCCACGCTGAAAGTGACCGACCCGGCGGGCGCCAGTTCGGTGGACACGCTGGAAATCAAGGTGGGGAACACGCTGCCGCAGGTGGCTATTGCCACCACCGACAACAGCACCTTCTTTTTCGCCGACCAGACGCCGTTTAAATACGCGGTTGATGTGAAGGACAACGAGGACAAAATGATTGACAGGAAAAAGGTGAAAGTGGCGCTGAACTACATCCCGAAAGTGGCCGGGAACGAGCCGCTGGTGGGGCACCAGCAGATTACGAGCACCTTTAACCTGGGCAAAAACCTGATGCAGGGCAGCGACTGCAAAGCCTGCCACCAGATCAACGGCAAATCGGTCGGACCGGCGTTTATGGAAGTGTCCAAAAAATACCGGGGTGACAAAACCGCCCTGACGCGGCTGGCCAACAAGGTGATCACCGGCGGGGGCGGGGTCTGGGGTGAACACGCCATGAACGCCCACCCGCAATTGTCGAAGGAGGATGCCACCGAGATTGTGAAATACGTGCTGGCGTTGTCCATCACGCAGCCGGACATGACGCTGCCGCAGCAGGGCGCAACGGTGTTGAAGGAACACGTCGGCAAGGAGCAGACGGGGCGCTACATTCTGTCGGCTTCGTACACCGACAAGGGCGGGGCCATTACGCCCCTGACGACCAGCCAGAGCCTGATGCTGCGTCCGGCAAAAGTGATGGCCGGAGAAGCCGACGAGCTGTACAACATGAACCGCCAGCGCGGGCGGCTGGGTGCGAGCCGCAACAAGGCGTATTTCGTGCTGAAGGGTGTAGACCTGAAAGGCATCCAGAAGCTGACGTATCAGGTGGCTTCGAAAGACCACGACGGCACGATCGAGGTGCATACCGGATCGGCGAAAGGCCCGGTGATCAGCACGGTGAACTACACGGCCACCGGTGCCTGGAACAAAACCGCCGAGCTCAGTGCCCCGATCCAGAACCCCGGCGGCAAGCCGGATTTATACTTCGTGTTTGTGAAAGATGATCCGAAAGCGGAGAATATCGGGGGTGTAAGTTGGGTAGAGTTTGGAAAGTAAGGTAGTAGTTGAAAAGCCACCGTAATTTTTAGTTACGGTGGCTTTTTGATTTTGGCTTAAGCAACTACACTTTTTAATCTAATTTATATGCTGGATGTAAATTATAAGTATATCGCGATTCAGGTAGGAGATATTTTAAAATATTCAACTTCTGTTAATGAAATAGACCGAATAGGTCAATCAATATTAAATATAGATAAAGAGAATTTCCCAAACAGTTCAATTACTTCAATTAGAGCAAAAACCCTATATGACTGGATTATGTCGCTTTCTATAGCATCTCTTGATGCTTCAGAGCGAGTAAAAAGACTTATTAGGTTTTCTCTTGAATTAACACCAGAGGAATATAAAATTTCAACAATCGATTTTTTAGAGAAAAATAATTGCCCTTATAATCTTGTTTATAAAGATAGCCTAGATGAATTTGTCAGGCGTAACTTTCACTCAGAAGTAGTAAAGCATTCACAAAAGTTATTTATCCAAAGAAATTATTTTCATTCTGTTTTTGAATCAATAAAGGCTTATAATAAAGACGTTAAAGAGAAATCTAAAAGTGAAAAGGATGGACAAGCCTTAATGCTAAACGTTTGGGGATGCGATAGTGGTGTCTTGAAGATAACTGCATGTCTAACACAAACTGATAAAGATTACCAAGATGGCATAAAATTCATTTCTGGTGGACTTATGAGTGCGATTAGAAATCCCACTTCACACGAGCCGGCATTATTGTGGCCTATCGATAAACAAGATTGTTTGGATATATTGAGCCTCATTTCTTTCTTGTATAGACAACTGGATAAATCAGTTTATTTTAAAGCCTAAAAAATGGTAAAGCTTTAATCTTGAGTTTTAAATTAACCTATGTGCTTAAATTTTAGCTTAGTGGCAGCTAGTTTTTAATTTTAAACAAAATAATCATTAAATCGAAGGACTATTTAGATTAATGAATAGCCTGCATGCACGACCACGAAACCACCCGGCTTTCCCGGTTGACGGCCATCCTGACGCAGTTGCAGACCAAACGGCTGATCACGGCTACGGCGCTGGCGGCTAAATTTGGCGTCAGCGTACGGACCATCTACCGCGACATCCGGGCGCTCGAACAATCCGGTGTTCCCATCGTGACCGAAGAGGGCAGGGGCTACAGCCTGATGGAAGGCTACCGGCTGCCGCCCGTCATGTTCACGGAAAGCGAAGCCAACGCCCTGATTACGGCGGAAAAGTTTGTGGTCAAAAACCGGGATGCCTCGTTTGTCAGTGAATACACGGCGGCTATCGAAAAAGTAAAGGCGGTTTTGCGGCACAGCACCCGGGCGAACACCGAACTGCTGGCCAGCCGCATGGTCGTGAGCCAGAACAACACCCACGACCGCACCAGCCACCACTTGGCCGACCTGCAGTTGGCCCTGACCAATTTTAACCTCACCCGCATTGCCTACCAAAAACCGGATGCTTCCGCCCCCTCGGAGCGGTTCGTTGAGCCGTTTGCGCTGTTGAACACGCAGGAAAACTGGCTGCTGCTGGCCTGGTGTCGGCTGCGGCAGGGTTTCCGGCTTTTCCGGCTGGACCGCATCCGGAAGCTGGACGTGCTCGGCGAGAAGTTTGAGCCCCACCCCATGACGTTGCAAGAATTTTTTGACCATTCGCAAAAACCGGACAGACCCCTGACATAGGGCTGTCACCGGGCCGGTTTACCTTTGTTGCATCAATCACGTAAAACACAACCCAAATGGAATCAACGGGAAAATTTCGCGGAATGGCCAACGTCAGTTACTGGGCCGAAGATGTCAAGAAAGCGCGTCAGTGGTACACGGACGTGTTCGGAATCGAACCGTATTTCCAGCGCCCGACGACCGAAAATCCGGCGTATATCGAATTTCGGGTGGGCGATTATTTGCACGAAGTGGGCATCATCGACCAGAAATACCGCCCGCAGCCTGCCGCCGACGGCCCCGGTGGCGCCATTCTCTACTGGCACGTCGATGACATTCAGCCGGCGCTGAACCGGCTTTTGGCCCTGGGCGCAACGGCGTACCAGCCCGTTACCGAACACGGCGAAGGGTTTGTCACGGCCGCCGTGGTCGATCCGTTTGGCAATGTGCTGGGCATCATGTACAACCAGCATTACCTGGATATGCTGACTTCGATCTCGGCCCACTAATCACCAAGCCGAGCGGCACCGTGGAAACCAACAAAGGAGTCGACGTTTTTTACGCCCAAAACCGCACCGAATGGCGGCAGTGGCTAGCGGAGAATGGGCAGTCGAAAAAACAAATCTGCCTGATCATCTACCACCAAAAAAGCCGGACGCCGGGTGTTTCTTACCATGAAGCGGTGGAAGAAGCGTTGTATTTTGGCTGAATCGATTCGCTGACCAACAAACGGGACGGCGAAAGCACCTACCAGCGGTTTTCGCCCCGCAAACCGACCAGCCACTGGAGCAAAAGCAACCGGGAGCGGGTCGAGCGGCTGACCCGGGGCGGTTTTATGACGGAACACGGACAAAAGCTGATCGACTTCGCCAAACAGAACGGCAAAGGGGAAACCGCCCCGCCGGACTAGGATTCAAAACCGGCGGGCGGTTTAATCACCGTTTGGGAGCCGCGTGTTTTTCGAGCAACCGCAGGGTGTGTTCCAGCGCTTTGGTGTCGGTCCATTCCTCGTGGCCGGGCACCACAATTTTTGCCGACCCAAACTGGTTCATCACGCGCCGGATCGAATTCGGCCATTCTTTCAGGTTGGCGTCGCCGACGAAGCCCATGCCGAACGTCGCCACGCTCTTGACCAAACAACCACCGTGCAAAATCTGCTGATTGGGGAGCCAGACCACAAGGTTGTCGCTCGTGTGGCCTGCGCCCGGAAAATAACACCGGATCGGTTCCTGACCAATCGTAAAGGTCGTGTCGTTCGGCAGGAGGGCTTCGGGCGCTTCGTACCCCTCTTGTATTGATTTTTGGGCCGTCAGCGGGGTGCCGACGACCCGGACCCCGGCTTTTCGGAGTTCGCCGACTCCGCCCACCCGGTCTCCGTGGGCGTGGGTGACAATGCAAAGCCGGACGGGTTGGCGCAGACTATCCTTCACCCACTGGAGCAACTGCCGGGTGTTGTCGGTATTGCCACCGGTATCCCAGCCCGTATCGACCAGAACAATGCCATCTTTTGTTTTGATAATGAGTCCGTTGGAGGGTACGCTCTCGTTTTGGTAGAGCCCGTACGTCGTGTGGACGAACACCCGATCGTTGAGGGGCGTCACCACCAGTCTGGGTTTCGGGGGCGTTTGGGCGCGGGCAAAACCGGGGAGCAGGAGCGCAAGCAGGAGGGGCGTCAGAATACGCATGGGTCGGAGGTGAACAGGTTTGCCAATGAAAAAGCCGGTGGGTGGCGTGTCGGGCAAAATTGCAAAATAGTTTCCTATTTACCGTACAGACGCGGGGAATCGCGCTCCAAAGGCCCCGGAACGAAACACAGAAACCGCAAAAACCGCTACTTTTGCGGGCATGAACAACCGCCTATTTGCCTTCCTGCTTTTTCTGACGACCCCGCTGCTGGCGCAGGAACCCTCAGCGGACCGGATTCAGAAACACATCGTAAAACTGGCTTCGGACAACATGAAAGGCCGGGGGACGGGCAGTCGCGAGAACGCCAAAGCCGCGGCCTACGTCGCCCGGCATTTCCGGAGGTACGGCCTGAAACCGCTGGGCGAAGACGGTTTTTACCAGCGGTTTCAGGCCCGGGTCCGGCGCGTGGTAGTGCCCGACAGCCTGCGCAAAGCCGCCAACGTCATCGGTTTTCTGGACAACGGCGCCACCAACACCATCATCATTGGTGCGCATTACGACCACCTGGGAACGGGCAATCAGGGCAGTTCGCTGGCGGAAAAACCGCAGGGGCAGATTCACAACGGTGCCGACGACAATGCCTCGGGCGTGGCCGGTTTACTCGAACTGGCGCAGTATTACGCCAAAAATGACGTGAAAGAACCGTACAACTTCCTGTTTATGGCGTTCGGCGCCGAGGAACTGGGTTTGCTGGGTTCGCGCCACTTCCTGAACCACCCGACGCTACCGCTGGACCGCCTGAATTTCATGATTTGCATGGATATGATCGGCCGGTATGATCCGAACCGGGGCGTGGGGATTGGCGGCTACGGCACCGCCGACGCCTGGCCGGCGGTTTTCAGGGACGTAACGGCGGGTGTCAAGTTTTTTACCGACCGGGCCGGAAATGGCGGCTCCGATAACGCGGCTTTCTACGCCCGGCAGATTCCCGTCTTGTTTTTTCACACCGGCGGCCACCCGGATTACCACAAACCGGGGGACGATCCCGAAAAAATCGACGCCAAAGCCGAGGAGGAGATTCTGAAGCTGGAAATCAGGCTGATCGATAACACCATGAAACTGCCCAAAATGACGTTCACGCCGGTAAAATAAGGGATGAAAGAAACCGACGGGTGGATGGGCCGGTTTTAGTTCACGCCCGTCGCGGGCTCCCGGCCCCGTTTTGGCTACAAGAACAAGAGATTAGGCTACTTTTTTGCTGCCGTGATGGCGGACCTTTGTGTCGTTCCTTTTAAAACAAAACAGACACATCATGAGTCGTATTGAAACAACGAAGCTAGGCAGCCAGGGACTGGTAGTTCCCAGAATCGGGCTGGGCTGCATGGGCATGACCACCATTGCCGGGGCGGATATTTACGGAAAAGCCGACGAAGCCGAATCCATCGCTACCATTCACCGCTCGCTCGAACTGGGCGGCAACTTTCTGGATACCGCCGATCTCTACGGCCCGATGCTGAACGAACGGCTGGTTGCCAAAGCCATCAGAGGCAACCGCGATCAGTACATTCTTGCCACCAAATTCGGCTTTGAAATCGATGACAACGAGCAACTGACCTGGCGGATCAACGGCCAGCCGGATTACGTCCGAAAATCCATTGAGCGTTCGCTCAAAAACCTGGGTACGGACTACATCGACCTGTATTACCTGCACCGTCAGGACCCCAACACGCCCATCGAAGAAACCGTGGGCGCCATGGCCGAGCTGGTTCGGGAGGGGAAAGTGCGGTATATTGGGTTGTCGGAGGTGTCGGCGGAAACCATCCGCAGGGCGCACGGTGTTCACCCGATAACGGCGGTGCAAACCGAGTATTCATTTTTTGAACGCAGCGTGGAAGAAAACGGCATTGCCGACGTCCTGCACGAACTCGGAATCGGGTTTGTGGCTTATTCGCCGGTGGGTCGCGGTTTTCTGACGGGCGCAATCCAAAGCCCGGATGATTTTCCGGCGGACGATTTCCGGCGCAGCATTCCGCGGTTTCAGGGTGAGCAGTTCTATAAAAACATCGAGCTGGTCAACGAGATCAAAAAACTGGCCGGGGAGAAAGGCGTTACGGCCCCGCAACTGGCGATTGCCTGGGTGATTTCCAAGGGATTTGTGCCCATTCCGGGTACCAAGCGCGTTCAGTACGTGGAGGAAAACAGCGCGGCAACCACCATTAGCCTGAGTCCGGCCGAACTGGCGAAACTGGAAGCCATCGTGCCGGTGGGTCTTTCGGTGGGCGACCGCTACGATGCCACCGGAATGGCGCTGGTGAACCCGTAAAACAGAAAACCGAGCCGCTAAAACCGTTCCTTCGGGCGGTTTTAGCGGTTTTTATAAACGCAGATTCGTGATGAAAAAACCGCCCCCGGCTCCCTACCTCATCAATTCCGTTTCCGAGTTGCACCGCCTGCTGGCCCTCCCTAAACCGGAACATCCGCTGGTGAGCGTGATCAATCTGAGCGAAACCCACTGCTTTCCCGATGAGGTCCTGAAAAGTTTTGTGTACAACTTTTACTCGATCTGCATCAAGAAAGATTTCAAGGGCAAAATTAAATACGGGCAGAGCTATTACGATTTCGACGAAGGCGTCATGACGTTTTTCTCGCCCGGTCAGGTCATTTCGACCATCACGGCGGACGATGCCGCTGTGAACGGCTGGTGGCTGGTTTTTCATCCGGATTTTATCCGCAATTACGCCCTGGCCCGCGCCATCAAAAACTACGGTTATTTTTCGTACGCGGTCCACGAAGCGCTGCACGTTTCCGAAAAAGAGGAAACGATGATTGCCGGCATGATGAAGAACATCGCGCAGGAGTATCATTCGGTCATCGACGGGTTTAGTCAGGATGTGATCGTTGCGCACATCGACCTGCTGCTCAACTACTGCAACCGGTTTTATAACCGGCAGTTCATCACCCGAAAAAACGCCAGCAATGACCTGCTGGTTAAACTGGAAACCCTGCTGGCGGACTATTTTGACGGCGATAACGTGCAGGAACTGGGCCTGCCGACTGTTCACTATATCTCGGAAAAACTGGCGATTTCGCCCAATTATTTAAGCGACATGCTGCGGTCGTTAACGGGCCAGAGCACGCAGCAGCACATTCACAACAAATTGATCGAAAAGGCGCAGGAAATCCTGACTACCACCTCCTTATCCGTCAGCGAAATTGCCTACCAGCTCGGTTTTGAACACCCGCAATCGTTCAGCAAACTGTTTAAAAACAAAATGAACGTTTCCCCGCTTGAATTCCGGCAGTCGTTCAATTAAACGATCGTAACAGGTTGATTCGGAAGCCAGAAACGAGATGGTTATAAACGATAAACTTTACGGGTCGTTTGAGGTTCAGCCGGTTATCGAAGCGCTGGTGCGGTCGAAACCGTTCCAGCGGCTAAAATCGGTGCACCAGGGCGGAGCGATATTTTTGGTTGATCCTGAGCTGAATCACACCCGTTTTGAGCATTCGCTGGGCGTGTATTACCTCGTCAGCCGTTTTGGTGGATCGGTGGAAGAACAAATAGCGGCCCTGTTGCACGATGTTTCCCATACCGCTTTTTCGCACGTTACCGATTACGTTTTTGAGAATGCAGACGAAGACTACCACGAATCGATTTTTGACGAGCTGATCAACCAGTCCGAGATTCCCGCTATTCTGGAACGGTATGGCTTTACGCCGTCGATTCTGGCGGACGATTCCTACACGCTTCTGGAGTTGCCGCTGCCCGATTTGTGCGCCGACCGGCTTGACTATACGCTGCGGGATTTGTTTTACTTCAACCGAATTTCCGCCGACGAAATTCACTCATTTCTGGCCAGCCTTTTGGCTTATGAGCACAAATTCGTGGTGAATTCCCTCGAAATGGCGAATTGGATAACGAGGCAATACGAAATTCTAAACGCGGACTATTTCCGGAAAAAGGAACACGTTTATGCCAACACCCGGTTTGCGGAAGTACTCAGGCTGGCGCTTACGAACCATAAAATTACCCCAAATGATTTGCTGGGCGACGACGCTCAACTGATTGCCAAACTGCGGTCGGATGCGGAAGGACGGCGCGGGCTGGAGTCCATTCAAAAGCGGGAAGGGATCGAAACGTTTGCGCCGGATGCGGCCCCTCAATTTAAGAACCGAAGGTTGCAGCCGAGGGTGATTCATTAAGAAATTGTATCCAGCTTGCCGAAACCGGGGCAGAACCGTATTTTTACGGTTTTCCGAACTCATCCGAACCGCAACGGGTTATGCTGCGAATCCTCTGTTTCTTCGGCGTTTTCCTGGTCTCGTCGCTTGTACGGGCCCAGCAACCGCTGCACGTTCTGGCGCTCAGAACGCCCAAAGACCTGCACGGTTTTTTTCGGTGGACGGGCAGGGACATTCCGATCATCAGCGGCCACCGGGGCGGGAAGGTGACGGGTTTTCCGGAAAATTCGCTGGCGACGTTTGAAAATACGCTCCGGTACAGCCCGGCATTTTTCGAGATCGACCCGCGCCTGACCAAAGACAGCGTGATTGTGCTGATGCACGACGCCACGCTCGACCGCACCACCACCGGCACCGGAAAAGTGGCGGATTACACCTGGGCCGAACTCAAAAAGCTGAAACTCAAAGACGCGGAAGGAAACGTTACCGAACACCGCATTCCGACCCTGGCCGAAGCCATCGAGTGGGCGCGGGGCAAAACCGTCCTGAATCTGGACAAGAAGGACGTGCCGTTTCCGATGATTGCCGCCATCATCCGGGAGCACAGGGCCGACGCCTTCATGATGCTCACCGTTCACACGGCGGCCGAAGCGACCTACTATTTCAAGGACAACAAAAACCGGATGTTTTCGGCCTTCGTCAAAACGCCGGAAGCCCTGAAGGACTACGAAAAAGCCGGTATTCCATTCACGCAGATGATTGCCTACATCGGGCCGGACATCAAACCGGCAAACCGGCCACTGTACCAGCTGCTGAACGCCAAAGGGGTGATGTGCATGATCTCGGCGGCCCCTACCTACGACAAACTCAAAACCCCGGCGGAGCGGGCCGAAGCCTACCGCGCCATCTTTGCCGACGGCGCCAGCATCCTGGAATCCGACCTGCCCATCGAAACCGCCGAAGCCATTCGGGGGCTGATTCCGGCCAAAAGCGCCAAAGCCGTTTACTTCAAAAAAACCGTCAGCAGCGACCGGTTTTAACGAAATTGCGGAAAGTTGGCTTATCTTGAACCGGAATAAGTCCTCCGATGTATGCGCTCGCTTGCTGTCTTTTTAATGCTGGCCGTTGCCCAGCTAAACCGTCCGGTTGCGGCTCAGCAAACCAATCGGACGGCGCCGGAACGCATTCTTTGCAACCGGCTGCACTACCTGGTGGCGCTCAAGAAGCGGGTGGCTCAGAATCATTGGCCCGCTTACGGTAAACGGGCGATCGAAAACGAAGTACGGTTTTATACCGACCAGGGCATTTATCTGGTCCACCCGCAGAAACAGACGCTGAGCGAAACCCGTACCGAAGCCTGCGCCTGTCCCGGTTTTGTGCTTTTCCGGGTGAGCGATTCGCTGAATACCTCCTATCAGATGTTCACCAACTTTGCCGACGGGATTGCCGCCTGCAACGACGTGACGGTTTCCCGGCAGTATATTCCGGATGTGCCCGACACGGAAAGCTGGGCGATCATGGTCATTCACGAAATGTTTCACCAGTACCAGACCAGCCACCGCGCTTTTCAGCAACGGGCCGTCGATATGACCGCGGTGGGCTGTACCTGTCGGCCGACAGCATTCGGGCGATTTACAACGCATTTCCGGATTTCAAAAAAGCCGTCAATGAGGAAAACGACCTGCTGCTGGCCTGCCTGCAAACCGACCGAAAAACCGCCATTGATTCGATGCTGACCCGGCTGCTCCGGATTCGGAAAGCCCGGCTGGCAACGCATCAGAAGGCGACTGGTTTTGACCTGACCACCAAAGAGGAATTCGAGCAGATTGCCGAGGCCGGTACGCGCTACATCGAATACCACCTGTCCAATGATTTTAAACGATACCCCGTTGATACCCGGCTGGCAGCCGTCGACAGCAGTTACCGCGCCAACCAAGGTTTTGCGAGGTATTCGCTGGAAAAGGAAGGCCGGTACCTCTACAAGCTCACTTCGGTGTATTATTACGCGCTCGGTTTCAACAGCATCCGGCTCCTTGAAAAACTGGGCATACCGTTCAAAAACCGGATGTACGCCGAGCCGGATTACAGCTTTACGAAAGAGTTTGAACGGTATGTTAAGATACGGTAGTGGAACTTTAATAGTCACATTTTGAAGGCGTTAGCGTAAAGTATAGCATACATTCATTACATTTAGCGGCATTTGATGCGTAGACCGTCATGGAAAAAAGCGAGCGCTGGCGAAACTCCCCCTTTCTTTTATTGAACCGGCGCTCCGGCAGGAAATGATCGTGCATGGGAAGTTTATCACGGTCGGCAAGAACGATACGATTGTGCGTGAGGGGCAGTACCTGGACTTTTTGCCCATTGTTTTAAAAGGCGAAATCCGGGTTTTTCAGCAAAAGGAAGACCGCGAAATTCTGTTGTATTACGTGCGGGAAGGCCAGACGTGCATGATGTCGCTCTCGGCGGCCTATTTCAGCAACACCAGCACCGCCTACGGTGTGGCTACCCAGCCGTCCGAAGTGTTTGTTTTTCCGACCCGGCTCGTCAACGAATGGCAGTTGAAATTCCCGTCGTGGAACGCGTTTCTGATCCAGACCTTCCGCAGCCGCTACGACGAATTGCTGGGCTCGTTTGAAAGCGTCGCTTTCGATCCGATCGACAAACGACTGATGGCCTACCTGAAAAACCGTTCGCAAAAGGAGGCTGCCAGCCGAATAACCCTTTCGCATCAGCAACTGGCCTACGAACTCGGCACCACCCGCGTTGTGATTTCCCGCATCCTGAAAGACTTTGAACAGCAGGGAAAAGTCCGGCTTTTCCGGGGTGCCATTCAACTCAACTAAATTTGGGCTTGTGTATCTTTTGATACCGTTTTTTGGCGGTGTCGTGCTATAGTTTTGTCCTGACCACTACAAAACAGGATGAAAACGATTCTTTATGCCCTAACCGGTTTACTGTTCTCCGCAACCACGGCGTACACCCAGTCAACTACCACCTCCTCAACGCCTTCCAAAAAGATGAAATTCCTTATTCACGTTACCCAAAGCGAGGATCCGACCCGGGCCGCACTGGCTTTTCTGGTCGCCAAAACCGCCCTGGAAGAAGGGCATACCGTCAACCTGTTTCTGGCGGGCGACGGCGTCAAATTAGTGCAGGAGCAGGTGCTCAATCAGGCGACAGGCGTGGGGACCGGCAAACTGCGCGACCACTACGACGCCATTGTAAAAGGCAACGGGCGGTTTTTTCTGTCGGGCAATTCGGCGAAAGCCCGGGGCATGACGGAGGCCGATTTAGCTGGCAAACCCGCCGAATTTGCCCTGCCAGCGGTGCTGGTGCGGCTGGCGACGGAAAGCGATAAAGTTTTTACGTATTAACCCCTTCAAAACGCGACAAAGCTATGAAAACTGTCTACTGCCGGGACCTGGGCTTCGATTGTCCGGGCGTTGTGAAAGCCAACACGGAAGATGAACTGCTGCAACAGGTTGCCGAACATGCAAAAACTGCCCACGGCGTCACCGTGACACCCGAACTGGCCGAACAGGTCAAAATGCTGATAAAGGAAGACGCCTAAGGCTGGCGGATTACCAATCCGAAGGAGCGCTGGTCGGGACCGGCCACCCGGTCCCGACCAGCGTATGGTTTGGCCTTATTTTCTACCTTCGAAGATCCGCTACCTGCCAGCCGTCGCGGTACAGGCGGCTGAGGTATTTTTCGGCATCCGGATGGTTCGGAAACTTCATGGTTTCGGCGTCCCATTTGAGCAACTGCCCCGGCACCCGAATGGCCACAGTGCCCAGAATAATGGCCTCGGTCATGGGGCCGGACTGCGCAAAATGCGACTCGGTGGGGGGACCGCCCAGACAGGCATCCACGAAATGATGGTAGTGATTGCGGTCTTCCAGCTCCGGCGCTTTATAGTCTTTGAATTTCTCGTTCGGTAACAAAACCGGCATCCCGCCGTGCGGAATCAGCAGCGCCCCTTTCGTGCCGATCAGCATGGCCGATTCAGCCGGATACTCCTGCCCCGCATACAGCGCCCGGATTTCTTCCGGCGGGTAAAATTCACCGTCGAACCACTCCAGCGTCAGGGTGCGGGAGGTCCGTTTGGTGCCCGGAAACGTCCAGGTAATGTGATCGCCCTGCGGCCAGGTATCGCCCCGGCGTTCGGCGGAATCTTCCCAGGATTTCTGCACCTCGGCAATGACGGTTTTGGGCGCTTTCAGACCCAGCCCTTTCCAGACGGCATCGAAAATATGGCAGCCGATGTCGCCCGACCAGCCGGTTCCGAAATCCTGCCACGCGCGCCATTTGGTGGGGTGGTAAATATCCGGCGAGAAGCTGCGCCGGGGGGCGGTGCCGAGCCAGAGGTCCCAGTTCAGGGTCGAAGGCGGTTCCTGACCGTCGGCCGGGCGCGGTCCCACAAGCCGGTAATGTTCGACGGCTCCCGGGCGATTGGAGCAGAGGTACGCGTGTTTGACTTTGCCGATGGCTCCGTCCTTGATCCACTGCACCGCCGTCCGGTCGCCTTTGCCGGAGGCAATCTGGGTGCCGAGCTGGGAAACAACGCCCGCTTTGACGGCCGCTTCGGTCAG
The DNA here is from genome assembly GCF_054780775.1 of Larkinella ripae. Classification (NCBI taxonomy): domain Bacteria; kingdom Pseudomonadati; phylum Bacteroidota; class Cytophagia; order Cytophagales; family Spirosomataceae; genus Larkinella; species Larkinella ripae. Next base: position 245,239 of record NZ_BAAGVR010000033.1, read on the forward strand.
TACGCGGACCTCCACCACGTCGTGGCACATCGGTTTCTGGCAATAGACGTGCTTGCCCGCCCGGATGGCCTGAATCGCAATGGCGAAGTGATTGTGATCCGGCACCGTCACGTTCACCGAATCGATGGTGGCATTTTCCTTTTCGAGCAGTTCCCGCCAGTCGGTATAGGTCCGGGCCTGCGGAAAGGCTTCGGCGGCTTTTTTAAGCCGGTTTTCGTCTACATCGCAGAGGGCCACGATGTTTACTTTGGGGTGTTTGGCGAATTGTTGCAGATCGCCCCAGCCCATGCCGCCCACGCCGATGCAGGCGTGGTTGAGCCGGTCGCCCGGGGCGAGTTTGCGTTTCGACGCCTTGAGCGTTAGGGGAGGGGCCAGGGCGGTGGCCGCAGCCGCCAGCAGAAATTTCCGCCGGGATACGGTGAAGGGATTTTCGTTCATGTCTTAAGGATGCAGGTTTAGTGTAGTCATAAGACGAGCGGGTGCGGAAACTACCCGCAGGGTGCTCGCTGACAGCGTCTTGTAAATTTATCGGAGATTCCGGAATTTCCAACCGCCCGTAATTTGGAATCGCCCGCAACTTTAGCGTACCTTTCTCCATCAATCCTAAACCGCAGTTTTTATGATACGATTCGTCAGGAATTCGTCGCCCATGCGCTTTTTTATGTTGGTAATGGCCGGTTGTTCGGCTTGGATTTCGCGGGTGGATGCGCAGGTCGGTGTCGGCACCAAACCGCCGAAGGATGCCCAGGTGCTGTTCGACGGATCGCGCCAGCTGCTCGACTCGAAATGGACGTACTGGGAAGGCCCCCGGTTTGCGGGAACGTTGCCCATCAAGTGGACCATTGAAAAGGATCCGGCGGGCAACGGCACGGTGCTGAACAGCAACGACCCCACGGCGGCAGGCGGCAAATACGGTTCTGCCGACATTGTAACGAAACAGGCGTTCCGGGATTTTCGGCTGCACGTCGAGTTTTTTATCACCAAAGCGGGTGGCAATTCCGGGGTTTACCTGCAAAACCGCTACGAAATTCAGGTGCTCGACGGCGACACCACCTCGCACGGCATGGCGGCCGTCATCAACGAAACGCCCTCGCCGTACCACGCTTACAACGGCGTCGGCAAGTGGAACTCTTACGACATTGTGTTTCGGGCGGCCCGGTTTAAAGACGGAAAGCGCACCGAGAAAGCCCAGCTGACGATGTACTTCAACGGCAAAAAAGTGCACACCAACCAGCCGATCAATCAGGTATGGGGTGGGGCTAATTCGGGCATCGACGGTGGCAACGAAGGCGGCAAAGGCATTACGGACACACCGGGCGGTTTGAAACTTCAGGCCGAAGGGCACGATGTGCTGTACCGCAACATCTGGATCAAGGAACTGGACCTGAAAGACGCCCGGACCGATTTCTAGGCAAACCGGCCAACAAAAAAAGCGATGGACGTGACGCCATCGCTTTGTTCAGATGTGGGTTAGTCAGAAAGATTCGGCGATTGGTTAGTTGACAACCATCGTTTGGGTGGTTAAATACTGCATCAATTCGGTCGCGGAACGCAGCGCCGGACCGGCCAGGGCGTCGTTGAACAGCATATTGATCGGGCCTTCACCAAAATAAAGTCCGTCGGAAACCAGAAACGAAATCCGGACCACGTCGGTGGCGGGGTGGGGGCGCCGGGCGCCGTTCCAGGGCCCGATTTTGGACACAATGGAGATGCTGTCCTGAAACAGATTGTTCGTCAGAGCGTTTGAGTCGGCGGTGGCCGTTTCCCAGATCAAAACTTTCTCGCTCTGATTGAGGTAGCGGGCGGTTCCGTCCTGATACGAAGCCAGCACATCCAGGCCGTCTTCTAGGCCAAGCTCGATGATCACGGCCAGCAGTTCGCGTTTCAGAACCGGCTGTCCGTTGGTCCGCAGGCGGTGGCAGGCCAGCAGTTTCGCCCGGGTTTCGAGCTCGTCGTCGGCGGCAATGTGCTGCAGGTCGTCGGTGGTGGCCCGCTCGGAGAATAAGGTGTTCCAGGGGGATTCCGCCGGTTGCTCCATCTTGCTTTTGTACAGACCAACCTGATCGCAGAACAATAATTCATACACCAGGTTGAGGGAATCGTCGCCGTAAGGCCGGGAGGAATTTGCGAGAGAATGTGCCATTAGTCAGTGTGTTTCGTTTAACTGTTGACCAAAGGTAGGCACACAAACCCGGGTCAGACAGGCCGACTTGGTAACTGGTCGGTTTGAACCAATAAGTAGTCCATTCGTCTGGCAAATGGTTTCAAAACCGTCGGACTGCGTTGCAAAAAAAACGGAATTCGGCCTCAGGAAATCCGGAAAGCGGCGTTCCAGCCCAACGCCCCGACCGCTTTCCGGCTGGAGACGGTTCCGTCCTCCTCGGCTACATTATAAACACCCGGTTTTCAGTGCGCAAGGGCCAGCCGGGCGGCTTCTGCCGCGGCATCGACGTGAACCGCCCCGCCCGCGGCTGGTTGGTCAAAACCCGTACCGGGGCCGTAAAACCGGCCGTAACGCAGCACGATGCCCGCCAGCGGGGCCGTCAGCACCTGCTGCTCCAGGCTGATGACGCCACGGGATTCGGGGTTCAGGGGCGACTCCTCCGTGTAGGGCTGCGAACCGGGCGCGTAGGCAAAGGCAATGCTCTGGGCGATCATCCGGTGCGCTCCGGCCCGGACGGCAGCAGTCACCAGATTTCGGGTGCCAACCTCCCGGAGGTAGGCATTGCGCACCAGCGCTTCGGGGAGTTGGGCGGGGTCTAGGCCCGGCGGCAGATCGGTCAGCTGGTGGATCACCAGGAAGGGCTGCACGTCCGCAACAACGCGGTTCAGCCGTTCTGCGTCAAACACATCCACCACCACCGGCTGAATGCCCAGGGCGCGAAGCAGGGCGGTTTTTGCCGCCGATCGGGTCGTGCCGATCACGTCCCAGCCATCGGCCACCAGCAGCCGGCTCAGGCGCTGGCCAACCGCCCCCGTGGCACCCGCCAGGAAAATGCGCCGGTTTTGCCCCGGGCTCACGGCTGATCCGTTGGCCTAATAACTGTCTTCACCCACATCTTTCGTTTTCTTCTTGGCCTGCCGCAGACGGTAATTGAAAGTCAGGTTAATCTGCCGCAACCGGCCCTGCGAGTTGTTTTCGGTGTAAAAATTGCCGCCTTCGGTGATGGAACGAAACCGGCGCGAATTAAACACGTCGATCACGTTGAGCGTCAGCGTGGCGTTGTTTTTCAGGATGTCTCTGCTGACGGCAAAATCCAGCGTTGCAATGGCTTTGCGCCGGCCCTGGGGCGTCAGCTGGGGCGCTTCGTAATTGGCCCGCAGCTGCATGTCGGTTTTGTTCCAGAGGGTCAGCCGGTTATTGGCCCGGACAAACCAGCTGTACGTGTCGCTCTGGAAATCGGTATCCAGGTTGTTGCCGTTGGTGATGGCCCGGAAAAAGTTGAAACTGCCGTCGAGCTTCCACCATTTGAAGAACGCGTACGAGGTGGTGAATTCAGCACCGTAGGAATCTTCGGTGGCCAGGTTTTCCGGGCGGGTGTTCGCGTTGCCGTTTTCGTCCACCCGGCGAATCCGGATGATTTTACCGGTGGTGTAGCGGTAATACAACGACGACCCGATCGAGCCTTTCCCCAGATACTTGATGTGACCGATTTCGAAGGCGTCGGTAAATTCCGGATTCAGGTCGGGATTCCCGCTGAAGAAATTGCGGTTGTCGCTGAAGGTCATGAACGGACTCAGATCGTTGTAGGTCGGTCGGCGCACCCGGCGGCTGTAGCTCACCTGCAGGGCATTCTGCCGGGGCAGGTCGTAGGTGACGTGGACGCTCGGAAAGAGGTTGGCGTAACTGCGCGGATTGACGTCGTTGGTTTGGCGCAGCGTTGTCGTCACATCCGTCCACTCGGCCCGCAGCCCGGCCTGGTAGGAAAGCTTCCGGGTTTTGTTTCCAATAATGCCGTAGAGGGCGTTGATGTTTTCTTCGTACAAAAAATCGTTGGTCAGGCCCGGCAACGGTACCCAGCCGCCGTCCGGGGTTTGCTGGCGAACCCAGTAATCGTTGGTCATGTCGCGTAAGCTGCTCCGCAAACCGGCTTCGAACTTGCCGTCTTTCGCAAACGGCTGCACGTAATCGATCTGCACCAGAAACTGCTTCTCGGTTTCGTCGTTGATCGAACGTTGCAGGGTGTTGGGCAGTGCAGACGGTTTTCCGTCGGGCAAGACCGTCCGCTGGCCAAAATACTGATCGGATTTCTCCCAGTTGTCGAGGTAGCGTACATCGGCGGTCAGCTCGTGACCCGGGCGTTTGAACGAGCGTTTGTAGGTCAGGGCATACTCCGAGTTGGGCTCGGTTTCGGTTTCGTCCTGGGTGCGGTACGTGATGCTTTGCGGGTTGCTCAGGCTGCCGATGTAATCGCGGTAGCGGATGTCCGTCAGCCGTTTTCCCTTGCTGATTCGCCAGGTATACGAGCCCGTCAGGACGTTTTTCTCGTTGAAAAAATAATCGATCCCGGCCCGGGCGTTGTTGTTCTGGCCTTTGAGTTTACTGGTCGAATTCTGCTGGGTCAGAAAGGTGGAATCGTTGCGATAAACCTCCTGATACTGTTCGCTGCGGCCGGGCGTGTTCCGGTAGGAGGCCGTGTAATTGACGAAAAAGTTCAGGTTTTTGCGCCGGTAGTTGACGTTGGCGGCCAGGCCGTAGTTGGCCGGGTGGCCCAGAATCACATCAAACGAGCCGTTGAAGCCTTCCTTTCGTTCTTTCTTCAGCACAATGTTGATGACCCCGCCCATGCCTTCCGCTTCGTAGCGCGCCGAGGGGTTGGTAATTACTTCAATCCGTTCGATCATGCTGCCCTGGAGTTGCTGCAAACCGCTGCCGCCCTTGATGCTGACCAGACCCGACGGTTTTCCATCGATCAGAATCCGGACGCTGCTGCTGCCCCGCAGGCTCACATTTCCTTCCACATCGACGGCCACCGACGGCACGTTGCTCAGAATATCGACGGCCGTTCCGCCCGCGTTGGCGAGGTCCTTGCCGACGTTGAAAATTCGTTTATCCAGCGAAAATTCCATCGTGCTTTTTTCGCCCTGCACCACCACTTCATCCAGCGTGCTGGCCGAAGCCGCGAGCTTGAGGGTGCCGATGTCGAGCGGAGAATTTTCCCGGCTCAGCCGGATACCCGGTTTTTTCAGCGATTTGTAGCCGATAAATTCCAGCAGGGCGTAGTAGTTTCCGGCAGCCGCATCCACCGAGAATTCACCGGTTTCGGTCGTGATGGCCCCCGCGACAAACGAGCTGTCGGCCTGTTTGAACAGCCGGACGCTGGCAAAAATGAGGGGTGCATTGGACTGGGCATCCAGCGCCTTTCCTCTGACTTTCAGCTTGCCGTCCTGCGCTTCCGCAAGCGTACTGGCCAGGAGCTGAAACAGGAGGCCAATCAACAGAACAAAACTGTACTTTTGGAAGGAAAGGGAACGCATGCGCCTGGGGATCGTAAAGGGTTGATTCATTCGTTGTGATCTTGTTAGGTCAATAAAGCCGGGAGGGCGCCTTTTTTACTTTGCGCCGATGAATCGAAGCGTAGGCTTTCGGTCCGAACAGGGGTAGAGATGGGAGCTGCGGCTGTCAGCCGAAGGGTGATGCAAAAATAGGATTTTTTGGGAATTTGATGCAAAATAAAATAGCGCCGGTCAGAGCGGTTTCAGGCTGGACCGGTGTTTCTGCAAAACCGGATCGGTGGCCATTAGCGCCGAAATCTGTTCGAGGGTGGCGGACGAAAGCCGGGGTGTGCGGCTGATGATGTCGACGCCTTCGGGGGTGAACAGCGTTTTCGAAAACCAGATGACGGCCCACTGCCCGGCGGGGTCGAGCAAGGCTACTTTCCAGGTGCTTTTGGCGAAGAATAAAAGGCCTTTTCCGCGCCAGACAAACGTGGTTGCGTCGGTTTTGTCCGGGTAATCAAAACCGGTGATGGTTTTCGCTTTGCGGTTTTTCAGGTACTTTACTTCATCAAGCAAAACCGGCCCGTTCTTTTTCTGAACGATGGTGTAGGTAAACGTTGGGCCGGTTTTGTCGCCCTTCAACCACATCGGGAAATTGGTGCTGCAAATAAACCAGGTTCCGGCCAGGGTGTGAAGAAGGGTTTTCATGCGTAAAACGAGTCGATCTGATTTTCGGTAAAAAGGATACCTTCGGGGCGAGTCGATTGTTTAAAACAATGCTTACGTTTAGCATGAAACTCTAAATCGGACAGCAGTGAAAAGGGAATCATACAGGTAAAATTCTAACCAGCTTGGATGATGAAGGAAATACGGAGCCTGATTTTCGCGTTGATTGCGCTGTCGTGCTCGCAGCAAAAACCGTATGGGGATCCGGTGACGGACCCGGCTGCGGCCGTGCGGGATATGGACAGCTTCTTACGGTACCGGCAAAAACACGTGAAATTATACGAGGATTTTAACGCCCTGGATGCCACTTCCAGGGTGATTCCGAAAGACCGTTTTTTGCGGCAGATTTCCAGCGGGAAGTTTTTTCCGGTGCGCCTGCAATCCACGGATTCGTCGGTTTATTACCGCTTGTACGCCCTGGGCGAGTCGGTAAATCAGGATATTAAAACCGTCAGCAAATACTGGGGACTGGAAGAATACGAGCATTTTCAATGGGAAGGCAAACCGCTGCCGGCTTACGAATGGGTGGATCAGAATGGAAAGCGGTACACCAATGAATCGACCAAAGGGAAAATTCTGGTGCTGAAATGCTGGTTTATCAATTGCCTGCCCTGCGTTCAGGAAATGCCCGCGCTGAACGAAATAAAACAAAAATACGAGGGCCGGAACGATGTCCTTTTCGTGAGCCTGTGCCTGGATGCGCGCGACAAAATTGATGCGTTCTTAACGAAAAAGAAGTTTGACTACGCCGTGGTTTCCGACCAGAATACCTTTCTGACCGACCAATTACAAATCAACTCGTACCCCACCCATTTTGTGGTTGGCAAAAACGGGGCAGTTGTCAAAAAAGTCGGTCATTATCAGGGCATGGTGTACGCGCTGGAAAAAGAACTGGCGCGCTGACTATGAATTTTAACTACGCTATACCCGCATGTGATCGGGTTGCCAGTTGGTGATTGCTTTTTTGATGGCGTCGGCACTAAGATTTTCGGTCAGCGCCCGTTGCACCAACCCGGGGAGTTCGTCATCCGACGCAAACCGCAGAGCGGCAATCTGGCCGAACGAAAGCCGGTTTTCCAGTAATTCCAGCCGCTGGTGCGTCAATACGTAATACCGAAACCGCATTTCCAGCCGTACAATGCGGTTCTGGTTGTTGAGGGCGTAATGTTGCCGCAGCATGAGGGCCAGCCAGATGATCAGAACCAGCAGCGCGGTCAGAAAGGCCCAGATGCGCGCGGACTCTTCCGCCCGAAAACCGTAGTAAATACTGAAACCCAGGAGAACCAGGGCGACGGGATAAAATACAAAATGGTGGGGAGGGTAATAGCGAACGTGGTTTTCGTAATTTTGTGTTTTCATCGGGTCAATGGAACGTTGGAGGCAGCTTTCCTTGTAAAGAATAAAACGACCTGCATTGTTTACGGATATGACTTTCGAGGATTTAAATCTAACCAAACCGCTCCTGAACGCCCTGACGGATTTGGGCTATACCCGGCCTACGCCCATCCAGCAGAAAGTATTTTCGGTGGTGATGTCGGGTAAGGACGTGTGCGGCATTGCCCAAACCGGCACCGGCAAGACGTTCGCCTATCTGCTGCCGTGTCTGCGGCAAATGCAATTTTCGAAAGAGCGGGTACCGCAGCTGCTGATTATCGTGCCGACGCGGGAGCTGGTGGTGCAGGTGGTGGAAGCCGTTCAGCAGTTGAGCACCTACCAAAGCCTGACGGCGGTGGGGCTGTACGGGGGCGTCAACATCAAACCGCAGCTTGCCGAAGTGGAGAAGGGCATGGACGTGCTGGTATCGACGCCCGGCCGGTTGATTGATCTGTCGATCAAGGGCTTGCTGAAAACCAAAAGCATCAAACGGCTGGTGATCGACGAGGTGGACGAAATGCTGAACCTCGGTTTTCGGTCGCAACTGGAAACCATTCTGGATCTGTTGCCGGCCAAACGCCAGAACCTGCTGTTTTCGGCTACGCTGACCGAGGAGGTGGAAACGCTGATTGAAACCTACTTCAACACGCCGGTGCGGGTGGAAGCCGCGCCCGTGGGCACTCCGCTGGAGAATATTCACCAGACCGCCTATGAGGTGCCGAATTTTTACACGAAAGTCAATCTGCTGCAACTGTTGCTGATGCGGGATGCTGACATGAACCGGGTGCTGGTGTTTGCCGCGACGAAGGAACTGGCGAATCAACTGTATGAGCAACTGCTGAAGGAGTTTCCCGACCAGGTGGGGCTGATTCACTCCAACAAGGAGCAGAATTTCCGCTTCAACGCCGTGCGGCAGTTTCAGGACGGAACGTTCCGGATTCTGATTGCCACCGACATCATTGCCCGCGGGCTGGACATTGCCGAGGTGTCGCACGTCGTGAATTTCGATTTGCCGGATGTGCCCGAAAACTACATTCACCGGATTGGCCGCACGGGCCGCGCCGACAAGAACGGCATGGCCATTGCGTTCATCACCGAAAAACAGCACGAACAGCAGAGCGCGATTCAAGCCCTGATGAAGTACCCGATTCCGGTGCTGCCGTTGCCCAAAGGGCTTGAGATTTCGGACGAGCTGATCGACGACGAAAAACCGAAGGTGAACATGAAAAATGCCGTCGAGAAGATTCACCTCAGTGAGACGTACGGCGGGGCTTTTCACGAAAAACTGGAAAAAAACAAGAAGGTGAACGTCCGGCGGGATCACGCCAAGGAAATGATGAAGAAATACGGCAAACCGATTAAGAAAACCCGGAAGAATAATTGATGGTAACAAGTATGTCTTTTTCCGCCCTCGGTTTATCCGAACCGCTCCTGAAAGCCATTGTGGCTCAGGAATACACCAATCCGTACCCCATTCAGCAGGAAGCCATTCCGGCGATTCTGAAAGGGCACGACATTCTGGGTATTGCCAAAACCGGGTCGGGGAAAACCGCCGGTTTTGCCCTGCCGATTCTGGAGCGGTTGCAGCGCCGAAAAACCGCCATCAACCGGAGCGTCAAAGCCCTGGTGCTGGTGCCAACCCGCGAACTGGCCGTTCAGGTGGCCGAGGTGTTTCAGGCATTTGGGGTGTATTTACCCCGAAAAATTAAAACGCTGGCCGTCTACGGCGGGGTGTCGATCAACCCGCAGATGATTGGCGTGCGCGACGCCGAGGTGCTGGTGGCCACTCCGGGGCGGTTGCTGGATCTGGTGGCTTCCAACGCCCTGCACCTGTGGGATGTGGACGTGCTGGTGCTCGACGAAGCCGACAAAATGCTCGAACTCGGTTTTGCCGACGAGATGAACCAGGTGTTTGAAATGCTGCCCAAAAAGCGGCAGACGCTGCTGTTTTCCGCGACCCTGAAAGATTCCCTGCAGGAAATCCGGGACCATTTGCTGCACAATCCGCTTAAGATCGAAATTGCCGAAGAACCGCAGAACCTGGATCAGATCAGACAAAGCGCCTACCGCATCGACACCGAACGCAAAGGGCCGTTGCTGCGGTATTTGATCAAAGAAAAGCCGATGAAGCAGGTGCTGGTGTTCGTCTCGTCCACCCGCACAGCCGACAACCTGGTGGTGAAACTCCGGAAGAACGGGATTCAGGCCGAAGCCATTCACGGCGACAAAAGCCAGGGCGCCCGCACCGAAACGCTGCGAAAATTTAAAACCGGCTCGCTGCCGGTGATGGTGGCGACGGACCTGATTTCGCGGGGAATTGACATTCAACTCCTGCCGTTCGTCGTGAACTACGAACTGCCCCGTTCGCCCAAAGATTACGTACACCGGATTGGTCGCACGGGCCGCGCCGAAGCCGATGGCGAAGCGATTTCCCTGATTACGCCCGACGACGAGCACCATTTCAAGATCATCCAGAAAAAAATGGGCAAGCGCGTGGAAATGATCGACACCGAAGACCTGAGCCTGAAAGGATTCTGAAAAGATAGGGGAGTAAAGACCAGGGAATAAAGAAGTTTCATCGGCTCTATTCGTAGTGGGTTGTCTTTACTCCCTGGTCTCAACGGTTATTGTTCATCCGCGCTGGGGCCGTAACTGCCCGGAATCGGAATGTTCAGCAGCCGCAGGTACACGCCCAGCTGGGCGCGGTGGTGAACAATCTGGCTGTACGAAATCCGGATCATTTCGCCCTTCGAGGTGTCACTGAAAATGGCATTGCCGTCGCGCAGCACCCAGCGCCCCTCCAGTTGGTCTTCGGTCGCTTCCGCCAGATGCGCTTTGCCGTCGGCCAGCGAGCGTTCAAAGTAGTCCATTAACTGGGTCGATGCGTTGATTTCGACGGGTTGGTAGGGCGTGGTGGCAAAGTCCAGTTCGTCGGTGGTCAGGGCCAGCGTCACCCACGACGGCAACTCGGCAATGTGCGTGGCCAGTGAGCGGACGGTCATGCTTTTCGGGTGTGGCTGCCAGTCGTACTGATCGTCGGGAACGCGGCTCAGCATCTTCCGGGTGGTATTGGCTTCCTGATCCATTTCCTTCAAAAGCATTTCGATCTGTGACATAGTGGTTGGAGTTTGTTTACGCTACAAAGTAAACGCGAGCAGGTGACAGCCCTATGTCAGTAGCTTTTCGCCGGAAAGCGATAAATTTGCCGTTGGTTAGGTTTAAAATTTGATGCGTGATGGAAACCGGGCGTACGGTGCTTTATGTCGTTCTTACCATTGTTATTTTGTACGGAATCCTTTGCTTTGTCGTGCACTACCTGGATTTTGGCTGGAAACTGGTAACCGGAACGTGGTTGCACGAAAGACTAAGGATTCTTAAAAAAATGCGGTCGGGTCTGTTTCACCGGTTTTTGATCTTTATGGTGCTGACCATCTTACTCTATGGCGGTCTGCGGCAATTTTTGGATTTTATCCCGAACGATTGGGGCCGGATCGACGAAGCCGGGAAAATGCACCCGTATAAATTGCCGATCACCAGTGTCCTGGCGGTGGTCATTGCCGGCATCAGCATGTACGGTTTTAGCGTGGCCAACACGCATTTTGAGGAGGAAGTGGCCCGGGAAGAACAACGACGCACGCAAGATCCCCCCAACCGGACCCTTTAAAATTGATACCCCAGCTGATGCCCCGGTTCGGGCAGGTTTGTACTGACGAGCCAGTGGGTGGCGGCCAGGGACGATTCCAGAAAAAACCGGTTCCGCTGGTAGACCAGTCCCATGGTAGGCCAGTCCCATGGTAGGCCAGTCCTAAGCCGAGTGACCGGACCGTTCCCGAATACGGTAGGTGATCACTGTTGCATCACCAGCCCATCGAAAGCGCCCAGCTTCCCGAGTTTGAACTCCACAAAACCGTCTTTCCAGGTGAACGGAACCGGTTTTTCGGTCACCATCGAAAACACTTTCGACGGCCTGGACGGAGCTTTGATGCGGAACTTCAGGTCAAAAACCGGCAGGGGTGCGAAGTAGGTGTTGCCGCTAAAACCGGTCAGGTTGACCAGGTGCAGAATCTGGCCGTCGGCGGTTTTCTTGTTCACATTGGCCGGAACGTTTCGAATGTATTCCTGCAAAATCACCTCGACGCGCTCCGGTGCGTTGGTTTTCAACATTCCCGTCGCTTCCGGGTATAGGTAGTCAATGGCGTCCAGCAGGATGTTTTTGTGCTGTTCGTAGCCGTGCATGTAGTACAGCCGGCCCAAATTGATGGGCAGAATGGCGGCTTTGCTCTTCGGGTGGTTTTTGACGCCCATTGCAAAATAACCGGTCGGATCGTGGCCACCAATGATTTCCGGTGGTCCGGGCCGGCCTTTCGCCAAGATGGGCAGAAACGTCTGGTCGGCGGCTTTCAGGTCGTAGAGGCCCAGGTTGAATTTCCAGAACAGCATTTTCTGCTTCTGAAACCGTTTGAAAACAGCCTTGTTCTCCGGATTCAGGTAAAAACCGGCGCCGTCGTGGTCTTTGTTCCCGATTTTAGCCCCGAACAGGTCCTGCAAGGTTTCCGGACTGTCGAACAGGCTGCGGTTGGTGGCAATCAGATTGGTGCCCTGCTGGCTGGCTTCTTTCAGCGTCCGGATGGCGTCGGCGCTCAGGTAGGTAATTTCCGGCAGAATCAGGAGCTTGTACGCTTTTACTTTTTCGGCCCGGCTGGCCAGTTGGGCGTCCTCGATGATGTCAAACGGAATGTGGGCTTCTTTCAGCATGAGCACGATACCCCGGTATTCCTGCATGGGCTCGCCACTCGGCCAGGCACCCGGCGCAACCACGGCGATTTTGGCGACAGATTTGTATTTTCCAAAGTACGGTTCGTGCTTTTTGTGGTGGGCATAAATCGTCTTAACCACCCCAAAGTTTCGTTCGTCCTCGTAGCCGCGCAGGTCGCCCATCAGGCTGATATCCAGGCCCGAACCGTTGGCGATGTTCTCGTACAACCGGATGCCGACTTCTTCCGGTTCCACGGCGTTGTAGCGCGACTGAAACGAAATCTGCTGAATGCTGGCGTTACTGATGACGTGATCGGGGAAGGAATTGACGGCATTGCCCACGTTGTCGGACGCCGTATACGGCCAGTACGGCAGGCTGGTGTTCGACTGCGATTCGTGCCGGATGATGTCCACGTATTTGTCCAGGTAGGTGCAGATGGCGATCTGGCGGTTTTTGGATTTGACCAGTTCGTGCAGCCGTTTCGACCAGTCTTCGACCGTTGCTTTCTTGAACGCCAGGTACTTCTGAAAAACCGGGTCGGCTTTGTTTTCCACGGTCGGCAGGGTCAGACCGTTGCTGAAATCGGCGAAGGCTTTTTTGTCGGATTCGTTCTGGTCGATGCCGTGGTATTTGCCCTCGTACGGGTTGTTGACCTGGTAGCCGGGCATGTTCAGGAAAATCCCGTCGATCGGAAAGTTGTCAATTACTTCTCCGATAATCCTGAACGCCCGGTCCTGCACGTAGGGCGCGTTGATCGACACGACGTACATGTCCGTGTTGATGATCCGTTCGCCCTTGGGCGAAATGTAACACCAGTCGGGGTGGGCTTTAAAAATACTTTCGTGCACCCGGCTGAAGTCGAACCGCACCACCACCCGAATGCCGTGCCGGTGGCATTTCCGAATCACCTCAGCCAGGGTGTTCGGTTTCATGTACGGGTTGGTGTAGTGAAAATCAAGCTGGGTGGGGTAGAAGGCCATGATGCCGCCCGCGTTGATCAGCAGCGTGTTGGCCGAGCAGTCGAGCAGATCCTGCAGCAGGGAGTCCGGATCGAGCGTCGCGGCTTCGTAGGCCGGCAGGTTGGTCTGGATGACGCGCAGGTTATTCGGTTTCCACCACGGAAGGTTGTCGGGCCAGGTGACGACGGCGGAGGGTGATACGGTTTTCTGGGCGAAACCGGCATAAAAGAAAAGCAAAAAACACAGGAAGGCTGGAAAAGGCGTTTTTCTCACGAGCAAAGGACACCGGTTGAACGACGGCCCCAAAAATAAGGAGAAACTCCTACACCCCAAAACCGGGGGTTTCACCCCCGGCGATCAATAGTCAACCCCTCTGGGGTTGCAAAGTCATATCCCAACGCCGAAGGTGTTGACGCTCGATAACCGGTGGTTAAACCCCCGGCCTGTGACCCGACGCCATCGCCAACGTCTCATCTACACACCAATCCTCCACCGATGGCTTACCGACAAATCTGCTACCAAATCGTTTTTGCCACCAAATACCGCAAACCGACCATCAACGAAGCCCACTGCACGGAGTTGTACCGGTACATCTGGGGCATCGTTGAAAACAAGAACTGCCGCTTGTTCCGCATCAACGGTATCGAAGACCATATTCACATCGTCTGCGACCTGCACCCGACCGTTGCCCTCGCCAGGCTGGTCAAAGATATCAAAGTTGGCAGTTCACTCTGGATGAAAGAAAGCGGTTTATTCCCCGATTTTGAAGGATGGGCCACTGGATACGGAGCCTTTACGTACTCGATTCGGGAGCGCGGTATGATCATCAATTACGTCAAAAAGCAGAAGGAACACCACCGGAAGACGGCTTTTGTGGAGGAATGCAAAGCCTTACTGACCGAACACGGTATCGCATACGATGAAAAATCCGTATTGTTGTGAAAACAATCCGTGATTCATGAAACTCACCTGGACGTTCTATTCCAAAACGCACCAGCCCATCACGCTGACGGTCATTTATGTGCTGGAACTGGACAAGCACCAACTGGAGCACGGCGGTTTTCTGGACAGCGAAACCAACCGGGCGTACGTGGATTGGGCCACTTTCAAACGCTTCGACGATCCGTCCATTCAGGTGAGAAAAGACGCCTTTGCGCGCTTAAAGCGAATCTCCAAGCAAGAAGCCGCAAGGCTCGAACCCGCTCCCTGATTTCGATTAGGTCCAAAGTCAAGTGCAGCGTTTGACCCGGTTTCTCCACCTGCTTTTGCCTGGTGCTCCCCACGTTTTTGTCGAGCCGCAATTTGGAACTTGGAATGAAATCCATTGGCTGTTTGGAAAAGGACGTAGCCGAAAAAACCGCCCTGGTTTCCGGTGGGCACGGCGGAAGAAATGGGCGAACTCGCCACCGGGCTGGGCCTCGGTCGTGACGGTCGCTTATCATCCGGTGGGTGACGGTTATCTGGCCCGCTAAAAAACGGGGCGGTTTTGCTGAAAAACCGCCCCGTTGGCTTCTTTAGTTGGTAACGTCCGGCATCCGGGTGACCGAGAAGTACCCTTCGATGACAGGCCCGATCATCGTTTTAGGAACGCCGATTTTCGCGTGACCGGTTGGCGAGATCGTAAATTTGCCGCTGACAGTTTCAGACGCTTTTCCGACTTTGGTGATGGTCAGCGCCCCTCCGCTGTTGACAAATCCTTCCTTTTCTTGATAGTACTGGGCCTCGTAATGGTTGTTCCCCTTGATGTCCTGCAGGGCGAAGGCCGTCGAATTTTTGACCTGGTTGACCATCGCCCAGCGGTAGGTTCCTGCCTCCCCCGTCCAAATGAGGGAAATACCAATTTCGTTGGCCGCATCAAAACCGCCGAGGGCAAACTCGCCTTTCTGCCGGACGACAAACGTGTCGTGAATGGTTTTCCAGGGACCACCGCCAATCCGGTAAACCAGCGCGTTCTTCGGGAACAGTTCGACGTTGCCCACAAACAGAATTTTGCCTTTTTTCGTGTTGAAGGCCACCGAAACGCCGACGCTGATGGGGTGAGGAATAAAAGCCGGGGCTTTGTAGAGGGCGCGCGACTGGTTCGGCTCCGGGAAAATTTCACCTTCTTCCACATCCGGATCTACGCTGTTCAACTCCCAACTGCCTTCTTTGACGTATTTAGGGTCCAGCGGCTGGCCTTCGTAGATGATCTTTACTTTTTCAGGAACCAGCGGAGCCAGCAGGTCGTCATCATTGATCAGGTGCGAAAATTCTTCGTACGAATCAATCCGGATGTATTGGATCAATTTAAACGGCTGTTCCTGTTTTTCCGAGAGCGTCACGGAACAGGGCAGCAAGCGGACGGCGGTGGCAATGCTCCAGTCGCTGAAATGGGTCGTGGCCACTTTGATGGTTTGCGTCGTTTCGTCCACGACGCGGCTCAGGGCCAGGTTCCAGAGTCCTTTCTCGTCCTGATACGCCAGCGTTAAGCCACTGGTGGTGCCGAGGGAATCCTTCAGCGCTGCGTAGGAAAACGCGATGGTAACCGGTTTGGCAAAGGCAATATCGTGGGGCAGCAGCCGGATACTTTTTCCGAGTCCCGCCGGACAGGTGCTTTCGACCGGTTGCACGCTAAGGACGGTTTCGGTCGTCAGCGCCCCCGCCGGAATGCTCAGCGTCAGGCCGATCTCCGGGTCTTTCCATTCGCCCCCGGCCGGACCGACGGTAAAGGTTTTCGGCGCGCCAAGGGGCGTTCCGGTGGGGAAGGGTTTGGCTGCTTCAACCGGCGGTTTTTCGGTGGGTTCAACCGGGTCGGGTTCGTGTTTACAGGAGGTTAGTGCGGCCAGAAAAGCCCAGCCCACCAGCAGGCAGTGTTTAACGTTCATCGTTGCTTCGTTTTTGTTGTTCGGTACAAAAATAGAAGCACCGCTGCGGACTGCGGGTACGGGAAACGGAGTAAAACCTACGCGAACCGGATTAGCCGGTACGGCTCACCGCCCTTCGCTGCCAAAGGGAAACAACGCCGACGCCACGCGCGACTGGTTCATCAGACGGCCCAGTTCGGCCGCTTTGGCCGGGTTTTGGGCGGCCTGGTTCGTGGTTTCCGCCGGGTCTTTGGCGAGGTCGTACAGTTCGACGGGCCCCGCCGGGTTTGTGGCCGCGTTCAGCCGGACGGCTTTCCAGTTGCCCTGCCGAATGGCCTGCTTGCCGCCCTGCTCGTGAAATTCCCAGTAAAGGTGATCGTGCTTTCGTTGCGTCCCTTTTCCGGTCAGGGCCGGCACAACCGAAATACCGTCAATGGCTGCGGGCGCTTTCGTGCCGGCCAGTTCGGCAAAGGTGGGCAGCAAATCCCAGAATGCGCCGATGTAATCATTTTGGGTGCCCGGTTTGATGGTTCCTGGCCAGCGGGCTACCATCGGCTCCCGGATGCCGCCTTCGTACAGGTCGCGTTTGAAGCCGCGAAAACCACCCCCGCTGTTGAAGAATTTCGGATCGGCGCCCCCTTCCTGGTGCGGACCGTTGTCGCTCGAAAAAATAATTAGGGTGTTCTGATCCAGCCCTTTGGCCTTCAGCGTTGCCAGAAGCTGGCCCACGTACCCATCCAGCCGCGTCACCATAGCCGCAAAGGTCGCGTGTGGAAATTCCTGCGATGCGTAGCCACCGTCTTTGGCGTCGGGGCCGTAATCGGCGCCTTTATACGGTTTTTCCGCAAATTTGCCTTGGTAATACTGGAAAATGCTGTCGTTCGGCACCAGCAGTTCGGCATGGGGCAGGATGTACGGCAGGAACAGAAAAAACGGTTTTTGCGAATCACTGGCGTTGACGAAATCCAGCGCCTGCTGCTGAATCAGATCGGGCGCGTACTGTTTCTGCTGCCTCAGGTTCTCATTTGCTTTCAAAACGATTTTTTCGCTGTTGTTCCAGAGGTGGTTGGGGTAGGAGCGGTGGGCCAGCGACTGGCAGTTGTAGCCGTAAAACCGGTCGAACCCCTGCTGATTCGGATCGCCCTCCGAGCCAACCGGTCCAAGTCCCCATTTGCCAAAAGCCGCCGTCGT
Organism: Larkinella ripae; assembly: GCF_054780775.1. NCBI lineage: Bacteria > Pseudomonadati > Bacteroidota > Cytophagia > Cytophagales > Spirosomataceae > Larkinella > Larkinella ripae. Next base: position 262,527 of record NZ_BAAGVR010000033.1, read on the forward strand.
GTAGCCCGCTTTCTGCAATACTTCACCCATCGTAATCACCGAATCGGCGATGGGTTGCTGGCCCTCCGGTTCGACGCTTTTGTTGCCCCGAATGTAGGTGTGTCCCGTATGCTTGCCGGTCATCAGCGCCGAGCGCGAGGGCGCACACACCGAGGTGCCCGCGTAAAATTGCGTAAACCGCATCCCTTCTGCCGCCAGCCGGTCAATGTTCGGGGTTTTGATCAGTTTCTGACCGTTCACGCCAATGTCGCCGTAGCCCAGGTCGTCGGCCAGAATAAAAATGATGTTGGGGCGCCGGGGCGCAGCGGTGGAGACGGTGAGAAGCAGGCAGAACGAAACGAGGAGCTTGGGCATGGTTCAGAATCACGTATTCAGGTACGAAGAAAGCGAATGGATCGGGAACTTGATGCCGCAGCCGCGAAAATTAGAAAACCGGAGTCTGCTTTTTCCGGTTGATACCCGTAAAACCAAGGCAAACCGCACGGCCACCAACCGGGAAAAGCGTATGAAAACCGAAAAAGAGAAAATGATCGCGGGCGAGCTGTACGACGCGCTGGATCAGCAATTAGCCGACGAACGCACCCGGACCCGGTTGTTGATTCAGGAACTGAATGCCTGTCCGGAAGATCAGCCCGACCAGCGGGCGCGTATTCTTGGGGAGCTGATGCCCGAAGCCGGGGAGGGATTGTGGTTGCAACCGCCTTTTTATTGTGATTACGGGTACAATATTCTGGCCGGCGAAAAAGTCTTTTTCAACTTCAATTGCGTGGTGCTCGATGTGACCACGGTGACCATCGGCAGCCGGACGCTGTTTGGTCCAAACGTGCAAATCTACACCGCCACTCACCCCACCGACTGGCAGGTGCGGGCTTCGGGCCTGGAGTTTGCCAAACCCATTGTGATTGGGGAAGACGTCTGGGTGGGCGGCAGCGCCGTCATCTGTCCGGGCGTCAGCATCGGCGCCCGGACCATCATCGGTGCGGGCAGCGTCGTGACGCGGGACATTCCGCCCGATGTTTTTGCCGCCGGAAACCCCTGCCGCGTCATTCGGCACCTGAACCCGGAAGAGCAAAACCGCCTTACTTCGCCGTAAACCGCTTGATTTCGACCGACCGCGTCGAGCCGTCAACGGCCAGATCGAAGGTGGGATGCTGGCCGCCCGGGCTGATCAGGAACGGGATCGTCTGCACCACGGTCTGGGGTTGCCGGGTGTAATCGCGGACCAGCAGGGTATACGAACCCGGAGCCAGGTGAAACGCAAAACCGCCATCGGGCTGCGGGGTGGTGGTCGTCACCGGCCGTTGATCGCGCAGGACTTCCAGGGTGAAACGGCTGAACTGGCAGGCTTGCGTATACACGTTGGTCTGGCACCGAAGCTGCCCACTGATCCGGAACGTGCGCTGCAGCGGAACCTGCCGGTTAACCGATCGCACCACCGTGATTTTGTCCCGGTATTGCACCGGATCACCCACCGCGCTGATGTTCACGGCCGAAACCGTGTAGGCACCGGGCGGCAGGTTGCGGTACAGAATGGTTCCTTTTGAATTGGTCAGGAGCGTGTTTTCGTTGACCGTCACCAGCAGGCTGTCAATCCAGGATTCGCCCGGATCTTTGCTGCCGTTGGCGTTGACATCTTCAAAAAAGCTCAGCCGGAGCTGCGCGCGTTTTTTGAGGCTGAGCTGACTGAATTGCCGGGTCAGTTCCAGACGGTACTGGCTGTAGGCCAGCTCGGATTGCTGGCTGTAGGGCGTTGCATTGCCTTCCACTTTAAGCCAGAAATCGGGCGTGATGTCAAACCGGACCCGCCCAACCGCCAGGCACCGCGAACCACTCGAAAGGGCATCATAGAGGTAGTTCAGGCCCACCGAACCCATAAACCGGCGGTTGAAAAGGCTAAAATCCACCATCGGTGTTACGGAGGCCATCTGAACGCGGTCCGGGCGGTCGGTTCGCAGATCGCTCAGGAAATAGGGCCCCTTCTGCCAGTAACCGAACAGGTGAAACGGCCCCATTGCCCAGTTGGACAGAATTCGCTGGCTCAACAGGCCCGCAGGGACCGTCGGGCGGCTCAGGTCGAAGAACGTTCCAATGTCGTAACTCAGATCGAAGTGCTGGCGGGTTCCGTCGCGGTATGCGACGGCCGGGGAGAGCCGGAACGCCTGGCCCCGCTGGCTAAACGGATTGGAGTAATCCGTCTGCGCGTGCCAGTAGGGGCGGATACTGGCCGAAAATTTTTCAAACCGCTGATCCAGCGTAAGCTCGGCGACGGTATTGCCAAACCGCAGCCGGTAGCGATCGACGGGGGAGGTAAACAGGACCTGATTGTAGCGAATGTGATTCAGCCGGGCGATCAGGGTCGTGGAGGGGGTGGGCTGCCAGACCGTCTGGGTTTGAACCAGCGTGGCCCCTTTTTGCAAACCGGCATAAACCGGGCTGCTGAGGTACGACCGGAAAATCCAGGCAAAACCCGGTTTTCGGAAGCTGTAATTCAGTTGTCCCGCCCAGCCCGTCACCCGGCCGCGATCCGGCGAACTGCGGGCGTATTCGACGCTCTGGCTGCCCAGCAGTTCGAGCCAGTGCCGTTCGGACTGGTGCAGCTGCACGGCCCCAAAGTTCAGAAAACCGGTCCGCTGGGTGGCCGAGTTGGTGAAGTAGCTGCTGCTGAGCGACCACGAACTGCCCGGCAGCGTTGCGATGGGGTGGTCGTAGCGCGCCGAATAGACCGTACCGGCCCAGGCGTTGGCTTCGGGGTTCAGCCAGTTCGGGTTGGTGTTGACGGCCCAGAACGTCCACTGGTGGGTGGTTTGATGGAGGTTCAGTTTCAGGCCCCGGCCCAGCAACGCCAGTTCGTGGTAATCGTACTGGCTGCCCAGCCGCAACTGCGCCCGGTTGGTGCGGATCGACAGGTGGGAGTTTTGCAGTTGCCGGAAACCGTCCGACACATAATCCAGATAATGCAGTTGAAAATCGACCTGCGCCCGGCCCACCGAATCCCGGCCAAAAATGCGGGCTTCGCGGGCCCACTGGTTGTTGCTTAATTTGGTCACCCCGGCACTAATACCGTACCCCTCCGACGACCGGGTGTCCAGGTCACGAAAGCGTTTGCTGGGCGTCGCCACCATTAATTTATACATCACATTGCCCAAAACCGAGCCCGCCGAATCCCGCAGCGTAACCGTAAGCTGATAGGGGGTGCTGGCCGACCAGTAGCGTTCGGGCGAAACCGGGATGGAAAGTAGGGTGTCCTGCCGGGGCGCCAGCGCCAGGCTGAGCGGAAAACGGCTCCGGTCGATGATTTCCGGAAACGAAGCGACCTCAATCGAGACGTTTTCCCGGCGGGTGCGGTGGTGGATAATTTGGAGCGGCAGCTGGGCGGGTTCGGTTCCCGAATAAAGCAGGATCGGTTCGTCCGGTGCGTGCAGCGCCAGAGCGGGCAGCCCTTTTTCTTCCACAATTACCTGAAACGATACTTCCTGAACGGGCTTGGTTCCGGTGCTGATTCGGAACCGGATTTCGTGGATGGGCGAGTCGGACTGGCGGTGAACAAAACCCTTCAGCGGAACCATCTGGACTTCGCCGGGGCTCAGCGCCAGTTCGCCCGGAATTTCGGATAAAAACCGGATGGCCGGGGCGCCTTCGTACGCCAGCTGGACTGATTGAACCTGGGAGCCACCGTTCCGGATTGTCAGACGGTTAGTGAACGTATTGCCAACATATATATTTAGTGATTTTTTCCATAGGTTCAGTTCCAGCGCCTGCGCCTGCGCGGTCGATAAGCTACTTACCAAGAGGTAAAAATAAAGCCCTATTCTATATATAGTACTCATCTAAATGTCAGTATACTAACCAATTAGTTACGGTAGGTTGCCCTTCTTTACTACAAAAGGAGTGCCAGAAGCAGTCGGCTTGTTCCAGAATAATTCCGTACAAATACTTATTACAACTATTTTAACCGGGATTGAGTATTTTTTAATTATCAGACAAAAATGGTCCGGTAATTGTATATACGTCGAATGTTGTTTTTACTTAATTCTCTCAAAGTTTAACTTGTAACTTGTATGAAAAACTCAGTAAAAAGTTTCCTGTCGATTGCCGTGCTGGTAATTGGAATGAGTGCGTTTGGTATGTCGTCGGCTTCGGCTCAGGCCAGCGGAAATGTGACCCTGACGGTGACGCTGGTGGATGTGCTGGCGCTGACCGTAAACAACAACAACGTCACCCTGACATTCGATTCGGCGGAAGATTATCAGGACGGCGTGAGCGACACCAAAACCGGGCAGTTGACCGTCACCAGCAACAAGGCGTATGATCTGAAGGTAAAGGCAAACACCGAACTGATCAACGGAGCCACCAGCATCCCGGTCAGTAATGTCATCGTGCAGGTTCAGAATGCGTCCGGCATGGGAACAACGCCCGCCAAGGGCCTGTCCACGGGCGATCAGACGATTGCGGCTGGCGCACCGGCGGCCATTCTGCGGAATGTGGATCTGAAATATTCCACGGCGGCCAACAACACGGCTTTTTTGCAGACTCAGGGCAGTTACTCGACGACGCTGGTTTACTCCATCGCGGGCCAATAAGGAATGGTCAATTTTAAGAATTTCCACCTGCCGGACTCAACGGTCCGCGTATGGGGCTTGATTCTGTGCCTGATCGGGTTAAGTACCCAATTCGGTCAGGCACAGACCGGGTTTCAGGTTTCGCCCGCCCGCCTGTTTTTTCAGCAGAAAGCCACGGCGGTGCAAACGGGCAAGATTCACCTGAGCAACCCCACCGAAAACCGCCTGGTTCTTCAGGCGTCCTGCGCCGACTGGCGCCGGGATTCCACCGGTACGAAAGTGTATTCAACGCCGGGTTCGCTGCCGGGTTCGTGTTGCTCCCGCATCCAGGTGACGCCAAGCGTAATTGAACTGGCTCCCGGCGAAGAAAAAGATGTGCTGGTAACCATTGCGGCCGAGTCGCAGCCGGGCAACGGCACGATCCGAAACGCCATGCTGTTTCTGACGCAGAACAACGAACAGGAACTGGCCCGGGCCAAAGGGAACGTCTCGCAACTGATTATCAAAATCCAGATTGGCGTCCACACTTATTTGCTGCCCGACGGCAGCGCGCATCCGGACATCGACATTACGGCGATGAATGTGCTCAAACCGGCGCAGCAGTATCAGGTTGCCGTTCAGGTTCAGAACAAGGGAAATGCCCTGCTCGAAAGCCTGTTGCGGCTGGAATACCTGAACCTGGAAACCATGGAGGAGGTAAAAGCCGAACCGATTGCGGTGAACACCATGCCGAAGGACCGGTTTCGGGTGATGGCCGACGTACCACCCACGCTGTCGGCGGGAAAATACCTGATTGTGGCGGTTCTGGACAGCGGTCCGGGGCAATCGCTGAAAGTAGCCGAACTGGAAACCGTCCTGAAATGAAACCGCTCCGTTCTGTTTTTGTGCTCATTGTTCTGTGGCTGGGCGGTTTTTCCGCCTGGGCCGAAACGGGTCCGCAGAGTAAAAACCGCTCGGCACCGGAATTTCTGGGCATCACCGTTCTGGCCAATCCGGCGCTGAGCCTGACTACCGCCAGTCATTACGCCAATGGCGTTTCGGTGGAGCATGCCACCATTCGAATGGCGGTGGCCATCGGCCTGGTCTGGACGCTCCAGATTCGGGCGACGGACGATCTGCGGTACCTGACCAATTCAATTCCGGCGTCGGCCATTGGTGTTCAGTCGGTGAATCTGACGCCCCGCCCGGAGGTTTTTTTAACCACCACCAATCAAACGCTGGCCGGTGGGCTGGCGGTGATCGGTCTGAATCAGGCCATGGTAATTCGCTACCGGGCCGTGGGCGGAACGCCTTTTCTGAAACCCGCCGGTAGTTACACCACCACCCTGGTCCTGACCTATACCGGTCTTTGATGGCCGCCTTGCCAAAACCGGCCGGATTTGGCCCTCAATTTTCCATCACCTTCAGCCGTTCCACCACTTTTTGCCGGGCGGTTTCGAGGGAACTCACCTGCTTTTTGTACGATTTCAGCGCGTCCTTGTAAAAAAGCAATTGCTGTTTTTTGGCAATTGCTTTTTTCAGGAACAAAGCCGTCATTTTTTTATGCAGCCGCAAAATGGCTTTGATGGACAGGTTGATCTGCCGGTCGTAATAGATCAGCAGACGGCGGTTCCAGTTGATAAACCGCTGCCGGTCCAGGGTTTTCGTCGGAATCGACTGGTAGGCCAGAATGTGTTCCCACTGGTTCTGCAATTGCTGAACATCGCCACTGATGGGTTGTCCATCGAACACGTCAACCGGCAGCTCCGTGCGGCAGTTCTGATCGATGAGGGCGACCTGTTTTACTTCCAGCCCATCCGCAATGTAGCTGGACACCAGCTCGTAAGCGTCCAGCTCGTCGGAAACCGGGCAGGTGAAGTTGATCCAGTTGATCCCTTTGAAAATGCCGTTTAAAATGAGAAACATACGTGTTGATTCAAGTAGTCGACCTGCGGGTAGAAGAGGTAGACTCCTCTTTTGTTCGAATCCGGTGGGTCTCCCCGTAAAAAGTTAGTAAAAAGCCGGTTTTTCCTGGCTTACTGATTAGAACCATTGCGGCTATACGCAGTTATGCATGTCAGTAAGTACTTCACTTTCGTGAATTCTATGAATACGGCTAATGCTTCTCCGCTCTCGTCCCTGGCCCTGTATCTGGCCGCCCGGCGCGATGCCCTCCTGAATATCTGGCGCACCACCTGCGAAGGTGATCCGGCCTGTAATGCGGTTGCCAACCTGAATCGGGAGGAGTTTAACAACAAGGTGCCGGTCATGCTCAACGAATTCGATCACCAGCTGCGGCACCAGCCCCTGACGATGGACATCAAGCTGCTGGCGTCGGAACACGGACTGCATCGCTGGCAGAAGGGGTACGTGTTGTCGGAACTCCTGGCCGAAGTGCATCACATGAACCGTATTTTGCTGGATGAATTCCGGCAGTTCTGGCAGCTTTATCCTCCGGCGGACCCTGCGCTGATGATTGAAGCCTACGAATACCTGGCCCAGTTTACGAATTTGAGCGTCAACGGAAGCGTCGAGCAATTTGCGGATTTACAGCGCACGACGGCCAGCACCCGCGTTCAAACCTTGCAGAACGCCCTCGATGAACTGAACGAGCTGACCCGCCAGCGGGGTGATATGCTGCGAACAGCCTCGCACGATCTGCGCGGAAGTTTTGGCATTATTCACGGAGCGGCTTCTTTTTTGAACCTGGTGGATGCCGACGAAACCGAGCGCAAACAGATGGTGGAGATGCTCAACCGCAACCTGACCACCGTGCGGCAGATGGTGGTGCAACTCATGGACCTGGCCCGGCTGGAAGCGGGGCAGGAAACGCTGAGCATTCAGACGTTTGACGCCGGTAAGCTGTTGCGCGACCTCGTGGAAAGTTACCAGCCGCTGGCGAAAGAAGCCGGCTTGCTGTTGCGCGCCGACGGCCCCTCGGATCTGCTGGTGGAGAGTGACCCGCTGCAGTTGCAGCGAATCCTGCAAAACCTGGTGCTGAACGCGTTGAAGCAAACCGCAGCGGGCTGGGTATCCGTGTCGTGGGCGCGCGAGAACGACTACCGCTGGATTGTCAGCGTGCAGGATTCCGGACCCGGTTTGCCCAACCAGTCCGCCAGTTCGTATTCCCAGACGTTAGCGCCTACGGCCGAATCTTCGGCGGCTTTCGGGGTGGAAACGTCCGAAGAAAACGCCCGGGAAGCGGACGTGGTCCGGGCTTCCCAATCGCCCTTCCGCCAGAGCGAAGGCATTGGTTTGTCCATCGTCAAAGGCTTGTGCGAGCTGCTGCGGGCCACGCTGGAAATCGAAACCAAAACCGGGGAGGGAACGCTGTTTCGCATTCGACTGGCCACCCACTGGAAACTATAAAGGCGGTTTTTGCGTCAGGTGAGGGGCTGTTGCTGAAAAATAAAATTCCGCAGCACATTGGACCGCTCCCGGGTTTCTTCGGCTTTGGCAAAATACTGTTCCGCTGCGGTGTGGTTGTCGCCCTCGGCCATCACTTTCGCCGACTGATCCAGCAGAATCACGGTTTCTTCCAGGCTCTTGACGGATTTCCACAAGTTATCCTCAACGTTTTTGGTTACTTCCGACAGGAGCGAATGGGCCGTAAAGGCGTGTCCCGTATGGCAGCGAAACCGGATTATTTTCCCTTCCTTGATGCTGACCAGACTCCCGTTGCACTCCGGACAGGTCAGGTGGGTCAGCTCGCCCATTTCCAGCACACCCAGATTGAAGGCATTGTCCTGAGCCGCAATGTTGATTTCCAGCTCCAGCCGTTCTGTTTCGGTTTCTTCGAGGGTGGCCAGTTCGGGAGCGGTTTGCTGAACCAGTTCCTGGAGCAGGGCGGGCATTTCGGCGACCGAAAGACTGTAATCGACCGCGACGTATTCCAGCACACTGCGGGGCATACTCGAAAACATGGCTTCTTCGGGCGTTTGAATGATGCACAGGCCGTTCATGCGGTTGATCGACCAAAGGCCCGACGTACCATCGTCGAGCAGGCCGGTCAGAACGATCCCGATTACCCGCGAACCGTAGCGATAGGCGGCTGAACGAAACAGCGCGTCAATGGACGGACGAAACCGGTTTTCTTTCGGCCCTCTTTTCACGATGATCTGATCGTACTCGATCAGCAGGTGGTGGTCGGGCGGGGCCACGTAAATCTGGCCGGGCTGCACCATCTCGCCATCTTCCGGATGCCGGGCCAGCATCGGACCGGCGTGCGTCAGAATGGAGGGCAGCAGGCTCGGCGAGTGGGGCGAAACGTGCTGAACAATGAAAATGGAAGCTGGGAAATCGGCAGGAAAACCGGCGACCAGTTCTTTCAGGGCATAAATGCCACCCGCTGAAGCGCCGATGACTACAATATCCCGCTTTGGCATACATTTAAGAGAAGAAGGTTGATAAAACTGCTTGATAAATTAACCGTTCAGCGGGTTCGTTGTTCAAAGGATTCCGCCAGCCGCATTTTTTCTGATGTATCATCCGGTTTTTGGAGCGTACCGGCGGGGCCAGGTGATCCGAAAGGTAGTACCCGTATCCGGCACACTTTCAATGTCCAGTTGCGCCTTCAACAGAATGCAGAGTTGCCGAACAATCGACAGACCGATGCCCTCGCCGTCGTGGGTGGTTAGAGGAAATTCGAACGGTCGGTCCGGCGCGTTCTCCGAGGCCGTCCGGAATTGCCGGGCGATGGCCGTGCTGATTCCCGGACCGGTATCCTGCACGAGCAGAACCCACTGTTCCTCCGAACCCTGCCATTGAATCCGGATGTGGCCTTGTGGGGTATACTTGATGGCGTTCAGCACCAGATTCTGAAAAATGCGCTCAATTTTCAGGGCATCGCCTTCGATCAGCAGCGAGTCGGGCCCTTCGGTCTGGACCTCCAGCTCTTTTTCAATCGCGATGGGCAGCATCTTTTCGCTGAGGTTCCGGAGCAAAACCGCCACGTCGAAGGTATCGAGCTGAAGGTGTTCCTGCCCGGCTTCCAGCCGGGCAAAATCCAGCATCTGCGTCAGCATCAGGGTGGCCTGTCCAATGTTTCGCTGCAACATATCGACCATCTGAACCCGCTCTTCGTCCGACGAAACCATCGCCAGCAGCGAGGCTGCGCCCGAAATTACCCCGATGTTTCCGCGCAGGTCGTGGGAGGTTTCGCGCAGAAACTGGCCCCGCTGGCGCATTTGTTGCCGCAGTTCTTCCAGAATCTGCAGCGATTCGTTGGAGGTTCGCAACTCTTCCAGCCAGTGGTCCTGCTGGCTTTCGGCGTATTTGAGGGCCGTAATATCGAGTCCCGTCACCATCACACCGCCGTCGAAGCGGGTGGCCGACACCGCCGTCCATTCGACGGGCTGGTCGGGCGTGTGCTGGTCCTGGTAAAAGGGCTCGCCGGTTTGCTGGATGTGCGAAAGCTGCTCGAAGGTTTTTTCCTGCCAGAGCAGGTCCGTCATTTCGGTAACCGACTGGTCAATTAATTCGTAGGCGGTTTTCTGCTGCAGATCGGCAAATTTCTGGTTGCAGACGGCCAGGCAGAAATCCACGATCTGGTCGGGGTGTTCGTCGGAAAAAACCGCCTTGAAAAAAGCGATCCGGGTGGGCGAACTGTCGAGAACCGCCTGCAGGTTTTCGGTGGTCAGCCGCAGCTTTTCCTGCGCCAGCACCCGATCCGTAATGTCCTGATGGAAGCCCACTATTTTATAGGGGAGACCCGCCTGATCGTGGATGATCTCGTGCCGGTTGTAAAGATAGCGCAGCTCCCCATCCGGACGGATGATCCGCCGAATGTATTCCAGCGGTTGTCCATCCTGCACGGCCTGACCCAGTTGCTCGTTGATGAGGGGCAGGTCGTCCGGGTGCGTAAGCTGATCAATAAAATCGACCGACAGGTCCACCGAATAGGGTTCATACCCAAACAGGCGGTACAGTTCGTCGGAGCCGGTCAGCTTCGGACTGGTAAATTCGCGCTCATAACTGCCAATGCGGGCGGTTATTTCGGTGCGGTTGAGCAGGTTGTTGGCGGTGGCCAGTTCCTGGGTTCGCTGCTGCACCCGCCGGTCGAGTTCCTGGCTGAGTTCTTTCTGAAGCTGCACGTCGGCGCAGGTGCCGATGTAGCCACTAAAAGAACCTTCGGGCGACACCGTGGGCTGGGCATTCTCCAGCATCCAGCGGTACTGGCCGTCGTGCCGCAGCAGGCGGTATTCGGTGCTGAACGGAATTCGGTCCGCAAAATTGGCGTGGTAGGTGGCTAGATACCGAACCCGGTCTTCGGGGTGAATGCCCTGGGCCCAGCCGTGGCCGATTTCTTTGTCCATGCTTCGACCGGTATACTGGAGCCAGGCCCGGTTCAGGTACGTGTAGCGCCCGTCAACGCCGGCTACCCAGGTCAGGGCCGGCGAGTTGTCGGCGATGGCGTGAAACCAGGCTTCCCGCTCTTCCGACAGGCGCTGGGCCCGGCGGTGCTGGGTAATTTCTTCAATGGCGAGCAAAATGGCTTCTTTTCGTTGCTGGAGCACCACCCGCCGGGCGTTGATCAGCAGGAATTTTTCCTGCCCACTCGGGAGCACATACGTAAATTCAAACCCCTGAAGCTGCGTATCCTGCGTGATCACCCCCGCCAGCCGCTCGCGAAACCGGGGACTGTCCCACTGGCGGCCCCCCATTTCGTACAGCAACCGGCCCTCGGCTTCTTCCCGGCGTATGTCGAACATCTCGTAGAAGGTCAGGTTGGCGCTTCGCACGCGCAGATCGGCATCGAGCACCAGCGTGGCTTCGCGCAGGGTGGCAAAAATGGCTTCGGCAAATTCGTAGGCTTCCGAAAGCTGCTCGTTGCGCACCTGGAGTTCCTGGTTGATGGTCAGAAGCTCTTCGTTGGTCGATTCGATCTCTTCCTTACTGGTCTCCAGTTCTTCGTTGATGCTCTGCAACTCCTCGTTGCTGCTGACGATCTCCTCGTTGGCCGATTGCAGTTCTTCGTTGCCGGCTTCCTGTTCCTCAATCATCGAGTGCATGTCGCGCCGGACGGTTTCGAGCTCTTCCTCCAGTTCTTTGATCCGGCGGTTTCGGGCTTTCATGGGGCCGTTTTCGAGCAAAGACGGGGGTTCCATCTCCTGAAAAATAATCAGGAAAAGCCGGTCTTCGTTATCGCTTTCGAGCGGGGCCGCTTCGATGGTGACGTAGTGCGTAGCACCGCCCATTTTCATTTCCAGGCCGCTTTTGCGGTACGGTTTTCCCGACTTGAATACTTTATGAACGGCATTGCGCAACTCGAACGAAAGCGAAGGGCGGGCCATTTTTAGCAGGTTCAGGCTGGCGCGTCCCTGGGCGTGTTCCAGGTATAAGGAGGTGGCGCCCCGGAAACTGAGAATATCCAGTTCCTGATTAACAACCACGCTGGCCGGCACGTACTGACTGAGCAGCTTGGCGTCAACCCGCAGTTCCAGGTCATTGATAGGAGGAGTGGCCGATCGCGAAACCGGCACGGGCTGCGTGACCGCGGGCAGAATTTTGGGCTCGATGGTGCGGGGCGTCAGCTCGAAACTCGCCCGCTGGGCCGAATCGTTTTTGCGGGCAAAAATTTTGTAGGTTTTTTCGATCGATGTGAACAGCGAGGTGGAATTTCCGACGGTTTCGGACTTGCCCAGCAGCAGAAACCCCTTGGGATTCAGGCCGTAATGGAACATCGTCAGCGCCCGGCGTTGCAGGGTGGCGTTCAGGTAAATCAGCAGGTTCCGGCAGCTCACCAGATCGACCCGCGAAAAGGGAGGGTCCCGGAAAATGTTGTGGGGCGCAAACACGCACAAATCGCGGATGGATTTGTTGATGCGGTAATGGTCGTCCTGTTTGGTAAAATACCGGCTGAGCCGCCGGGGCGACACATCCAGCACCTCCGACCGCGAGTAGGTGCCCAGACGGGCCTTGGTAATGGCGCTCTCGCTCAGGTCGGTCGCAAAAATCTGGATCACCATCGACGACGCCCGGTCGTTGAGCACTTCCATCAGCAGAATGGCCAGCGAATACGCTTCCTGGCCCGTCGAACAGGCCGGCACCCAGATGCGCAGCGGCTCGATTTCCGTTTTTTCGTTAATAATGCGGGGCAGGAGCACTTTTTTGATATACTCCATCACCTCCGTATCCCGGAAGAAAGAGGTTACGTTGATCAGCAGGTCGTTATACAGCAGGTTGGCTTCCGCCGGATTCTGGCGGATGTACTGGGCGTAGTCCTTGAGATTTTCCAGTTTGAAGAGCAGCATCCGCCGGACAATCCGGCGCCGGATGGTGGTTACTTTATAGTGACTGAAATCGACGCCGACGGTTTTCCGCAGAAAAGCCAGAATGGGTTTAAGTTCTTCATCGGGTGTCCGGTTTTCGTCTTCTTCCGCCAGGGCAGTCTGGCGGAAAATGTCAGAATTCTGGCTGAGTCGTTCCAGTTCGCGGGCGATCTGGACGGGCGACAGCACCAGATCGACTACGCCTTCGGCAATGGACGAGCGGGGCATTCCCTGATACAGCGCGCTCTGATCCTGGGCAATGGTGATGCCCCCGGCGGCTTTAATCGCTTTCAGACCCTGGGTGCCGTCATCGTCCAGACCCGACAGCACAATGGCGATGGCTCCGGCTTTCTGGCGATCGGCGAGTGAAATAAAAAACCGGTCGACGGGCAGGTGCTGCCCTTCGTGTCGGGAGCTGATTTCCTTCTGGCGGGGCAGGAGCGTGAGCACGCCGTCGATAATTTCCAGGTCGTGTTCGGCGGGGATGGTATAAACGTGATTCGGAACAATGGGCTGCAGGTGTTCGGCTTCGAGCACGGGCATGGTGGTGACACGCCCCAGAATTTCGGTCAGCTTACTTCCGTGACTGGGGTCCAGGTGCTGCACATAGACGTAGGCAAATCCCGTTGTCGGTGACAGATCGGCCAGCAAAACCGACACGGCTTCAAGGCCACCGGCAGATGCGCCAATGGCCACCACGGGAACGGGTTGCGCAGGAGAAGTAGGCAGCGGTTTTCGTTTACTCATAGAGTTAAGTGCACTACATTGCACGGGTTCTGTCGTCAATTGCCGACGGGCGGGGAGGGCCGGAGTTCACAACCCCTTTCGGTTCATCGGGCAGGCTAATGTACGAAAGTAGACTATTTCTACTTTTAATTTTATGAAAGCAATAAGCGGTAAGATAGGTATTTTTTTTAATGACGGTTCAGAAGCGAACGTTGTTCCTGTCCGGTTTATCCGGGCGGTTTTCGGTATCGGGCAGAAACGATGCGGCTGATGAAGCCGGGAACCGGCAGCAATCCGGTTTTTTTCGACTGACCGGGCGGTTTTTAGAGAACCGTTGCGCTGCGTACCCGGCGGGGTGGAAGGAGATAGGAAACGAAAAAACCGCCTTTTCGGGCTACCCAATTTTTGTTTCCGGAGGAAAGGGGTTGGAAAGCCAGACCCTGAAGAACGGGCGAAGGTAGGTATAAACCCGTTCAATCCATCGGGAAAAGCACGTTCGTAACTTTCCAGGTGAACCAGTCGCGGGTTAAAACAATCCGCATCTCATTTCCTCGTTTATCCGGCACATACGCTGAAAATTTACTGAAGGAATCAAACGAGTAATGCAGATTGGAGAGCGGATCTGGGGTGGCCGGTTTCGACGAAACGACCCGGCCCAGGGGCGTTCTTTCACCTTTCAGCATCATCGCCAGTCCCGATGGGGTAATCATCTTATCGATCATCAGCCCGGCAAACACCGAACCCAGCATGGCCCAGCCGTCCGCTCGCTGGCCCTGAACCGCCCCCAACGTCTTGGCATTGAGTTGGTCCTTGATGCCCTCACGCAGCCGAATAAAATCAACGTTTTCCGCAATCTTCTCCGAATCGCCGTTCTTTACCCCACTGCGCAGCTGATGAACCGTGTAGAAGGGGCCAACACCTACAAAACAAAGCAACGCAATCAAGGCAATGGTGACGTAATGACCCGGTTTCATAGCGTGGTGATTTAGAGGGGAATGCGGTGGCTGATCGTGTAATCAGCAAACGCCTGGGAAGCACCGGCAGTATATTTCCTTCCGGATTTTAAGGCGCCGACGGTGTTGATTTGGTAAAACAAAAAGCCAGCCGTATGGCTGACTCTCTGCCGATCCTGTGATCTTTTACCTACTTGGTCACGACGAAGATAGTGCTTTTCGTTCAGACTTGATGGTGGTGCAAGCCAGCGGGTCAAATTATCGCTTATTTTTCAGGTTCTTTTTAATGACGTCAAGCGCGTCCTTAACCGTTCTGATGCCTTCACAATCCTTAGCAGAAGTGCTGGTGTTGAATGCCTTGTCTATTTCCATACAGACTTCGACGACACCCAGGGGATCAGCGCCCAAATCCTCGATCAGCCTGGATTTTAACTGAATAGATTTTGGATCTGCCCCCAGTTTCGCCTTCATAATCGTTTTGAGTTTGGCCAGAATTTCCTGATCGGATTGGAAAGCTGCTCCGCCTACCGATGAATTTGGGGCGTCGGTTTTCGCTGGTTCTATAGAAGTCCCTGAGTGAGTCGCTACATCGGTGCCGGCGGCTGGAAAAAGCAGGGAGAACAAAGCCAGCGCAGTCGGGAGAATAACAAAACGTTTCATTTCGATTTAAAGTTGGTATGATGTGTTCTAAAACAGAAACCGATCGGCTGTCATTGCCTTCAGCTTTCTCTAACTTACGCAATTGCAGGGACTTAATGCCGGAAGGCGGAGAAATACGGGAAATTTCCCGGGTGACATTTTTCAATTCCCGCACACCCGGTTTTTTGGCATTGCCGCGTCCTGGGTTCTGTCATTTTTTGATGCCGCCCGATGCAGGTTTAAAATTAATTCTTCTATATTTGCTGCATGAATAATCGCAACCACTTTCAATCCTGTCAACCGCAAAGCCAGTGCTGTCCTGGTTGGGGTATGACTATTGATTGAGGTTTAAAGACTTTTTTCCATAGGAAGCCCCTGTCCGATTCAACCGGCAGGGGCTTTTTCGTTCAGGCCGTGGCTAGGCAGGCAGCGCGCGGGATTACAGGATGCTGAAGTCGTTGAAGCGCCTGGAATAAAAATTGGTCCGTTAACCAAGTGGTCAAGGTGGGGCTCTGCAAAAGCTCATTCTCCGGTTCGAATCCGGAACGGACCTCCACTCACAAACAGAGGCACGGTTCGCTATTTCGGTAGTAACTTTAGCCCCAAAGGAATAAGCAGGCAACAGCAATTGAATCAATAGCCGTTTTTTCACGGCGTATCGGATGCGTTTAGGCAAATGGAAATTGATAAGCTGAAAGTAGGGAATGGCGAATCGCCCATATTGTAAAAATGCGATATTCCTAAAGCGGGATCATTGACTTCCAGGATAATAAGCGGAGAGCCCTGCAATGTGAGGAGTTCGATACGGGATGATGGCGAAAACCGCCAATTCAATTCGGTACCCATGAAGTGGGTGGCGCGCAACTTAAGCGATTAAGGCTGTTTATGACCTCTGGGACTTAGGCGGTTTTATTACTTAAAACTGGTGTTTCACGCTTTAAAACGCCGTTTATTCTTTGCCACAGGCTCTGCCTTTTTACGGGGAACGAACCGGTTTTTATTTGATTGAATACTCGTTTTGCCAGCATTGCTTATTTTTGGCTTTCATCCTAAAAATCAAAACCCTTACAATGAGAACGGTAACATTCGGAATGAATATCAGCCTGGATGGCTATTGCGACCACACGATGTTTAATCCCAGCGAAGAGGTTCATGATTATTTCACCAGCATGATGAACGACGTGGATCTCATTGTTTACGGCCGTATCATGTATCAGCTCATGTTTCCCTACTGGGCCGATGTGGCTAAAAATCAATCCGGCACCGCCGATGAAATCAGATTTGCCGAACGACTGACGGCGATCGATAAAGTGGTTGTTTCCCGGTCGTTAAACCTTGTGGAGCCGAATACGCGCATTATCCGGAGCAACCCGGCCGACGAACTCCGGAAACTGAAGCAGCAACCCGGCAACAAAATTTCCGTGGACAGCGTGAGCCTGCTTCCGGAACTGATCGCAGCCGGCCTGATCGATGAATTTCAGTTGGTAGTCCATCCGGTGATGGTGGGGCAAGGGAGACCCCTGATCGAAGGCGGCAGCCTCCAGAAACAGCTTGATTTAAAGCTGGTGGATACGACCGTTTTCAAATCCGGCAGTGTGGCGCTTCACTACGTGAAACCATGACGGACGACTGTCCGCCAGCGCCAGCGTTCACTAGCCGTAGCGGCCAGCCGGATCATCTCAAATTTCTGAAAATATCTGCCTTCCCGGCAGATTGTGCCGGAGTCAAAACGCCGTAGGGCTGCGTACGCGCCAGGGTGGAAGAAAAACGAAAAACCGCCTTTGTGGGGCGGTTTACGCTAGCCTAGCTATAAGTGCACTCGTAGGGATTCGAACCCCAAACCTCCTGATCCGTAGTCAGGGAGAGCGCATTTACCATAGCCTACTAATGGTTCACCAAAATTACTAATTATATCAGTAATTCAGCTATTTACGCCCACTTATTTACTTTCCTCTACTTTGCGATTTACCATAAGTTACTAAATTTGTGTAGTAAATTGTGTAGTACATGAAGAAAGCTGTACCCTCTTCTAGCGTCGTTCTGTTTACTCATCGAGTGATGAAGGACGGCACTTACCCGCTAAAGCTCCGGGTTACCTACCAGCGCGAACGAAAGTACTACAGCGTTGGCATGAACATGACCGAAACACTTTGGGCAGATGTTGAGGATAAGACCAAGACGCGCCGGGAGCTTCGTGAAATCAGGGATCGTATCGCTGAGTTTGAAGTCAGGGCAGAGAAGGTGTTTAAGGAGCTAACCGAATTTACTTTCTCCGGCTTTGAAGCCAGGTACTTTGTAAGCGAATCCGATGATGCTAAAAAGCGGGCCTTAAAGAATGACGTCGGAAATTCGTTCAACGAATATATTTCCCTCTTAAAATCGGAAGGTCGGGACGGTACCGCCGAATCCTACGGTAATGCGCTATCATCACTTACTGCCTATAACAAGCGGCTGAGGTTCGATGAAATTACCCCTGACTTTTTAAAGGGGTATGAAAAGAAGATGCTCCAGGCGGGTCGGTCAATCACTACCGTCGGCATTTACTTACGGGCGCTGCGGGCAATGGTTAACCAGGCCATTAGTGAGGGAACCATCAAACAGGAGCAATACCCGTTTGGGAAACGCAAATATCAGATCCCGGGTGGCCGCAATGTAAAGAAAGCCTTGACGCTGGTAGAAATTGAACGCATCTATAGCTACAGCGCTATTCCCGGCAGCGAGAAAGAGAAGGCCCGCGACTTCTGGCTATTTAGCTACCTCTGTAACGGTGTCAATGTGAAAGACATTTGCTTGCTTCGTTGGAAGAACATCGAAGGCGATACCATTACTTTCATTCGTGCCAAGACCGCCCGCACCAGTAAAGCCAATCTGCGGTCGATCGTCTGCGTACTATCCGAGCCCGCTTTGCATATCATTCATAAGTGGAGCAATCCGCGAGGCAATCCAGATGATTTTGTTTTTCCGATTCTAAGCCACGGGTTGACCTCTGATCGGGAACGCACCCTGATTAAGTACTTTACCAGGTTTGTCAACCGATGGATGGGTAAGGTTGCCACTGAGCTAAAAATCGAAAAGGAGGTTCAGACTTACACCGCCCGTCACAGCTTCGCCACGGTTTTAAAGCGATCCGGCGCACCCAATGAATTTATATCGGAGAGCATGGGACACAGCGACTTAAAGACGACGGCTGATTACCTCGACAGCTTCGAGGACGATGTAAAACGCGAATACGCAAAAGCACTGCTGAACTTCAAACCCAAAGCCGACCAATGAGCCTAACCCCTAATTTTGATCATTTTATGACTGAAATTCAGTCTCTGGATATTCGATTCAAAGAGAGGTTCGTAGATGGCAGAGGCCGGATTGTGCCCGACTATGATCCCGCTAAACACGCGGCTTTGCTAGAAAGGCATACTGATTGGAGAATAATAAGATATAGGAGTTTGGATCATTACCACTATAAAAACAAAGAGGACAATTATTCTGACTATTGTCTTAGCCCCCTAAATGGTTGGACAAAATTGTAAAAACAGTTTAGTCCATTAATTTA
>NZ_BAAGVR010000034.1:0-8285 GCF_054780775.1 Larkinella ripae
CTAAATTAATGGACTAAACTGTTTTTACAATTTTGTCCAACCATTTAGGGGGCTAAGACACCGTCAACCAAATGCTTGAGAGAAGTAAAGTCAAATCTATTAAAACATACTAAAATGAACATTTCAAATTGGACGATGCCCGATGGGGCAGGGTACGAAAGTCATAATTCCAGAAGTGGAAGTGTTGCTCTGTCCGATGTCACCTTTGATGATATCGAAAGCTATTTAGCTGCAATTGAAAATTCTGACGAGGTAGATTTCGAAGAAATCGTAGTTGAGCCGCCAAAAAGTAAATCCGACGGGGGTGACAGGGTTCCGCCCACTGATGTTACAACGGAGGAGGCCAGCGAAATGGAATCGAATATGCCTTTTATTCCCGAATCCCTGTACAAACGTCTGCCACTGCCTTTAAAAAAGGTTTGTGAGAGCTTCGAGGACTGGCGGGAACGCGATGTGTTTCTGGTTTCAGTCTTGGGAGTTTTAAGCGGCTGCATCGATAATGTAACGGGAACGTATAGTGGGGATCGGATTCATGCTAATCTTTTCATATTCATTGCTGCACCGGCCGCCAGTGGAAAAGGAAGCATGGTCTGGGCCAAAAGCCTGGTGGGCCCGCTGGACAAAGCGTTAAGGGCATTGCCGATCAACGGAGAGGATAGAATTCTTATCCTCCCGGCTAACAACAGTGCCGCGAATCTGATCGGGCAGTTGAACCAGAATGGCGGCAGAGGCATCATGATCGAAACCGAGGCCGATACGCTGGGAAATAATATCCGCCAGGACTGGGGCAATTTTTCAGACCTGCTCCGGAAAGCCTTTCACCACGAACCGGTTTCTCTGGCGCGGAAGACCAAAAAAGAACTTGTCGAAATTGATAATCCCCGCTTATCGATCGTATTAACAGGTACACCGGGCCAGGTTGTCGGCATTATTCCCTCAGCGGAGAATGGGTTGTTTAGTCGCTTTGCCTTCTATCATTTCCAGGAAATGGCCAGGTGGCGGGATGTGTCCCCATCGGCTCAGCGAGGGGATCGCGCGGCCCTGTTCGAGAAAACAGGGACTTGGTTTGCCAAAGAGATCCTGCAATTTGCGCAGCGGCCAGTAAAATTTTCCTTTACCGAAAGCCAGTGGGCGGTGCTGAATATCAATTATTCGCATTTACTGAAGCAAACTCAAGCCGAATTAAGCCCCGATGTTCAAGGTGCTGTAAAACGTTCTGGTTTGATTGTCTTTCGGCTGGCGATGATATTAAGCGCGGTTCGGCGATTGCAGCATGAGCACCGGTGGGCGGAGGATATAGAGTGTAACGAGGCTGACTTTCGCAGCGCCATCGAACTGGGGGAGGTTCTGTTTCAGCATTCGGTCAACATCTTCGACTTGCTGCCCAAAAAAGAGTTGGCGGGGCTCAAGCCAGAACATCGGAAGTTTTACGGGATCTTGCCCGATGGTGTTTTGTTCAGCCGGGCCGAAGCCGTCAAGCTGGGTGAGACAATCGGCATTGCTGAACGAACCGCAGATAAATATCTGGAGAATCTCTACCGGGTAGGCTACCTCGTTAAGGAGAAGCTACAGGGAGAGAGCCGCAAGTACCGTAAAAGTTAATCTGTAAACCGACTGCAATTCATGCGAGGCGTGCAAATGGTTCTCTGTCCCAGGGTTCGAGTTGTACGCTTCGCAGATTTGTACGCCCTTATTTTTGACGATGACACATCAAAAGACCATTACGCTTCCACACAACCTAGACCTGGGTCACCTGCTAGAAACGCAACCACCGCACCATCCTTTAGCCATTGATAAGCTACAGTACATCCTGGGGTTGATTTATGAACTACCCGCTTATGATCACCGGTTTCTGCCGGGTATGGAAGACGATGTATTGTATGTGCCGCTGAATTCACAGCTGCTGAAACGTCGAATCCGGGACTATCAGCATTACCTGCGCTATCTGGTCACAGTTGGCGTGCTGGAGTGCGATAACATCTATATTAAGGGAATAAAGTCACGGGGCTACCAGTTTACCGAAACCTACCGGGTCAAAACCAGCGTGGTGACGATAACCGACCCCAAATTGGTTCAGCCGGATGGGCTTCAACAGGAAAAAAGAACAAGAGCCCGGGAGCAGTATCCGTATTTGATACATCATTTTGCGGGCCTGCAGATCGATGTAGATCGGGCGCAGGCATATATTGACGGACTCTATGAGGAGCAGCGTCAATCCGCTGATGGGAAGGTTAGACGGAGTGCAGCCAGTCGACACGGCAGTTACCAAACCATGATTCATCGACTGGTGGGTAAAACCGAAATGTTTTCGGTGGATACCAGTGGGCACCGGTTTCATAGCCCGTTAACTAACCTGAAAAGCGAGCTGCGGCAGTTTCTAAGCTTTAACGGGCAACCCTTAGTGGCCATTGACCTAAGTTGCTCGCAGCCTTACCTGGCGATGGTTTTGTTTCACAAGGACTTTTACCAACCCACTCAAACAACGCAGACGCTTACCTTAGCCGATCTGCCCGAGTTGACCCAAAAATTACTATCACCAGCATTAATTGATCGAATTATTACACATATCGATCAAATTAACAGTAGCCAGGCTAGTTTTAACGGTAGGGGTAGTGTTAGTTACGCTAGTGAAGAAAAAAATAACGGTACTCATCACGAAATTAACAGTAGAGGTAGTGAAAGTGACGGCACCTCTAGTGTTAATTTGGTCGATAGTAATGAAAATAACATTAGTGCTAGTGAAAATAAAGGTAGCGCTTTAGTTTCTACTTTTCGTTATACTACTTCTTATACTACTGGTAGTATAGAAGCAGCATCACCCTCTCTTTCACCCCGAGTCCCCATTATGTGCGCAACTCGTAAAAAACTATTTTCGCAGTTTAAAAACGCAAAACAAGTACAGGAACAGCGGTTAGATATTGCAGCAGAAATTTCTGAATGTACAGCCCGGGTTAGTCAGGGAAACCTCTATGAATATTTGGGGGAGAAGCTCCAAAAAGTAACCGGTAAACGCATTAAATCCCGCAAGGCATTGAAAGCCATGATCAGTACCGCCCTGTTTTCGGAGAATGATGAATACCGTGTTTTTTTTGTTGCCCGTAAAGAGGCCTTTCAATCGGTGTTCCCCTGGGTGTTGGGGTTACTGGAACTGCTAAAGCAAGACAATCATACCCGTTTAGCCCACATACTGCAGACCATTGAATCTCATATATTCCTCAACCGGATTGCGGGCCGGATTAGTCAGGAGAGTCCTGAGGTGCCGTTATTCACCATCCATGATTGCCTGGCTACAACGTATGAATTCGAAGGGTATGTCGAACAGGTGATCAGAGAAGAGCTGGAAAGCGCCATTGGTATCGTTCCCCACCTGAAACGAGAGGAGTGGAGTAGTGATGATAAAGAGATAGTCTCTTAAATGCCATTTAAATCCTCGCTAAGCGATTATCTTTCTAAAGTTGATACTGAGATAGTTAGGAAAAATAATGTCATGATGGGGCTAAAAATGGCCTTAAAATTAATGAATTAAAATGGGTTATATACTATAAGAATTAAAATTCATAATTTGCTCAATAAAATCCAGGTTTATAAATTCACCGCTTCTGAGGAATAACCAAGTATTATGCAAATAAAAGAATGATAATTGAGGTTTTTAACTTAAATATGGTTCTAGGTAAAAGAAGATATTATATTGAAGTATACGGCAAGATAAAATAAATAATGTCTAGCCATATGCTTCTAAGTAGGTGTACTGGTATTTTGCCTTTTATAAGCGTTTTCTGTTACGGATACTTCTGGGTTTCTGTAAAGGTTAAATCATACCACCTACGAGCATGGGCCAGCAATCACCAGACCGCAGAGCTTTTCTCAAAACAGCCTTGGCCAGTGTGCCACTTGTTTTTACCAGCCGAGACGAGATTAAATCGCTGGCTTCTGGGAAAGTTGAAAAACCTCTTCCCGTTCGATTAAGCTGTAACCTGTATTCCTTTAACGAACCCTTGTCGAAGGGGCAGATAAGTCTGGAACAAGTGTTAAACTTTTGTGCCGATCTGGGTTTTGCGGCAGTTGATCCGACAGCATATTATTTTCCCAACTATCCCAATCTACCGGAAGATGACTATGTCAATACCATTAAGCGAAAAGCGTTTCGGCTGGGTCTTGCCATCAGCGGGACAGGGGTACGCAATGACTTTACGCTGCCTGATTTCTCCCGCCGAAAAGCCGAGGTAGAGTTGGTTAAGAAATGGCTGGGCTTTGCCAGCCGACTGGGAGCCCCGGTGTTACGGATTTTCGCTGGAACAGGTAAAGAGTTGCAAGCGGGCTATAACCGTGAGCAGGTAGAGAAATGGGTCGTTGATGCCATCGTTGAATGTACGAAATATGCCGCTGAGCAAGGGGTAGTTCTTGTACTGCAGAACCATGCTGATTTCATCCAAACCGCCGATGACATCCTATCGATTGTGCAGCAGGTCAATTCGGATTGGCTAGCCGTGAATCTGGATATTGGTAGCTTCAAGATTGGAGACCCTTACGCGCATATCGCTAAAGTTGCCCCTTATGCAGCTACCTGGCAAATCAAAGAAAATGTGTTTGTCAATGGACAGGAGGTCGCCACGGATCTTTCCAGAATAATGCAAATCATCAGTCAATCGGGTTATCGAGGGTATCTGCCCATCGAAACTCTAGGCAAGGGCGATCCTCGTGTCAAGGTAACTGCTTTTTATAAGAAAGTGAGAAGTGCCGTGGAAACCATGGGGTAATATCAACATGGATAAACCTTCAAATTTATTGTATGTAAACAAAAGGGAAGGAGCATACGATAGTAATAAATTAACCGCATTTCATACCAGTGAAAATTTTCTCTATCATATATTATCATAGCATTATTTCCACATTCAAACTTGATATACTCCTCATAATAAATCTCTCTTTACCCAATTCAAACTCAAAAACAGAGGGTAGGTAGGGTAACTGAAAACCACAAACCCTTCGGATTTTCTACACTTGCATAATTTGTAAATAAAGGTTGTATTAATGCCTTTGCTTAACAAGTTTGCACGGTTTGCAACTTTGCACGTTCGTAAAAATTCATAAACGTTCGCACGAACTCAACTACGGCGTTCAAAATGAGAAGTTGATTCGTGAGACGACAATTTGAGAATGGTGAATGAAGCTCTGAAGGCATACGCGGTAGGGTGGAACATCGTCTCTCGAAAACGGGCGTTTCAAGATACTGCTAGACACATCAATCACCTTGGCAGATTTGCATTCTTCTTGTAATAAACGAATAAAAGAAGGGCTGCCGGTTGGAGCAGGCAATTATTCCAATTCTTCTCATCGGCAATAAGGCCAATGGTGCGTTTTTGATTAACCTTATTCGCAATCGTGAATTTAACGCTTTTTAGGGCTCATCGTGTTCAGGCGATTTTTTAGCCTTTTTACTTCCCTGGCTGCATCATGATTATCGGGTTCTAAACCCAGGGCTTGGGTATAATCCTCAAGTGCATTCAGAAGCTGTCCTAAATATTCGTAGAACTGTGCTCTAGTTTGATAGGCTACACTTCTTGTATAATACGTTTCTGTATTCTCCAGTGGAGCGACCAAAATAGCTTTGGTATAATCAGCCAGTGCGTCGTCATTTCTATGCAGAATTTTATTTAAGTCCGCTCGCGAGGTATATAAAATTTCGTCATGCCTTCCCAGGCTTTCCACTTTATTAAAGTCTGAAAGAGACTGCTTGTACTGTTTTAATTCTCGATAGAGAGAAGCTCGTTGAAAATAAGCGTCTGGCCAGCTGGGTTGGGCCATTATGGCTTTATTCAAATACGTAAGGGCTTTACTATGTTCCCCTTTTATCGATGCTTCAATAGCATCAAGAACAAGGGCATTATGCGCTATACTAATACTAACAACGGAGTCCGCTGACGCTAAAGTAGCTGTATGGTTGGACTGATTTGGCAGGGAATATCCGATTGATACTGAATGGTTCGCCGTTAGATTATTCGGGTCTAAACGCAGGGCCTGAATATAATCCTCAAATGCATTGGCAGGCTGGCCTAACTTCTCATAGAATTTGCCCCGAAACGTATAGTACGATGCCTTTTTCTCTAGTGGAGCGGCTGAAATAGCTTGGGTATAATCGGCCAGTGCGTCGTCATTTTTATGCAGAATCTTGTGGGTTGCCGCGCGCCACTCATATAAATTCGCGGTACGATTTCCCTGGCTTTCGGCTTTGTCATAATCGGCGATAACCTCATTATACTGATTCAAATAACCATACGTGTTTCCTCTGAGAAAATAAGCGTCTGGCGAATCGGGCTGGGCTTTTATGGCCGTGGTCAGGTAGTCGATGACTTTACGATAATCATTTTTATTGGAGGCTTGCAGAGCCGCCTTAAAATTGGTCGTGTAAACAGTCGACGCACTTTTGTCAGTCGACCCTGACGAGGATGGGGAAGCTGAATTGTTTGGTTGTGCCGAACTGGCCACGGTTGAACTCACCTGTTCGCCTATCGAGAAATCCGCTTTCGGGTTACTCTGCTGAGAAGGCGTATCTTTTCTGGCACTGTTGTTGGCACTATACCCGGTTTGAGAAGTATTGTCAGCCTGCTGCGCTTGTGTGTCTGCTACGTCTGGCGAAGATGGAGACGATGTATCCTGCGGCTCAACGAACGGATTGATTCCTGAACCCGGCCGACCGCTTGGAGCATAGTCGGCTTCATTCCATTCGTCCAGTATATTGTGGTTAAGTGGACATTCCTGTACTTCTTCAAGAATTTTTTTAGCCTCTGCCAGGAGTGGATCACGATCGGAGCGCTGTTTGGAATAAAAGTACTTTTCCATATTCTCATCAATGAATTCTCTCGAATTATTCAACGCACTTGGCTTCTCCCAGTTGATGGCTTCAAGAAAGTCAATATAAGCTTTATTACTTATGAGCGCTGCCCTCAAGTCTAAAATATGGTACTTTACACAAGGCAAGCTCCCGTTTTTATGTGCCACTAATGCCCAGCGACGATCTTGTTCTGCAATACGCGCATAGTTTAATAACTTAAACCATTCGAGATATCTGTATATTGAGAAAGGATCATCACCGAGCTTAACAAAGTGTGGCGTCTCGGCATTGACCTTTTCATACAACTTCTTGGCTTCATTCATGACTGCCCAGGTTGCAGGGTCAAATCCATTGGAGCTTGCTGACTCAAATGTGGAAAGACCATTTTGGCCCGGGATGTTTTTTGGGGCCGTACCCGATTTCAAGACCCAATCCGAAATCCACCAGTCAATATCGAGGTTCTCCGAGCAGTTGGTGTCGAAACAGCCACTTATCAATTTGCTGTCCTTTGCGGGTAAGACGACAGGCATGTTCTCCAGCACAGTGCCCATTTTACAATTGGCCTGGTTGGGGTCTCCACTGCCTTCGAAGCACTTTACGGTTCGTTTTATGTAAAACCCACGGAGATTCACCGGAACAGCATTAGCATTGGCTAGCCGGGCATCGACCTGCCAGATGTATCGGTCTTCAGCCTGGCCTTGAATAGTAGCATGTCGATAGGATTTGGTTAAAGTCGCCCGTATTTGCAGAGACAGGCCATTTTGGTTATAGACAACTTTTTGGGCGTGTAAGAGAGCTGACGTGATGGTGAGCAGACTAAAAATAAGTATCGTTTTACTCATCATGAGTAGTTCAAACAATTGTCGTAAACGGCTAAAATAATAGACAGCTAGTATAATACGAAAATTCTCATAAAATGCTCTTTTTTTGGGATAAATAGAAGAGGAAGTCTTCATTAGTTGATTTTCGACACGAAAATGAGGTTTTAACCAACAGCGATGTCTATTATCAAATTATTATTATAAGCCCAAAATACTGAAGATACCTATCAACAGACCAATGGCTCCAATCACTATAAGAAGTATGGGCAGTACATGAAGATTAAAAAAAGAAAAAATTTCAATACGAGTCACATCATTCGGGTCATAGATAATTTCCAGTTTTGTTCCTTCTCTTTTAGCAGGTCTATAGCCTGTTCTTAATTCTTGAGTGATCCACTCTTGCTTGTCGGTTAGAAAACCAACAACCGGATAATGCATTCGACCCTTTAAATGGTTTAAAACTATACTTGCATTTGCTTTTTTCCCATGACGCAAAAGGGATCGGTTTTCGTGCCAGGAGTAAGACCCGACTAGGACGAATATTGCCGCAAATACGAGAAATACTGCTTCCGCTGTATGTCGTCAAATGAAAGTGGACAAAATGGGTGAAAATGAGAAGAGACAATTCAGTA
>NZ_BAAGVR010000035.1:0-1118 GCF_054780775.1 Larkinella ripae
CTTTCATGAATGTCTGCGGTCGTTGAGTGTGGTCCTGCTCCTGAAGAAAAACAACTGGTGCCTTGTAGCCCAACGATTGGTGGGGACGCTCATTGTTGTAAATCCACATCCAGGCATGGGCCATCACTTGTGCCTCCTTCAGACGCGTAAAGCAGTAGGCGTCCAAGACTTCCTCCCGGAAGCTACGATTAAACCGTTCCATATACCCATTCTGATAAGGCTTGCCTTTTTCAATAAACAGTAGGTCTATTTTTCGCAACTCTGCCCAGTCGCTCATCGCTTGAGCAATAAATTCCGGACCATTGTCCACCCGGATCTTTTCAGGGGCACCTCGCCAAGCAATGAGTTGATCCAACTCGCGAATTACGCGTTTACTGGTCAAACTCGTATCCAGGGTAATGGCCAACGCTTCCCGGTTGTAATCATCAATGATATTCAAGGAGCGAAACTCGACTCCGTTTGCTAGTCCATCCTGCATGAAATCCATTGACCAAGTCAAATTGGCTGCTAATGGTTGAACCAAGGGTTCGACCACTCGAGCTGGGAGCCGTTTTTTATACTTCCGTCTTAGATTTAGCCCCATCTGGGTATAAATCCGGTAGACACGCTTATGATTCCAAGAATGGTTTAGATTCCGCAAATGGTGGTGCATCATCCAAAATCCCCACCGGCTATGCAGCTCGGCTAACTGGGCTAGTTGGTCTCGAATTGGCTCATCCTGACTGAGTTTGGGTTGATAATAAAATACGGAAAGATGGATACGGAACAACTTACAGGCCTGTCGTAAACTAAGCTGGTGGTTCTGATGAGCGTAGTGCACCAACTCGCGTTTTTCGGCAGGCCCTATAGCTTTTTTTCGATCACATCCTTCAAAACCGTCAGTTGAAGCGTTTGCTCAGCCACAATTCGTTTGTATTGAGCCAGTTCGTTCTCTAACTCCTTCAAACGTTTTAACTGATTAATTTCCAAGCCTGAGTATTTGCTTTTCCATTGGTAGTAAGTGGCTTGGCTAATGCCATGTTCGCGGCAAATGTCAACCACTGACTTTCCAGTCTCCTGCTGGCGTAGAATTCCGATGATTTGGGACTCGGTAAATTTGTTCTTTTTCATGGTCTTCC
>NZ_BAAGVR010000036.1:0-706 GCF_054780775.1 Larkinella ripae
GGGCGGTTTTTGTTTTTAGTCTGCGTTTTTGCGATTCGTCCAGTTCTTCATTGCGATGCAGTGCTCGAAAGCATCCCGCAGCTTCTCATCGGGGCAAGTCTCGAAGTTTTTAGCAATCCAGTGCAGGATCACTTTTGGGCTTGAAATATCTTGAGCGCGCAGAACAAAGATCGGCTCATCAATAGCGGCCTTTTCAAGGCATGAATCGTTGGTTTTGGTACCCGGTGTTGCTTCCATTTTTATATCCTTATTTAAGTTTCCCATTTAAGAAGCTGGCCCCGATCAACCGCCAGGGCCACGCCCGAATCATATTCTCTGATCTATCGTATTGAAGCGGGGGCAGGATTTGAACCTGCAAGGATTACCTTGTCATCCAGCCAGACGGGATCCCCCGAAAGACCTGCGTTTACCAATTCCGCCACCCCGCTAAAATTTGCCGGTTACTTGCTCCGGCGACTCTTTTCGCACCCTGATGCAGCCAGTCAATAGCACCCCTGTGCGTCCTCTGTCATGCAGGTAGTCAGACCCTTGCGGGCGCCACATTCTCGCTGTCCCTCCGGTGTGGCTGTCCTTCGGTTAGATTTCTGGCTTGTCGGCCTCGTTTTGCCTTTCATCAACTAAGGGTTCATGGCTGCCGACTCGAACCCTGATCGGGACACCCGAAGGCGTTTCGTCGCACTTTCAGCGACTCATCAGCCGATTTTGA
>NZ_BAAGVR010000037.1:0-1424 GCF_054780775.1 Larkinella ripae
ACTTTGTGCCTGCTGGCAAATATAACTTTTCCGGCGGTGTGCTAACGTTAACTGCTTGACTTTTTGGCGTTCTGTCAATAGTTCTTGTTGGCGGCTCCAATAAACGTCGGCCGGCGTTACATTGCTCAGTGATTCATGGTACCGATGATTATTATAATAATCGACCCATTCACTGATGCGTCTGGTCAACTCATCAGGACTGTAGTAATGCTCCAGAAGAACAACGTTTTTCATTGATCGATGATACCGCTCAATTTTACCCTGAGTCATCGGATGAAACGGTGCACTCCGTATGTGGGTTATTCCTTCCCCTTTCAAATAGCCCTTCAAATACTGCGAGACGTAAGCCGAGCCATTATCGGATAAAATGTGGGGGCGTTGATCACTTTTCAGATTACTAGCTTGTAGTGCCCCTTGCACGGTTCGTTCCACATCCACCGCCTGCATGCCCGGGCACAGTTCCCAAGCCAGAATGTAGCGAGAATAATCATCCAGGACGGTTGACAGATAATACCAACCCCAGTGCTTGATCTTGAAATAGGTAAAGTCAGTTTGCCATAGTTGGTTAGTAGCCGTTGTGGGATTATAGAAGTGATCGGCCGCTTCCATCAGCCGATAAGCGGGCGTAGTGATTAATCCACGGTTTTTGAGAAGTCGATACACCGTTGATTCTGACACAAACCAGCGGTCATAATCAACAATATAGCACGCCAGCTCCCGGCAGGAAAGATTAGGCCGTTCCAATGCCAGTTCGACAATACGGTTTTGCTGATTTGGTGGTAGCTGGTTCCAACCACTAGAACGTCGACAGGGTTGTTGGGCTAAGCCATCGTAGCCATGGGACAAATAGCGCTTATACCACTCATAAAAGGTAGATCGGTTGATACCCAACTCCCGTAAAGTAGCTTTGACACTAAGCTGAGATTGTTCCACCAGGGTAATAATCTCCATTTTTTCGGATTGAGTCATACGATGATAAATAGATCTTACTCCTCCGCTTTCAGACTTTTTTTTAACAACCGGTTCTCCAAGCTCAATTCCGCTACCAATTGCTTGAGAGCTTCATTCTCTGACTTCATGGAGTGAACTTCAGGCGCGGTGGCTTCCCGGGTGGTATCGCCAGATAAACGTTTTTTGCCCGCTTCTAAAAACTCTTTGCTCCAACGGTAATAGATATTGGTATTGAGGCCTTCCCGGCGGCAGATCTCGGCGACCGACTGTTCACCTTGCAGGCCTTCGAGCACAATACGGATTTTTTCTTCAGCCGTGTATTGCCGCCGGGTCTGACGTTGAATGTCTTTGATGATAGATAAAGCAGGTTTGCGCTCGGAGGTGGAGGCAATTGGCTGAACCGTTTTAGATCGGCCAGGAGGAGATTTTTTGGTTGAACTGGACATTACTAAGATGATTTGGGTGAAACAATT
>NZ_BAAGVR010000038.1:0-518 GCF_054780775.1 Larkinella ripae
CGAATACGTCCCCGTCGTGCTCACCGGCACGCTGACACTACTGGCCCCCGTCGACCACTTGTAACTGTTGCCCCCGCTGGCGGTCAAGGTCGTGCTCTGCCCCGCACCGATGGTCAGCGAAGGATTCGCACTGATGCTTACGGCCGGCAAGGCATTGGCCGTCATGCTGGCAACGGCGGTGGTGGTTGGACCGCCCCCCGCACTGCTGACGGTCACACTCAGACTCTTCACCCCTGCACTGGTGACCGTGCCCGACACCACATTGGTGCTGGTGCCGCTCAGGATCATCCCCTCAGGGGCGATCCAGGTGTAGCTGTAGGGAGGAGTACCCCCACGAACCGTAGCCGTGACGGTCCCGGTTAGCCCCACGCAGCCCACCACCTGATTGGGGCTGATGCTCACCACCAGGGGCGGAGCACTCACCACCGTCTGGCTGACCACCACGCTGGTGCTGGCCATGCAGCCCCCTTCACTGGTGGCCGTCACTGAATACGTCCCCGCACTGCTCACTGACACGC
>NZ_BAAGVR010000039.1:0-824 GCF_054780775.1 Larkinella ripae
AAAGTCCGGGTTGGTGGCACTCACCACGTACGCTTTCTCCTCGACACCCTCACCTTTGAAGGCTAGTTCCACCCCAATCTCCCCGAAGGCCATCTTGACAAAGTCCCGAATGGTGGTCGTCACCCCCGTGGCAATTACAAAATCTTCCGGCTTTTCCTGTTGCAGAATCAGCCACATAGCTTCCACATAGTCCTTGGCGTGGCCCCAGTCCCGCAGCGAGTCGATGTTGCCCAGGAATACCTTGTCCTGCAAACCCAGCCCGATACGCGCCACCGCCCGCGTGATCTTGCGGGTGACGAAGGTCTCCCCCCGCAGCGGGGATTCGTGGTTGAACAGAATCCCGTTGCAGGCATACATGTTGTAGGCTTCCCGGTAGTTGACCGTGATCCAGTAGCCGTACAACTTGGCCACCGCGTAGGGGGAGCGGGGGTAGAACGGCGTCAGTTCCGACTGAGCGTGGCCCTGCACCCCGCCGTATAATTCCGAAGTAGACGCCTGATAAATGCGGGTTTTTTCGGTCAGTCCCAGCAGACGCACCGCTTCCAGAATCCGCAGCGTGCCGATGCCGTCGACCTGGGCGGTGTACTCGGGTTCATCGAAGCTCACCCGCACGTGGGACATGGCGCCCAGGTTGTAGATTTCGTCGGGCTGCACTTCCTGGATGATGCGGATGATGTTGGTCGAATCGGAGAGGTCACCGAAGTGGAGCTTGAAGCGGACGTTTTTTTCGTGCGGATCTTCGTAGAGGTGGTCGATGCGCTGGGTGTTGAACAGCGAGCTGCGGCGCTTGATGCCGTGGACTTCGTAGCCTTTTTCCAATAAGA
>NZ_BAAGVR010000040.1:0-661 GCF_054780775.1 Larkinella ripae
ATACCACGAAGGCGGGGGTAAGTCTCCGCTGATTGCGGGCGACTACGCCAAAAATACCACATTTGAGAACATTACCGCAATCGACAACGGTGTTGGCATCAGTCTGGACGACTTCGATTCGGACAACGCTGACGGCACCCGCTTCATCAATTGCCACGTTAAAAATACGGTCTACCGCGAAGGGGCCGCGTTTTACAGCGAAGGCGAGCAAACCGGCGAACACCAGGCCGCTGTCATCAACTGCACGGCTACCAACAAGCGCATCGGTGCGGCTTCCTCTGAAAACGCCCGGCTGACCATCAACGGACTGGATGCCCGCTTGTGCCGCAACGCCGTAAAAGGACTCAACAACACCTACGAACTGGTTGCCAAAAACGTAACCGCCATCAAGTGCGGTCATGCGGATCTTGTCAATACCGAGGTCGAGGGCGTCTACACGCTGACCGGCCCGGCTACGCTGATCAACTGCACAGCTGACTCCAGCAACGCCAAATACGATGTGGTCAACTACTCGGCCCTCACCAACCAGACGGGAACGCTTCGGGTGATTGGTGGCAGCTTCAAAAAAGATATTCAGGTAGCCTACGAAAACGGGGGTAATAAATACTTCATCATGCAGGGTACGTACCTGGAAGGGTCGATTATTAACTGGTATAATGCC
>NZ_BAAGVR010000041.1:0-636 GCF_054780775.1 Larkinella ripae
CGCCAAAAACATCATTCTGGTGGCCGGCGATTCGATTACGCACTGGGGACTTGGTAACGATCCCGACGGCTTTCCCTACAACGGCAAAGACTTGTACGCTTCGCGGCTATCGAATTACCTCAACAATCTGGGTTACCCCACCCGGGTAATTAACAAAGGAATTCGGGGCAGTATGTCGCGGGAGGGCAAGTTTGGCCTGATCGACGGCTATTACGACGGCATTGATTTTAACCTGCTGATTGTGGGCTACGGAACCAACGACGGGCGTGTGTCAACGGCCCTGACCACTGACGAAGTAAAAAGTAATCTGCGAAGCTTCATCACCTGGCGCAACACCTACCACCCTGGCCGGCCGATCCTGTTTCTGGCACCGGGTAGCATGGACAAGACCGACTACTTCGAGAATGTCGCCAGTTACCGCACCGCTGTGCAACAGGCCGCGACCGATGCGGCTTTCGGGGGCGGAACAGCCAATAAAGTCTATTACTACGACGCCAGCACCGCTTTTGGATTAGGTGGTACGCCCGCCAATGACGTGAATTTTCAGACCCCCGAGCGGAGCGCGAACAACCGTCTGCACTGGTCAGGGGCTGGTCATAAGCTGGTAGCCGATGCCATCTGGGCCAATACAACCAT
>NZ_BAAGVR010000042.1:0-1107 GCF_054780775.1 Larkinella ripae
TTTTTACTCTTGAAATTAATTCTTCCGGCGTCAGCCCATTCAGCGAACTATGGGGTCGATAGCCATTGTACTCCTGCCTCCATTGCTCAATCTTTTGCTGAGCGTCTTCCAAAGATAAAAACCAGTGAACCGATAAACATTCATCTCTCAAACTTCCATTAAAAGATTCAATATATGGGTTATCTGTCGGTTTCCCTGGCCGTGAATAATCTAGGGTAACGGTATTTTCATAAGCCCAGCGATCCATCGCTTTTGATATAAATTCACTGCCGTTGTCGACTTGAATACGATTGGGCTTTGTCTTCTGTTCAGCTATAATCCGATTCACGACTGTCACGACATCTTCACCTTTTAGTGACTGTCCTACATGGATAGCTAAG
Source organism: Larkinella ripae (assembly GCF_054780775.1). Lineage (NCBI taxonomy): Bacteria > Pseudomonadati > Bacteroidota > Cytophagia > Cytophagales > Spirosomataceae > Larkinella > Larkinella ripae. Next base: position 381 of record NZ_BAAGVR010000042.1, read on the forward strand.
CATTTGCGACTGTAATTATCGACAACAGTTAACGCACGAAACTTTCGCCCATCGAAGAGCTGATCGGCCACAAAATCCATACTCCAACATTCATGCAAAGTAGAGATGGATGGGCGTTGTCGGCGATGGGCAGCCGCTCGATGACGTTTGGGTCGTTTCCTGCGCAGATTTAACTCTTCTTCGCAGTAGATCCGGTACACCCGCTTGTGATTATCCCGCCAGCCTTCACGCCTAAGTAGAGTGAAAATACGACGATGACCGTAGCGGATTCTGACTTGCGCGATTTCTTTGATCCGCTGTCGTACAACCGTGTCATCTCGTCGATGAGCCTTATAGTACCAAACAGAACGTTGAAGAAGCACCACTCCACAAGCTCGTTGGGTGGCCACTTGATAGTCATTGATTAAACTGTGCGCCAATTCACGCTTCTGAATTGGCTTTAGAGCTTTTTTTTGAGTACATCCTGGAGCATTTGTTTATCGAGACTCAGGTCCGCTACCAGTTGTTTAAGTTGGCGGTTTTCTTCTTCCAGTTGACGCAAACGTCGTAACTCAGAAACGCCTAACCCGGTGTACTTCTTTTTCCAATTGTAAAAAGTGGCCTCGCTTATGCCCATTTTTCGGCACACCTCTACAACAGCAACTCCCGTTTCAGCCTGCTTGAGGGCGAACACAATCTGGGCCTCGGTGAATTTAGTCTTTTTCATGACAATTGCCTTTAAATTTAA
>NZ_BAAGVR010000043.1:0-2718 GCF_054780775.1 Larkinella ripae
GAAGGGGTTGTCTCCGAAAACAGCCGGGTGCCGCGCGTGGAGTTTATCCGAATCTTCCCCGCCGACCTGGCGCCCGAGTTCCGCCAATCTATTGCGGCCAACTACCTGATTTCGGGGCCCAATGTCGCTTACACCCAGACGCTCGAGCAGAACCTAAACTCGGTTGGGGCCAAATCCTATAAGCTGCCTAACGTCATTGGCAACGATCCGTTTATTGACGTTCCCTGGGATGATTTGCAGTATCCGAAGGTGGTTTTACAGGGCGCTAACGGCGGCAACAAGTACGTCAAGGAAATCGAGATTTGGGGTTCGTTTTTGCCCAATCCCCCACCCATTCAGGTTGGACCCTTCAACAGCGTAACGGTTACCGAAGGCGATTCGGTCAGCGTCTCGGTGGCTTCCACCGTGAGCGACCCGGGCGATACGCTGACCTACAGCGCGATTTTAAACGGGAATGTGGCCGTGCCGTCCTGGATGAGCATTGACCCGGTATCGGGCGTGTTATCCTGGAAGGACGTACCCTTTGAAAGCACGGTACCCGGTGAGACCCAGACCTACTACCCGCTGAATATCATTGTAGTCGATTCGGCCGGCTCGCAGATCGTCGTTCCGATGACCGGCGGTTTTTTTGTCAAGCGCAAGAACGCGGTGCCCGCCGAAATACGCTGGTACGGTTTTCACTACGACAAAAACGACACCTTAACGCCCCAGCTGGACGTTACCGACGGAGCCTGGGCGGTGAACCTGCGCGGCATTGACGTGGCCTACGAGCAGCTGGCGAAAGCCTGCGCATCGGGTTCGTTTGTTACCGACGCCGGCAAGCCCTACAACCGCAACGGACAGTTCTTTTCGGGGCTGACCAAGGGCAAAAACTACGAAATCGAATACTACCGGCCCGGCACCAGTCCGCTGGTCTCGATCAAGGCTCCCTTCCTCTGCCCGTCGGTCAACACCGATAAGGTAATCTACGAAAAGCCTACCGGCACCGGTGAATCAGTCTCAACCGCTTTTGTGGAGCCGGTGCTGCTGGATGAAGAACACAAGGCGACCGCCCGCAGCGTGGCCACCGGCCCGGTAAAACTGCGGGTGCTGAAAGTAGGGGGCGGTTACGATACCGGCTTTCAGGTGGCTACCATGCCCGCCGGCAAGGATTACTACGAGTACGCCAACAACACCATTCTGGCGGATGGAATCTATACGGTTACCTCCCAGCTCATCAGCGACCCGAGCAAAGAAATTTCCGCCAATTTCGAAGTTAAGACCCAGGTCAAGCGGCTGACGATCTACCCCACCAACGTCACGGGTGGGGTGATGTACGGCATTGGCATTGCGGCCCGCACCTCGCCCAAGAACCTGACGATTCAGATCAACCGGCCGGTTACCACCACGCCGGGTTATCCCGAAGTCGTTACGATGGGCAACACGCCAGCTAATTATACCGGGACGGACGACACGCACCGGTATAACTACGGCAGCAACCCGCCCAATAACACCTACGACTTCGAGAATCCCCACGAATATCAGTTCCGGATTGGAACCAGCGGTGATTTTGTGAGCGTAAACGCCTACGCCCGAAACGGCGATGGTGTCGGAGTTCGCCGGGATGTGTACCCCAAAACCGTCGGCGGCAGTATCGGGGAAGAAACACTGGAAACGGCCGGCAAGACCTGGATCAACGAGAACACGTTTGTGGACGCCAGTGTGCGCAAAGTAAAGCGCACCGAGCTGAATTTCCCCGCCCTGACGGCATCCGGTACCGTTGTTCATTTGAAAGAATCCGTTCCGGGTTCGGGCGTGTTCGATCTGGCCACCACGGCGGGGGTTACGGTTTCCCGCTTTGGGCAAAGGCCCCGCCGGCTCTACAGTTTCCCGACCGAGAACGCCAAAATTGCCCCCGAGCAGATCATCAACGGCGGCTACTGGTCCCCGCGCTACTTCTGGGGCCTCAGCCACACGATGCTGTTTCCGGTCGCAAAAATGAAGCAGCTGGGCTGGTCGCTTTGGGCCTCGCAAACCTTAGATGGCACCGAGTTTGCCGAAGCAACCCCCGCCCGGTGTATGCGCGACATCGCTGAGCAGAACATCATGACCGGCGCGAGGGGTAACGCTTTCTGGGAGAAGTCTTTGCAGCAAGTCTTTGCAATCATCTACCCGCAGTGTACGGGCGATTCGCGCTATAACATCATTGTACCCAACATCGAAAGTACCCTGCAATGGGGTGCCCCGATGTCGGCCCACCCGACCTACACCTACGAGCAGTGGGAAGCCGGGGCCAAAAACATCAGCATCGTCTGCGAGGTTGATGGCGTCACCCGTACGCTCGATCAGCTCTGGAACGCGCAGCCGAACGGCAATTTGTGGTACGCCGAAGAGGGCTTACGGTTTGTGAACCGCATCCGTTTGATTCAGGCGATTTACCGCGAAAAGGTCGGCCCAAATATGAAGTGGGCGAAAGGCACCAGCTACATTTTTGGCGAGCCCCAACTAAACTGGACCTCAACGACCAACCTAAGCCTGCCCAACAATACGGTTAATGTGCGGGCCTTAACCGGCGGTAGTGATACAATCACGCTGAACGAATCCGGCGGAACACCTCACACCTACACGCTGACGGGTAAAACGACCTACGCCGGGGAAGATTTTCACCTGGAATACGATTACGCCCAGCACTTCCGTATCAGCAGCCAGGACTATCAGGAAATCTGGGTCCAGAAAAAG
>NZ_BAAGVR010000044.1:0-681 GCF_054780775.1 Larkinella ripae
GCCGGTTTTTGCCGACCCCGAAAATGGTCCGCTCACCTACAGCCTGAACGGCAGTGTTCCCGGCCTGAGCTTCAATGCCGGAAACCGGGTGCTGAGCGGGACGCCTTCCCAACCCGGTACGTTTACGCTGACCTATGCCGCGACCGACAACCAGAGCCAGTCCGCGCAAATCAGTGTGACGATCACGGTCACGGATGCCTCCACCCCGCCCCCGTTGAGTCTGGCGGGCTACGATGGGTATCTGTCGACGGTCAACTGCGAGGTGTTCTCGGGCTGGGTCTGGCACCGGGACAAACCCAACCTGCCGCTGACGGTCGAGTTTCTGGAGGGAGCTACTTTGCAAACCGCCACGCTCATCGACAAAGTGCTGGCCGATGTGTTCCGGCAGGATCTGAAAACGGCCAACAAGGGCAACGGCAACCACAGCTACAATTTTCCGGTTCCCCAAAGGCTGAAAGACAACCAGCCCCACACGATCTGGGCGCGGGTGGAAGGCAGCACCTATGTCTTGCGGCAAGCTCCCAAAACCCTGACCTGTGAAGGACCCACGACCCCGCCCGCCAACCAGCCGCCGACGGCGCCCAACCTGGTTTCCCTCGCGGCCACGGTCGGTCAAGTCTTTACCGCTACCCTACCGATTTTCAGCGATCCGAACAACGATGCTCTGACATACACCTTAAC
>NZ_BAAGVR010000046.1:0-2937 GCF_054780775.1 Larkinella ripae
TGGCTACGGCCAAGCAAGGGCGTCTGGGGGATGCCTATGGCTCTGATTGGCGAGGAAGGACGCGGACAGCAGCGAAAACGGCGGGGAGGAGCACACATCCTTTGATCCGCTGGTCTCCGAATGGGGCAACCCGGTGTAGTGAAGCTACATCATCACCTTACGGTGAAGCAAACGTGGGGAACTGAAACATCTAAGTACCCGCAGGAAGAGAAAACAACAGTGATACCCTAAGTAGTGGCGAGCGAAAGGGGCATAGCCCAAACCACAGCGGTTACGGCCGCTGCGGGGTTGTAGGACCGACCATCAAATCAACTGACAAACCGGAATGCTCTGGGAAGGGCATCCAAAGAAGGTGACAGACCTGTACGGGTAGGTTCAGTTGGTGGGGTTGGGATCCTGAGTAGGGGGGGGCCGGAGGAACCCCCTCTGAATCGGCCGGCACCATCCGGTAAGGCTAAATACACATCAGAGACCGATAGCGAACCAGTACCGTGAGGGAACGGTGAAAAGTACCGCAAGCAGCGGGGTGAAATAGAACCTGAAACCAGACGCCTACAAACGGTTGGAGCCCTTTCGTGGGGTGACAGCGTGCCTTTTGCATAATGAGCCTACGAGTTACCGTCACTGGCCAGGTTAACCTTTTTGAGAAGGGGAGCCGAAGCGAAAGCGAGTCTGAACAGGGCGCTGTAGTCAGTGGGGGTAGACGCGAAACCGGGTGATCTACCCGTGGCCAGGTTGAAGTGGCAGTAACATGTCATGGAGGACCGCACCAGTAAACGTTGAAAAGTTTTTGGATGAGCTGCGGGTAGGGGTGAAAGGCCAATCAAACTCGGAAATAGCTCGTACTCTCCGAAATGTTTTTAGGAACAGCCTTGCATGACAAATTCCCAGGAGGTAGAGCTACCGATAGGACTAGGGGGAGTCACATCCTACCAACTTCTGACGAACTCCGAATGCCTGGGAATTGATGCGGGAGTGAGGGGTCGGGTGCTAAGGTCCGACTCCGAGAGGGGAACAACCCAGACCACCAGCTAAAGTCCCCAAGTGGTCGCTCAGTTGAACAAAGGAGGTCCGGTTGCCGAGACAGCCAGGAGGTTAGCTTGGAAGCAGCTATTCCTTTAAAGAGTGCGTAACAGCTCACTGGTCGAGCGAGGCGGGCATCGATAATAAACGGGCATGAAGCGACCCACTGAAGCTGTGGACACTAGCTTATGGCTAGTTGTGGTAGGAGAGCATTCTGTGACCGGCGAAGGTTTGGCGTGAGCCGGGCTGGAGGGCACAGAAAAGCAAATGTAGGCATAAGTAACGACAATGCGGGTGAGAACCCTGCACACCGAAAGACTAAGGATTCCACCGCGATGGCAATCAACGGTGGGTGAGTCGGCACCTAAGGGGCAGGCGAGAGCCGCACCTGAGGGCAAACGGGTTAATATTCCCGTACTAGCCTCTTGAGAGAAGCGGGGACGGAGTACTGAACAGACCGCGCACTGCGGGAATAGTGCGTTGAAGGGTGAAGCTATTGATTCCACAGGCAAATCCGTGGAGTTAGGTGGACGCCGATAGTACCTGGTCGCCTTCGGGCGTTCGGGATAGTGTCTGGGAAGGGCTTCCAAGAAAAGCCGCTATCGCTAATCAAGAGGGTAACCGTACCGCAAACCGACACAGGTAGTCGAGATGAAAAATCTAAGGTGCTCGAGTGAATCATGGCTAAGGAACTCGGCCAGTTGACCCTGTAACTTCGGGAGAAGGGGGGCCTACCCACTTCGGTGGGAGGCCGCAGAGCAAAGGCCCAGGCGACTGTTTACCAAAAACACAGGACTCTGCGAAATCGAGAGATTCAGTATAGGGTCTGACACCTGCCCGGTGCTGGAAGGTTAAGGGGGGGCGTTAGGGGCGCAAGCTTCGAAGCGCTGAACTGAAGCCCCAGTAAACGGCGGCCGTAACTATAACGGTCCTAAGGTAGCGAAATTCCTTGTCGGGTAAGTTCCGACCTGCACGAATGGTGTAACGATCTGGGCACTGTCTCAGCCATGAGCTCGGTGAAATTGTAGTTCCGGTGAAGATGCCGGATACCCGCCACGGGACGGAAAGACCCCGTGCACCTTTACTACAACTTATCATGGACGCTGGCACAGAAATGTGTAGGATAGGTGGGAGGCTGCGAAGCGGTGTCGCTAGGCATCGTGGAGCCAACGTTGAAATACCACCCTTTTGTGTGTTGGCGTCTAACCTCTCAATGAGAGGGACCGTGGTTGGTGGGTAGTTTGACTGGGGTGGTCGCCTCCGAAAGGGTAACGGAGGCTTCCAAAGGTTCGCTCAGGCCGGTTGGTAACCGGCTGTGGAGTGCAATAGCAGAAGCGAGCTTGACTGTGAGGCAAACAGGCCGAGCAGGTGCGAAAGCAGGGTATAGTGATCCGGTGGTTCCGCATGGGTGGGCCATCGCTCAAAGGATAAAAGGTACGCCGGGGATAACAGGCTGATCTCCCCCAAGAGCTCACATCGACGGGGAGGTTTGGCACCTCGATGTCGGCTCGTCACATCCTGGGGCTGGAGAAGGTCCCAAGGGTTCGGCTGTTCGCCGATTAAAGTGGCACGCGAGCTGGGTTCAGAACGTCGTGAGACAGTTCGGTCCCTATCTGTGGTGGGCGTTAGAAGATTGACGGGGGCTGCCCTTAGTACGAGAGGACCGGGGTGGACTCACCGCTGGTGAACCGGTTATTGTGCCCACGGTACGGCCGGGTAGCTACGTGGGGTTTGGATAAGCGCTGAAAGCATCTAAGTGCGAAGCCGGCCCGGAGATGAGTCTTCTATTGAAGGACGTTAGAGACGATGACGTTGATAGGCGGCAGGTGCAGGGCGTGAGAGCGCTAGAGCCGAGCCGTACTAATGACCTGAAGGTTGTAGAGTCCCACATGCGTCTGAGGAGTTTGCTTGTTG